>WLPJ01000003.1 GCA_009698815.1 Actinomycetota bacterium | reverse complement strand
TGCGCACTCGGCCGCTATGCGAATCCTCCTGGCGGGATCGCTCCCGACTGGCTAAGGGTATAGGTGTAACAACTATCCTTACGCCAGATCCCTCACGCGGCATTACCGCGCTGAACTCCCCCAGGGTAGGAATACAGCAAGGGTAGGCGCGCTCTAATGGGTGCGTGGGGGGTCCTTTATATAGTGCAGGTCAGTGATTTGTAATAGGTTGTAAATATTCTTGCGCAGAAGAGAGGAGTGAATATGACACTCGCGTTGTATAGAAAATATCGTCCATCGGTATTTGCAGATGTAATCGGACAAGATCACGTCACTGTTCCACTTGCTAATGCACTCACTTCTGGAAAAACACATCACGCATATTTATTTAGCGGGCCTCGCGGTTGCGGAAAAACTTCTAGCGCTCGCATCATGGCGCGCTCACTTAACTGCGAAAAAGGTCCAACCCCAACTCCGTGCGGACTTTGCCAATCTTGTAAAGATTTAGTCGCAAACGGTCCGGGCTCACTCGATGTCATTGAACTCGATGCGGCAACACATGGTTTAGTTGACGATGCGCGCGATCTGCGCGATAAAGCTTTCTTTGCACCAGTACACAGCCGTTACAAAATTTACATAATCGATGAGGCACACCAACTTGGGCCAGGAGCTGCCAACGCGCTTTTGAAGGTTGTTGAAGAACCGCCTCCCCACGTAATTTTTATCTTTGCTACAACCGAACCAGAAAAATTAATCTCAACAATTCGTTCCCGTACCCACCACTATCCATTCCGACTTGTTCCACCCGGAATCTTGGGCGAGCATCTTGAAAAGATCTGCAAAGAGGAAGGCGCCACCGTTGCAAAAGGCGTTATTCCTTTGGTTGTGCGCGCTAGCGGCGGATCAGTTCGTGACGCGCTTTCAGTACTTGGACAACTTCTTGCTGGTGCTGGCCCAGATGGAGTTAGCTATGAAATAGCAATTCAACTTCTTGGATTTACTGATGGTGCACTTCTAGATGATGCCGTTGACGCACTCGCCGCGCGCGATGGTGCAACCTTATTTAAAACCGTGGACCGAGTTATCGAATCAGGACATGATCCCCGCAGATTTGCTGGTGATTTTTTAGAACGATTGCGCGATTTAATGATCGTTGATGCACTTGCGGCTACGAACGCCAATTCAATTTTGCGCGAGCTGCCTGATGATCAACTCGAACGCATGCGCACCCAAGCGACCAATATCGGCGCCGCCAATTTGTCACGATGTGCCGACATTGCAGCAGAAGGTTTAACTCAAATGCGCGGTGCAACTGCGCCACGATTAATTCTTGAACTGATCTGTGGTCGCATGTTGTTGCCAGGTGGCGACAACACCGAAGCCGGAATGCTTTCACGCATCGAGCGTTTAGAACGTGTCGAAAACATCACCATCCCAGCCCCAGTTACTTCCCCCGCCCCTGTAGCCGCACCGAAATCTGAACCACCGACAAAATCTTCAAAAGAAACTGTTGGCGGAGGCGACTTTAAAGAAGCTGTTCCCAAGTCGCCAAGCCAAGCAGTTTCTGTGAAGGAAGAAGCACTTCCCAAGTCGCCAAGTCAGACAGTTTCTTCTGTTCCCAAGTCTTTTGATATCGCTGGGCTAAGACGTTTGTGGCCGGACGTAATCGAGAACGTAAAGAAGCGACGTCGCCTAACGTGGTCTTTGCTTTCAGCCTCCGCACAAATCGTTGCAGTGGATGAGAAGCTCATAACTATTGGAATCGTAAACGCTGGCGCTCGTGATTCTTTCGTCCGCTCTGAATCAGAGGAAATTCTTCGCCAAGCATTTATCGAAATCGTCGGGATTGATCGCAAGATCGAAGTCGTAGTTGACGCGTCCATTGATATGACTTCAACACCTGAAGCGCGCGCTGTGCGAAAAGATGAAGCACCTTCGGATAAGAATTTATTGTCGGGCGCAGCTTTACTTGCCGCCGAACTTGGTGCCACAGTAATTAAAGAAAAGAATAAGGGCTAATGAGCACTGGCATGTATGAAGGTGCGATCCAAGATCTCATCGACGCACTTGGTCGCTTGCCAGGTATCGGACCAAAGAGTGCCCAACGAATTGCTTTTCACATTCTGCAAAGCGATGGCGATGCCGCCCTTAACTTAGTTGATGCAATTCGCACCGTTAAAGAACGCGTTAGATTCTGTGATAAATGTGGCAACGTCTCTGAAGAAACCGAATGTCGCATCTGCCGCGATCCCCGCCGCGATCCCGCGCAAATTTGTGTAGTTGAAGAAAGTAAAGATGTAATCGCAATCGAGCGCACTCGCGAATTCCGCGGCAAGTACCACGTGCTTGGTGGTGCAATCAGTCCGATCGATGGCATTGGCCCAGATCAACTGCGTATTCGCGAATTAATGGTTCGTTTAGCTGATTCAAATATCACCGAGGTTATTCTGGCTACCGATCCCAACCTCGAAGGTGAAGCAACAGCAACTTATTTGGCACGTCTGATTAAGCCTCTGGGCATAAAGGTTTCTCGATTGGCCAGTGGCCTGCCGGTTGGCGGAGACCTCGAATATGCAGATGAAGTCACGCTCGGCCGCGCATTTGAAGGCCGCCGTAACGTAGAAGGCTAAACGTCTCACTATCTGAATGGCGTAACATCTCATTTAATGAGATTTCTCATAATTAGGTGGCTCGAAGGCGAAAATTGCTTCACTATTGACCCATGGGGTTAATCGTTCAGAAATACGGCGGATCTTCGGTGGCCGATGCCGAGGGCATGAAGCGTGTTGCTGCCCGCATCGTGGCGGCGAAGAAAGATGGCAACCAGGTCGTTGTCGTCGTTAGCGCCATGGGCGATACAACTGACGAACTTATTGATTTGGCGAATGCCGTCACCCCAATCCCGGGCGGACGCGAACTAGATATGTTGCTAACTGCTGGCGAGCGAATTTCGATGGCACTGCTTGCAATGGCAATTTCGAATCTGGGTCACGAAGCTCGTTCATTTACTGGTTCACAAGCCGGAGTTATTACAGATTCAGCCCACGGTCGTGCTCGCATTATTGATGTGACACCTGGTCGAATTCAAGAAGCGCTCGCCGATGGCGCAATTGCAATCGTTGCTGGCTTTCAAGGAATTTCGCAAGATACAAAAGACATCACAACTCTTGGTCGCGGCGGCTCAGATACAACGGCAGTTGCACTCGCCGCAGCACTCGATGCCGATGTCTGTGAGATTTATACCGATGTTGATGGTGTATTTAGCGCCGACCCACGTGTTGTTCCAACAGCGCGCAAATTAAAATCCGTCACCTACGATGAAATGTTAGAACTCGCAGCAGCTGGTGCAAAAGTTCTGCACTTGCGATGCGTCGAATATGCACGTCGTTACAACTTACCAATTCATGTACGTTCATCATTTTCACCAAACGAAGGAACCTGGGTGGTTGAAAACCATCCCGAAGGAGGAAACATGGAGCAAGCCATCATCTCGGGAATCGCACACGATAAAACCGAGGCAAAAGTAACTATCGTTGGCGTTCCGGATCGAACTGGTATCGCAGCCCGCATCTTTCAAGCAATTGCCGATGCCGATATCAATATCGACATGATTGTTCAAAACGTTTCTGCAGCCGCCACCGGACTTACCGATATTTCATTTACAGTTCCGAAGGCAGAAGGCGCTAACGCAACTGCAGTATTGAAACGTATCCAAGGTGAAGTCGGTTTCGCCTCTATTCAATACGATGATTCAATCGGCAAACTTTCACTTGTTGGCGCAGGAATGCGCTCACATCCTGGTGTGACAGCCACATTCTTTGCAGCAATGGCTGAAGCAGGAGTAAATATTGAAATGATTTCAACTTCAGAAATTCGAATTTCAATCATTTGCCGCGAAAGCGACCTAGAAAATGGTGTTCGCGCCGCCCACACAGCATTTGGGTTGGATGCTGATCAAGTAGAAGCAGTTATTTACGGAGGATCAGGGCGATGACTAAGAAAGTAAAGAGTAAAAAGAAACTTCCCTCACTTGCAGTAGTCGGTGCAACCGGTGCAGTTGGCACAGTCATGCTCGATATTTTAAGCAAGCGTAAGAATGTGTATGGTGAAATTCGCCTGATCGCATCTGCGCGCAGTGCTGGCAAGAAATTAATATGCCGCGGTGAAGAGCTAACAGTTGTTGCACTTTCACCTGAAGCATTCGATGGTATTGATATCGCAATGTTTGATGTTCCAGATGAAATCTCTGCCGAGTGGGCACCTATCGCTGTTAAGCGCGGAGCAGTCGTAGTCGATAACTCCGGTGCATTTCGTATGGATAAAAAAGTTCCATTGGTTGTGCCAGAAGTAAATCCAAAGGAAATTAAGAATCGTCCAAAGGGAATTATCTCTAACCCAAATTGCACAACTCTTTCAATGATTGTTGCTATGGGAGCACTTGATAAGAAGTTTGGCCTGAAAGAACTTGTGGTCTCTTCTTATCAGGCAGCATCAGGGGCTGGACAATCTGGAATCGATGCACTGCACGACCAAATTTCAAAGGTCGCTGGTAAGAACCTTGGATCTGTTGCTAAAGATCTCCGAGAAGTAATTAAGGATCTCGGTCCCTTCCCAGCACCACTGGCAATGAATGTTGTTCCTTGGGCGGGATCGCTAAAAGAAGCGGGCTATTCATCCGAAGAACTTAAGGTTCGTAATGAATCACGGAAAATTCTGGGAATGCCAAAGCTCAAGGTTGCAGTTACTTGTGTTCGTGTTCCAGTTATTACAACTCATTCACTTACCGTGCATGCCGTCTTTTCAAAAGTTGTTACACGTAAAGCTGCACAATCTGCTCTTAAAAAAGCAGAAGGCGTTCTCCTATATGACAATCCAGAGAAGAAGGAATTTCCGACACCTGCTGATGTTGTAGGAACTGATCCAACTTGGGTCGGGCGCGTGCGCCAGTCTCTGGATAATCCAAAGGCGATTGATTTATTTGTCTGCGGAGATAACTTGCGTAAAGGTGCAGCGTTAAATACTGCACAAATTGCAGAGCTTGTTGCTGCTGAATTCACTCGCTAATTTCATAACACCTCGCCTGTAGACTCCACCGCATGACAATCGTTGTCGCAGGTGCCACGGGTCTAGCCGGTTCGGCTATTGTCCGCGCCTACGAAAAAGCTGGCGAAGAAGTAATCGGCATCAATCGCAGCGTGTGCAATCTTCTGGACCGCGAAGCAACGGTTGCATTTCTCAAGAAAGCTAAGCCTGCAATCGTTGTAGATGCTGCGGCAAAGGTAGGCGGCATCGGTGCCAATAACGCTTTTCCTGTTGAGTTCTTAGCCGATAACGTACGAATCCAAAGCAACTTAATGGAAGCAGCACATGCTGCAGATGTTGAAAAATTTATCTTTTTAGGATCAAGTTGTATCTATCCACGCGATTGTGCACAGCCAATTAAAGAAGAATATTTACTTACAGGCCCACTTGAAGAAACTAATTCGGCATATGCGATCGCCAAAATCGCAGGTATCGAATTGATCAAATCTTTCCGTAAAGAATATGGTCGCAAGTGGATTTCATTAATGCCAACAAATCTTTATGGTCCACGCGATAACTTTGAACTTCAGGGATCACATGTTCTGCCAGCATTTATTCGCCGTTTCGTAGAAGCGCAAGCCGAAGGTCGCGCCAAAGAAACGCTATGGGGGACTGGTTCACCGATGCGTGAATTCCTACACGTCGACGATCTTGCAAATGCGGTTGTGCTCGCAGGTGCAAAATATGATTCAGTGGTTCATATGAATATCGGCAGTGGAGAAGATCTGACAATTAAAGCGTTGGCTGAACTCGTGGCAAAAGCAGCAGGATTTAAGGGAGAAATTGCCTGGGATTCATCAAAACCGGATGGAACACCGCGCAAGGTTCTTGATGTTACAAAGGTTAAATCGCTAGGTTGGGAGCCTGCGATCTCACTGAAAGATGGAATCGCTTCAACCATCGAGTGGTACATCGATGCAACTGCAAAGGGAGTAAGCCGACGATGAGTAGAAAAGTTGCTTTTATAACTGGTGTTACCGGTCAAGATGGTTCATACCTTGCAGAATTCTTGCTAGCTAAGGGTTATGAAGTACACGGACTTATTCGTAGATCATCAACTTTTAATACATCTCGTATCGACCATATCTATGAAGATCCTCATGCCAAGAACCCAAAGCTCTTCTTGCACTACGGAGATTTAATTGATGGCGTTGGCTTAACAAACTTAATTCGCGAAATTAAACCAACTGAGGTTTATAACCTCGGCGCTCAATCTCATGTGCAGGTTTCGTTTACAATGCCGCAATACACCGGTCAGGTGGATGCAGTCGGTGCGGTTGGTTTACTCGAAGCAATCCGCTCTGCCGATGTTGATACGCGTTTCTATCAAGCATCAACTTCTGAACTCTATGGTTCAACCCCACCACCACAGAACGAACTCTCTATGTTCCGCCCGCAATCACCATATGCCGCTGCGAAGCTAATGGCTTACTGGTGCACAGTTAATTACCGCGATGGTTATGGAATGCATGCCACAAACGGAATCTTGTTCAACCACGAATCACCACGTCGAGGTGAAACTTTCGTAACTCGCAAGATCACGCGCGCAGTTGCGGCAATTAAAGCTGGCAAGCAGGAGAAAGTCTTTCTTGGAAATCTCACTGCGGTCCGCGACTGGGGATATGCCAAAGAATATGTTGAATCAATGTGGTTGATGCTGCAACAAGATAAGCCATCTGATTACGTTGTAGCTACCGGAGTCGGTGCAACAGTTAAAGACTTTGCGGAAGCAGCATTTTCACGCGCTGGTTTAAATTGGCAAGACCATGTTGAAACGGATAAGAAATATATTCGCCCAACAGAAGTTGATGCACTTATTGGTGACCCATCTAAGGTGGAAAAAGCTTTAGGCTGGAAGGCCAAGACTCACTGGAAAGAGTTAGCCGAACTTATGGTTGACGCTGATATTGCGGCGCTGAAGTAAGAGTTACCAAACTTACTTCTGGCGGACTAGCAACACGAATTCTTGCAAAAGGGCTTGTTCCCATTCCTGCAGAAACATGTAAGTAAGGCTCGCTGCCAAATTTAGTTAAGCCACGTGCCCGCCAAGTTGGAAGATCACAATTTGTGGTTAGCGCACGCGAACCACCAGGCAGAGGCAAGCGAACTTGTCCGCCATGTGTGTGTCCAGCAAAGATGGCATCTAATCCATCTTTGGCCATGCCTTCGAGAATTCTTAAATATGGCGCGTGGGTAACACCGATAGCTATGTCGCAAGGCCCAGGAATACCCGCAACGAGCGAGTAATCATCGAATTCCAAATGCGCATCATCGGTGCCGCGAGTTTCGATCGTTGTGTCCTTAATTTTGATTGTGGCGCGTGAACGATTTAGATTTATCCAACCACGAGATTGCAGACCTTTATCTAGATCAGGCCAAGGTAGATCAGCACCATGAATTCGTTTGCCATGGCTCGGTAGTAAATATTTAAGTGGGTTCTTTGGCTTCGGTGCGTAATAATCATTAGAACCAAAGACAAAGAGACCAGGCAGATTTAATAATTGATCAAGAGCGCCCAAGGCAACGGGAACAGCTTGCAGGTGAGCCAAAAAATCACCGGTTGAGACAACTAAATCGGGGGCCAGATCAATAAATGATTTGATATCTGAGATCTCGGTTTTGCGGGCTGGGGTTAAATGCAGATCAGAAAAGTGCAGAACCCGAATTGGTGCGTGGCCTGCGGGCAAGATGGGCATCTGGGCCTGGCGAAGTTGATAACTCATTACGTGAGAAGATACACCCAAACAATTCAAGGCATTGGAGCACCAAACTAGTGGGACTCAAAGAGACACTCAGGAGCGACCTCACCGAGGCAATTCGCAGCAGTGACAAGGTTGTTTCAAGCACTATCCGCATGGTGCTCACTGCAATCACAAATGAAGAAGTAGCTGGTAAAGAAGCGCGCACGCTTTCCGAAGATGAAATCATTACCGTCTTATCGCGCGAAGCCAAAAAGCGTCGCGAAGCTGCTGAGGAGTTTGCTAAAGGCAACCGCCCCGAAAAAGCTGCGGAAGAAAAGGCTGAAGGCGAAGTAATCGCTAAATATTTACCAGCACAACTCTCTGAAGATGATATTAAAAAACTGATCGCCGCCGCAGTTGCATCAACTGGAGCTGCAGGCCCCGCCGATATGGGAAAAGTTATGGGAGCAATTAAGCCGCAGATCGCTGGCAAAGCAGATGGTTCACTCGTTTCATCACTCGTCAAAGCAGCACTAGCCGGAGGAAACTAATGAAATTCGAATATGCAACAGTTCCACTTCTCTCACACGCAACTAAACAAATTCTTGACACTTGGGGTTCTGATGGTTGGGAACTCGTCACCGTTATTCCGGCACCGGGCGGCGAACAACTTGTTGCTTACATGAAGCGAGAGGTTAAATAGTTATGTCTGTAGATGTTCGCGCGAAGTTGGCAGAAAAAGGTTTAACTCTTCCTGTTGCTGCAAAGCCGGTTGCCGCTTATCTCCCTGCAACTCGTACTGGCAATCTAGTCTTTACTGCAGGACAGCTTCCGCTGGTAGACGGTGCAATGGCAGATACTGGCAAAGTTGGGGATGCGATTACGCAAGAGCGCGCTAAAGAACTTGCTGAAATATGTGCACTTAACTGTTTAGCTGCTGTTGAACTCGTAGCACCAGTTGATTCAATTGTTAAAGTTGTTCGCGTAGTTTGTTACGTAAATGGAGCATCTGGTTTTACAAGTCAGCCATTCGTAGCCAACGGAGCCTCTGAACTCTTTATGCATATTTGGGGAGATGCTGGAATTGCCGCGCGTAGCGCAGTTGGTGTTGCAGAACTTCCTTTGAATTCACCGGTCGAGATCGAACTCACCGTTGAAGTTGCTTAATTAGCGAGAACGCTTACTTAAACGCTCGACGTCGGTAATTAGCACTGAACGACCATCAAGTTTGAGCCATCCGCGACCTGCAAAATCGGCAAGCGCTTTATTTACTGTCTCGCGTGATGCGCCAACTAACTGCGCCAACTCTTCCTGAGTTAGATCATGGTTAACTAACAAACCTTCGGCAGTTGTCTTTCCAAAGCGATCACCAAGGTCGATTAAAGCTTTAGCTACACGACCTGGAACATCAGAGAAGACAAGATCGCCTACTGCTTCGTTGGTGCGGCGCAGTCGTTGTGACAAACGAGCTAAGAGTTGTAGCGAAACTTCTGGGTTCTGTTTAAGCCAAGGGATAACTTTTTCATGGCTAAGTGAAAGCAATCGCGCATCTGTGACTGCTGTGGCAGTTGAGGTACGCGGACCTGGATCAAAGAGCGAGAGTTCGCCAAACATTTCGCCAGGACCGAGAATAGAAAGTAAGTTTTCACGACCATCACCGCTAGATGTTCCGAGCTTTAGCTTGCCATCAATGATTACATATAGATGTTCGCCGTCATCGCCCTCTTTAAAGAGGATTCCGCCCTTGGCGATCTTTACCGTATCCATCGATGAGCGCAAAGAGACTGCGGCTTCTTCGTCGAGGGCTGTAAAGAGCGGGGCTCTGCGTACGACTTCTTCTTCTGGGGTCACATCGGTAGTTTACTCGTATGGCAACAGATAGCGAAACTCGCAAGAACGCACGGGCCATTTATCGAATATTGAGCAAGAGATATCCCAATGTGAGCTGCGAATTGGATTTTTCAAATCCGCTGGAGTTAACCATTGCCACAGTTTTATCTGCGCAATGTACGGATAAGCGAGTTAACCAAGTTACACCGGCGCTGTTTAAGCGATATAAAAACGTGCGGGCTTATGCCAAAGCACCGTTAGCAGATATTGAAGATTTGATTTATACAACTGGTTTTTTTCGGGCTAAGGCTAGACATATCCAAGGCCTAGCAATAAAAATCATTGAAGATTTTGAAGGTGAAGTTCCAGAGACTTTGCAAGAGTTAATTACTTTGCCTGGTGTTGGTCGCAAGACCGCCAATGTTGTCCTGGGCCACGCATTTGATATTCCGGGAATTACCGTAGATACACATTTTGGTCGGCTATCGCGTCGCTTTGAATGGACAACATCGCAAGATCCCGTAAAAGTGGAATTCGAAGTGGGAGAGTTAATCCCTCAAAAGGAATGGACTAACTTGTCACAACGCATGATTTGGCATGGCAGAAGAATTTGTCATTCCCGTAAACCTGCCTGCGGAGCATGCCCAGTTGCAAATATCTGTCCATCCTTTGGAATAGGCGAGAGCGATAAAGTTAAAGCCAAATTATTAGTAAAGAGCGATGAGGATTTCCGATGAAGCGGGCCACATTCTTAGTCTTGGCACTCTTGCTATCGGGTTGTGCGCAAACTCAAAGCGTTGCCGAAAAAGGCGAAGTAATTTCTTGCGCTAGCGTCCCTAGTGATTCATCGGTAACGAGTGGAACTCTCGTCGAATGTGTTGATGGTTCTAAAGGCCTTGCCCTGGAATCCTTACGCGGTCCGATGATTATTAACGTTTGGGGATCTTGGTGCGCATCGTGTTTGGATGAAATTCCTGATTTCGTCAGTTTTTACGCGAAAGCTAAAGAAAAAGTGACCTTGATTGGTGTAGCAGTAGAGGAATCATCCCCCGAGAACTCTAAAAGATTTATTATAAATAACGGCATAACTTGGCCAAATTATTATGATCGCGATGCTAAAACGCGCGGCTATTTTGGAATGGGAGTCCCCGTTACGTGGTTTATCGCTCCTGATGGAAAAGTGCAATACAAGAAAATTGGAATTATTAAATCTGAAGCTGAGTTAATAGCACTAACCGAAAAGTATTTAGGGATAAAAATTTAATGCTAACCGACATAATAATTGCCGCAGCCCTAGTTTTTTCGGCGGTATTGGGCTACCGCAGTGGTTTCATTCGTACGATTTTTAAGTTAATCGGATATGTTGCAGGCGGTGTTCTAGGAATCTATTTCGCCCTGCAGTACTCACATGATTGGGCTTTAGATATAAAGCGAATTGGTTTTGTAATTATTGCAATTATCGGTGGTGGATTTATTGGATCGTTAGCAGGTGGTGTGCTGGCGAAAGGCTTGCGTTCTACGGTTGTTCGTGGTCCCTTAGCGCTCTTAGATTCCGCGGCTGGAGCTGTACTTGAAATTGTAAGAACCATAATTATCCTTTATCTGATCGCCACAGTCTTGCTCTGGTCACCATGGAACTTAGTTCAGACGCAAGTCAGTGAAAGTCAGATATTGAGAAAAGTTCAGCCTTATATTCCAGGGCTAATTACGCAGGCTAATGACTGGGTTAAAGAAGAATTTCTTAATCTTCGTCTTTAGCGCTATTTAAACCTTCCGAAATCAACTTCATTACATTTGGGTCAGCTAAAGTGGTTGCATCTCCAACAGCTCGGTTTTCAGCGACATCTTTGAGTAAACGACGCATAATCTTGCCACTACGCGTCTTAGGTAGTTCGGCCACAACCATAATTTGACGAGGGCGAGCGATCGCCCCAATTTCCTTAGTTACATGGGCGCGCAGCTCTTTAATTAACTCCTCACCGCCTGCATTTGGAATCCCGCCGCGCAAAATTACAAAGGCGACAATTCCCTGCCCAGTTAATTCATCGGCAGCGCCAACAACTGCTGCTTCTGCAACTGCTTCATGAGAAACCAGCGCTGATTCAACTTCAGTTGTTGAAATACGGTGGCCAGAAACATTCATCACATCATCGACGCGACCCATCAACCAAATTGCGCCTTCCTCATCTAACTTTGCGCCATCGCCTGCAAAGTAAATTCCTTTAAAGCGAGACCAATATGTTTCTTTATATCTCTCATCTTCGCCCCAAACACCACGCAGCATTGATGGCCAAGGTTGATCCAAAATTAGGAAACCACCATGTCCGTTAGAAACTGGAGTACCGGAATCATCGACGACCTTCGCGCTAATTCCAGGAATAGTTGACATAGCAGATCCTGGTTTTGTTGCAGTTACTCCAGGAAGCGGTGAAATCATGATCGCACCTGTTTCAGTCTGCCACCAGGTATCAACGATCGGACAATTATTTGCTCCAATGACTTCGCGGTACCACATCCATGCTTCTGGATTAATTGGCTCTCCAACTGAACCAAGTAAACGAAGTGAAGATAAGTTATGAGCTTTTGGAAATTCATCTCCCCATTTCATCCAAGTACGAATCAAAGTTGGAGCTGTATACAAAATAGTTACGCCATATTTAGCAATGATTTCAAAGATACGTCCCTTGTGTGGAGTATCCGGAGTTCCTTCATACATAACTTGAGTTGCACCGTTAATGAGCGGGCCATAAACCACGTATGAATGGCCAGTAATCCAGCCTACATCTGCAGTGCACCAATAATTATCAGTCGCAGGCTTGATATCAAAGATAACACGATGTGTGTATGCCGCTTGAGTTAAGTAGCCACCGGTTGTATGGAAAATTCCCTTTGGTTTAGCGGTCGTGCCAGAGGTATAGAGGATAAATAGCGGATGCTCACTCTCGAAGAATTCGGGCGTATGTGACTTACTTTGACGTCCCACAATTTCATGCCACCAAATATCTCGATCAGAATTCCAAGCCGTTTCTTGTCCGGTGCGCTTTACAACCAATACTTTAGCGACGTTATGTTTTCCCTTGAGGGCATCATCTACTGCAGGCTTTAGAGCAAAGGCGGATCCTTTGCGGAAACCACCATCTGCTGTAATAACTAATTTTGCATCTGCATCTTGAATACGCGAAAGCAGTGCATCGGCAGAGAAGCCACCGAATACAACAGAATGCACGGCTCCGATGCGCGCGCATGCCAACATCGCAACCGCAGCCTCAGGAATCATCGGCAGATAAATTGCAACGCGATCACCTGATTTAATTCCAAGTTCAGTCAAGGCATGTGCGGCTTGCGAAACATCATCCAACATCTGTGAATAAGTAATCGTGCGAGTATCACCTGGTTCACCTTCGAAATGAAATGCCACGCGTTCACCACGACCTGCTGCAACGTGGCGATCTAGCGCGTTAACGGATGCATTTATTTTTCCGCCGATAAACCATTTTGCATATGGGGGGCTCCATTCCAAGACGCGGTCCCATGGCTTTTCCCAAGTTAATTCGCGAGCTTGTTCTTCCCAGAACGCTAAGCGATCTTTATCTGCATGTGCATACAGATCAGCTTTGGCGTTGGCTTGCCCTGCAAACTGCGCGCTCGGCGGAAATTGCCGGCTCTCACGCGAAAGGTTTTCTATGGAATCGCCAATATTTTCTGCACTCATAACTCTGCAGATTACTAGTCAATATCAACAGGGGGAAGGTTTATTGACTGTGATGGCTCAGATAAGAGAGATGATCGCCGCCTTCATATGGACCACTAACTATCGAAAGGAAATTATGCTCATCACATTTCTCGCTGGCTTGCTCAAATTGCTCTCCAACCCTGCTCTATTGGCTGCCTTGATCGCCTTCTTGCAGAAATCCCTCCACCCCTAATCGGCCAAAGCTGCCCCAAAAACGGTGAAAATCGCCATGCCTGTGCGCGAGTCTGCATGGCGATTTTTCATCCGTCCGCGAAGGTGGTTGGATATGACGTAAGCCTGAATTCGGCCCAATGAAGCGCTCGGTCAGGGATTACACCCGAGATAATTTGGAGTCATCATGGCCATTGCAACCCCAGAAATTTATGCAGAAATGCTTGATCGCGCTAAAGCCGGCGCATTCGCATATCCCGCAATCAACGTTTCATCATCTTCCACAATCATCGCAGCAATTCGTGGTTTCGCCGAAGCTGAATCAGATGGAATCATTCAATTTTCTTGGGGCGGTGCGGAATACGCATCCGGTTCAACTGTTAAGAACATGGTCGATGGCGCAGTAGCGCTCGCCGAGTTCGCACACGTAGTTGCTAAGAACTACAACGTAAATATTGCAATCCACACCGATCACTGCCCAGCAGAAAAGCTAGATGGTTACATGCGTCCACTTCTTGAAATTGGCGCTCAGCGCATTAAGAACGGGCAAGCACCTCTCTTTAACTCACATATGTGGGATGGCTCAGCAGTTGATATGAATGAAAATATGAAGATCGCTGACGAACTTCTTACAAAGTCAGTTGCAGCTCGCACAATTTTGGAAATCGAAATCGGTGTTGTCGGTGGCGAAGAAGATGGCGTAGAAGCAAAACACGATGCCAAGCTTTACTCAACACCTGAAGATGCTTTGATGACAATTGAAACTCTTGGCCTTGGAGAACGCGGTCGTTACATGGTTGCTGCAACATTCGGCAACGTGCACGGCGTTTACAAGCCAGGCAATGTGGTCTTGCAACCAAAGATTTTGCAGACTTTGCAGGATGCAGTTATTGCTAAGAAGGGTCTTGCTGCAGGCAGTAAGCCAATGGACTTGGTATTCCACGGTGGTTCTGGCTCACTACTTTCCGAGATCCGCGACTCACTTGATTACGGCGTAATTAAGATGAATATCGATACGGATACTCAGTACGCATTTACACGCCCAATCGTTGATCACATGTTTAAGAATTACGACGGTGTACTAAAGATCGATGGCGAAGTTGGAAATAAGAAAGCGTACGATCCACGTGCGTGGGGCAAGGCTGCAGAAGCAGGAATGGCAGCTCGCGTTGCACATGCTTGCGAAGATCTTCGCTCAACCGGCACATCGCTAAAGAAGTAATTACTCACTAATTCCAATCGTCGGAAAGGTTTCACCATGCCAGCGTTAGTTTTGCTCGGAGCTCAATGGGGCGATGAAGGCAAGGGAAAAGCCACAGATATTCTCGGTGACCGCGTTGATTATGTCGTTCGCTATCAAGGCGGCAACAATGCGGGCCACACCGTGGTTATCGGAGATCAGAAGTACGCACTTCACTTACTTCCATCTGGAATTTTAAGTCCTAACGTTGTTCCGGTTATCGGTAACGGTGTCGTGATCGATCCAGGTGTATTGCTCGAGGAAATTCGTGGCTTAACGGAACGCGGTATTGATTGCTCAAAGTTGGTTATTTCAACGAATGCGCATTTGATTACGCCGTATCACCGCACGATCGATAAAGTTTCAGAGCGATTCTTAGGTAAATCAAAGATTGGTACAACTGGTCGCGGAATTGGACCAGCGTATGCGGACAAGATAAATCGCATCGGAATCCGAGTTCAAGATCTCTTTGATCCATCAATCTTGCGTCAAAAGATTGAAGGCGCCTTGCGCGATAAGAACCAAGTGCTTATAAAGGTCTTTAATCGCAAGAACATTGAAGTTGAAGAAGTGCTTGATGAATATTTGGCATATGCCGAAATCCTGCGTCCATATGTTGCAGATACCGTTTTGCTGCTTGATCAAGCGCTTAAAGCTGGCAAGCGTGTTCTGCTCGAAGGTTCACAAGGAACGCTGCTCGATGTCGATCACGGTACCTATCCATTCGTAACTTCTTCAAACCCAACAGCAGGTGGCGCTTGCACAGGTTCTGGAATCGGACCAACCAAGATTGATCGCGTCATCGGAATCGTCAAGGCCTACACAACTCGTGTTGGTTCAGGACCATTTCCAACCGAACTCTTCGATGAAGATGGTGAAAAGTTGCGCACTATCGGTGGCGAAATCGGTGTAACAACTGGACGCGCTCGACGTTGTGGTTGGTATGACGCACCAATTGCGCGATACGCAGTCAGAGTTAACGGACTTACTGATTTCTTCCTAACAAAGTTAGATGTACTAACTGGATGGAAAGAAATTCCAGTATGTGTTGCCTATGAAATTGATGGCAAGCGAGTCGAAGAACTTCCCGCTTCGCAATCTGATTTCCACCATGCAAAACCAATTTACGAATATTTGCCGGGATGGAACGAAGATATTTCGGGTGCGCGCAAGCTAAGTGACCTGCCGAAGAATGCCCAGGATTACATTTCGTTCTTGGAAAAGATTTCTGGGGCACCGATGAGTGCAATCGGAGTCGGACCTGGCCGTGACCAAACAATTGTTGTAAAGGATTTCATCTAGCCCATGAAAATCCTCCTAGTCGGAAGCGGCGGTCGTGAACACGCACTTGCACTAGGACTCCAAGCAGATCCAGCTTGTACTGAATTGCATTGTGCACCCGGCAATCCCGGAACCGCGCAAATAGCGACCAATCACGCACTTGATGTAAACAATAATGAAGCAGTTCTTTCACTAGCAAAATCATTAAGCATTGATTTAGTTGTCGTAGGTCCTGAAGTACCACTAGTAAATGGCGTTGCAGACATACTTCGCGCCGCCGGAATTGCCACATTTGGCCCATCTAAAGCCGCTGCCCAACTTGAAGGATCAAAAGATTTTGCAAAAGGTGTAATGCGCGATGCGGGTGTTCCAACATCACGAAGTTTTACTTGCCAAACTCAATCTGAGATGGAACACGCACTTGATTCTTTCGGTGCCCCATATGTTGTAAAAGACGACGGACTCGCGGCCGGTAAAGGCGTAGTTGTTACAGATGATCGCCAAGTTGCTTTAGAACATGCCATCTCATGTAAGCGAGTTGTAATAGAGGAATTCTTAAACGGTCCAGAGATTTCACTCTTTGGAATTTCAGATGGACGAAATATTTTGCCGATGGAACCAGCGCAAGATTTTAAACGCGCCTACGATTTCGATAAGGGACCCAACACTGGAGGCATGGGTGCATATTCACCTCTTCCATGGGCGCCAGATGACATCGTCGATGAAACTTATGAAAAAGTATTAGCGCCGATGATCGCTGAAATGGCAGCTCGTGGAACACCGTTCGTCGGACTTTTATATGCGGGGCTTGCGCTGACAGATCACGGAATTCGCGTAATCGAATTTAATGCGCGCTTTGGTGATCCCGAAACTCAAGTGTTAATTCCTCGACTTAAAACTCCGCTAGCAACGCTTTTATATAAAGCGGCAACCGACTCTTTAGATGATGCTGTGCTCGAGTGGCGTGATGACAGTGCGGTTACTGTTGTATTGGCCGCTCCCGGTTATCCAGATACGCCACAAGTTAATGGGGTAATAACAAACATTCCAAAGATCGCAGATACTAAAATTTTCCATGCTGGAACTTCGCAAAGTGGAGAAAACTTGGTTTCAACTGGCGGCCGAGTTATGACAGTTACCGGAATTGGCTCGGATCTAACCCAAGCGCGCGATCGTGCCTATCGTGCGATCTCGCAGATTGAACTTTCCGGATCTTTCTATCGCAGCGATATTGCGCTCAATGCGTCGGTCGCCGAGAAGGGCAATTAAATGGGGGAGAATAAGCCAGTGAGCGTCCTTGCTGATCGTTATGCATCCAGTGCAATGCGCGCCATCTTCGCACCTGAAGAGAAAATAATTGCAGAACGCCGTCTCTGGCTGGCAGTAGCCCGTGCACAGAACAAATTTGGCCACACAATTTCAAATGCAGCAATTGCTGATTACGAAAAGGTAATTAAAAAAGTTGACCTGGCATCAATCGATGCTCGCGAGAAATTAACCCGCCATGATGTGAAAGCCAGAATTGAAGAATTCAACGCTCTGGCAGGACATGAATTAATTCACGCGGGCATGACTAGCCGTGACTTAACCGAAAATATCGAGGCTCTGCAGATAAAAAATGGTCTAGCGATTGTGCACGACAAAGTTGTTGCGGTTTTGGCACAACTTGGCGAAAAAGCCGCACAATATTCAGACCAGGCGATCGCTGGCCGTTCACATAACGTGCCCGCGCAAATCACAACGCTTGGAAAACGCTTTGCATCCGCAGCCGAAGAGCTGCTCTTTGCATATGAGCGTTTAGTTTCGCTACAAGATCGCTATCCGATGCGCGGCATCAAAGGACCAGTTGGAACTTCACAAGATTCAATTGATTTACTTGGTTCATCAAAGGCGCATCACAGCCTAGAACTAGAAATCGCAAATGAACTTGGCTTTAATCGTGTACTAGATTCAACTGGCCAGATTTACCCACGATCATTTGATTACGATGTTGTGACAACACTGGTTCAGTTAGCAGCAAGTCCGTCATCACTTGCGACTTCAATTCGCTTAATGGCTGGTGCCGAACTTGTAACTGAAGGCTTTAAGGCCGGACAAGTTGGCTCATCTGCAATGCCTCACAAGATGAATACACGTTCCTGCGAACGTATTAACGGCCTCAGCGTGATCTTGCGTGGTTATGCCTCGATGGTTTCAGAACTTGCTGGCGATCAATGGAACGAAGGCGATGTTTCTTGCAGCGTGGTTCGTCGCGTTGCTCTGCCAGATGCTTTCTACGCCATAGATGGCCTGCTTGAAACAACACTTACCGTACTTAGCGAATTTGGTGCTTTCCCTGCAGTAATTGCCGCAGAACTAGATCGTTATCTGCCTTTCCTAGCGACAACAAAGATTTTGATGGCATCTATAAAGGGCGGCGTTGGCCGCGAAGTTGCCCATGAAGTGATCAAAGAACACGCAGTTAAAGCAGCGCTGCTAATGCGCGAAGGCAAAGCAAATACTCTGCTTGATTCACTCGCTGCGGATGATCGTTTGCCGCTAGATCGCAAAGCGCTAGATGCGTTAATTAGCCAACCAATTGAATTTACAGGCGATGCTCGCCAACAAATTGCTCGAGTTGTAGATCGCATTGACGCGATTACATCCGCGCATCCTGCCGCAGCGCAGTACAAACCTCATTCCATCAGGTGAGTGGCTTCGGTGTAGCTGGCGCTCCGCCAGCACCAACTGTTGCTGGTTGGCAACACTTGCGCACCGGAAAAGTTCGAGACCTTTACACCAATGGTGCTGGCGAAATTTTATTAGTGGCATCGGATCGCATATCCGCATTTGATTGGGTACTGCCAACCACGATTCCAAATAAAGGTGCGATTTTGACTCAGCTCTCACTTTTTTGGTTTGAACTTCTCGAAGATATCGTGCCCAACCACATCATTAGTGATGATGTGCCAACACAGGTAATTGATCGCGCCGTAATAGTTAAGCCACTAGATATGTTTGAAATCGAATGTGTCGCACGTGGCTATTTGACCGGCAGTGGACTTAACGAATACAAAGAAAATCAAGCAGTCTGTGGAAATTCACTTCCATCTGGTCTAGTCGATGGCTCGCAGTTGCCAGGTAACATCTTTACGCCAGCAACGAAGGCCAAAATTGGCGATCACGATATAAATATTGATTTCGAGTCGGCAATAAAAATCGTGGGAGCCGATGATGCGGCGCAATTACGCGATTTGACGCTCTCCCTGTATGAAACGGCTGCTGATTTTGCCCGCAGTCGCGGCATCATCTTGGCTGATACTAAATTCGAATTTGGCCGCGATGCCAAAGGCGTCATAACCCTGGGGGATGAAGTGCTAACCCCAGATTCTTCAAGGTTTTGGGAAAGCTCGACCTGGCAACCAGGTAGCGCCCAAAGCTCATTTGATAAACAATTCGTTAGAGATTTCTTAACGAATAGCGGCTGGGATAAGAAAAGCCCGCCACCAGAATTGCCGGCAGAGATCGTAGAAAAGACTGCAGCGCGATATGAAGAAGCATATTTCCGTATTACAGGTATGAAGTTCTAGTAAGAATATAAGTAGAGAGAGAAGCAAATGGCAAAGATCGTGGTTGATGTGATGTTAAAGCCCGAAATTCTCGACCCACAAGGAGTAGCAGTCTCTGCCGCCTTGCCTCGTCTGGGATTTACTTTCGCCAAGAGCGTGCGTCAAGGTAAGCGTTTTGAAATAGAAGTTGATGGTGAGCCAACACCTGCACAGTTAGCTGAAGTTGCCAAGGCAGCAGAGACGCTACTTGCTAATCCAGTTATCGAAACCTTCACAGTAAGAGTTGAGAAGTAAATGAAAATTGGCGTCGTAACTTTTCCAGGAACGCTAGATGATCGCGATGCTGCGCGTGCTGCAACTCATGCGGGCACGATGGCAATCTCGCTCTGGCACAACGACGCAGATCTAAAAGGTGTTGACGCAGTTATTTTGCCGGGTGGCTTTTCCTATGGTGATTATCTGCGCTGTGGTGCGATCTCACGTTTTGCACCAGTAATGGAAAAAATAATTGATGCTGCTAATGGAGGAATGCCGCTGCTCGGTATTTGCAATGGCTTCCAAGTTTTATGTGAAGCTCACTTGCTGCCAGGGGCGCTAACTCGCAACCACGAACTCCATTTCTTATGCCGTGATCAAAAATTAGAGATCACAAATAACCAAACGGCTTGGACCTCTTCTTATTCAGTTGGTCAGGAAATTGTTATTCCACTAAAAAATGGCGAAGGCTCTTTTCAATGTGATGACGCCATTCTTGCTGCACTTGAAGGGGAAGGGCGAATAATTGCGCGATATGTAGGCAAAAATCCCAATGGATCACGGAATAAAATTGCAGGTATTACAAATGCACGCGGCAATGTAGTTGGTTTAATGCCACATCCAGAACATGCGATTGATACTTTAACTGGTCCGACTGCTGACGGTTTGGGATTCTTCACTTCAGTTTTGAAAGCTTTGGTGAAGTAATTGGCGCTAGATACTGTTGCGATTGCCCAAAGAAACCCAGATGCGGTTCAGCCATTTGCCGAACTTGGGCTAAAGCCCGATGAATATGCGCGCATCAAAGAAATTTTGGGACGGCGCCCAACTTCATCAGAACTAGCAATGTACTCAGTGATGTGGTCTGAACACTGTTCTTACAAATCATCGAAGGTGCACCTGAAGCAATTCGGCGACAAGGCAGTTAAAACAGATGCGCTGCTAGTTGGTATTGGTGAGAATGCCGGAGTTGTTGATGTCGGTCAGGGATATGCGGTTACATTTAAAATTGAATCTCATAACCACCCATCATTTATTGAGCCGTATCAGGGTGCAGCTACCGGTGTTGGCGGAATCGTGCGCGATATTTTGACAATGGGCGCTCGTCCAATTGCAGTTATGGATCCATTGCGCTTTGGTCCAGCCGATGCTGCAGACACGCGACGTGTTTTGCCTGGAATCATCGCCGGAGTTGGTGGATACGGAAACTGTTTGGGACTACCAAATATTGGTGGCGAAGTTGTATTTGATGAAACTTATATTGGAAATCCACTAGTTAACGCGCTCTGCGTTGGCGTTATGAAACATAGCGATATCAAACTTGCCAAAGCAGCTGGTGCGGGCAATTTAGTTGTCTTATACGGTGCTAAAACTGGCGGCGATGGTATTGGTGGTGTTTCTGTACTGGCATCTGAAACATTTGATTCAACTGGTCCAGCTAAACGTCCAGCAGTACAAGTGGGGGATCCATTTGTTGAAAAAGTTTTGATCGAATGTTCGCTAGAAATCTTTGCTGAAGATTTGGTTGTGGGCATCCAAGACCTTGGCGGGGCAGGCTTATCTTGCGCAACCAGCGAGCTTGCATCAGGTGGAAGCGGTGGCATGAAGGTCGAACTTGACCGAGTTCCGCTGCGTGATGCCACCTTGTCGCCGGAAGAGATTTTGATGTCTGAGTCGCAAGAGCGTATGTGCGCCATCGTTGAGCCAAAACACATCGACCGCTTCTTGGAAATCTGTAAGAAATGGGATGTCACCGTAACTGTTATTGGTGAAGTAACTGATGGCGAACGACTTGAGATTACCTGGCACGGAGATTTAATTGTGGATGTTCCGCCACGCACTGTGGCACACGATGGACCGGTCTATAACCGACCACTTGCTAAACCCGAATATGTAGATCGCGTGAATGCCGAAAAAGTAATTGTTCCTCGGCCAAGCACTGCAGGTGAAATTAAATCTACAGTCCTTAAGTTAGCCGCTACTCCAAACCTGGCGGATAAATCTTGGGTTACATCACAATACGATCGTTATGTTCAAGGAAATACAATTCAATCGCAACCTGATGATTCAGGAATGGTTCGCATTGATGAGAAAACACATTTGGGTGTGGCAATTGCAACTGATGCCAACGCAAACTGGTCCTACTTAAACCCATACGAAGGTGCTAAGTTGGCACTCGCCGAAGCAGCGCGCAATATTGCAACTGCAGGTGCTATACCTTTAGCGGTCACCAATTGCCTAAACTTTGGTTCACCTGAAGATCCGGGGGTTATGTGGCAGTTTGCAGAATCAGTCAGAGGTTTGGCTGATGGCTGTTTAGAGATGGGCTTGCCAGTAACTGGTGGAAATGTTTCTTTCTATAATCAAACTGGAGCCATTGCGATTTTGCCGACACCTGTAATCGGCGTCCTTGGAGTAATTGATGATGTGCGCACTAGAACGCCAATGAGTTTTGATCGTGCCGGCCTTGAACTTTATTTACTTGGTGAAACGGCCGATGATATCGCGGGCAGCGAATGGGCATACATGCATGGACAACGCGGTGGATGCGCACCAGTGGCTGATTTACAGCGTGAAATGCGCCTAATTGAACTACTTGTGGCTGGCCGAACTTCACAGATTTTCACAGCAGCACACGATCTAAGCCAAGGTGGGCTTAGCGCATCCCTTACTGAAATGGTGCTTCGCCATAACGTTGGTGCGGATATCACAATCGCAAATATAGAAGTTGCGCTGATTTCAGAATCACCAGGACGTGTAATTGTCGCAATTGACCCCGCAAAGTTAGAACAACTCTTAGCGCTGGCTAAAAAACAAGATATTGATATCGTCAAAATTGGTACAACTGGCGGCGATAATTTAGTGATTAATGGCGCGGTAATTCCACTTAATGAATTACGCACCGCACATACCGAAACTTTCCCGAAGTTATTTGGATAAAAGATGCGCGATCCTAAAGTATTAGAAGCGGTGAAACAGACCCTGGCTGTACTTGTGGAACGTTCGCCTGGTCGCGCCATTGAAGTTCGTATTCCTCCTTATGCCGCTGTGCAATGTGGAGCCGGACCAACCCATACGCGCGGTACTCCGGCTAATGTCATCGAGATGGATGCCGATACTTGGCTGGCGCTAGCAAATGGAGAACGCACTTGGGCTGATGCGATGTCGCTAGGACTCATTAACGCATCTGGTGCCCGTGCAGATTTAACTGAACTTCTACCGATTAGGATTAAGCCATGACGCGCCGCCCTGATGGATTGCTAAACCACAACGTCTTAGATGACGATAAAGCACCGCAAGATGCTTGTGGAGTCTTTGGAGTTTGGGCACCGCAAGAAGAAGTTGCCAAGTTAACTTTCTACGGACTCTACGCCTTGCAACATCGTGGACAAGAATCAGCAGGGATTGCGGCCAGTGATGGCGAGCGAATTTTGATTTACAAAGATATGGGTTTAGTTTCACAAGTTTTCACTGAAACCGATCTTGCTGGTTTGACTGGCGATTTAGCAATTGGGCATTGCCGTTACAGCACAACTGGATCAAGCACTTGGGTTAACGCCCAACCAACGCTAAGACCCACTAAATACGGCACTTTGGCCTTAGCTCACAATGGAAATCTGACTAATACTGGCGATTTAGCCGAGATGGTTCAAAAACTTGAAGGCAACACTGCCAAGAACGATCGCGGTGCAACTACTGATACCGAAATTATGACCGCCTTAATTGGACTGCAAGATGAGAAGAACGTGGAAGCTAGTGCAATTGCAGTACTGCCCAAACTTGAAGGTGCTTTCTCGTTGGTCTTTATGGATGAAAAAACTTTATATGCCGCGCGCGATCGTCATGGCGTGCGCCCGCTTGTTATTGGAAAACTCGACCGTGGATGGGTTGTGGCATCCGAGACGGCGGCGCTCGATATTGTCGGTGCCGCGTTCGTGCGCGAAGTTGAACCTGGCGAATTCCTAGCAATTAATGAAGATGGAATTCGATCACAGATGTGGGCAAAACCTGATCCCAAGGGATGCATCTTTGAATATGTTTACTTAGCGCGACCAGATACGACAATTGCCGGACAAGGCGTTCATGCAACTCGGGTACGGATCGGTAAGCGTTTAGCGATTGAAGCACCAGTTGAAGCCGATCTTGTCATTCCGGTACCAGAGTCTGGAACTCCAGCGGCAATTGGGTATGCACAACAATCTGGAATTCCTTATGGGCTTGGTTTAGTCAAGAATTCATACGTTGGCCGAACATTTATTCAGCCTTCACAAACTATCCGTCAGTTAGGCATTCGCTTAAAGTTGAATCCGCTACGCGAGATTATTGAGGGCAAGCGCATAATTGTTGTAGATGATTCGATTGTCCGAGGAAATACTCAACGTGCAATTGTTCGTATGTTGCGCGAAGCTGGTGCACGCGAGATTCACGTTCGTATTTCTAGTCCACCAGTTGAATGGCCTTGCTATTATGGAATCGATTTTGCATCACGCGCGGAATTAATTGCTAGCGGGTTAGAGGTTGAAGAAATCCGCCGCTCGATTGGCGCAGATTCACTAAATTATGTCTCGATGGAAGGCTTGATCGCAGCGACCACAATCGCCGAAGATAAGCTCTGTACCGCTTGTTTTACGGGCACTTATCCCATTGCGGTTCCAACTGATATGTCCGAAGGAAAGATGCGCTTAGAAATTACCGAAAAGGCTAAAAGCCATGAGCACATATAAAGATTCTGGCGTTGATATCGATGCCGGAGATCGCGCCGTCGAATTAATGAAGGCTTCAATCGCCAAGGCAACGCGGCCAGAAGTTATGGGTGGCATCGGTGGCTTTGCAGGCTTGTTCGATGCCAGCGCTTTGAAGAAAATGAATAAACCCTTACTTGCAACTTCCACCGATGGGGTTGGAACTAAAACTGAAATTGCTCGCCAGATGGGAATCTACGACACCATCGGTGAAGACTTAGTTGCCATGGTCGTAGATGATCTGGTTGTATGTGGAGCAGAACCGCTATTTATGACCGATTACATTGCAGTAGGCAAAGTAATCCCAGAACGCATTGCAGATATCGTAAAAGGAATTGCTCGTGGATGTGTAAAAGCAAATACCGCTTTAATTGGTGGAGAAACTGCCGAACATCCTGGACTACTTAAAGAAGATGAATTCGATATTGCAGGGGCAGCAACTGGTGTTGTGGATGCTGATAATCAACTTGGCTCGCATCGCGTAAAAAACGATGATGTGATCATTGCAATGCCAGCAAGTGGCTTTCATGCAAACGGATACTCACTTGTTCGACATATCTTGGCTACCCAAAAGTTAGACCTACATAAAATATATGAAGGCTTTGATAAAACCTTGGGTGAAATACTTCTTACCCCAACTGAAATTTACTCACTTGATTGTTTAGCGCTGATAAGAGCGCAGCAAGAAAATATCCGTACCTTCTCTCACATAACCGGTGGTGGATTAGCCGATAACACTGCGCGAGTAATTCCTGATGGCTTAATTGCCAAATACGACCGCACAACTTGGGCGCTACCTGCCGAGATGAAATTTATGGCAGAAGTTGCTGGCGTTCCACAACACGACATGGAGCGAACCTGGAACTGTGGCATCGGCATGGTTGCGGTAATTGACCCATCGATTGCGGATCTGACAATCAAATCCTTGGCGGCACGCGGCATGAAGGCATGGGTGGCAGGCTCAATTCACGCTCAAAGTGGCCCAGGAGCGGCTGCTTTGGAAGGTACCTACCTGACGCGATAACCTACGCGTCTTGACGAAAACAGCAATTAGTAAGGAGGTCGCCCAATGGGTCGCGGCCGTGCAAAAGCTAAACAGACAAAAGTAGCAAGAGATCTCAAGTACAACTCTCAGGAGATGGATCTTGATCGTCTTGCCAAAGAACTCCATGGTGAAGATTCATCAAATAAGTCAGGCGATGATGAAGATCCATTTGCAGAGGGAAATTACATCCCTCGTGCCTAAATTTTTCGCCTAACAATGCTTAAATTATCGTGAGACCAACTCCGTACGTTGCATCCCTTCGTATCTACGAACCACTTTCCGCATTTGAACCGGCAGATCGTTTGCGTTGGCAGAGCGTTGCCGCAAATGAAAATTCAAAACGTGAAGAACAAGAACTGGCGCTGCGCCGCTTAGTCTTTCCCGAACCACCAGCAGGTCGTCCCGATGGCGCGCACATTCTTGATATCGATGGGGTTCGTTACATCTCTCCTTGGTCGACTGCAACTCGTTGTTGGGCAGCCCTCGATGATTTTAAAGATTCACTTCCATCATCGGTTACTCCATTTTTCTTACCGCAATCTCTAGAAGATGTAATTACCGCGGGCGTTGATTTAATGGAAGATCGTGTGCCACATATATTGACTGAAAATTGGGTAATTCCACCGCGCTGGTTCTCACTCTTTATGGCGCAAGAGCGCATCCGTGGCGAAGATGAAGATGGACTTTTTTGTGTCTTGCGCACCAACATCGCAGATGCCAAAGCACGCACCGAAGTTGCACATCAAACAGTGCGCAGCGCATTCGGTGAAGGATCTGTCGAAGCTGAAATCGAACACTTACTCGAATGGCTAGATATGTTCCATAACAAATCACTTGTCGAGTTGGATTACGGCGGCTTGGCAAATTATTTAGATTACGGACTGCGTTTGGCAGGAGAAGAAGGAATCGAAGCTGACACATCTGTCGAAGATGTTCTACTTTCACTTTCAGGGCTAGCCGCCGGCGATGGCCAGATGGCTGGTCAGGGTTATGAGCGGCTGGTTAGCCGTTGGCGCATCGTGCAGGGCTTTGAATCTGCGATTTGATCCATCGTAACCCTGAGCAACTCTTGCTATTTGCGCGTACTTTGGCGGATACTTCCGACACTCGTTACAAATCGGACATCTGATTTGCCCGACTGAAATAGATGAAAAAGGTGAGCCATGAACCGTCTGCCCGATGCAGAAATCTTGCTCACTCCACGAGAAGTCGCCGATCTTTTTGGCGTTGATCCGAAGACGGTTACTCGCTGGGCCAAGGCCGGCAAGCTAACTTCGATTCGCACACTTGGTGGACATCGTCGTTTCCGCAAATCTGAAATTGATGATCTGCGCAACAATTATTTCAAGACAGATAATAAGTAACTTACTAATGGAATATTCAGTACTGCAATTCTTTCTTCTTGGCGCGCTCACATTTATCTTTGTTGGTGCAATTACGCCGCTTATGCGCAAATTGGCTTTGAATATTGGCGCAGTCGATGCGCCAAATTTAGCGCGCAAAGTTCAAAAGACGCCGGTGCCATATTTAGGTGGAGTCGCAATCGCACTGGGCGTTGTCGGAGCTTCATACGGTTCACTCTTAGCAGTTGATTTTTCTCTGGAAACTTTCCGGCTAGCAAGTTTTGTCTTAGTTCCAGCGATGGCAATTTCAGCAATGGGGCTAGTCGATGATTTACGCGGTTTGCAACCATGGCCGCGTTTAATTGCGCAGACATTTACCGGAGTTATTGTGGCTGTGATCCTTACCGCCACCGACACGATGGGTGTTGCCTTCGGAAATACATATTTAAACTATGCGATCTCCGTTTTATGGATTGTTGGTGTCTGCAACTCAATTAATTTCTTCGATAATTTAGATGGCGGCGCCGCTGGCACGGTTGCAGTTATTACCTTTTTCTTATTCTTTATTGCCTATGATCGCCAACAAATATTAGTTAGCGCATTGGCCATTGTTACTGCAGGTGCCACAGCGGGATTCCTTATGTGGAACCGCGCCCCAGCGAAGATTTATATGGGAGATGCTGGTGCGCTCTTTCTAGGAATCATCATCTCTGTACTAACAATTCGTTTAAGCCCAGGCGTTGTTCCACAAATCAAATCATTTGCTATTCCATTGGCGTTGATGGCGGTTCCAATTCTCGATACGACGGTTGCAGTCACATCACGTCTTTATCGTGGAATATCGCCTTTCCAGGGCGGTACCGATCACTTGTCGCATCGCTTAATGCGAGCTGGCCTTACTCGTCGCTTAACCGCATTTACTTTGTGGGGTTTAGCCGCGTTCTATGGCGCGCTGGCGCTTTCCATATATACCTGGCCTGATTCCGCCGGATATCAATTGATGGCAATAGGCGCTGCTGCTTGGTTGTTGAAGTTGGTTTACTTCTTACGAATTCCATCTGAGGGGTAGACTAATCACATGGCTAACAACGATGATGTAAAAGCGAGAATGCTCGCAGCGCTTGAAGCAAAAAAAGGTAAAAAAGGTGCACCCGGAACGCAGACACATGCAGAAGGTGGTTCCAAGATTCGTGGCGGCCAACGCAGTGGTGGAGCACCTCAGGTGCAACGTAAAGCAGGACCTTCTGGTTCAGGTTCTGCCGGTTAATTTTTAATTTAAATTAATTTCAGATTGTGGCTCGGGACAGGATCGAACTGTCGACCTCACGATTTTCAGTCGCGCGCTCGTACCAACTGAGCTACCGAGCCAATATTAAATTTTTACTAAATTTTAGTTAAAAAGAAGAGAGTGTGTGGACACTCTCTTCTTTTTGCGACCCGGACGGGACTTGAACCCGCGACCTCCGCCGTGACAGGGCGGCGCGCTAACCAACTGCGCTACCGGGCCTTAAAGAATGAAAACATAAGTGGCTCTTATGTCACCTTAAAGCCGTTACTTCCAGATTGCTCTGGTCTTGCGTGCCCCCAACGGGATTCGAACCCGTGTTACCGCCGTGAAAGGGCGATGTCCTAGGCCCCTAGACGATGGGGACGTTTGAGGCTCGCAAATCGTACCTTCTAGAGGGGTGCTAACCAAAATCGGTTAGTTACCTGCCCAGGAATGGCGGAAAGTAAGGTGATTTAGAGAAGTGCCCACTGAATAGTTATTGAAACAGTGACATCTTGCTGACCAAGATCAACAACAGTTGCATCCGATTCAGCAGCCTTTGCCATCGCCATAACAGGTGGATAACTAATTGGACTTGAATTTTCTACTAAGTAATTTACGCGACCAAGTTTTGCACCTAACAATTTGGCATATGAAGTTGCCTTCGCTTTAGCGTTCTTTACTGCATTTGCGCGCGCAGATTCAGTTGCAGCCGATGAATCAAGAACGAAAGGAGTAACTCCTTGAATCTGCAGATCATCACCGCCTGCGGCAACAACGGCATCGACAACTGCACCCGCGTTTTCAGCGTTCTTAATTGTTACAACGAAACCTTGTGATCCGCGGTAACCAATCAAAACCGAACCTTTATCTTGGGTGTAGTTATATTCGGGATAAACCGAGATGCTCTGGGTTGCGATATCGCCTTTTAAAATTCCCGCCTTAGTAAGCGCCGCACGAACTGCCGCAGCCGCAGTTGAAGTCTTTGCTAGTGCATCTTTATTTGACCCCGCAACAACTGAAACGTTGGCATTTAAGCGAACCGCATCAGGGGTTACTTTGATAGTTCCCTCAGAATTAACTGTCACATAACGCGTGGCAGTCGTTGCTGCGTTGGCTGGAAGAGCTAGTGCTGCACCTCCCACCAGAGTGAAAGCGACTGAGATGGCTGCGATCTTGCGAAAACGTGTTGTATCCATGGCTTAAGTATCTCCTATTTAGTTATTGGCATCTGTGATGGTTCTGTGAAAACTATGTGATTTATAGTGAACGGTATAGATCGGAGTGATCTTTAATCATGCGATCGAGTGAGAAATACTGTGCTGCACGAGCTTTTCCGGCCTCACCCATCATCTTTCGCAACTGGGCATCTCGTACTAACTTTTCAATTGCATCAGCCATTGCCTGTGCCGAAACCTCAGTCAAATACCCAGTACTTTCATTTATGACGATATCTGAAATGGATCCAACGTTGGTTGCCACAATCGGCAAACCTGCTTGGGCTGCCTGAATTAAAGTCAGTGGAATGCCTTCGTTATCAGAAGTCAGAATTGCAATATCACTTGCAGCAAAGATCTGAGAAATATCGCTGCGCCAGCCGAAGAAAGTAACGTTTAACTGCTCACGTTGGCAGCGCGCCTTTGAACTTTCGAAGAGCTCACCCTCACCAGCAACTAGAAAACGCAGATCTAAGCAACGTGCCTTACATTCTGCAGCAACATCTAATAAACGATCGGGGCGTTTAATTTGGGTTAA
Source organism: Actinomycetota bacterium (assembly GCA_009698815.1). Classification (GTDB taxonomy): domain Bacteria; phylum Actinomycetota; class Actinomycetes; order Nanopelagicales; family Nanopelagicaceae; genus Planktophila. The sequence goes on along the minus strand of WLPJ01000003.1, from coordinate 108,821 downwards.
GCGACCGACGAATGTTATGTATAAGGTCTCAGAACTAATTCCCAGCGCACTTTGTGCAGTAGCTTTCGCGATTGCTTTAGGCGCAGGAAGTCCAGGAAAGAAAACTCGATATTTATTAGTACGCCCGATGCCAGCAGCAATCAAGTCATCTCGCACCTTGGTGCCAATTGCAATTAGAACACTGGTTCGCGCGGCGAAGAATTTTTCAATCAAAATTACTAATTTAGTAAGTGCAGTGCTGAAATATCCATGAAGTAAATGTCCATGGAAAGTGTGAACGCGAACCGCGCCGCGGCCGGCCAAAAGAGAAGCCAAGCGACCCAAGACGCCAGCCTTGGCGGTGTGAGTATGAATTACATCAGGTTTGTATTTACGTATAAGTGAGACCAAACCAAAGAACGCTTTTAGATCCGCGAATAAAGAAACCGAGCGCCCCAACCCTGCAATGCGCGTTGCCTTGATATCAGTTGCCACGGTATCTAAATAGTCAGCTTCATTTTCATCACAGTAACCAGTGACCAAAATTTGCTCGAAGGCTGATTTATCTAAGCCGCGCATCAGTTCGGCCACGATCACAGCAGGACCACCCACATTCATGCGGGCGATTATCTGCATTACCTTTACTTGCGCGGCCATGTGGTTATCTTCTCGCAAAAAGGCGCGATAATTGCGCACATGAGCAGTGGTGAATTCGTATCTAACTGCACCGCTGATTCTCTGGCGCAGGCAGCCCAATTACTTAAAGACGGTGGCTTAGTTGCCCTGCCTACCGAGACGGTTTATGGACTTGGCGCAGATGCCACAAATGCAGATGCAGTTGCTCGCATTTACAAAGTTAAGGGTCGCCCGGCCGATCATCCGCTAATCGTTCATATTCATTCGATGCAATCACTGAATGATTGGGCTGACGAAGTCCCAAGTTACGCAATTTCATTGGCGCGCGATTTCTGGCCTGGTCCAATGACTTTGGTATTAAAGAGATCGATATTGGCCGAAGATTTTGTAACTGGGGGACAGCCAACTGTTGGGCTGCGCGTTCCGGATCATGCGGTTGCGCTAGCTCTTTTATCTGCCTTTGAAAAAATAGGCGGTAAAGGAATAGCGGCGCCGAGCGCTAACCGTTTTGGACATGTCTCGCCAACAACTGCCCAAGCGGTTCAAGAGGAACTTGGGGGATATCTAGAAGAGAAAGATCAGATTCTCGATGGTGGTCCGTCTACTGTCGGCGTTGAATCGACCATCATCGACTGCACATCAGATTCCCCACGGATCTTGCGTCCTGGTGCAATCACAATTCAAATGGTTGAAGAATCTACTCATTTAAAGGTTTCTAAGGCAGAAACGGATATCCGCGTGAGTGGTTCACTTGAGAATCATTACGCACCACGAGCGTCAGTCTTTCTAAATCGCACGCCTAAATCAGGTGAGGGTTTCATCGCACTTGCAGAGATACAAACGCCTGAAAGCGTTATTCGTTTAGCATCGCCAAAGAACACTGAAGAGTTTGCACGCTTAATCTATTCCGCACTTCGCGAAGCTGATGCAAAAGGTCTTAATTCAGTTGTTGTTGCAGAGCCAACAGGAGATGGCTTGGCGCTTGCGATCCGTGACCGTTTAATGCGAGCATCTAAAGGTCGGTAGTCCCTTATATTTATTGATTAAACAAGTTACTCTCCAAGAACATAAGAATTCTTGTATGCAAACTAAGGGGAGAGTAAAGATGATCGTCGAAATAAATGGCGCTAAATTAAACGTCGAGGTAATTGGTAAAGGTGAAGGAAAGCCTGTTTTGATCTCTCATCATGGCGGTGGAGGAATAGGTTCACTTGCCGAGCCAAAAGCAACATATGGTCCGCTAGCAGATATTTTCCAAGTAATCGCTTTTGATGCCCGTGGTTGTGGCAATAGCGAAATCGTTGGGCCTTATTCACACGAACAATGGGCCGCAGATGTTGATGGTCTACGTAAATGGATTGGCGCTGAAAAGATTGTTGTTGCGGGCGGTTCATACGGTGGATTTATTTCACTTGAGTATGCAGTTCGCTATCCAGAACACACAGAGGCAGTTCTTCTGCGTGACACCTCTGCAGACTCAGATAATTTCAAAACTCTTGAAGAAAATGCTCGAAATCAAGATCGCGTAGAAATAAATTGGGATAACTTCAATCGTTATTGGACAGGCCAAATTCGCGATGATGCAGATCTGAAAGCCTGTTGGGCCGAACTAATTCCACTTTACGATTTCACATACGATCCAGTGACATCAGCCGCCCGAGTTGAAGCAGGTTTCTACCACCATGAAGCTCACAACTATTGCTTTACACATAATTCACCAAATTATGATTTGAAGCCGATACTGCACAAAATTCAGGCTCCAACTCTGGTGACCGTGGGCCGCACTGACTGGGTTACACCGGTTTCATCTGCGCAAATAATTGCCGATGGAATTCCGAACTCTCGCTTGGTTATTTTCGAGAAGTCAGGTCACTCTCCGCAATTTGAAGAGTATGACTTATTTCAAGAGGTTCAGCGTAAATTTATCGCTGACTACCTTCCACATTTAGTAGCAAAGTAAGCAGATTAATTAAGGGAAAAATTTGCCGATTCCTAAGCTTTGCGGCTTAGGGATCGGCATTTTTTATTTGAAATCCAGTACAGATTCAACCGCTCTCGCGATAGATAGCAAACGGAAGTCACTACCTTTAATGGTCGCTAATTGAATCCCAATAGGGAGTCCTTCTGAATTTAAACTACTTGGAATCACGATTGCAGGGTCACCAGTGATATTAAAAATTCCTGTGTATACGCCCTCCACTGCTCCCGCCGGAGTATCAATGGGAGGCGTGGTGGCTGGCGCAACATATGGCGCAGCAGGAGTAATTAGCACATCAATAGATTCATAAAGTTTTGCAGCAGATGGAAGTAATTCATTGCACCGATCAGATGCGCTCTTGTATTGCTCCTTAGTTATATCTTTTGCAGCTTGGAACAGTCTCAAAGTTTCTGGCCCGAAATGAGCAGGGTCTGAAGTGACTTTTGCACCATGAACTTGCCAGGCTTCAAAATGCAACATTGTTCCAAAAGTTTTATCAAGTTCAGAAAAGACTGCACCGTCTAATTCAACGACCGATGCACCAAGAGATTTCAGTTTTTCCAAAGAGGCTTTGACAGAATCCGCAACCTCTTTTTCAAGTTCTGGTAAATCAAAGTGCGATGCAATAATGCCAATTTTCAAACCAGAAATTTGAGTTTGTGTTTGATCCTCAGCTTTACCCATGAGCGCTGAAAAAACTCTAGTCGTGGTGGCCACATCTTTTGTCAGAAGTCCGACGTGATCAAAGGTTGGAGATAATGGAGTAACACCGTTTAATGAAATCGAGTTGTAACTAGGTTTAAATCCAACGACGGCGCAGTAATGCGCAGGAATCCGGATGGAACCTCCGGTATCCGTGCCAAGAGCTGCCGAACAAACTCCGGCTCCAACAAGAGATGCCGAACCTCCACTTGAACCACCAGCAGTTCGTTTTGAATTGTATGGATTCATTGCTTCAGGTACATCGGGATGGGTCGCGCCTGCGGCATATTCCAATAGTGAAGTAGTTGCAAAAATATCCGCACCTAATGCGCGAAGTGATTTAATTACTGGTGCATCTTCAGTTGCAGGTTTTGATTTCATATCTGCAGGGTTTCCATTGCCGCGAGGTTGACCCTTCACATCAATAATATCTTTGACCGCTATTGCCATTCCGTGCAGTGGCCCAGTCGAAGCGCGCGCTGGAGCAGAAAGAATTGAGGAGATTGCGTTAAGAGGCACTCCCAGGCGAAGTGCGCGTTCATAAGTTGCAAGTAGATCTAAATTTGCCGTTTCACATATGCGCTCTCCGCGTTCTATCGCGTAGATAATTTCTCCAACATAATTAGTTAGTGGCCCCTTTAGGTCACGAAGCAGGTCGCTAACTTCTGTCTTTCTTTTGCGGACCGTTAAATCGCGATAAATACCACTATGCGTCTTTGCTGATGCACGATTAAATACAACGAGGCGATCAAGTGAAGCGACAAGGTCATCTGGTTCAAATCCATTGAAACCTTCAGGCTTAACTGGGGCTTGCGCCAGCACTTCGCGAGCGATTGCCAACATAAGTGGTCGATATTTTGGTTCCTCGAGGTGATCTGCAATTGAAAGGTCGGAAGTCGCACCCGCATAAAGCATTGCTCCGTAGGCTTCTTTGCCCCAAAGAAATCCGAGTATATTTTCAGTTGCTTGCGCGTAAGGAAGCGCTGCCACAAGTTCTTTAACGCGCGGGGTAATTTCATTACCAACTAATTCACCTACGCGGAATGCCCCAATATTTCCCTGCATTATCTTTCCAGGAGCCAAGTAATCTGCTCCAAAATTTACAAAAGAAACAATTATATTTTCGGCACCTACGACGCTGGCGATATCACTGGCAGTTAGACCATTTTGAAAGGTCACGACAAATCCATCTGGTGCAAGCCGACCGCGAAGAAGTTCCGCAGCACTTTTAGTGTGGTGACTCTTAACTGCGATAGCTACATTGTGGAGTTTTGCAGGTAGATCTGCAGGCAGTATCGCCTTGGCTTTAACAGTGAAGTTTTCTACTGGTCCTTCGATAGAAATCCCAAATTCATTGATTGCTTTCACATGATCTGCATCGACATCGCAAAAAACAACATCATGACCAGCACGAATCATGTGAGCGCCGATGGTGCCACCGATTGCACCTGCACCAATAATTGTTAATTGCATCAAATTCACCTTTTCATCTTTACCTCATGGCAAGTTCAGAGATAAGGCAACAGTAGGGATTAACTTTGTAAATACATAGCCCTCTTCCTCATTTAGATTATTAGTGGTTACATTGAGGTATGGACATTAAAAGAGTTGCAGTAGTCACCGGTACAGCGCACGGTATGGGAAGTGCGATAGCAGAGTCCCTTCTCAAAAGTGGACATACTGTCCATGGTGTTGATCGCGATCAAGCCGATCTTTCTAACCCTGAGGCTGTAAAAGAGTATTTTCAAAAAATCGGCCAAGTGGACATTCTGGTTAATTGCGCAGGTGGCGTTGTAGGACAGACGCATAAACCACTTGATGAAGTCACTGATGATGCCTGGAAAGTGATTTTTGATGCGAACTTGCAGACAACGTTTCTATCCACACGCGCAGTTATTAAAGGGATGAAAAGCAACGGCTGGGGCCGAATCGTCAATATCTCATCCGGTGCTGGTAGGAGCGTGAGCCTGACTGGGATTCAGGCATATGCGACAGCAAAAGCTGCTCAAATCGGCTTCACCAGACAAATGGCTCATGAGCTTGGCCAGTATGGAATTACCGTGAACTGCATTGCGCCTGGATTTGTTCTCTCAAATCCTTCAACTATTGCCCAATGGGAAAGTTATGGCGCTGAAGGCCAAGAGAAATTGAAGGCGGGGATTGCAACAAGGCGTTTGGGTAAGGCAGAAGATATTGCAAATGGCGTTTCGTTTTTCACAAGTCAGGAAAGTGACTGGGTTACTGGACAGTGTTTATCAATAGATGGCGGGCACTCCCTCTTCTAGCCCCATCTTCTAGCCTGCGGCCGTAACCAAAACGTGACATATAAATTGAAAATTGATTTTACGTACTTGCCAGTATTGCCCTAGCCTAGCCACACCCAAAAGCGCTAGGCGGTAACTGTCGAACTTTGGCTTTAATCGTTTGACGATTTTAATGTCAATGGAGATATGGAGAAACATAAATGGTTTCAAGAAAGAAAACGCTAGGTGCTTTTTTTGCAGCGCTAACTGTTGCAGCAACGGTTCTAGTTCCGCTATCAGCAAATGCGTCACCGACTGGTGATTTGATATTTGTTCGTTCTCAAGATTTTGCAACATTCGATCCAGACCTTGCACAGAATGACTCTCTGTTTATTCAACAGCAAGTTTTTGAAGGTCTATACCGTGGAACGAAAGACGGTAAAGGTGTAGAGCCATGGTTGGCTAAGAGCCACACAACATCAAAAGATGGACTCACATGGACATTCAAGCTTCGTACTGACGTTAAGTTCAGCAATGGATCTCCATTGACTGCCGCTGACGTTAAGTTCTCACTTGATCGTGCAACAGCTGGAACAGGCTGGGGATTTATTAACGAGGCAATTGGAAGCGTTGAAGCCCCGTCAACAGACACAGTTGTAATCAAGACAAAGTTCCAATGGGCTCCATTGCTTGCGGACTTGGCTTGCTTTAGCAACTCAATAATGCCAAAAGACTTCGGCGGCAAGACTGCAGCTGAATTCTTTAAGGACCCAATTGGTACCGGTGCATTTGTCTTTGATAAATGGACACCAGGAACTGAAATCAAGCTTGTTGCCAACAAGAGTTACTGGCAGCCAGGCAAGCCTTATCTAAACTCTGTAACCTGGAAGTACGTAGCAGATGACAACACCCGTGAGTTCATGCTCAAGGGCGGACAAGCAGATATCAATGAAGAGCCACCAGCTACTAATATCAAGTCGCTGCAGGCCGCTCCAAATATCAAGGTTGGTATTTTCCCAGCTGCTGCATCAAACTACCTAGCCTTCAACCACAAGGTTCCTGCGCTATCAGATGTAAACGTACGTCGTGCGATTTCATACGCAGTTGACCGCGCAGCGATCAACAAAGTTGTTTACTCAGGTCTAGGAACTCCATCAAACTCATTCCTTCCACCTGGTGTTAACTACTATGACAAGAACTCCCCAGGAGTTCAGTTCGATCTGAAGAAGGCAGCTGCTGAACTTGCGAAGAGCAAGTACAAGAAGGGTCTTAAATTAGAACTTTTGATCCGTGGTGGTGACAAGAAACAAGAAGCAACTGCTTCAATCCTCCAAGCTTCTTTGAAGAAGATTGGTATCACAATGACCATCAAAGCGCAGGAGCCATCAGTTCAGCGCGTAACCCAAAAGGCGATGGAATATGAAATGACAATTACTGGTTGGACAATGGATATCGTTGACCCAGATCAGTTATTGACATTTGGTTTGACACCTGAAGGTGGAACCAGCGCTTACTTCACAAATTACAACAATAAGAAAGTGAATGAAGCGATCAAGAAGGGTCAGACAAACGTTGATCCTAAGGTTCGTGCCGCTGCTTATACATTCGTACAGAAGCAAGTTGCTGATGATGCCTTCATGGCATTCACCATCAACCCACCTTACCTATACGCATGGACCAATAAGATCACCGGTTTCTTCGTGAACCCTCTCTACAGCTACAAAATGGAAGACGTTAAGAAGGGTTAATTCACTTCTTATCTAATTTCAGAAAATAGCTAACCAGCGGTAACGCTGGTAAGCACAATTGCTTAAAAAAGAGAACGGGTGATATCGAAGTGAGTTATTTGACCTATGTAGGTAAAAGACTCCTTCAGATGTTGCCCGTTCTCTTTGGCATATCCATCGCAGTATTCGCAATTGTTCACTTAATTCCGGGTGATCCAGCGGACGTTTTACTTGGTCAAAATGCGACCGATGCAAGAGTAAAGATCCTTAATAAAAAACTCGGAATTGATCGTCCGCTACTGGTTCAGTACTTTGCTTTTATTTGGGATTTACTTCACGGTTCGCTGGGCACCAGTTTCTACAACCGCGAATCTGTCACCAGCTTAATCTTGGGACGCTTACCTGAAACGGGAATGCTCTTGTTCGGTGGCGTACTTCTTTCAATATTGATCGCGCTGCCACTTTCGATCTTGGCCGCTTCAAAGCGTGGAGCCTTCCGCGATCAACTCGTGCGCGCAATCCCGATCGTTGGGCTTGGAATGCCTCAAGTATGGGTTGGCGTAATGCTAATTCTTTTACTTGGCCTGCGCTTCCCACTCTTTCCAGTAAGTGGTTTTGGCGAGACCTTCCCTGAGCGAATTCATTCGATATTTTTACCATCGCTTACAATCGCAATCTTGTTATCTCCAATATTGATTCGCAGCCTTCGTGCCAGCATGCTGGAAATTTTAGATTCTGATTACGTTTTAACTGCTCGAGCAAAGGGTATTTCTACAGCACGTATTACGCGCGTACATGTACTTCGTAACGCAATTATTGCCTCTGTCACAGTTCTTGGTATCAATATTGCATACCTTGTTGGATCGATGGTCGTGGTGGAACGTGTCTTTGCAATTTCTGGAACAGGTTCACTAATGATCGATTCAATCGCACGGCGAGATTACCCAATCGTGCAGGGCGTCACTTTGTATTTCGCTTTTATCGTTGTATTAGTCAGCCTCATCACTGACTTGATACATGCCGCACTTGATCCACGGGTGGTAATGAAGTGAAATCCTCAAAAACACTTTACGTCGGTGTTGGACTTCTTAGTGCACTGGTACTTGCAGCGATATTTGCGCCGCTGATCACTAGCTTTGATCCAAACGAACCAGATTATGTAAACACCCTTCTTGGTCCAACATCACAACATTGGCTAGGAACAGATCCACTCGGTCGCGACGTGTTTACTCGACTGATCTATGGTGCGCGGATAGATCTGGCCATTGGTCTTCTAGCAGTTGTTTTGCCATTCATTATCGGTGTTTCACTTGGGCTTTTAACTGGCTGGCGTGGCGGCAAAACAGACTCCATCATTATGCGAGTTGTCGATACCTTCATTGCCTTTCCTTTTTATGTTCTCGCAATCGCACTTGTGTTTATTTTTGGACCCGGAATCAAGAGCATCATCATTGCGATCACATTGGTGGGATGGGTGGCTTACTGTCGTATCGTCCGCGCAAATGTGCTTGTGGCAAAAGAACAGGATTACATTCATGCAGCGCGCCTGACCGGTCTTCCATCTTCGAGAATTCTTCGCCGCCATATGTTGCCAAATGTAATTTCACAATCAATCGTTTTTGCGATGAGCGATATTGTCTTGAGTATCTTGGCCATAGTTTCACTTGGTTACCTCGGACTCGGAGTTCCAGTACCAACAGCCGAATGGGGTTCAATGATCCAAGAAGGTCAGGGATACATTAGCGAGCAATGGTGGTTGGCGACCCTTCCAGGTTTGATGGTTGTCTATGTTGGATTCTCTCTTTCACTAATTGGTGACGGCCTAGTTGCACGTTTGGAGCGCTAAATGAGTACTCCACTAATTTCTGTAGAAAACTTAACTGTAGAAATAAAGACCGATCGAGGCTTACTAAAAGCAATTCGTGGTGTCTCACTTGATATCAATCCGGGCGACTCAATTGGCATCGTTGGCGAATCAGGTAGCGGTAAATCCATCACCCTTAAAGCGATACTCGGCCTTTTGCCCAACAATGCGCGTATCTCTTCCGGTAAAATTTTTGTAGCAGGTAAAGATATTGCGACTCTAGATAATAAAAGTCGTCGCGCGCTACTTTCCCATAACACAGGGATGATTTTCCAAGATGCTATTGCAGCTCTTAATCCAGTTATAAAAATTGGTGAACAGATCGCAGAAGTACCTCGTTACCGTCTAGGTAAAAGTAAAGAGGAGTCAAAAGCAATAGCCCTCTCATTGATGGAGAAAGTGGGAATTACAGACGGTGAATCTCGATATGGACTCTACCCACATCAACTCTCAGGAGGATTACGTCAACGCGTAGCAATTTCAATTGCTCTCTCTGGTAGTCCAAAAATTCTTTTCTGTGATGAACCAACGACCGCCCTCGACGTAACTATTCAAGCCCAAGTGCTTCGACTACTCAGTGAACTTCGTACTAATACTGGCCTCGGAATAGTTTTCGTTACCCACGACCTTGCCGTCGTGAACGAACTCTGCGATGACATTCGGGTGATGTATGCCGGGCGCTTTGTCGAATCAGGATCTGTAAAGAAAACTTTTAGCGTACCAACTCATCCATATACATTCTCACTTCTTAAAGCAGCTCCAGATCCAGATCAATCTGTGCATCGTCTCTTTACAATTTCAGGTGAAGCTCCCAACTTAACTCAAGAAGTTATTGGCTGCCCATTTACTCCGAGATGCTTTAGCGCAACAGATCAGTGCTCAGTATCTGAACCTGAACTTCTACCTATCGCAAATTCTCAAAGTGCATGTTTTAACTCTGCGGAACATGTTAATTGGGCAGCAGAAGAATCCAAGAATGGTGTAACTCGATGAACCAAACAGTAATTGCCGCTGAAGACGTCGTTAAGCACTTTACAAAGCGGCAATCTATTGTTGACCGCCTACGTAAAAAAGAAGCCTTTAGCGTTCCTGCAGTAGATGGAGTAAGCCTTGATTTAAGAGTGGGTGAAACACTTGGCTTAGTTGGTGAATCAGGTTGTGGTAAATCCACACTTGGAAGAACTCTCGTTGGTCTCTACAACATAAACGCCGGAACGATTGCGTTAAATGGCAAAGTTGTTAGTGAAGAGCGCACTCTAGAAGAACGCAGAAGTGTCCAGATGGTCTTCCAAGATCCATTCTCATCTTTAAATCCACGTATGACCGTTGGCCAAGTATTACGAGAGGCTATAAATTTTCATAAACTGGTGCCTGCCGACAAAGTAGAAGAGCGTTGCCAAGAGTTACTTTCAATTGTGGGACTTCCTAAAGATTCACTTAATTCTTTTCCACGGCAATTCTCTGGAGGGCAACGTCAACGTATTGGCATTGCGCGTGCCCTAGCGCTTGAACCCAAGATTCTTATCGCAGACGAAGTTGTATCTGCACTCGATGTTTCTGTGCAAGCCTCAATCGTTAATCTACTTATGGACCTAAAGCGCGACCTTGGGCTGACTATGCTATTTATCTCGCACAACATTGCAGTTGTGCGCCAAGTCAGCGACCGAATTGCAGTTATGTATCTTGGGAGAATTGTTGAAGTTGGTCCAACAGAGCAAGTATTCAATAATCCATCGCACCCGTACACAAAGCTACTTTTGAGTTCTGTCCCAAAGATGACTTCGGGATCGCAGATTTCATCTGCGCCATCTGGTGAGCTCCAATCAATTAAAAGCGCGCTGGTTGGCTGTCGCTTCCGGGGACGTTGCCCAGTGGCGATCGATGCTTGTGCAACCGCAGATCCAGATTTAAAGCTAGTGAAAGGAACCCATCAGGCAGCGTGCCTCCTGGTTTAATTTCGTTTAAGAAAGTGTGGCAAAGTGGCCGTTAAGTTCAGTCCAATAATTATTGGAAGCGAACGAAGTGAAGCAGGAATTCCTGCTGCGATGGAGATTCTCCGAGCAGGCGGAAGTGCACTAGATGCAGTAGAACGCGGACTTAGGCTCTGTGAAGATAATTTAGAAGACCATTACATCGGTACCAGTGGACTTCCAAATGCTCGCGGAATAGTCGAGCTCGATGCGTCAATCATGATTGGTTCTACTCGTGCTTTTGGCGCAGTAGCAGCGGTGAAAAATTATCCCAACCCAATTTCAATCGCACGTAAAGTTCTTGAAGAACTTCCACAACACTCAATACTTGTTGGAGAAGGTGCAGAAGATTTTGCCAAGTATCTTGGTTTTCCAACAGCAGATCTAATTACACCAGAATCTAAAGCGCTCTGGCTTAAACAACTGGAAAGTGTTAACTCAGAATCTATCGAAGGCGAAAACACCAAAGCCACTTCAGGTGATGAAAGATATCGCTTAGCAACGTTAGAACTGCTTAAGCGTATGGCCCCACACGATGGGCCTTGGGGGACAATCAACATCATCGCCGTAGATCAATCGGGCGAACTCGTTTGTGGAGTCAGTACAAGTGGATATCCATATAAGCACCCAGGCCGCGTTGGAGATTCAGCAATCGCAGGCGCCGGTAATTATGCAGATATTCGTTACGGCGCAGCCGCTTGTACTGGACGTGGAGAACTTGCTATCCGTGGAGGAACCGCACGAAGTGTTGTTGAAAATTTGCGTGCCGGACAAGATCCTCAAACCGCATGCGCTAATGCGCTCTTAGATGCGCGCTCGCTACTCGATGATTTTCGTGCCGAACTGCGCTGCCTATCGTTGACCCAAGATGGTCGACACGGTGGAGCAGCAGGCATGGAAGGATCTACATACACACTAATGACCGAGCACTCAACTGCTCCCGAATTTCACCCAAGGAGAGCGATATGAAAATTTTTATTTCATCAGATATGGAAGGCACCGCTGGAGTTGTTGACTGGAGCCAATGTATTCCGGGTAACCCAGAATACGGGTATTACCGAGAACTTCTTCAGAATGAAGTCAATGCATCTATCAAGGGTGCAATGTCTGCTGGCGCAACTGAATTCCTTGTCAATGATTCACATTCTTCTATGCAGAACCTTCGTCCGCACACGCTGGAAGGCAATGCTCGCTATTTATCTGGCAAGCACAAGCCCATGTACATGATGCAAGGACTTGATGACTCATTTGATGCCATTTTCTTTATCTCTTATCACGGTTCGATGAGTTCAGAAGCATCAGTTCTTTCACATACTTACAACCCACGTGCAATTTCTGACATCACTCTAAATGGTGAGGTTGTCTCTGAAGCCGGCATCAACGCCCTTGTCGCACAGGCTTACGGAGTTCCAATTGTCTTGGTGACAGGAGACGAGACCACTGAAGTTGAGACACAGCAATGGTCACCAAAAGTAAAAGCAGCTGTTGTAAAGAAGAGTATTACTCGCTTTGCTGCCGACAGCATGCACCCAACTCAAGCATGCGATTTGATCTTTGCTAAGGCAAAGGAGTCACTTGTAGATCTAAAATCAATTCCAGCGCCTTCGATTAAACTGCCGGCAACTTTAGAGATTACATTTCACAATAATGATTTCGCAGATATGGCTGCTTGGATACCTGGAAATGTAAAGACTGCAACAAAAAAGGTGGCACTCACTGATGCCGATCCACTTGCCTTATATCGACGCTTTATAACTACAGTAATTCTTACTCGTTCAATAGTTGAGTGGAGCTAATAATGTCAACATCAATTGCACTAGATGGAAAAGTTGCGATAGTAACTGGGTCTGGAAATGGAATCGGCCGCGCAACAGCTAAAGCACTTGCTCAAGCTGGAGCAAAGGTATGCGTCTCTGACACAATCGCTGCTGATGGGGCTCGTACAGTAAGTGAAATTACTGATGCAGGAGGAAGCGCGATATTTGTTGAGGCAGATATTGCCAATGAAGAACAGGTAAAAGCAGTTGTCGCTGCCACTATTTCAGCATTTGGTGGTCTTGATATTCTTATCAATAATGCCGGTATCGGTGGTGCTCAAAAACGAATACATGAAGTTGAAGCAGCGGAGTTTTCACGAGTTCTAGATGTGAACCTGCTTGGAACATTCTTCATGACCAAGCACACAATCCCGCACTTTCTTAAAGCCGGTGGCGGAAGCATCGTTAATATCGCTTCAACTTACGGATTAATTGGCGCCCCAAAAGCTCCGGCTTACTGCGCGACAAAGGGTGGAGTTATTAACCTGACTCGCCAACTGGCAGTTGATTATGGCCCAGACAATATTCGCGTCAACGCCATTTGCCCAGGCTATATCGATACAAGTCTTGGTCGCCGCGGACCTACGCTTACAGACGAGCAGTTTAAAGAAGCCACCGCTCGCCGTGAAAAAGCAGCCGGAATGCAACCGCTCGGTCGCCAAGCCCAACCAATTGAAGTCGGAAATGTTGCTGTGTTTCTCTCTTCTGCAAATGCCTCATTTATGACTGGGTCAATTGTCACCGTTGACGGTGGATGTGTAACTACCTTTAATTATGGAGAGGCGAGTAATTAAATAAATGAAAATTGTCGATGTTCTATGTGTTCCAGGGCTGACAGGTTTCTATGTTGATGACCAAGCGGCAATTTTAGCTGGCGCAGAGCACGATGGTTTTGATTATGTTGGCACGCCAATAACTCCGGGCTTTAAATCAATTCGAGAACCCGGGCAGTCGCTCTCAGTTTTATTGGTTCTAGATAGCGGCGAAGTCGCTCATGGCGATTGTGCAGTTGTTCAATATTCAGGCGTCGGTGGTCGTGATCCCATTTTCAACGCAATCGAGGCGAAAAAAGTTATCGAATCAAGTATTACTCCGATCTTAATTGGCAGAGTGATACAAGATTTCCGCAGTATTGCTTTAGAAATCGATAAATTCGAAGTTAGCGGTAAGCGGATTTCAGCTGGCATACGTTATGGCCTAACGCAGGCTCTCTTAGATGCGGTAGCAAAGTCGAAATCGATAACGATGGCAGAAGTTATTAAAGATGAGTATCAGACTGGTATTGATATCTCAGTAGTGCCTATGTTCACACAGTCAGGTGACGATCGATATTCCAACGTAGATAAGATGATTCTCAAAGAGTCAGGTGTTTTGCCTCATGGCTTGATCAATAACCTTGAGACCAAACTTGGCCTCGATGGTCAAATTTTCAAAGATTATGTCTTGTGGGTTCGCAATCGCATTTTAGAGATACGAAAAAAATCTACATACAACCCAGTTCTGCAATTTGATGTTTACGGAACTATTGGACAAGCCTTTGATGGCGATATCGATAAATGCGCCGATTACTTAGTCGAAGTCAGCAAAATCGCGGCTCCATTTAGTCTGCGCGTGGAACATGTAATCGATGGAGAAAGCGTCGCAGGACAAGTAAAGGTCTCTAAAGCACTTCGTGATGCACTTGCCACACGTGGTTCGAAAGTTGAGATCTCAGTTGATGAGTGGTGTAACACTCTAGAAGATATCCAACTCTTTGTTGAGGCAAAGGCTGCAGATATTATTCACGTAAAGATGCCGGATTTGGGCGGAATCAATAACACTATAGAGGCGTTGTTACTTGTTCGTAAAAGTGGTCTTGCTGGTTACTGTGGCGGAACATGTAACGAAACTGATAGAACTGCGCAAGTTAGCGCACATATTGCTATGGCGTGCGGAACGATCCAAATTTTAGCTAAACCAGGTATGGGTGTTGATGAAGGAATGATGATCGTTGGAAATGAGATGTCGCGAACTGCGGCACTTATTGCTAACAGAAAGTAGAAGTTGATGTTGAACTTTGATGCAAGCGATGATCGTTACATTGATGAGCTAACCACTTATGTTGAAATTCCATCTGTCAGTCGAGATGCGTCAGCAGAGACTATGCAGGAAGCGGCACAGTGGCTTGCTGATCAACTCAAATTTGCAAACGGTCGAGTTCTGCCAACATCAGGTCACCCTGTTGTCCGGGGAGAATGGCTCGGAGCACCAGGATCCCCAACGATCTTGGTTTATGGGCACTATGACGTGCAACCAACTGGAGATCTTGCTGAATGGAAGACGCCTCCCTTTAAGTTAATTCGTGACGGTGACGTTATTCGCGGTCGTGGAGTTACGGATGACAAAGGGCCTGTGCTTATTGTTCTCAAAGTTGCTCAAGCATTCCTTGAACAAGAAGGAAAACTTCCGCTCAATGTTAAATTTCTCTTTGAAGGTGAAGAAGAGATTGGAAGCCCAAACCTTCCTGAATATGTGCGTGCTCATGCGCAAGAACTTGCAGCAGATCTAGTTATTTCAGCCGATGGTGCAATGTGGCGTCCATCCGAACCTTCGCTATCGATTGCCTCAAAAGGCTTGGTTACTTTTGATTTAGAAGTCTCTGGAGCAAAAGAAGATCTTCACTCAGGTCGCTACGGTGGAACTGTGGCTAATCCCGTTCACGCACTTTCGGAGATTCTTGCTGGATTACATAATTCAGATGGATCAATTGCAGTTGCTGGATTCTACGATGGAATTCCACAAATGACTTCAGAACGGCGTGCAGAAATTGCTGCAGTGCAATTTAGCGATGCCGAATATATGAAAACGCTCGGACTTAAAGAACTTTTTGGAGAAAGTGGTTACACCACGATTGAACGCTTATGGGAGCGCCCAACTCTTGAGATTAATGGATTGAAGGCTGGCGGTAAGTACACCGTTATCCCTCATGTAGCGACAGCACATATCTCTTGCCGCTTGGTCCCGGGACAGGATCCAGCGCAAGTTATTAGTGCAATTAAAACTCATCTAGAAAATATAAAGTTAGATGGAGTGCAAGTTTCAATGCGTGCAGATCATGGTGGAGTTCCGGCTTACACAATTCCGGCAGATCATCCTGCTAATCGCGCGGCGACAGTTGCGCTAGAGACGGTTTATCCAGGAGAGAAAGTTCTACTCGCAGTCATTGGTGGAACTCTTCCCGCAACAGCGCTCTTTGAAGAAGCACTTGGAATCAAAACAATGTTCTTCTCATTTGCAACAGCAGATGAAAAGCACCATGCACCAAATGAATTTATGCGTATTCGCCGTTTGCGAGAAGGTATGCGTGCCTGGGAAGTTCTCTGGCGCTTGCTTGCAGATGGCCCACACCGACTAGCGATTGTAGGAAAGTAAAATGGCTAAAAAACCTTACACTTCTTATAGTTATTTGCCTGAAGGACAAGACTTCACCGATATTGAACTTGCCCCAGAATTTGGTCGTGTTCCAGCGTATAAAGGCGAATTAAAGCCAGAGGAAAAAACCCGAGCTGAAAAACTGATGCAAGATAACATCACAATAAGTTTGCATGATCACCCGGTTCGTTTTCCAAATGACATGCGCCAGACTCCTGAATACAACAGAACAGGTCGACAGCACACTGCTTTTGCAGGCGTAAAGGAATCTGGCATGACGGTGATATTCGACAATATGATGGACGGAACCGCCTGCGTTACAGGGAATGCACCGTGGCGCTGGCTCGACATCATTACAGATATCGGAATGCGCCAAGCAGATATCGCACACCAAGGTGACGTAATTGTTATTCGAACCGTAGAAGATATTCATTATGCCAAAAAAGCCGGCAAAGTTGGATTTGTCTTTGGTCTTGAAGCATCAACACCAATTGAAAACGAGATCGATCGCCTTGATGTTCTTTACGGACTTGGTATTCGTCAGATAGGTATCGCTTACTCAGATTCAAATTCCCTTGGATCAGGTTTAAATGAAGATGTCGATGGTGGGCTAACCGATTTTGGTCGTCGCTGTGTCACTCGTATGAATCAACTTGGAATGGCAGTTGATATCTCGCACTCATCCGATCAAACCGGCATTGATGCCTGCAAAGTAAGCACGAAGCCAGTCTTTATGACTCACGCTGGAGCAAAAGCTATTTGGCCGATCAAGCGAATGAAGTCAGATGATGTTTTAAAGGCTGTTGCAGATACCGGGGGAGTTATCGGAATGTCAGCGGCTCCTCACACAACTCTTTCAAAAGCACATCCACAGCATTCAATAGATTCAGTTATGGATCACTTGATGTACTGCATCGACCTTGTTGGGATCGAACATGTCGCTTTTGGCCCAGACACTTTGTATGGCGACCATGTTGGTCTCCATACAGTCTTCTCGCACCTATTGAGCACCGCTTTCAGCGAAGCCCCCAAATTTGAGAGGGTTAAATATGTCGATGGGTTAGAAAATCCAACCGAGAATTTCTGGAATATCGCTGGCTGGCTAGTCAAAAATGGCTTCTCTGATAAAGATATCGCTGCGATACTTGGCGGGAATATCTTGCGCGCACTAGAAGGAATCTGGGTTAAATAATGGATAAGGCGGGGAGTAAGTCACCTTTACTCAGCGCGCGTACATTCCTATTTGTTCCTGGTGATCGACCAGAGAGAATTGTAAAAGCTTTAGATGCCAAGACTGATGCGGTGATTATTGACCTTGAAGATGCTGTTAGACCAGAAAATAAGGTGGCTGCTCGGGGAGCGATCGTTGCCCCGGTCATGGAAAATAGATCTGCAACTGGTCCTTTGGTATTAATAAGAACTAACGAAGTAACTTCTGCCGAGTTTACAGAAGATTTTAAACTAGCACTGCAATTGCAAGTTGATGCGGTTGTCTTACCTAAATTTTCACCTGGTGCCAGCGCAGTTGAAGCAGATCAAATAATTTCAAAGTTGGAAAATGAACATAAAGTAAAAGCACCGATGGTTGTTATCGGCTTAATCGAATCTACATCCGGTGTATTAAACTTGCTCAACTCATCTGTGATTCCTGATCGCGTTAAACGTTTAGCCTTTGGAGCAGCCGACTTACATGCAGATCTTGGTGTTACTTATCAAGCGACTGGTCCAAATACAGATTTGGCAATGGCGGCAGTGGTGCTAGCAAGCGCGCATTCACAATTAGGCGCACCGATTGATTCACCTCATTTTGCAGTAGCTGATTTGCAAGGGTTGCGAGATCGATCACTCTTTGCTAACAAGATGGGTTTTGGTGGAAAACTTTGTATCCATCCAGATCAGCTCGCAATTGTTGAAGAGAGTTTTCAGGCAAACGTCGATGAGAAAGATTGGGCCGCTCGCGTAATCGAACGTTGGAGCGAGCGAGATCAAAAATTAGGAGCGATTCTTGTTGATGGCTCATTAGTTGATGAAGCAATGGTAAAACGCGCCAAGCAAATACTTGGGCTGCTTTAGTTTTTAATATCTCGATGTGGGGCTGGCTTCGTGATACCAGGTCGCACACCATCAAACCTAAGTGGCAGACCCGGAACAGAGTGAAGCTGCGTTGATTCATCAGGATAAGGGAGTAGAACGCCCATAGCCTGCGCCTGCAAGTCAGTTAGGAGCGCTTCTGGTTGCAAGACTTGTTCTGCAGCAACACCTGCATCACACAAGATTCTTGCCCACTCAACTGCGCTTTTGGAAGAGAGTCCCTTTTCAATCTCAACCTTTAGGGATTTTGTGTTCGCCACTCGATCCACATTTTCTACATACAACGCGTCATCAATCAAGTCACTGCGGCCAATAGACGCACAGAGCTTTGCGAAGATCACACTGTTGCCGACTCCAATGCAGATGTCACCATCTTTAGTTGCAAAGATTCCATAAGGTGAAAAGGCGGGATGCCCACTACCTGATCGAATAGATGGAGTTCCACTTAACTCAAATGCAGATAAGTGGTAACTCACCCATGTTGCACCGGTTTCAAAGAGAGAGGTTTCGACTAACGAACCAATACCCGTTCGATCACGCTTGATAATTGCAGCAAGAATTCCCATGGCAAGCCACGTGCCTGCACCGAGATCCAATATCGAAACACCTGCGCGAACGGGTGATCCAGAAGCTTCCCCAGTCACATTCATAATTCCAGTTCTAGCTTGTAGCGTTGCATCGTAACCAGGCCATTGCGCAGAAGGTCCAGTCGAACCGTATGAGGAAAGATTTCCAACGATGAGTTTTGGTCGCATCTTCATCAGCTGCGCTGGTTGCAAGCCAAATTTCTCTAATTGTGCTGGAAGAAAGTTGGTGAGAAAGACATCGCATCCATCCAACAACTCTTGAATTTTTGCAAGGCCTTCAGAAGTTTTTAAATCAACGGTAAGAACTTCTTTATTCCGGTTGACGATATGAAAATATGCAGAACGATCACCATCACTGGGCGCCATAAATCTTGCTGGATCCCCCGATGGAGTCTCAATCTTGAGAACTTCGGCGCCAAGATCGCCAAGAACGGTTCCACCCCAGGGTCCGGCGATATTTGACGTTGCATCCAAAACTTTGATTCCCACCAGAGGGAGCTGTGATTTCATATCCATCCCTTCTTCGGCGAACTCTAAGTAGACTAGCAAAACCTCTCGAGAACTTCACAAATCTAGGTTGAAATGGTGATGCCGCAAGCAATACGTGGCATTACGAGAGTCGGAAACTCCGCTAATATTCGCACGCATCCTCTAGAGAGTTACTCCTGAAGAAGTGTGCAGTGGGGCCTTTAGCTCAGTCGGTAGAGCAACGGACTTTTAATCCGTGGGTCGTCGGTTCGAGCCCGACAGGGCCCACGTGTCAGAAATAGCCAAGAGCAAAAATCAATCTTGGTTGCCAATCTATCTCGCCCTCGGTGTCGTCTGGGGATGCTCATTTATTTTCATAAAAATGGGCCTGGAATTTCTGACTCCATTTGGCGTCGCCTTCGGACGCTGCGCACTTGGCGCTCTGACCTTGTTGGCTTGGGCAAGATTTAAAGGAATCTCACTTCCTAAATCAAAACGTTTATGGGCTCACCTTTGGGTTGTCGCGATGTTACTTAACGTTGTTCCTGGCGTGTTATTCGCTCTTGCCCAAACCGAAGTCACTTCAATTCTGGCAGGAATCATTAATGCAGTAACGCCGCTCATGACTCTTCTTGCAATCATGGTTGTTACCCGCGAAGAAAAGCCTAAGTTTTATCAGGTGCTTGGAATTGCAATTGGATTTATTGGAGTCTTAACTGTTTTGGGTGCGTGGAAAGGCCTTGGCGAGAATCCGCTATGGGCAATTTTAATATTATTGTTTGCCGTTACTTGTTATGGCTTTTCTTTTCCGTACTCACGAAGATTTATAATTCCTCACAAGTTGCCCTCTGAGTCAATTGCTGCAGCTCAAGTAACAACTGGTGCGCTCACGCTGCTGCCATTCTTTCTATTTGATGGAATAGCCAAAGATGAATACCGACCCGGCCCAGTGCTAGCAATGCTTGCCCTAGGTGTCTTTGGTAGTGGATTTGCCTACATCTGGAACTTTCAAGTCATGGCGATTGCAGGCAGTGCTATTGCAAGCAGCGTGACTTACTTGACACCGGTTGTGGCAGTTATCGTTGGAATGATGTTTTTGAAAGAGGATTTATTTTGGCATGAACCTGTCGGTGCTCTGATTGTTTTGCTTGGAGCGGCTATTGGTCAGAATCGCATTAAACTCTCAGGAAAGTAATCGGTGTCGCAACCCGATAGGGATCTTTAAATTCAAGATAATTGGCACATGATGAGAAAAGTATTTGCAGCCCTAGTAATAACCACATTACTCACCCCTGCATCGGCGGTAGGCGCCGTAACCATCATCGCAACCCCGACTGCAACTACTGTCACACTTACTCAAAAGACCATCACGTTGGTGCCACCGAAATCTAATTCACCGGGCGCTTGGTCAATTGAAATTGATAACCCAAAGATTGCAACAGCTAGTGGTCTGACCCTTACTCTTTTATCAGCCGGCTCTTCAATCATTAGGTTCGCGCAAGCAGCATCTGGTGCATATAACGCTGCTTCAAGATCTTCTCGCTTAACAGTTACACCTGGAATTCCCACTCTAGGTGAATTTAAAGATCAAAGCGTGGCACTTTCTGCAGGTACTTTTGTATTGGTACCACCAACTAGTCCATCAGATGGTTCTTGGTCATATACATCATTGGATTTAAGTGTTGCAACTGTTTCGGGCAATAAAGTGACAATGCTGGACGGCGGTGAAGTCTCTATTCGCGCTTCACAATCTCCAAATGCAAACTGGTTAAGCGCTTCAGCTACTATGAAATTAACTGTTACAGCGCCAAGTCCTGTAGTTGGAACTTTCAGCGATATTACATTATCAATTGATAGCGTCTCTAAAGTGGAACTCATTCTTCCTACATCAACATCTAAAGGATCCTGGAATTTAACTAGCGCTGATCCTTCGGTTGCATCAGTAAATGGATTAACAGTAACCGCGCTTAGATCTGGCACTACAAAAATTTCTGCCAAGCAGGCAGCTAGCGGCGGCTTCCGTTCAATAATTGTGTATCTAAACGTAACCATTCTGGCTGTGGATCCGGTGGTTAGCGCGGGCGGATTTACTGATCGAACTATTGAAATAAAGTTCGGGACCTCGGAACAAATATCTTTAATAGCGCCTACTTCAAACTCAACTGGAGCTTGGACGTTTACGTCATCGGATCCAACGATTGCTTCTGTAAGCGGTAACTCACTTACCGCGCTTAAACCAGGCAAAATTACTGTAACTGCAGTGCAAGGCCCTGCTGCAAAATTTGGTTCATCTAAACCAATTATCTCAACCGTAATTGTGAAAGGCAGACAGTCACTTACCGCACCCGCTAGCGTTGAAAAATTGGCGGGTGATCCAAATATCGTTATTGCGTATCCGACTTCGCAATCGACAGGTAAATGGACGGCAACTTCTAGCGATGTATCAGTTGCAACCGTGACTACAAACTCAATAGCACTGGGAAATGCAGGAAGTGCAACAATTACTTTGACACAAGAAGCCACAGAGACTTGGTTGGCTTCTTCGGTGACATTTACAGTTCGAGTTTTTGGGGTTACTCCAACTCTTGGCACATTCTCACCTTTGGAAGTATCTGTTGGAGAAAAGCTAGCGACTCCAAAGGTGCCACTATCTAACTCTGCTGGAAAATGGATTTATTCATCTTCTGATCCTAAAGTTTTCGCAGTTATCGATAATGTAATTACAGGAGTCGCAGTTGGCTCTGCAACAATTTCTGTCTATCAACAGCCAGCAGGAAAATATGGACAATCAAATACTTTACAAACAACGGTGACTGTAAAAGCGGCTCCTGCCGTAATACCAACACCATCGCCAACACCATCGCCAACACCATCGCCAAGTGCATCACCAAGTGCATCTGCCAACCCAACAGCAGTCACCGCCCCAAAGGCCAGCGCATCCTTATCCAAGAGAGTTATTTCAATTTACGCAGTTAATACAGGCAGCGCTTCCGTAATTGCAATGATTGATGCCAAGATTGTGAAAATCGGCAAGAACACTGTGACACCAGGAAAACATAAAGTTAGTGTCTTTGTAGGTGGCCGACTAATTTACTCGCGCACCTTTACCGTTAAATAAATTTAATTTAGTCGATCTTCCAGCCAGAGTTAATCGGACCTAGATCGACACCGGCTGCAGCATGGTTGCTAACTTCACCACGTGCCATCTGTGCGGCGTGAGCGCTGTTGTGCCAACGTTCTTCGACTTTGCCGTATTTCCAGAGTAGTAAACCAACGCTCCAGACCACTACGAAGGCGCCGACGATGAAATACCCCGCACTATTTAAGTTAAATTCCAGCGCGTAATCCCAGAATCCACCAGTTAAATTCAGCTGTTGTGCGATTACTTGGCAAATTTCTAGGCCACCGACAAAGAGCGCTACAGCGACAGAAAGGCCAGTAATAATGATGTTGTAATAAACCTTGCGAACTGGTTTAGAAAAAGCCCAGCCGTAGGCAAAGTTCATGAAAGAACCATCGATAGTGTCTAACAAGCTCATTCCGGCTGCAAAGAAGAATGGCAATGAAAGAACTGCCCACCATGGAAGTCCGGCAATAACTGATGAACCAGCAAGTACAAGCAATCCAATTTCAGTTGCGGTATCAAAGCCTAAACCAAAGAGAATTCCAAGCGGATACATCTTCCAACTCTTATCAATGCGACGAGCAATTGGACCGAAGAAACGCATCAACAATCCGCGAGAGTTAAGGTGCTTCTCTAACTCTTCCTCGTTATATGTACCTTTGCGCATCTGCAAGAAAACGCCAACTATTGATACCAAAATAATTAAGTTTAAGATTGCAATTAACATCAAGAAAGTTCCGGAAACCGTTAACCCGATCAAACTTGTGTAATGATGCAGATCTGAATCTTCATCTTTAAGTTGAGAACCAAGTGCTTTAATTCCAAAGTTGAGAAGAATTGCTAAAGCAGCTACCACTGATGAGTGGCCCAGTGAGAAGAAGAATCCAACTGCTAGTGGGCGTTGACCCTCTGACATTAATTTACGAGTTGTATTATCGATTGCGCTGATGTGATCAGCATCGAAGGCATGGCGCATACCTAAGGTGTATGCGAGCACTGCTGTACCCCAGCCAAAGAGTGTGCCATCAGATAATTCATATCTTCCACTTGTTGCTTGCCACATTAACAAGACACCGGCAACGTGTAAGAAAAGGATGAAGCCGAACATGGCAGCCATACGGCGCCACTCATCGCGCGTTAGACGTTCGCGCAGGGGAATACGCGGCGCATCGATAACGATCTTGTTCATGGAGCTCCAAACGGGGGATATATCTAGATGCAAATGACTTGCAAGAAGCCAAGGGTAACCGAGGTCAGTTGAGCCTGTCCACGCGAAATTAGCGCCCTATTCTTGGGGCCATCATGGTTCAAATTGTTCTGGTTTTTGCACTGGCTCTGGGGTTAATTAACTCGACTTCGGCACAAGGGCAGGCCTGCCCGCCACTTACAAATGACTGGGTAGCGCAAGAAAACTCCAAGCTTGGTAGCAAGGAGTGGAGTTCGGGAATCCCTATGCGCTTTAGCGCAGACTATTCACGGCGTAAAAATATTGACCGCATTGAAGGATATTTTGATCTAACGTCACTTCGCTGTGGTGAAAGTACCCAAATTAATTTAGTTGGAGCAGACCAAGCCTCAGTTGAAATTTATCGCATGGGTTATTACAAAGGTTTAGGCGCTCGCCTGGTTGAAAAAAAGAAAATAACAAGCGGTTGGGAATTTAAGGCGAGTAACAAATATTTACCAGGGCAATATCTTTTTAAGTTAAAGGTGTTTAATCGCGCCTCGACATTTATTCCTCTTGTAATTAGTGATCCAAGCGCCCCAAGTGATATCACCTTTATATCTTCAGTTCTTACTTGGCAGTCCTATAACCAGTGGGGCGGTTCTTCACTTTACAAAGGTCCAGATGGAACACGTGAAACGCGCGCAATGGAAGTTTCATTCTTCAGACCGTATGACGGTGACGGATCTGGGCAATTTCAATACATGGAATTTCCAATAATTAAGGCAGCTGAGAAATTGGGTTTATCGATTAATTATGCCACTGATTTTGATTTAGATTCCAAAGTTGATTTATTATCAAATACCAAAGCAATTGTGCTCGGCGGCCATAGCGAATATTGGACAACAAATATGCGTGATGCGGTAGAAAGTGCCGTCGGTCGTGGAGTTAACTTAATTGTTTTCGGTGGAAATACCGCATTTAATCGTATTGATATAACAGGTTTTGAAATATCAAATATCAGCGAGTGGCGCACACTTGGCAGACCAGAAATCGATCTACTTGGATCACAATTCTTTTCCTTAAAATTCCAGCGAGATATGGTGATCGAAACACAGCAATGGCCATTTAATAACTTGCCTCAAAATTCGTTAATTAAGGGCATCTTTGGCTATGAGGTCGATACCCCAATCACCTTCAACGGCCCACCTGTTGAAACGATTGCTCGGTCAGCCATACTCCCGACGGAAAAGTCAGTTCCCGCTATGTCCACTTATTACACGCGTGATTCTGGAGCCGGAATTCTGAATATGGCCACAAATGGCTGGGTATGCGCCATGGAAAATAAATGCCCATGGGGGCATCGCTTTGACCAAGTGACACAGAAGCAGATTCGCCGTGTCACCGAGAACGTTTTGAGAGAGATGCCGCGCGGGCCGCTGGGAAATTGGCGCACGGCGTTTACACAAAATAACGCGCCTTCTTAATGCTTTCGGAGTAATGTCACGGTCACTCACCGCAAGGTGGCTAGTTGAACTACTAAATCAACGGGGGTATCGATGAGCGAAGATGATGGCCAAGACGATCTCGTAACGGAGGAAATGCTCTGGGATCGAATTCCCGAAGTACATGGCGCCGATCGCGCTAATACTTATTACGAACTCTCTGCCCGAATCTTTGCTCGTGGTCAATATGACGAAGCGCTTGCGCTCGCCGAGACGGCACGAGATATTTTCTCAGAACTTGGTGCTACAGATTCCACCGAAGGCTTAGCGCAGGCTTACTCTGCAATTGGTTATAACTTAAACCAACTCAAGCGTATGGATGAAGCAGCAACTGCCATGAGCAAGGCGGTTGAAATTTTGCGCGAAAGCAAATCACCTCTTTCCTTAGAACTCGCCTGCACTCTGGGCGAGTGGTGGTATGCATCTAAGAGTTTTGAAAAAGTTGTTGAGATTATGCACGAGTGTGCACAAGAGCATTTAGTAGACGGCAATCAAATTGGCGCCGCAAATGATCTTCATTTACTTGGATGTGCTTATCGCGAGTTAAAGCAATTTGAATTAGCGATCACGACATTTAAGGAAGCGCGACTAATTTTCAAATCTGAAAAAGAAGTTATTCACGTTGCCCGTTGCGATCAGAAAATCGCCTCTTGCTATGTTGAGCTCGGAGATGGTGAAAAAGCTATGGAGGCAGCGCGTAAAGCGATAGATGTCTTTGAAACCGGACATGATCACCGCCGTGAAACTTTTGCGCTGTTTGAATATGGGAAAGCAGAAGTGCTTCTTGGCAAGTTAGATGATGGCCTATTGACTCTCGATGGCGTCTTGCAAAACATCTCTGAAGACGAACCAAAAGACTTTGAATTAATAATCGATATCGAAACCCGCATGTCCACAGTGCTTCGCGGCTTAGGTCGTATGGATGAGGCCAACGAGATTGATCGTCGGCTTATTGCAGTTCGTGAAGCTATGGAAGATGTGCCAGTCTCAGAAGATTTAGGTGACTAAACCGCCGTCATTATCTGGGAAGGTGCTGAAGAGCCCAGTGGTACATCGCAATTGCGCCGGCTGCTGATGCGTTCATAGAACGTGTCGATCCGTATTGATTAATTTCATATAAAACTTCGCAAACTGCGATTCCCTCATCAGACATTCCAGCTCCCTCTTGGCCAAAGAGAAGAACGCAAGATTCGGGAAGTGCGGCACCTTCTAGCTGTTTAGAAGATGGCACATTATCAATTCCAATAATTGGCAAATTGTTTTCTTTACACCATGTCGCAAAGTCAGCAATTGTGGGATGGTGCATAACGGTTAAGTATTTATCAGTAACCATCGCACCGCGTTTATTCCAATCGCGTTTTCCAACAATGTGCACCGCAGAAACATTGAAGGCATTTGCAGTTCTTACAACAGAACCAATATTTAAATCATGCTGCCAATTCTCTATTGCGATCTGCAATTTATGTCTCTTGGTATTTAAGTCGGCAACAATTGCTTCAACGGACCAATATCTGTAATGATCTAGAACATTTCGGCGATCACCGTTTTCGAGTAATTCAGGGTCATATTGCGCACCGGTTGGCCAAGGCTTTTCATGAGGCCCAACACCAACAACTGGAAAGAATTCTCCTGGTCCGATCGTGGCAGGTGTATTTATTTCCATGTGCGCACTCTAAACTTAAGATCGCATAAACGCTAGAAAGGCTGAATTCTTATATTTATGAAGAAGTTATCTAGTATTTGCGCCTTCTTGCTATCAGCAACTTTGTTGGCAATTCCAAGTGCTTCCGCCTTTGATCCGGTTTCGGCTGCCAATGTATTTGCTCGTCTTGCCGCAGAGCCAGAGATGGGAAACCCATCAGTCTCACTTCTTGACTTAAGCACTGGCGAAATCGTTTTTGAATCAAATGCTTACTCACAACGCAAACCAGCATCTACTATGAAAATCTTATCCGCGGTTGCGACTCTGAAGTATTTAAATCCATCCCAAGTCTTTGCAACAACTGTGTCTCTCGGAACGGTGCCAGATTCCTTGGTAATCAATGGAGAATATGATCCTTGGATTTCTATGGATCACCGGACTGCGATCAAGATGAAGAGAACGTCTTTTCCTAGATTGGCATTTAATGGCTTGAGCGCGGCTAAGAAAAACTCGGGTGGGTCAGTTAAGAAATTAAAGGTTTACTACAACGATCTATATTCCAATGAAGTTGCGACTTTCAAGGCTTTCTATAAAAAACGTGGTGTCACTGCAACGTTCATCAAAGTAAGCGAGGAAAAAGCAATAAGCCTTTCTGGCGAACAGGTTGTTTTTTCTGTTTCTCCGAGTGTTAAAGAGATCATGAATTGGTTTCTCCTCTGGAGCGATAACGTTCTTTCTGAGCGCATGGCTCGCTTGGCGGCTAAGGCATCTGGAAATGAATTCAACGATAAAGGCGTATCGATTACCTTTGCAACACAATTGATTGAAATGGGAATTGATCCATCAAAAATAGTTGTTAAAGATGCTAGTGGTCTCTCTCGCGAAAATAGAGTGACGGCAAATGTGATGGCTAAACTTCTTTACCAAGTTCATTTAGATCCATTACTTGCAACCTTGATTGATGGGCTGCCAGTAAGTGGGGAAAGCGGCACGTTGCAACGCCGTTATGTGGAGACCGCACCAGATGCAGTTGGGTTAGTTAAAGCTAAGACTGGAACGCTTACTGGAACAGTGAGTTTGGCTGGTTATGTTCAATCAGGTGAACGTGAATACGCGTTCGTCGTAATTGCGGACAAAATCAGGCGAACTAATTCTGCAAGTGATCAGGCGCGCAAAACGTTGGATAGATATTTGGCGAAAATTGCAGCTCCGCTTTTAACTCCAGTAGTTGATACCGCGACGGTAGTTACTGATTCGCAAACACCTTAATTGATCCGCCGTAACAAGCAACCCATGTTCGAGAGGTCTCTGAGTCATAGGTAACTCCAATCGGCTCGACACAAACCTTAATATTTTGAATCACTTTCATATCTAAAGTTCTAACTTTTGAGAGAGTCCCGCTACGAAAGTTAACGACAAATAACGATGATCCATCTGATGAAATAGCCAGACTGCGAGCAGATTTTCCGGTCGCCACCGTTTTAATCGCCTTGTTGGCTTCTAGATCCCAAGCGATTACTTTGCCTGAAATATTTAGCGTTGCATAAAGTTTCGTATTATCGGGTGAAAGTTCAATCGCGCGCGGGTTAGATCCAATAGGAATATGTTGAACTGAGAAGTCTTCTAGTGCAATGCGATGAATTCGGTTTCCACCCATTTCGGCAACGTAAGCAAATTTGCTATCGCTGGAAATTGAAATGCCTCGCGGGTAGCGGCCAATTTTGATCGACTTAACGGTTTTCTGTGTCTCAACTGAAATTATTGTGACGGTATAAGAACACCAATTCGATACCAAAATATATTTATTATCAGGCGTAACCTTTACAACTTTTGGTACAGATCCAACTGGATAAACTGCATCAATCTTCTTATCTTCTAAGTTAATACGCGAGAGAAAACTGGTGTCATAACCGGATGCCGGCGAGCAAGTATCGTGGCCTTCTTTGGTAAACCCTTTGCCATACATCGCATAATTAGTGAAATAAAGATATTTTCCATCAGGTGAAAATGCACCTTCGACGGGAGCGCCTTTATAGTTGCCTGAATATTCTGTATAACCAAAGTCAGCGAGTTGGACCGAGTCCGAAACGGTTGCTTGCAGCTCCATACTTTGAGCATCGTAAATTGTGACGCTATGGCGATACATCATGTTGTGTGCACTAACTAAACCGCTATTCGACGCTGAAACAGATTTCGGACGAATTGCACCATTTATATTATTAAGAAGAACCATCTTGGTTTGATCAGTGGTAGCACCTGCCGGATAAGAAATATTGGCCAGAATTAAAATAGCCGAAAAGAGCAAGATCACTCTCTGGGACTTCATAGAGGGTGAGTTTACATTTGAAATGAGGTGTCATTTGTCATATCTCCTTCTTTACTACGCACGATGGGTGGCCATCCTTAGAGGAGCACGAGAACGCAACTCATTAATGCTGAGTAATCTTGCTCTGTGCCTGCCAATTCACCCGTAAATGTCTCCGTAAAGGTCCGCGGATATATAGACCTGATGAAATTGCGCGTTGTCGAACTCTTATTGGTATCCACTTTGCCGGCAATGGTATTAGCTGAAGGCGGACTACCTTCACTTTCACTAACCGTCGCAACTTTAATTGGTGGAACGTTAGCTGCTGGTAGTGCAAATGCTTTTAACATGGTGATCGAATCTGAATCAGATAAGTTAATGAAGCGAACCGCTAAACGACCACTGGCAACTGGCCTATTAACTAAGAGCGAAGCAATTATTTTCGCAACTGCAATTGGTGTTATTTCCCTAATTATTTTTCAAGTTTATACAACCAACTTAGCAACTATCTTGACTGCGATAGCAATAGTTTTTTATGTTTGGGTTTATACAATTTTGCTAAAAAGGCGCACCTCACAAAATATTGTCTGGGGCGGTGCCGCTGGATGTATGCCAGCGCTAATCGGTTGGGCGGCAGTTACAAATTCTCTTTCTGTTACCGCTTGGTCATTTTTCCTAGTTATATTTTTCTGGACTCCACCACATTTCTGGGCGCTAGCGATTAAATATAAAGATGATTATGCAGCCGCTCATATTCCAATGCTGCCAGTTGTTGTCAGCAAAACTCATCTCTTACGACAGATGTGGGTTTACACAATTGCCATGATCGCATCGTCAGTTGCACTAATTGTTAATGCAAAATTGCAGAGCTGGGCAATGGCTATAACTATTGCCTTAGGTTTGGTGTTTGCTGCGCAGCTTCGAGGTTTAGATGAAAAATCTGAAAACTATGAAAAGACTGCGGGAAAGATATTTCAATGGTCGATAACTTATTTGAGTTTACTTTCAGTCCTACTGGTTGTGGCTCAGCTATTAAAGGCTTGAGTTAAATCTTTAATCAAGTCGTCCACGTGCTCTAATCCAACTGATAGACGAAGAACAGAAGGTGTAATACCCATCTCAGCCTGAACTTCAGGAGATAAGCGACGATGGGTTGTTGAAGATGGGTGAGTAATAAGTGATTTGCTGTCACCTAAATTATTAGAGATATCAATTATTCGTAGGGCATCCATAAAGGCAAATGCAGCCTTCTGCGGGCCAGCAAATTCAATTCCAATAGTGCTTCCTCCGCCAGTCATTTGCTTCTTGAATGTTGCAAAATCAGGGTGTGACTTTAGGCCTGGATATCTGACCGATTTAATTTCTTTACGAGTTTCAAAGAATTCAGCAATCGCTTGTGCGTTTTCGCACATACGACGAACACGCATTTCCATTGTTTCAAGTGACTTTAGAAGTACCCATGCGCTAAATGGACTTAAGGAAGGACCGGTGTGACGAGTAAATGGAATTAAATATTCGTTTATATAGGAGAAGGAACCAAGTATCGCACCGCCAAGTACGCGACCTTGTCCATCAATATGTTTAGTTGCTGAGTACATAACAACGTCTGCACCGAGCTTAAGTGGCTTTTGTAATACCGGAGATGCCATTACGTTATCGACGATAACTGTGGCACCGACTTTGTGCGCCAAGTCGCTAACCATTTTAATATCAACAATCTCCATTAGCGGATTGCTGGGGGATTCGATAAAGACAACCTTGGTTGGCTTGCTAAGAGCAGCTGCCCAAACTGCAGGGTCATTTCCTTTAACAAGTTCAACAGTTACGCCCCACTTTGGCAGAATTTCAGTTAATACAACATGGCATGAACTAAACATGGCAGCAGATGCAACGATGTGATCACCCGCTGCAACCAAACACGCAACCGATGCAAACATAGCTGACATGCCAGAACCGGTTGCAACGCAATATTCAGCGCCTTCAATAGCAGCTAAACGCTTTTCAAACATTTGGACCGTTGGATTGTGGAAGCGGCTATATAAGAAATGATCTGTTTCATCGGTAAATGAATCAAGCGCTTCTTGCGCAGATGAATAAGTAAAGGAACTTGTTAAATAAAGGGCTTCGGATGTTTCGCCAAAACCAGAACGAGCTAGGCCGGCTCGAACTGCATCAGTCTGTGGGTTAACATCCCAATCAGGTGCAGGGCGATTGTTGCGTGGTTGATAACCCCAGGTCTCTTTGCTCACACAGGCAATTCTAAGGTGCAATTGCTATATTCAATACATGTCTAATCTCGCTATCTCAGTAACTGATCTGAGCAAGAAATACGGTGCTGCCCTTGCCGTCTCACATACAAATTTCCAGGTTCCGCTCGGGACTATTTGCGGATTCGTTGGCCCAAATGGAGCAGGCAAGACAACAACTATTCGTATGTTGCTTGGCCTGATTACTCCAACCGGAGGCACCGGTCAAATCTTGGGGGAACCAATTACATCTCCAGAAAATTATTTGCCACAAGTCGGAGCGATGATTGAGGGCCCCGCTTTTTATCCGGCGCTATCAGGTGCTGAAAATTTGCGAGTGCTAGCAACCTTGGGTGGTTTCCCACAAGAACGAGTTGATCAACTACTGAAACAAGTTGGATTAGCCGATCGTGGCAACTCTAAATACAAAACTTATTCACTTGGTATGAAGCAACGTTTAGGTATTGCTGCGGCGCTACTTCCAGATCCAAAGATATTAATTCTCGATGAACCTACCAACGGACTTGATCCAGAAGGTATTCAAGAGATTCGCCAACTGCTTCGCTCACTTGCAGATAAAGGCACAACAGTATTTGTCTCTTCACATTTACTATCCGAACTCGAAATAATTAGTGAGTACATTGTTATGTTGCGTAAAGGTGAAGTTGTATTTGCCGGACCAATCCAAGAATTATTTGATCAACAACAGCCTTACATGATTGTAAAAACAGAAAATATTGGTGACCTAGAGAAAATTATGGCGATAGCGCAAAGCGCAGGTCATCACGCTCATATTCGAGATGGTGCAGCGCATATTGAAGGTCCTGCTGAATGGGCTGGAACATTAAACAAATTAGCATTCGAGGTAGGAATTCTCTTGACTCAACTTTCTCCACAATTACCAAACCTTGAAGAGACATTCTTTGAAATGACAGGCGAACAGAAATGATCCGCAGCATTGCACGAATCTTCTTTGCAGAATGGCGAAAATTGCGCAGACCAACGCTGCTACTCGGAACCCTTGGCGCAGTTGCCTTTTTTAGCGTTCTGGTTTCGTCACTGCTTTTCTTAATGATTGATTCACCAAACGGCAATGGTGATCGTGGAATTCGCATAAGTAGAGAAATGCTCTCCTTACCAAGTGGAGCAACTTATTCTTTTTCAAGTATTGGTAATTTACTTGGCATTATTGCGCTCTGTGTATTTGCGGCCCAGACTGCTCAAGAGTATTCACTGGGAA
The DNA here is from genome assembly GCA_009698815.1 of Actinomycetota bacterium. GTDB lineage: Bacteria > Actinomycetota > Actinomycetes > Nanopelagicales > Nanopelagicaceae > Planktophila. The sequence continues at coordinate 76,121 of WLPJ01000003.1, read as the reverse complement.
CACTGCGCAATTTATTAGTTCGCCAATCAGGTCGGATCCGTTTACTGGTAGGCAAGTTGGCCTCAATGAAGGTCTTTGCAATGGCTATGACTTTGGTCAGCGCCGTGATCTCAATCGGAGTTTCTTATGCGCTAGCCGGCGGTAAAGATGTAAGTACCACTCTTTGGTTTACCTCTGATGGCCGCCTGGAAATTGCCAAGACTTTACTTAACGTCTTTATTTCAATTCTTGGTTTTGGAATTATTGGAATGGTGCTTGGCATTCTCTTGCGTTCGCCAATTAGTTCAATTTCTTTGGGAGTCCTCTGGCTGCTAATCGTGGAAAATATTGTTGGAGCAGTTAAATCCAGTACCCTCCAATGGCTACCCGGAAATCAATTGGGAACGATTGCAGTAGGCGGAACTGAAACCATCAGTTACACGCACGCACTTTCTCTTTCAGGACTCTATGTTGGCGTCTCCCTGATAATTGCAACGGTCCTATTTACAAGACGAGATGTAGCCAACTAGCGACACCTAAGCCAACTCGGGTCTAGAGTTAGCGCATGTCCAGCGCTCTGCTTGAACTTCGCAATGCGGTGCGCCCTTTTCTCGAAAATTTGTCTGCCGGAGATTGTGCAATAGTTGCAGTTTCAGGAGGTGCTGATTCGCTTGCGCTGGCATATGCGTTAATTAAAGAAGCACCGGATTTAGCAATTAATTTAATTGCCGTAACTGTTGATCATCAACTACAAAGTGGCTCAGCAGATCAAGCAGCGAAAGTTCAAGTCGAATTAAAGGCGATGGGATATCAAGAAGTTATTATTGAAAAAGTTAGTGTTAAAGAAGAGTCTGGACTAGAAGCAGATGCGCGCGCGGCCAGATATGCAGCCCTCGATGCGATTGCAAAGGCGTATGGCGCTACACAAATTTTTTTAGGGCACACACGTGATGATCAAGCAGAGACTGTTCTGTTGGGGCTAGCGCGTGGTTCTGGAACTCGATCCCTATCTGGCATGGCAGTGCTAAATGGAAAATATGCACGACCATTTCTGCAATTAACTCGCGAACAAATCGTTGCCGCATGCAATGAAGTGGGTCTAAAACCTTGGAACGATCCGCATAATGAAAATGCCAAATTTTCACGTGTCCGTGTAAGAAACTCTGTGTTGCCAGTTATGGAATCCGAGATCGGTCCCGGTATCGCAGCAGCTCTGGCACGCAGTGCTGCAATTTTGCGCGATGATGCCGACGCCCTAGATGAGATGGCGCAGGCAGTTATCTCGCGAGTTGACCTAAAAGATCTTGATTGCGCAGCGTTGGCTGAACTACCGCGAGCAATCCGTTCTCGTGTTTTAAGGGCCGCTATCTATTCAGCAGGCGCTCCTGGCGGCTCATTGAGCGCAGATCACTTGTCGGCCGTTGAGTCGCTGGTCACTTCTTGGCACGGCCAAGGCGAGGCGAGCCTGCCAGGTGGTGTGAAGGTTGCCCGAATTTCGGGCAGACTTTCGCTCTTAGCCCGTCCCTAAATCTCCCTCGAGATTTGAACTTAAAAGGAGTCCCTAAGTGGATCTAGCTGCTGTCGGCACAGATGTAGAACGCGTGATTGTTACTGAAGAACAATTGCGATCAAAGGTTGCAGAACTAGCAGCGCGCATTGATGTTGATTACAAAGATCGCGATCTTCTTTTAGTTGGAGTTCTTAAAGGTGCAATTATGGCGATGGCAGATTTAACGCGCGCCATGCAACGTCATATTGATATGGATTGGATGGCGGTTTCATCTTACGGTTCCGGAACAAAATCCAGTGGAGTTGTTCGCATCCTTAAAGATTTAGATCGCGATATTACTGGCCGCAATATTCTAATTGTCGAAGATATCGTTGACTCAGGCTTAACGTTGTCATGGCTTCGTGCAAATTTAATGTCACGAGGTGCCGAATCTGTTGAGATTTTAGCAATTCTTCGCAAACCAGAAGCGGCAAAAGTTGAAGTGGAATGCAAATATGTTGGCTTTGATATCCCAGCTGATTTCGTAGTTGGCTACGGCCTCGATTTCAATGAAAAATATCGTAACCTTTCCTTCGTAGGTGTGCTGGCTAAGCACATGTATTCATAATGGGTGTGGCGAATAAAATGGATAAGAAGAACTTTTTCAAGAAAAAGCCAGCGGCAAAAAACTCTGGTGGAAAAAAACCTGCCAAGAAAGCGCCAACAACTCGCGCCGGACGGATTATGCGTGGACCGCTTCTCTGGATAATTGTTGCAATCCTTGGCGTAAGTATCTTTGGACAAATTACAAGTGCTGGAAATCGTTACACCGAAATTGGCACTTCTCAGGCTCTGGATGCAATTGCGCAATCAAAAGTGGAATCAGCTTTGCTAATTGATAAATCTCAAAAATTACAGTTAATTCTTAAGCCAGGCAGCCTGATCAACGGCTCTAGCAAAGTGGAAGCATCTTATGTAATTCGCCAAGAGCCAACAATTGTTGATGCACTCACTGGCAATCCACCTGTAAAGGGTTGGAATGTCGATGTTCCGAAGCAATCGCTCTTTGTATCCTTCTTATTCTCAATCGCGCCAATTCTGTTAATTGGATTCTTATTCTTCTTCCTGATGAGCAATGCCCAAGGCGGAAATAAAGTCTTTTCTTTTGGAAAATCACGTGCCAAATTGCAAGATAACGATGTTCCGCAAAATACTTTTGCTGATGTCGCAGGCGCTGATGAAGCGATCGCCGAACTTGAAGAGATCAAAGATTTCTTAGCTAATCCACCTAAGTACGCACTGCTAGGTGCCAAGATTCCAAAGGGAGTTCTGCTTTACGGTCCTCCCGGAACAGGTAAAACTTTATTAGCGCGCGCCGTTGCCGGTGAAGCGCAAGTACCTTTCTATTCAATCTCTGGTTCTGACTTTGTCGAAATGTTTGTTGGCGTCGGTGCTGCTCGCGTACGCGATCTCTTTGCGCAAGCAAAAGCCAATGCTCCAGCAATTGTTTTCGTGGACGAAATAGATGCAGTCGGTCGCCAACGCGGTGCAGGTATGGGTGGCGGTCACGACGAGCGCGAACAAACTCTTAACCAGTTACTTGTTGAGATGGATGGTTTTGAATCAGGTGGACAAGTTATTTTGATCGCCGCAACTAATCGACCAGATGTTTTAGATCCTGCGCTATTGCGACCAGGTCGTTTTGATCGCCAGATCGCAGTGGATCGCCCCGATCTAAAGGGCCGTGAAGAGATTCTTAAAGTTCACGCCAAGACAAAGCCACTTTCAGATGAAGTTGAATTGCTTAGCTATGCCCGTCGAACACCCGGATTTACAGGCGCAGATTTAGCAAATGTTCTAAATGAAGCAGCCCTTCTTGCGGCCCGCGAAGGTAAAAAAGTTATTTCTAATCTGCAAATTGATGAAGCTATTGATCGCGTAATGGCTGGGCCGCAACGCAAATCTCGGATCATGTCCGATGATGAACGTCGCGTCACTGCCTATCATGAGGCCGGACACGCTCTTGTTGCGCATGCGCTTCCGCACACAGATCCAGTTCATAAAATTACGATCATGCCGCGCGGTCGCGCACTTGGTTACACAATGGTTCTGCCAGATGACGACAGATATTCGACAACTCGCAATCAATTACTTGATCAGCTGGCATATTCACTTGGCGGTCGTGCAGCGGAAGAATTAATTTTCCATGATCCATCAACTGGTGCATCAAATGATATTGAAAAGGCCACCGCGCTGGCCCGCGCAATGGTCACGCAATATGGAATGACTGAAGCAATTGGTGCAATTAAGTTGGGAACAGATGCTTCAGAACCATTTATGGGGCGCGATTACGGACATCAACGCGATTTCTCGGAAAGTGTTGCCGCGAAAGTTGATGCTGAAATCCGTAATTTAATTGAAAATGCACATCAAGAGGCTTTCGATATTTTGGTTGATAACCGCGAGACGCTCGATGCGATGGTTCTGCAATTACTCGAGAGAGAGACTTTAAATAAAGAGGAAATTTCAGCGATCTTCACCAAGGTAAATTCTTGGCCAAAGCGTCCGGCATGGACAGGTTCGGACACTCGCATCCCATCACAGCAACCTCCAGTTGCCGTTCCGAAGAGAATTGTCGTGGAACCAGCAATTACAAAGAAGCCATCGCGCGTTAAGAAAAGTTTGAAGAAAGATGGCTCTGACGAGTGAATGAAATAACGCCAGTATCAATGGGGCCAGACGATGGTCGCGCATTGCATCCATACGATGAAGCGCGTGCGACTGCTGCGGTGCGCGAATTGTTATTGGCGTTAGGTGAAGATCCAGATCGTGATGGGCTAAAAGAGACTCCAGCACGGGTGGCACGTGCCTTCAAAGAGAATTTTGAAGGGCTATGGAAATCACCTCAAGATGTTCTCACAACAACATTTGATATTGGGCACGAAGAATTAGTCATCATTCGCGATATCGAAGTTTTTTCACATTGCGAACATCACTTAACTCCATTTCACGGAGTTGCTCACGTCGGATATATCCCAAGTGGAAAAATAACTGGACTTTCCAAAGTCGCCCGCTTAGTCGATCTATTTGCGCGCCGCCCACAAGTGCAAGAGCGACTGACCACACAAATTGCAGATGCTATGGTGCAAATCCTTAATCCAATGGGTGTAATCGTAATTATTGATTGCGAACACCTTTGCATGTCAATGCGTGGAGTTCGAAAATCACATGCCAGAACTACTACAAGTGCGGTTCGTGGTGCGCTGCGAGATCCGGCAACTCGCGCTGAAGCAATTAGCCTAATTACCAAGGGCTAGTTAAATTGTCTGGCTCACCTATGAAAATTATGGGGATTCTAAATGTCACACCAGATTCATTTGCAGATGGTGGGCGACACGATACCTATGAAAAGGCGGTCGCTCGCGGCTTAGAAATGATCTCTGAAGGCGTAGACATAATCGATATTGGTGGCGAATCTACGCGTCCCGGTGCCGAGCGAGTAAGTGCCAAAGAAGAACAAGCTCGTGTGATTCCAGTAATTGAAAAGTTGTCACAAACTGGAATTCCAATCAGCATCGACACTATGCGTGCAGAAACGGCAGATAAGGCCGTCGCAGCAGGAGCCAGCATCGTTAACGACGTTAGCGGCGGATTAGCAGATGAAGAGATGCACGAAAGAGTTGCCGAACTTGGCTGCCCTTACATCTTGATGCATTGGCGTGGACATTCATTTGATATGAATTCACGCGCTGTATATAAAGATGTGGTGCAAGAAGTGATCGCAGAAATTGAACTTCAAATTGATAAAGCTCTAAGCAGCGGAATTGCCCGAAATAATTTGATAATTGATCCAGGCTTGGGCTTTGCAAAAGAAGCCGAACATAACTGGGAGATATTGCGCCGTATCGAAGAGGTCACTGATTTGGGATATCCAGTATTAATTGGCGGTTCCCGCAAACGTTTTCTGGGTGGTCAAAGCCCTGACGAACGCGAAGCTGCAACAATAGATTTGACTAGTTCACTCCTTGCTAAAAAGATTTGGGCAGTTAGAGTTCATAGCGTGGCTCCACATAAGAAATTGGTAATTGCGAATGGCTGATTTAATCGAAATCAAAGGTATTAAATCATTTGGATACCACGGCGTCTTAGAAACCGAAAGGGTCACTGGCCAAGATTTCTATGTAGATGTTGTTCTGGAAGTTGACCTATCTCGCGCCAGTGTCTCAGATGATGTTGCTGACACAATTAATTATGCAGAAGTTACAGATTTAGTTGTTAGAGAGATTACCGGCGACCCAGTTTCTTTGATTGAAAAACTTGCTGGAAATATTGCAGATCAAATCAAGGCTGCTTATCCGCAAGCTGCCACCGTTTCCATAACGGTTCACAAGCCACAAGCGCCGGTCAACGCTCAAGTCAAAGATATATCGGTAACTATAAATCGATGAGAGCGATAATCGCACTCGGTGCCAATATTGGTAACCCTAAAGAACAGATGGATTTAGCGGTAGCAATGCTGCGCGAAGCCACTGATTTCAAAGCAGTTTCAAATTACATTTCCACAAAGCCCGTCAGCGATATCCCGCAGCCGGATTACTTAAATGCAGTCTGTATCGTGGAAAGTGAGCTACCCGCAATTGATCTGCTGGCGCTGTTGCATGGAATTGAAAAAACTTTGGGACGAGAGCGCAATGAAAAATGGGGCCCGCGCACAATTGATTTAGATTTGATTCAATACGGAACTCTCTTAAGTTCAGCAGCTGAATTAACCCTGCCGCACCCACGCGCACATGAGCGCCGATTTGTGATTGAGCCATGGCATTCCATAGATCCTGAAGCGATTTTGCTTACTCACGGCAAAATATCTGATCTTTTGGAGCAAATGCCTTAAGGCTCTAAACTTATATTCATCACCGCCCGGTACCTGAAAGGACTGGAGCCAGATATGAAGATTGTTACCAGCGCATCAGAAATCGATGGCGGCTGCACTTTTGTACCAACTATGGGCGCACTTCACGCTGGACATGCATCGCTATTTAAATTAGCCAAAGCCAAGAGCGACTTTGTCGTTGCAAGTATTTTTGTAAATCCTCTGCAATTCGATGATGCGCAGGATCTTGCAAATTATCCACGCACGCCAGATCGCGATATTGAAATCGCTGCGGATTCTGGAGTCACACACTTATGGCTGCCTAAAGAAGAAGAAATATATCCATCAAAAATTACAAAAATTAGCGCTGGTCAATTAGGAAATATTTATGAAGGCGCAAACCGTTCTGGTCATTTTGATGGCGTTGTTACAGTTGTTTCTCGGTTATTCGAATTGCTTAAGCCAGAATCTGCAATATTCGGAGAGAAAGATTTTCAGCAGCTAACTTTGATCAAAGAAATTGCAAAAGGTGTCAAAATAATCGCAGCCCCAACTGTGCGTGAAGCAGACGGGCTTGCCGTGTCATCGCGCAATGTGCGGCTAGATAAAGAAAGCCGATCTGCCGCTTCAGTCATTTATCAAGCGCTAATCGCTGCAAAGATTTCGCGTAATCTGCAAGAGGCGCGTAGTCAGATGCGTAAAGTCTGCGCCACGCAACCGCTCTTTAATTTAGATTATGCCGAAGTTATTGATGAGCAAGATTTCTCGATCGCTACAGATTCCACGCTCAATTCGCGCGCGATTATCGCTGGTTGGCTTAATGGGGTGCGTTTGATCGACAATATGCAGATGACGACAGGTGGCTTGCGATGAAGCTACTTGCGCCTGCCCCAGGATGGACAGCAACCGCTGATGTAATTGTGGTTGGTTCAGGAATCGCGGGTTTAACAACTGCGCTGCAAGCGCGCACTTATGGCTTATCAGTATTGATAGTTACCAAATCTAAAGTCGATGAAGGTTCTACTAAATGGGCACAGGGTGGCATCGCTGCCGCACTTGGTCCGGGCGATACACCAGACCAGCATTTAAAAGATACCTTGGTTGCGGGCGCTAATTTATGCGATGCAGAAGCGGTTCGCGTACTTGTAACTGAGGGACCCGCTGCGGTTCGTAAATTAATCGAACGCGGTGCAATTTTTGACACAGAAGAGACTGGTGAAATTTCTCTAACGCGCGAAGGCGGGCACTTGCGCAACAGAATTTTGCACGCAGGTGGAGATGCCACTGGTGCTGAAGTCTCACGCGCGCTTTTAGCTGCAGTACATGATGACCCCGAAATTGAAGTTGTTGAAGATGCTCTTGTATTAGATGCGATAAAAGATATAAACGGCGCTGTGTGTGGAGTTACCTTGCACGTAATAGGTGCTGGTAGCCGTGATGGAGTAGGTCGCGCTTTGGGCAGGGCCGTGGTCTTAGCAACTGGTGGTTTAGGTCAAGTATTTGCACAAACTACAAATCCTTCCGTTTCTACTGGTGACGGCGTTGCCCTCGCGTTGCGCGCTGGCGCAAAAGTGGCTGATGTTGAATTCATTCAATTCCACCCAACAGTTTTATGGTTAGGCGATAACACGCAAGGTCAGCAACCCTTAATTAGTGAAGCAGTACGCGGTGAGGGCGCATATTTAGTTGACGATGAAGGCTCACGTTTTATGGTCTCTGAACACCAATTAGCAGAGCTCGCACCACGCGATGTCGTTGCAATTGCCTCGATGCGCCACATGAATAAAACTGGGGCACATCATGTTTGGCTAGATGTTCGCCACCTAACGGGCTTCGAAAATCGTTTTCCAACAATTTATTCATCATGTATCGCACACGGTATTAACCCAGCAAAAGATCTAATTCCGGTCGCTCCAGCATCTCATTACGCATCCGGTGGCGTGCGTGTTGATTTAAATGGCCGTACCAGTGTTACTGGACTTTATGCATGTGGCGAAACTGCCTGCTCTGGAGTGCATGGCGCCAATCGTCTGGCATCAAATTCACTCTTAGAGGGTCTGGTATTTAGCGCCAGAATTGCTGCAGATATTGCTGCAAATTTACCGAAACAATCTGAACCGGTTGCCGATGATTCACGTTCAGTTTTGTTGGACCCACTTACTCGCCGTGAATTACAGTTGAGTATGAGCCGTGGCGCGGGCGTATTGCGTTCTTCTGATTCACTTCTGCAGACCAGCGCTGATTTAACACGTATTCAAGATCGAACCAGCACAAATCCTTGCGTTGAAGCCTGGGAGACAACGAATCTTTTTCAATTGGCGCAGGCGATCCTTAAAGCCGCGTTAATTCGCCAGGAGACACGCGGTTCACATTGGCGGGAAGATTTCCCTAGCGCTGAAAGCAATTGGCGCAAACGAATTGTGCAGCAATTAGATAGCAAAGGAAACTGGATTACTTCCTACCAAGAGGTTGGTGCGCCATGAATGAAAATGAGTTAATTAAAGCAGCGCTAGCTGAAGATCTAGCAGGTGGCGCCGATATAACTTCTGAGGCAACCATTTCTGCTGATGCAAATTCTTTGGCGGATTTTGTAGCACGCATGGATGGAGTGATCGCTGGTTCAAACATTGCTCATGCCGTCTTGGCAGAAGTTGGTATTACAGATGTAACGCAACTAAAGAAAGATGGAGAATCTGTAAAAGCTGGCGATATTTTAATTAGTGTAAGAGGGAATACTCGAGCAATATTGCTCGCCGAGCGCACCGCGCTTAACTTTTTCGGTCATCTCAGTGGAATAGCAACCCTCACCAGTAAGTGGGTTAAGGAAGTATCAGGCACAAAATGTCAGGTGCGCGATACCCGTAAGACAACACCGGGTATGCGCGTTATTGAGAAATATGCCGTGCGCATGGGTGGGGGAGTAAACCACCGCATGAGTTTGAGCAGCGCTGCCTTGATTAAAGATAATCACATTGCTGCGGCAGGTGGCGTGGTTGCCGCTTTCGCAAAAGTTAGAAGTACTTATCCAGAGGCTGAAATTGAGATAGAAGTAGATACTTTGGAGCAACTTAAAGAAGTCTTGCCGCTGAACCCAGATTTAATTTTGCTCGACAATATGAGCCCAGAAATCTGTACACAAGCAGTCGCACTAGTAAATGGAAAGTGCAAACTTGAAGCATCGGGCGGAATTTCAATTACCAATGCTCGCGCCTATGCACAAGCGGGAGTTGATTACATCGCAATCGGAGCGCTGACACATTCGGCTCCAGTCTTTGATATCGGCCTAGATCTGAGAACGGAGTAATTATGTTGCTGACAATAGATGTGGGAAATACCAATACGGTATTAGGAATATTTGAGGGCAATGAGTTAATTCGTTCTTGGCGAGTTAAGACGGATCCCCGCACGACTGCCGACGAGCTATGGCTGCAATATCACGCACTTGTTACGGGATATGAAGTGACTGGACTTTCAATCTGTTCCACAGTCCCGGCGACGTTGCGCGAATTACGAACCATAATCGCAACTTATTTTTCTAATATTCCAACGACAATTGTTGAACCCGGTACAAAAACAGGTGTTCCACTATTAGTTGATAACCCCAAGGAAATTGGCGCAGATCGAATAGTTAACACTTTGGCTGCTCACACTTTATATGGCGGTCCAGCGATCGTGGTTGACTTCGGAACTTCCACAAATCTAGATGTTGTCTCGCCTAAAGGCGAATTCTTAGGTGGCGCTCTTGCACCAGGAATTGAAATCTCAGTTGATGCACTGGCGGCACGTGCTGCGCAACTTCGCAAAGTTGAATTAATTCGTCCTAAAAATGTGATTGGTAAGAACACTGTTGAAGCGCTGCAATCTGGCACAATCTTTGGTTTTGCTGGACAAGTAGATGGCTTGGTCGATCGCATCGTGGCTGAATTAGCGCAGAGTTATGAAGGCACGCCTACTGTGATTGCAACCGGTGGACTTGCTCCGCTAATTATTGGCGTTGCTGAAACTATTGATGAGCATGAGCCTGATCTCACGCTGATTGGACTGCGTCTTATCCACGAGCGAAATATCTAATAGGTAGACTCTCGTCATCATGAGCAACGAAAAAGAGCCCGCGGCGCCGGTCGAAGACGATCTGCCAGAACAATTACGTATCCGCCGCGAAAAGCGTGCCGGTTTAATTGAGCGTGGAATTGAGCCTTATCCAGTTGCAGTTGCACGCACCGCATCCCTTTTAGAAATTCGCACCAAATACGCTTCACTTGAAACCGATACCGCAACAGGTGATATCCAAAGCCTTACAGGTCGCGTTATCTTTAAACGCGACACTGGAAAACTCTGTTTTGCAACACTGCGTGAAGGTGACGGCACCGAACTGCAAGCAATGCTTTCGCTAGACAAAGTTGGAGAAGATGTTCTTGATTCTTGGAAAAGTGATATTGACCTTGGTGACATAGTTAGCGTTACTGGCGAAATCATTACATCTAAGCGCGGCGAACTATCAATCTTGGCAAATAGTTATGCGATGGCTGCAAAGTCACTTCGCCCATTGCCAAATGATCACAAACCAATGTCTGAGGAAACTCGTGTTCGTATGCGTTATGTGGATCTCATTGTCCGCCCCGAAGCGCGCTCCAATGCACGTTTGCGTCCAGCTGTAATGAAATCTCTGCGCGAGACATTTAGCACCGAAAACTTTATTGAAGTTGAAACTCCAATGCTGCAAGTTATGCACGGTGGCGCCACAGCTCGCCCCTTCAAATCTTTTAGTAATGCCTACGATATGGATCTTTATCTGCGCATCGCACCAGAATTATTCTTAAAGCGTTGCGTTGTTGGCGGCATAGAACGAGTATTTGAAATCAACCGTAACTTCCGCAACGAGGGTGCTGATTCTTCACACTCACCTGAGTTTGCGATGATCGAGTGTTATCAGGCCTATGGTGATTGGCGCTCGATTGCAGATTTAACTCGTTCACTTGTACAGAACGCAGCGATGGCGATTGCAGGTTCACACGTTGTTACCCATCATGATGGTCGCCAAGCCGATTTGGGCGGATCATGGAAAGAGATTTCGTTGTATGAAGTGATTTCAAAAGGTGTGGGAGAGACCATAACCGCACTTACTTCGATCGAAGATTTGAAGAAAATTGCCACAAAGTTAGGCATGAAGATTGACCCGAAGTGGATTACCGGCAAACTTGCTGAAGAAATATTTGAGCATGTAGCGAAAGATCAATTGATTGAGCCTACATTCGTGATGGGCTACCCAGTCGATACGTCGCCATTGGTAAGAGCGCACCGCGAATTACCTGGCGTTGCCGAAAAATGGGATCTATATATTGATGGTTTTGAACTTGCAACCGGATACTCCGAACTTATTGATCCAGTTATTCAGCGTGAGCGTTTAATCGAACAAGCAACACTTGGTTCAAAAGGTGATCTAGAAGCTATGCAAGTAGATGAAGATTTCTTACGCGCAATGGAATTTGCCATGCCACCAATGGGCGGAATGGGAATGGGTGTTGATCGTTTACTAATGGCGCTCACCGGTTTAGGAATCCGCGAAACAATCTTGTTCCCGCTGGTAAAACCTGAAATCGAATAACTATGACCGTAATTCGCTCCGCTAGAACCAGCGATGTAAAGGCAATCCGCCAACTAGTGGATTCTTATGCAGCACCTGGACAGATGCTCACCAAAGAGACTGTGACGCTCTATGAAAGTGTTCAAGAATTTACAGTGGCTGTAGTTGATGGAAAAGTTGTTGGTTGTGGAGCGTTACACGTTCTTTGGGATGACCTGGCAGAAGTTCGTACAGTTGCAGTTGAAAAAAATTTGCACAATAAAGGCATCGGACACTTAATCCTTGAAAGAATTATCGAGCGCGCCCGCGAAGTTGGTGTAGAACGAATTTTTTGTTTAACATTTCGAACAGATTTTTTTGGAAGCCATGGTTTTGTCGAAATCGAAGGCACTCCTGTCGCACCTGATGTTTACCAACAACTATTGCGTTCATACGATGCCGGTGTCGCCGAATTCTTGGATCTAGAAGCGGCCAAACCCAATACCCTTGGCAACACGCGGATGCTTCTTACCCTTTAAGGCCCCACCGCTAGATTTTTTCGGGAATATCGCCCCTAAATCTGGGGTTCTACTGACCATTAGCCAATTACCTCGCGCCTCCTAGGCCTTCGGTTATAGGCTTATCTCAAGTAACCCAGCAAGAGATGAAATTAAGAGGAGATAGCCGATGTTTGAGCGCTTTACCGATCGAGCCCGACGAGTAGTTGTCTTGGCTCAAGAAGAAGCACGCATGCTCAATCACAATTACATCGGCACTGAACACATTCTGCTTGGACTAATCCACGAAGGTGAAGGCGTCGCTGCCAAAGGCTTGGAAGCGCTCGGAATCTCACTAGAAGGCGTTCGCGCTCAAGTTGAAGAAATTATTGGCCAAGGACAACAAGCTCCTAGCGGCCATATTCCATTTACTCCACGCGCAAAGAAAGTCCTAGAACTTTCACTTCGCGAAGCGTTGCAACTTGGCCACAACTACATTGGCACAGAACATATTTTGCTCGGACTTATCCGCGAAGGCGAAGGCGTTGCTGCACAGGTACTTGTAAAACTTGGCGCAGATTTAAATCGTGTACGCCAACAAGTTATTCAACTTCTCTCTGGTTACCAAGGAAAAGAAGCAGCAACAAATAGTGGCCCAGCTGAGGGCACTCCATCTACTTCATTAGTACTTGATCAATTTGGTCGTAACCTGACCCAGGCTGCACGCGAAGGAAAACTTGATCCAGTAATCGGACGCGAAACTGAAATTGAACGTGTCATGCAAGTTCTTTCACGTCGTACAAAAAATAACCCAGTTCTAATTGGCGAACCAGGTGTAGGAAAGACTGCAGTTGTAGAAGGTTTAGCACAAGCAATTTACAAGAATGACGTCCCTGAAACTCTAAAAGATAAGCAGGTTTACTCACTCGATCTCGGTGCACTTGTGGCCGGTAGTCGCTACCGTGGAGATTTCGAAGAGCGCCTAAAGAAGGTTTTGAAAGAGATCAAAACTCGCGGCGATATTATTTTGTTTATCGATGAAATCCACACACTTGTTGGCGCAGGCGCTGCCGAAGGTGCAATTGATGCGGCAAGCATTCTTAAGCCAATGTTGGCTCGTGGCGAATTACAGACAATCGGTGCCACAACACTTGATGAATATCGCAAGCATGTTGAAAAAGATGCCGCACTTGAACGTCGCTTCCAACCCATTCAGGTTAAAGAGCCTTCTGTTGCGCACACAATTGAAATTCTTAAAGGTCTACGTGATCGCTACGAAACGCATCACCGCGTATCGATTACAGATGGCGCACTAGCAGCGGCTGCAAATATGGCAGATCGCTATATTTCAGATCGTTTCTTGCCAGATAAAGCTATCGACCTAATCGATGAGGCTGGTTCACGTCTGCGCATTAAGCGCATGACCGCACCTGCCGAACTTCGTGAATTCGATGACAAGATTGCCGAAGCTCGTAAGGCGAAAGAGTCAGCAATTGATGGCCAAGATTTTGAAGGCGCCGCATCACTTCGCGATAAAGAAAAAACTTTAATCGCTGAAAAGGTAGAGGCTGAAAAGCATTGGAAAGCCACTGACCTAGATAAGGTCACAGAAGTTGACGAAGAACTTATTGCACAGGTGCTTTCTGCATCAACTGGTATTCCAGTCTTTAAGTTAACCGAAGAAGAAACTGCACGTTTGCTTCGCATGGAAGATGAACTTCATCGCCGTGTTATTGGTCAAGATCAAGCTATCAAGGCACTTTCCCAAGCAATTCGTCGCACACGTGCTGGCCTTAAAGATCCAAAGCGTCCTGGCGGTTCATTTATCTTCGCCGGCCCATCCGGTGTTGGTAAGACTGAACTTTCACGCACCCTTGCTGCATTCTTATTTGGTGACGAGACCGCGTTAATTCAATTGGATATGTCTGAATATTCAGAGCGTCACACCGCCTCACGTTTATTCGGGGCACCTCCAGGCTACGTTGGTTATGACGAAGGCGGACAGTTAACTGAAAAGGTTCGCCGCCGCCCATTCTCAGTTGTTCTCTTTGATGAGATCGAAAAAGCGCACCCAGATATCTTTAACTCACTTCTACAAGTTCTAGAAGATGGCCGCCTGACAGATGCACAAGGGCGCACCGTTGACTTTAAGAACACTGTAATCATCATGACGACCAACCTCGGCACACGCGATATCTCAAAGAGCCTAGGACTTGGTTTTGCCAATATTGATGATGATCTAACTAATTACGATCGTATGAAGGGCAAGGTTCAAGATGAACTTAAGAACCACTTCCGCCCAGAATTTCTCAACCGTATCGATGACGTCATCGTCTTCCACCAGTTGACTAGGGATCAGATTATTCAGATCGTTGATCTAATGATCGCAAACCTTGATGATCGCTTGAAGGCCAAAGATATGGGTATCGAACTAACTCAAGCAGCGAAGGATCTCCTGGCTGCGCGCGGTTACGATCCACTTCTTGGTGCGCGCCCACTTCGTCGCGTAATTCAACGTGAGATTGAAGATTCACTCTCAGAGCGAATTCTCTTCGGTGAGTTAAAGGCTGGCGAAATCATCGTTGTTGATGTTGAAGGCGAAGCTGCGGAAGCGAAGTTCACATTTGCAGGAGCCGCAAAGGCAACCATGCCTGACTCACCAGAAGATCTAGCCGAAGCAGCTAATTAAGGAATTTTCTTTCCTGGGTTCAGAATTGAATTTGGGTCAAACACCTTTTTAACTGCGCGCTGTAAATCGATTACCGTCTTTGAAATCTCCTTGGTTACAAAGCCTGGCTTAATCGAGCCGATTCCGTGTTCACCACTTGCGGTGCCACCAAGTGATTGCGCAATTTCGACAATCTTGCCAAATGCCTGCTGCGCCCTTTCGGCTGCTGCAAGATCACCATGGTCATGAACAATTGTTGGGTGCATGTTTCCATCACCAGCATGTCCAAAAATCCCGATTGTTAGATTTACTTCCTTACTTAATTTCTCAACCCGTTCTACAAACTCGGCAATTTTAGTAATTGGCAAGGCCACATCGTCAAGCAGCGTTGCCCCCATGCGTTCTAGCGCTGGATAAGCAAGTTTGCGCACCCGGATTAAATCGGCGGCATCGGCTGGATCATCAGAGTAGACACCGTCGATTAAATCAAATTGCTTGCAAGTTTCAAGCGCTGCTTCACATAGTGAATGGTTCTCATCTAACTGCATGATTAGAACTGAACCTGCGACTTCAAAACCAAGTGGATGCCAGGCTTCCACTGCTTTTAGCGTTGTCTGGTCAACAATTTCTAACATAGCCGGGCGATATTGCAATAGCGCCGCAGCGGCAGCGGCTGCTTTAGTAACACTTGGGAAAGTTGCAATAAGTGTTGAAGGGGCAGCTGGGCGAATTTCTAAGTTAAGGGTTAGTTCGGTAATAATGCCGAGAGTTCCTTCAGAACCAATAAATAGATGCAGTAAGTCATAGGTAGTCACTGATTTTTTGGTGGCTTTGCCTAATTCGATAATCTCACCGCTGGCTAAAACTACTTGCATGGCGCGCACATGCGCCCCAGTCACACCGTATTTAACGCAGCACATTCCACCAGCATTTGTCGCTGCATTGCCACCGAGTGAAGACCAGTCACGACTTGCGGGATCAGGCAGGTAAGCCAGACCAAATTCTTTTGCTGCAGTATCTAAATCAAGATTGATTACACCTGCTTGTACGCGCGCTATTTGGTTAGCGGTATCTATTTCAATAATTTGGTTCATTTTTTCAAGTGAGATGACTAGCGAATCTGCAGTGGAATTTGCCCCGCCTGAAAGTCCGCTGCCGGCGCCACGAGTCACAACCGGAATCGAATTTTCATTTGCATATTTCAACGCGATCGAAATTTCAGAAGCGCTACGTGCTAGCAAAACGGCGAAAGGTGCGGCAGCGGAAGCAAACGGTGCTTGATCGCGTGAATATGAAGCGGTGATATCAGGATCAGAGATTAGCGATGTATCTGATCCCAGCAGTTTGGAAAGGGCGGCCAAATGGCTCATGAGTCCGCTCCGGTAATTTTCACGCGTTGCAGAGCTTGATCAAGGCGCGATACTTCGAAAATCTCCATGCCATCAATCTTGACATCACTGCCGGATGGAACAAGGGCGCGTTTAAAACCTAAACGATAAGCCTCGGCTAAGCGACGAGATACTCCGCTTACTTTACGAATTTCACCTGCTAATCCAACTTCACCGATTGCAACTAAATCTGCAGGTAGTGCCAAAGCTTTTGCAGCCGATGCCACCGCCAGAGCAAGTGCCAGATCAGCAGCAGGTTCAGACATCTTCATTCCACCAACAGTTGCGGCATAAACATCGCGGCCACCAACTCGAATATTGGCACGTAGTTCAAGAACTGCCAGAGTCATTGATGTGCGGGCAGAATCGAGACCACTTGTAACGCGACGCGCATTTCCAAAATCATTTTCGCGCCCTTGACTGACAAGTGCTTGGATTTCAGCAAGCAGTGGACGTCGACCTTCCAAAGTAACGGTCACACAAGTTCCCGGAACTGGCTCGGCATGACGGGAAGTAAATAGTCCAGTCGGATCAAGAACGCTCTCAATTCCGGTATCACTTAAATCAAAACAACCAACTTCATCGGATGCCCCGAAACGATTTTTAATTGCGCGGATTAAACGCAACCTGGAATGGCGCTCGCCCTCAAATTGCAGAACGACATCGACAATATGTTCAAGCAAACGTGGGCCTGCGATAGATCCATCTTTGGTTACGTGCCCGACCAACAACAAAGTGATATCGCGATCTTTACAGATTCGGATAAGTGCACCGGCAACTTCGCGCACCTGTGTAACGCCCCCAGGTGAACCATCAGCGGCAGCTGAACCAATTGTTTGAACGCTATCGATGATCAATAGTTCAGGCTTAACTGAATCAATATGTGCAATGACTGCGCCCAGGTCTGTCTCTGATGCTAGGAATAATTTTGGATCAACTGCGTTAATTCTTTCAGCGCGCAGACGAATTTGTGAAGCTGATTCTTCGCCACTGATATATAAAGCAGGAAGACCCTTGGCCGCGGTTTGTGCTGCAACAGAGAGAAGTAGAGTTGATTTTCCAACACCTGGTTCGCCGGCGAGCAAAATTGCAGCGCCCGGAACAAGGCCGCCACCAAGTACGCGATCGAGTTCAGAGACTCCTGTTGCACGAGCGCGCGCGGATGAAAGATCTACATCGCCAATAGGAATAGCTGCGTGTGTAACTTTTCCGGGAACTAAAGAAAGTTTCTTAGGTGCGGCGATTTCTTCAACGCTTCCCCAAGCCTGGCATTCACCACAACGGCCCACCCATTTTTGGGATGTCCATCCACATTCGGCGCAGCGAAATGGATCCTTCTCGACTTTAGCCATGGGCCAACTCTAGAGCGTAGGAGTGACTACTTCCCAGCGGCGATCGTTGCTGGGTGTTGGATAACGAATAACGGCAGTGAGCGCGCCTTAGCATCGTTGATTCCCTTAACGCGGATATCGCAGTGCTCGGCAAGAACTGCATAGGCAGCCTGACCCATCAACGCTTGAAGTTCAGTGCGGTTAGAAATGTAAACAGGTTCGCTTCCGACATGTGCATCAGTGTTGCTAGTGCAGTACCAATCGAAATCATCTCCACCATCGCCCCATGCTAGGCGTTCGTATTCGCCGATTACGGTAATTGAATATTCGCGCTCGCCGATTTCGCGAGTTTCAAAACTGCGACGAAGTGGAAGTTGCCAACATACATCTGGTTTTGTATCTACAAAGTGGCGATTCTCTTTCTGTGCCAAGTGGTGAAGCACGCAACCAAATGATCCAGTAAATCCTGGCGCTTCATAACCTTTACGGTTTAAGAAGATACAACCATCATCGATTGTGCGTGTCTTTCGTTCTTTATCTTCATCAAGATCTGAAATTCGAAGTTGACCATTTTGCTTCTTTGGCCGCGCCTGTTCGAAGAACTGCCACATTTCGGGAGTTAAATCCGCGGCTGCTTTACGTACGCGTTCTTCATCATCTTCATCGGAATACATCGCACCTTCGGTACAACATCCGGCGTTAGGGCGATCCTTAAATACACCTTGGCAACCATCGCCATAAATACAAGTCCAATAAGAGGTGAGCCAAGTTAGGTCACATTTGAAGATTTCTTCAGGATCGTTAGGGTCGGTAAATTCCACCCAATCGCGTGCAAAACCTGGCTTAACTTCGGACATAGTCGCAGAGCCTACGCGTACTCTTTCGCTATGGCTAATTCAGAAAATCAGGTCGCAGTCATTGGTGCAGGTGTCATGGGCGAAGCCCTAATCTCTGCCCTAATAACTTATGGGATTTCCCCATCTGCAATCACCATCTCTGAAAAGCGTGACGAACGAGCTGCAGAATTAACTGCACGATATAAAGTTTCTAACGCTGATTTAAAGGAAAACGTGGCGAAGAGTGATCTCATTCTCTTGGTTGTTAAGCCTCAAGATATGGCTACGGTTTTAGCCGAAATTAAAACTGTAATTCGCAAGGGTGCCTTGGTTATCTCATTTGTTGCAGGTAAGCAGATCAGGGATATTGCCGATCAAATTGGAACTAGTGCTAACCCAGTTATTCGGGTTATGCCAAATACTCCAGCGCTGGTCGGAGCGGGAATGTCTGCGATCTCTTGCTGCCGGCTAGTCACCCCAGAGCAACGCGAATTTACAGTTGGATTTCTTGGAGCGGTCGGTAAAGTCATTGAAGTAGCTGAAGATTTGCAAGATGCAGTTACCGCCACCAGTGGATCAGGGCCAGCCTATTTCTTTAGATTTGTGGAAGCGATGGTCGATGGCGCAGTTGCACTTGGGCTATCTCACGCCGATGCAACTACGCTAACAATTCAAACTATTGTTGGGGCGGCCAAACTCCTTGATCAATCGGGCGACACCCCAACAACGCTGCGTGAGAAGGTAACTAGCCCTAACGGAACAACATTTGCAGCGCTTAATTCATTTAATGAATCCGATATTTCGGGTGTTGTTGCAAAAGCGATGAAGGCCGCTCGTGATCGCTCGCAAGAACTTGCTTAAAAAATATCTAATATCTGTAGTCATCACTTCGATAGCGATGACAAACGTTGCCCAAGGCGCCCCAAAAACAGTCTCTGTGAAACCGCTTAAAGTATTTAGCCAAAGTTCTAGCGCCGAAGCCATTGTCGCAAACAGTAAGGCGATATTTACTTACGAAAATATTATGGGGCTAAGCGCTGATATTAAGGTTCGCGCATTTGATTTCGCTGGCACTGAAATCTGGTCGAAAACAGTTGATTCTGGCTTAGATGAGCTCGCAACCGCAATGACCATCGATTCACAGGGAACACTTTGGTTGGTTGGAAATATAGCCATTGCTCCGCAACCCGAGTCAGCAACTGCTGCAACAGAGGCACTCAATCCCGATGGAATTGAAGTTGAAAATATTCAATCGTTGCGTGCTGATATGAAAAACATTTCAGTCTGGCAGATCAACGCCACCGGTGAAGTTATTGGCCAGAGTTCAATTGCAACGGTGGCTTTAATAGATGCTATTTCGGTCAGTTCATCCGGGCTTTCCATCCTTGCCTCTCGCGAGAACGAGCCTTTCTTAATAACGTTTTCACAAGGCAAATTCTCGAAAGAGCTAAAGCTTGGTACCGCCAAGACAAAGCTAAGTGCCATAACGCGCAGCAGTGATGGAACAACTTATATATTTGGATCTAGCAGTGAAACCCTCGGTGGCAAGAAGTTGGTTGGCAGAGTAGATGGAATCTTGATCAAGGCTGCTAAGACTGGGTCCATCACCAGCGTTGTTCGCAGTAGCGCACCCAAAGCGATACGTGATTGGCAGAGCACTACAAGTTCACTCTTCGCAACTGGCTCAGTAAAGAGTGGAACCACTGTTGAGAGCGCGATAACTAAATTTAACTCTTCATTCGTCCCTTCATGGACAACCCGAATTTCTTCAACCGGAAGAACTTTGGCATCTAGCGGTGCGAACGGTTCGTTCTATGCAATTCTCGAACCAACTTCTGCAATCAAAGGTGTAACTGGGTTCAAAGCAGTCAAAGGACAATTAGCTGTATTGCAATTTGATAGTAAAGGCTTATTAATCTCTGCCTTTACTTCAGCAGAACTAACTTCAGCTATTGCATCCACGTATTCAAATACGGCTGGGTTATTTTTGCTAACTGTCGATGGAAAGATCTGGCAAGTATCAAATAATTAAATTAAAGCAGTCGTAGTGAAACCAATTGATTCTTAACCCCAGATATTAAATATCGCACCTTATTAAGAACTATCCAGGCAGAATCAAACCCATCAACGTTCTGTTCTTTAGCAACCAAAGAGATCGTTTCCTTTGATAGATCGACTGCACAGAGACGGTTTTGGCAGTTAAAGACGCTGGTAGCACCATCGCTACTCAAGAACTTACTTGGTGTGCCGAAACCAGTTGTAGTCAAAGTTTTGAAATTTGTTGGAGTAGCTAGATAAGTCCAGCGAATTTGATCTGCGTTGGGCAGGCTAAGAGTTGATGAGGTAAGCCAAGTTGCAAGTACGCCGCGTGCACCTTTTTGCAGAGCAACGTCATAGCCCACCACGGTAATTGGCCCGCCAGATGTATCAAGGGTCTGATATCTCCAAGCAGTAGTGCTTAACCCATTGCGTTGGGCAACGCGAATGGCGCCAGAGGTTGCTTCTTTTCGTTGATTAATTGTTAATACCGAGTCGTAAAGCAAAATCGTATCTTTGCCATCAAAGAGAGCATCTAAGTGGAAGGCAACATCGCCAATTGTTCGATCATCCGTCTTGCGATCGCCATCGACTAGCTCATATCTCCAATCAGGAGCGCCCTTCGTGCGAACTGCGCCCAGCAGAATTCCTTGAGATTCATCGCGATAAAATACTTGCACCCCTGCTGAACTTACTGAGCAAGCATTTGAAACGCTGACATCACTGGCGGTGCGCACACGGATTGGGTCTTCATAGCCATTAACTGCAGTTCCATTGCCATCGACAATTTCATATTTGAAATCCTTGCCGTCATAAGTGGCATATCTCAGATCTTTATCTACAGAATCGGCATAGAAAATATGTAAAGTCTGCGCTTTACCAAAGCCACTAATGCAACCAGAGACTTCGCCGGCAATCGCATTGCGAGTGCGCCCAGCAGAACCACCTCTTCCATCGACAGTTAACTTGTTCCAAATTTTGCCGTTCCAAAGCGCAACTTTTAAGGCGCCATTATTTGCATCCTGATAAATGATTGCAGGATTGGTGTTGAAGGTAACCGTAGTTAGGTTGCGAGCATCGGCAATCGGATCAATAACAGTTTTCTTCCATGCCGCTTGCGGGGTTATGGAATTAGTTGTAACTGGGTCGGAAGAACCCAAAGAATTTGATGCAGTAATTGAGAAGGTATAACTAGTGCCATTCTTCAAGCCAGTTAAAGCTGCAGGACTAGAAATAAAGCTTTTTTCGGCGCCAGTCTTATCATTTCTGACTGTGTAACTTGTTATCTGAGCAGCGCGCGCATTTGCTGGCGGATCAAATTTAATTATTGCCCCTGAATCAGATACCAGCGCTTGGGCATTTCGCACTGTTTGTGGAATACCAACTGCTATTCCGACTGGAGGCTTTGCACGCAGATCTTGCATCATTGCTAGTAAAAGCGCACCAGGCTCGTGAAAAATTTCTCCCGCATCCAGATTTGGTGACATCACCGCATCAGGGCCGGCGCTGGAATAAGTTGCTTCATCTAAATGGCTTACCGAAGATCCATCTTCGTATTTCTTCGGAGTGTAAAGAAGTGGTTTTACACCACCATTAGCGGTGATTCCCTGCTGTCCCGACCAAACTAACTTTGAAGTTAACGCTTCACCTAATTCTAGTGATGGTGAAGGCAGATCAGATAAACGTCGCCCATCACCGGTCTGAACGTAGGCATCGTATGGAGTTGGTTGATCAATCGATCCATAACCAAAGAAATCATCGTAACTATCAGTAGATAGAAAACCCATGCCATGTGCCATTTCATGCAAGATAACTGATTGCAGATCGTATTCAGATTTACTTGGCCCAACACCGGTGCCGCGATACCAATTGGCCAATGAATTAACAGTAATTATCATTTCTGGGTTATTGCCATCTAAATCTTTTCCAGCTAGTGCATTTGCTAGCGCAGATGGATACCAGAGACTGGAATCAGGAGCACCGGGAAAATTTGCAAAATAACTGCCCGGACGCGCACTACCTAAAACACTAAATGATGAAGAACGTCCCCATGTGGCATCAATATAGATTGGGACTTTAGATTCGAAATTTGCAGCCCAAACATCTACCGCTGCTTGCACTTGAACTTTGGTCCACTCTGGAAAGTTGTTGTACTTGACTACAATATTTGACTTCTTTTCGAGATATGCAGCTTTAGGTTTTGCAGTCTGGTTTGCAGTGGATGCTGGCCCTGCGTAAACGTTTCCCCATTGTGTTGCTGGGCGAACCAGAACTAAGGCATCTGCAGAAATTGGAGTTAGAAAACCAAGAAGTAAACTGGCAAAAAGTGTGGATACCGCGAAGTTTCGCGCGAGATATCTAGGATTTTTCCTTGCCATAGCGCCTAACGCTATCAGGGTGCGAGAATGTATCCATGTCACCGAATACTGCAGATCCAGGGATAGCAGGTGCAATTGCGCGCATGAAGTCAGAGCGTCCAATTGTTCTTAATTTCTCATCAATTAGCGCTCGACCTGAACCATCCCTTGATGAAGCCAGAACTGAACTTGCAGACTCAATCGGACAGATTGTTCACATGATTTTCTCAAAGAAGTATGGTCCTCTAGTCGGTACTGTTTCAAAAACAACTGCGGAAACATTATTAAAGAACGCTGAAGAAAATTTATATCGTGCCAAAGGTGATGCCACCTTAGTAATTCAAGAATTAGTAGACCGAGCATTTACATCAAAGATGGCTAAGAGCCCAAAGAAAAAGTGAAAACCTTAATTACGGTTTATTCACGCCACGGATGTCATCTCTGCGAAGTTGCAGAAGCAACTCTTGAGACCATGAAAGTCGAATTAGATTTTAACTTAGAGATTAAATTTATCGACAACGATGCCGCATTAGAGAAACTTTATGGACACGAAGTACCGGTCATCCATATAGATGGAGAACATCACGATTTCTATAAAGTGGATCCGGAAAGATTTAGATCTTGCCTTGAAAAACATCGTCAGCATCAATAATTCGATATGAATAACCTTGTTCTGCCAGGAAGCGTTGGCGGTTTTGTGCAAAATCTTGGTCAATAGTGTCGCGGGATACAACTGAATAAAACTTTGCACCGCGTCCATCAACCTTAGGGCGCACAATTCGGCCAAGTCTTTGCGCTTCTTCTTGGCGCGAACCAAATGCTCCCGATACCTGAATTGCAATTGTGGCTTCTGGTAAATCAATTGAGAAGTTAGCCACTTTTGAAACAACTAGGCAGGTAATTTCACCGGTACGGAAAGCTGCAAATAATCTTTCGCGCTCTTTTATAGGCGTTTCACCTTTGATTACAGGCACACCTAGGGTTTCAGATAGATCATCTAACTGATCAATGTATTGGCCGATCACCAAAATTTGCTCACCAGCATGCAATCCAACTAACTCTTCGACTACATCACGCTTGGTGCGGGTGGTTGCACATTTGCGGTAACGCTCTTCTGGTTCAGCAGTTGCATATTCCAGACGTTCGGCTTGCGTTAAATTAACTCTTACTTCAATACATTCAGCGGGTGCGATATATCCCTGAGCTTCAATTTCCTTCCAGGGAACATCAAAACGTTTTGGTCCGATTAGTGAGAAAACTTCGCCTTCCATGCCATCTTCACGAACCAATGTCGCAGTAAGGCCTAAGCGGCGGCGCGATTGGATATCTGCAGTGAAGCGGAAAATTGGTGCAGGAAGCAAGTGCACTTCGTCGTAAATTATTAGCCCCCAGTCATGGGTGTCGAAAAGATCAAGGTGCGAATAAACACCATTCTTTTTCTTAGTCATAACTTGGTAGGTGGCAATTGTCACGGGGCGAATCTCTTTCTTCGCACCTGAATATTCGCCAATTTCATCTTCGTTTAAAGTTGTGCGATGCAATAACTCTTCTCTCCACTGACGCGCAGCGATTGTGTTGGTAACTAAAATTAGAGTTGTAGCTTTGGCATGTGCCATTGCAGCCGCACCAACAATTGTTTTTCCAGCACCGCAAGGAAGAACCACCACACCAGAACCACCGTGCCAGAAGCCTTCGGCTGCCAACTCTTGATACGGGCGAATTTTCCAATCGTTTTGTTTTAACGAAATATCATGTGCTTGGCCATCAACATAACCTGCGAAATCTTCGGCCGGCCAACCAAGGCGCAAGAGTGATTGTTTTATCGCACCACGTTGGCTGGGATGAACAGCAATAGTTTCAGGATCGATTCGAACACCAAGCAGGGGAGCAATTTTCTTAGCGCGAATAACCTCTTCTAGAACACCAACATCTGTCGTAACCAAAATAAGTCCATGGATGGGATCTGCCTCTAAACGCAAACGCCCATAACGCGACATAGTTTCTGCAACATCGAGTAATAATGAATGTGGAACCGCATAACGTGAATATTTAATAAGAGTATCGATGACTAACTCGGCGTCGTGGCCGGCGGCACGGGCGTTCCAAAGCCCCAAATTTGTAAGGCGATAAGTGTGAATGTGTTCAGGTGATCGTTCTAGTTCAGCAAATGGTGCAATGGCGCGGCGACATTCGGTGGAAAGCGGATGATCAATATCTAGTAATAACGTTTTATCACTCTGGACGATTAGTGGACCTTCGCTCATTTAAGTAGATCCTTTATAAAGGCGTGCAGAAGTGCACTTCGTTCTTCAACAGATTTCAGACTTAACCATTCACTCGGTGCATGTGCCCCGCCACCAATTGCACCTAAACCATCCAAAACTTGAGCACCCGCAGCAGCTGCAAAGTTTCCATCGCTGGCACCGCCTACTTCAGCACAGCCCAGCGGCGGCATGCCGATTTCTTTAGCAACTCGTTCAATGCGTTCATACAATTCTTTAGTCGATGATGGCTGAAGCGGTGGTCGATTAAGACCTCCAGTAACTTCCAAGCGCGCACCAGAAATAGTTGGCTTAATTAATTTAATCTCCGAATCAATTCTTTCGAGTTCAGATTGCGCAAATGATCGCGCATCAATTTCTAGTACTGCCAAATCAGGAACGGTATTGGCGCTATTCCCTGATTTTAATAAAGTTGGAACAACGGTTGTTCCGTGTTGTGTATTTTCTAGCGCCGAAAGTTGCAAAATAATGTGAGCAATTTCAACGGTCGCATTTACGCCTTTTTCGGGTTCGAGCCCAGCATGAGCAGCTAAACCGTGCACGTTAATTTTGTACATCGCCGTGCCTTTGCGCCCAGTCTTAACTTTGCCGCCAAGGGAAGCTTCAAGCACTAAGACTGCTTTGGCTTTGGCCGAGAGATCCATAATTAATTTACGTGATGCGAATGAACCAATTTCTTCATCTGTTGTTGCAATCAGCGCCACGCGATCTGCGGCGCCAGAAATATCTTTAAGTGCAAAGAGAGCCTGCACGAAGCCAGCTTTCATATCAAAGACACCCGGGCCACGGACTACATCGCCGTTGACTTCCCAAAGTGGAGAATAAGAACCAAGTGGCCAAACGGTGTCGAGATGAGCCAACAATAAAATTTCAGGTGCGTTTGCGCCCCACCAAAAAACCGGACGGCCTTCAACTTCTTTTATTTGGGCTGGAGTTCCAAGTACGCGAGTTGCGATATCACTTGCTAGTCGCACCACGTTCTGGCAGGCAGTTAAATCTTCGCTAGGTGATTCACATCTAACTAACGCTTCAATCGCAGCCAACATGGAGTCAAGTCTGCCGTATTTCGCCTCATTCGTGCTCGTCATATTGCTGCCACCCCCGTAATTCGCGCAATTCTAAAGGTCTGCACCTCACCAGTTGCGTGGTCTCGGGCGATGAGCGAACCAGCTGAGAGTTTTAAAGGATCAATGATGCGATGTGAAACCAGGCCATTGTTATCGGCATATCCAATAGAAAGAGATGTTGCTGGTTGGTTTTGCAGATAGTCCGCCAAAATATCTAGCGTTTCATTTGCAGTTGTGCGCGGAAGTGAACCGAGGGCGCTGGCGGCAATATTACGTAAAGTACTTTGGCGATGGCTTGATTTTTCTCCGGTGCGTAGCGCGCGCAGTGCTGCCGCAAGTTGTAACTCATCAGGGCGATCAAATTCTCCGATAATGCGAGGCGGGCGCGCTTTAGATTTTGCACGCTGAATGCGTGGGCCGCTAAGTAAGGATCCTTGCGAATCTTCACCGGCCGGCAAGTAACCAAAGCTGCGCAGAATATTCATGGCATCGGCGGCATCATGTTGGCAAATTAGAACCTCGGGTGCGATCTGGCGCAACTGCAAAATATCTAAACGTTTATCACTAATGATTTGCGCAATAAGCGCGGAATCTTCACAACGAATAAACGATGAAGTGTTGCCGACTCGTAGCTTTCCATGTTTCTTTGCAACATCTGCAATTAAATACTCGAGCGGTTGTGGCATCGGTGTCTTCGAAGTTTTCTTTAGGAACGCTTTTATTTCATCACCGGTACGACCATGATCTAATCCACGGCGAATTGTGGCTTCGCTGAAACGATAAACAGTTGCGCCTCCGCGGCTTTCAATATCAGCCAAGATTGCTAACTCTTGGGCAACTTCATGTTCTAGCGGACCAGGCGCAATTGCAGTGTGATCGCTCTGAATAAGTATGTGATCAACTGGCTTTGGAAGATCTTCATTTATCGCATCTAATTGCGCGCCCTGCAACAAAGCAACTCCATATTTAGAGATCGCACCTTGCCCAGTAATACCCAGCCATTCTGCTTCTCGCAAAGTCCATTGCACGTAATCAGTTTGGATTCCGCCACTGCGCTTTGCGGGCATATACCAATTTGCCAAGGCAGAAAGCGGCTGAAAGTCTGGAGCAATCTCGGGGCTTTCTTGCAATAAACGTAGCGTTAATTTTCTAATGGAAGATGCGGCGACGCGATCGAGTTCGGGGCCAAGCGGTGCCACATTTTTTGATTCTTCCTTGCCAACCAAACCACTTACTCGTGAAGTAATTAACCATTGCGAGACAAGAGATTCCCAACGAACTGACGGTTGTTGGGTGAGCCAAATATCAAACTGGCTTGATGGAAGAATTCGATCATCGGCATCAATTGATAAGAGACCTGCTAAATAAGCTAACTCAGCGATAAATGCCGCACAATTTGCGTCAACACCTAGATGGGTAGAAATGTTTTTTAGGTCGCGCACTCCAAGACCACCAGAGCGCAGCGCATCTGCTGGCTCTTGCGCCCAGAAATTTAGGATTTCTTCAGTCCAGCGCAGATAAGTTGAAACGTTTGCAATAGCCGCTAATTGAATACTCTTTACATCGCGCTTGTCACCTGAAATCTTGGGCGCTTGTATCGCCAACTCTTTATGCACTTTTCCGCCGCGCAAATAAATGGCGACCTCACGCGGCATCAGAACGGTGTGAGAATTAGCAACAACCACAAAATCATTTTCAAGCAACCAAGCAACACCTGCACCAGGTTTCTTAATATCTGCCACAGTTCCGCGAGGCGGACCCCAAACCATCGCATCCAAAGCTTTCTTGGCTTGCGCCGGAGCTTCATCTAATTTTTTAAGTGAAAGTTTTGCCATTGATTGTGGACCGAGGCCCGCAATTTCATTACCTAGAACTTCGCGCAACGTGGTTGGGATATAGAAGCCATCTCTTCCTGAATAAACCAAGCCACGTTCAATGAGCCCAGGAAGTACAAATAGCGCCGCCTTATCGGTTAGCGCTGCAATCTGCTTTTCGTTAAATGGTTCGGCGGAAACAGCGCACGCTTCGAGAACTTGGTATTGCCAAGCGTTTAGCGAATCGATTGCCCGGGCCAAACTTGGTGCAGACGTTGCGCGCACTGCAAGTGATGCAATATCCGGTGGAACCGGAGTCACTAGATCAGGGCGATGGGTAAATAGCGAAATTAGGGCAGCGTCATCCAAAGTACGTAAGTAATCTGCAAAGGAGCGCGTTTCCATAACTTGCCTACATTACTGGCAAGTGAGGTCGCTGCGCTAATTGAATGCGAAGTTAGCGAGATTTACGGCGCGGTGTAAGCCGTGTGCCCAGCCATGCGGCACGCGAGACCATTGGACCGAGTAAACGATTTATAAAGCGCATTCTGCGGAAATCATTGATCGGCCATTTTTCCTTGAGTGCGCGAATGCGCAAGATGGCATCAGGATTAATCGCTGATGGATTTCCAACAGTTAGTAGAAGTGGCAAATCATTATGGCTATCTGAATATCCAAAGCAGTGTTCCAGATCGAAACCACGTTCGCGCGCTAACTCTTTAATTGCTGTTGCCTTCTCGCGCCCGTGTAGTAAAGGCCCATTCATTTCACCGGTATAAAAACCATCTTTGATTGCAGCCTTACTACCGAGTGCTCCAGTAAATCCCAAGCGTTCGGCGATTAGCGTCGCCATATCTTCAGGTGCGGCAGTTACCAGCCAAACTTCAACGCCATCATTTAAGTGACGTTGTGCAATTTCAATTGTGCCTTCCCAGAGCGCAGGGGATACGTACTCATCATAAATTTCTTGGGCAACGGCGTTAATTTCGGTGACATTGTGTCCACCAATAAATTCTTGGGCTGATTTTTGAAAGCGATTGATCTCATCTTGCTTTTCAGTCCCGGTTAAGCGAAATCTTAGATTGGCCAGTACAAATCTGGAAATGTCAGCTTTTGTGAAAAATCCACGCTGGTACATGCCGCGCCCCAGAAAATAGATGGTCGAGCCACGCACCAGAGTGTTATCAACGTCGAAAAAAGCCGCACGTTGCTGCGTGAGTGACATGGG
This sequence comes from Actinomycetota bacterium, assembly GCA_009698815.1. Lineage (GTDB taxonomy): Bacteria > Actinomycetota > Actinomycetes > Nanopelagicales > Nanopelagicaceae > Planktophila. Next base: position 46,715 of record WLPJ01000003.1, on the reverse strand, counting down.
CACAACCTTAGCGATTAACTCAGATATTGCTCGGCCAGCGGACGCTTTATGCTTAGCGCCATGAGTTCAACAGTCCACGTCGCTCGTCACGGTGAAGTAGAAAATCCGCAGAAAATTCTCTATGGCCGCCAACCTGGCTGGCGTTTATCAACGCGCGGCCAACAAATGGCTGAAGTATTGGGCGAGTGGTCGAAGAGCATTGATTTAGGTGCGCTCCATGTTTCGCCTTTGCAACGTGCGCAAGAAACTGCGGCGCCAATTGCAAGAGCACACGGAATTGAAATAACAACTGATGAACGCTTAATTGAAGCTGGAAATATTTTCGAAGGCAAGAGTTTTGAACCAGGCAGTGGAATCCTGAAACATCCCACCGCATGGCGCCATTTATACAATCCTTGGAAACCATCATGGGGCGAACCTTATGATGAACAAATAAATCGTATGTTTGCGGCGATCTTTGCCGCACATAAAGCAGCAAATGGTAAAGATGCCATCGTTGTTTCACACCAACTTCCAATCTGGATTACCCGCAGTGCAATCGAAGGTCGTTCCATGTTGCACGATCCCCGCAAACGCGAATGCACATTAGCCTCCGTCACCAGCATTCATTTTGATGGCGAAGGTGTAATTTCTGGACTTTCTTATTCAGAACCTGCTGCACATTTACTACCCCCAAAGAAGTAATAGATATATGCGCAAGCAACTGAAACTAGCTGTGCTTGCGCTATTTTCTGCATCCTTATTAAGCGCATGTGGTGGTGGTAGTTCAACAGCCGAAGAGAGTTTTATCGAAGGCAGCGGCGCAGTAACTTTTATCGAAGGCTCGAATCGCAGTGCAGCCCCTGAACTATCCGGAATGACGCTAAGCGGTAAGCAATTTGTATTTAATCCTGGGCAAATTGCCGTCGTAAATGTTTGGGCTTCCTGGTGCTCACCTTGTCGCGCCGAGATACCAACGCTGATTGAACTCGCTAAGCAATATCCTGACGTTCAATTCATGGGGATTTTAACTAGAGACAATCCCGCAACCGCCGAAGCATTTGCGCGTCGATTTGCTATGCCATACCCAACCTTTATTGATGATTCGCTATTGATTGGCTTTAAGGGAACCCTTCCGGCAAATGCCATTCCTTCGACAGTGTTGTTAGATAAAGATGGAAATGTTGCTGCTCGTATTTCAGGTGAAGTGACTCTGACATCTTTAAGTAAGCTGATTAGAAAGCTTGAAGCAGAATGATTGACTTCTTTGTAGAGCAGTTACTCGGTGGATTCTTACTCGTTGCTTTTCCAATTGCGATACTTGCCGGTCTGATCTCATTCATATCACCTTGTGTACTTCCTTTAGTACCTGGCTACCTTTCTTTTGCCGCTGGATATTCCAAATCTAAAGGTCGGGTTTTTCTTGGCTCGATACTCTTTGTACTTGGTTTCAGCGTTCTATTCATCTCCTACGGCGCACTATTTGGCGGTATCGGATCTCGCATCGCAACTAACGATGAGGCCATCACACGCGTTCTGGGTGTAATAACAATTCTGCTTGGACTGATTTTTATGGGGCGCTTTCCCATGATGAAAACGTTTTCACCAAAGATCTCTACTAACGGTGGACTAATCGGTGCACCTTTGTTGGGCTTTCTTTTCGGTATTGGTTGGACACCTTGTATCGGACCCGCACTTGCAACTGTGCAGACTTTGGCATTTCAAGAATCAAGTGCCGCGCGTGGTGCCATTCTCTCCTTTGGATATTGCATCGGACTTGGCGCACCATTTATCGCATCGGGACTTTACTTAGATAAATCGGCACGACTACGAGGATTCTTAACTAAGCGCGGAGATTTAATTTCCAAAATCGGCGGAGCGCTATTAATCCTGATTGGTATTGCGCAGCTACTTGGTTTTTGGACTGATTTAATGATTTCACTTCGCTCGATGATTACAGAATTTACGCCGGTGATTTGATGAGTCAAGAAGTAGAGATTCCCGAATTAGGTACTGCTGGTTTATTGCGCTTCGCCTGGCGCCAACTAACCAGTATGCGCACCGCGCTAATTCTTCTGATGTTGCTGGGCCTTGCAGCCATCCCAGGTTCTTTAATCCCACAGCGCTCTCAAAACCCTATGGCAGTGCGGCAATACTATTTAGATAGCCCCGAGTTAGCGCGCTGGATAGAAAGGCTTTCAGGATTTACGGTTTATTCATCACCTTGGTTTAGCGCTATTTATATCTTGCTATTTATTTCGCTAATCGGCTGCGTCTTGCCGCGCACTTTTGAACATTTTAAATCGATGCGTGCACAACCGCCAGCAACTCCGCGCAACTTATCCCGAATGGAATCCTTCCAGGAATTTTCGGGGCAGGGCTCAGAACTCGAAATTGCCAAGGAATGGTTTAAGAAAAATCGTTTTAGAGTCCGCGCCGAAGGTCAGAGCGTTTCTGCTGAAAAAGGTTACTTGCGCGAAACCGGCAATCTACTCTTTCATCTTTCACTAATTCTTATCCTGCTCGGTGTAAGTATCGGATCACTATTTGGTATGCGCGGTGAAGCGATCATCAATAAAGGTGAGCGATTTATTAGCGTTCCAACCTCTTATGACACTCTCTCTTTTGGAAAGCTCGCGAATGAAGAATCTTTGCAGCCATTTATTATTGAAGTTATCGACTTTGTTGCTAAATATGATCTCCTTACCAACGCTCCGCAGGATTACACAGCAACAGTTCGAGTAACAAGCGCCGGGGAAAAAACTTCGACAATCAAAACACTAAAAGTAAATAGCCCTCTGACATTTGGGAATACTCGGGTTTATTTGCAAGCCAATGGATACTCACCAATCGTTACAGTTCGTGATTCCACAGGCGCGGTTGCATTGCAAGGGCCGGTTCCATTTTTGCCACAGGATGGAAATTTGCGTTCAATCGGCGCCATTAAAGTTCCCGATGCGGATCCTCAAGTTGGATTTGTAGCAAGCTTCTTGCCGACTTACGCGCGAGATGGAGCAAACGGCGGCATCTCTGTTTTTCCAGAAGCCCTTGATCCAAAGTTGCTCTTCTCGATTTGGAAAGGTGATCTAGGTTTAGATTCTGGAAAACCACAATCTGTTTATCGCATGGATACTTCCAAGATGGAGCGGATAGCACTTGATTCGCTCAAACCTGGTGAAACATTTTCATATCCAGAAGGTTCAATCACCTTTGAAGCCTTCACTCCCTGGATAAACCTGCAGATTGTTGATGATCCTGGAAAGTCCTATGCGCTCTATGGAGCAATTGCGGCAATCCTGGGGCTGCTTGCATCACTATTTGGTCGCCGTCGTCGAATTTGGATACGCATCACAACAACTGGAGTTGTAGAAGTTGCTGGCCTGGCTAAGAATGGTGCACCTGGCCTACCAGCCGAAATAGAAAAATTTGTCGCCCATTTAAGGAGAGAGATATAGATGCAAACCACTTGGGCCTACCTATCAAATAACTTGATCTATGCGGCGATGGGTGTATTCGCACTTTCCTTTTTTGCACACGCCTTTGAAACCGCATGGGCAGTTAGAACTCCAGATCAGAGCGAAGGCACAGAAGGCTCTCTAAAAACCAAGACTTTGGATTACACACGCACTGAGCGCGCTGCACGAATTGCAACTGCGCTAATGGTTTTAGGATTTCTCCTGTTATTAGGCGGAGTTATTGCGCGTGGAATTTCTGCCAAGCATGTTCCTTGGGGGAATATGTATGAATTCTCATTAACTGGCGCACTTGCTTTCACCGGCGCATATTTAGCCGCACTTCGTAAATACGATCTACGTTGGCTCGGACTCTTTATCTCGATTTCGGTTCTTCTTACTCTTGGTACCGCCATAACACTTCTCTATCGTGATAGCGCTCCTTTGGTACCTGCTTTGAAATCAACCTGGCTAGTAATTCATGTGATTGCCGCAATTATTTCGGGTGGAGTTTTCTTACTTTCAAATGTTATTGCCGGCGCTTACCTATATCTGGATTCTATGGAATCACGCGGTGAGCGAAAAGCATGGGCAAAGCGTTTGCCAGATTTGGAAACGCTAGATCAACTTTCATACCGCCTAGTTGCATTTGTATTTCCACTTTGGACATTTGCAGTAATCGCTGGCGCAATTTGGGCTGAAAGTGCGTGGGGTAGATATTGGGGATGGGATCCAAAAGAGACTTGGGCATTTATTACTTGGGTGGCATATGCCGCTTACTTACATGCTCGGGTAACTATCGGATGGCGTGGCAAGCGTGCTGCCTGGCTCTGCTTATTTGCTGGCTCAACATTCTTGTTTAACTATGTTTATGTAAATGTCTGGGGAACTGGAAAGCACACTTACAGCGGCCTTTAGCCTTTAAATAAATTAAAGCTTGCGCAGAAAATCTGGGTCATCATCTGGCGGCAAGATACGACGCTTCGGTGGGCGCGGACCTCTTTCACCGCGTTCGCGACCAATGGCTACGTAAGCAATAGCTCCAAATGGTGCAAGAAGAAGTATTAGCAGTAACCAACCCCACTTAGGCAATTTATTTATCAGCGAATCATCGCGTCGCGCACAATCAATGAACGCGTACAAAGTCAAAACTAGTGAGGTAATTGAGATTATGCCTAGCAACTTAATCATGCTCCTATTCTAGCCAAAGTTAGATAACTAAGCCGAGTGCAAAAAGGAGAGCAAAGGCTAGTTGCAACTTACCAGTTTTGGCCAGATACGGGATTAAGTCCGCACCTTGCACCCCGTCTTTTACGCCACGAGCCAAGTTCCAGGTTAGGGGAGCAGCTAGAAGAGTTAGCAGAGCACCAGGTTCAAAAGTAAAGAGCGCAAAGAGATGCGCTGAAAGAAGTAGCGCGATGTAAAGGCGACGCGCACCTTTATCACCTAAGCGCACTGCCAAGGTTTTCTTACCGACAATCTCATCTTGCGCGCGATCGCGCAGATTATTTATAGCCAAGATGGCACACGCTAGCGCACCCATCGGAATCGAAATAATGAAAATCTGCAAATTTATTTTTTCGGTCTGCGCAAAATAACTTCCAACAGTTGCAACGACTCCAAAAAATAAAAATACAGCAACTTCGCCTAAACCTTTATAACCATAAGGGCTATTTCCACCGGTGTAGCCCCAAGCTGCGTTAATGGCCAGGGCTCCGATGAGAATTAGCCACCAAGTCGTTAAGCTGGCAAGTGCTAACCCTGCGCAAGCAGCAATGAGGAATGAGAGCGCAGCAGCAGCTTTCACAGCGCCAGGTTTAGCAAGGCCGCTGGCAGTTAATCTCATTGGACCAATTCGAGAATCATCCGTGCCACGAATTCCATCAGAATAATCATTTGCATAATTAACTCCGATTTGTAAGGCCAAACTTACGATTAACGCCAGCAGTGCGCGCCATGGGCTCCACTGACTTCCAGCAAATGCAGTTGCAACCATTACTGGCGCAATTGCGGCGGCCAAAGTGCGCGGGCGCGCACCGGCCACCCATTTACTTACAGAAGTCATTTGGTGTCTCCGAGCGCTAATTCGATAAGTCTCTGACGATCAATTTTATCCAGAGCAGTGAGAGGTAACTTATCAATAAATAAGAACCCTTTTATCTTAGCTGCAACACTAATCTGTAAAGAAAGGACTTCGTTAATTTCTAATTTATCAGGTTGGATTGAACCAGCAATAGCTAAATGAAGTGATTGTCCCCACTGCGAATCGGTCACAGCAAAGCCAGCGCATTGGATTCCCGGAAACTTTTGGTGAAGAATTTTTTCAACTTGCGCTAACGAGATATTTTCACCGCCTGTAACGATGACATCATCAGTGCGACCGGAAACGATTAACTTACCCTCGTGAATTTCACCGAGATCAGATGTTAGAAAGTAACCATCTGTGACTTTGGAGTCCCAACCCAATGGATCATTTAAATAGGTTGTAGCCAGCGAACTGGTAGAGATCTTAATTAGACCGTCTTCATTTATTTTAAAAATAGTATCGCCTAAGGCAAGGCCGTCGTAGACACATCCACCACAAGTTTCGGTCATGCCATAACTTTCAATCACTTTAATACCTGCGGCACTTGCTTCTTCGCGCAGTTGTGGATCAAGTGCTGCCCCGCCAACTAAAACTGATTTTGCAGATCTGAGATGTTCTAGCAATTCGTTATCACCATTTAAGGCGCGAAATAATTGAGTAGGAACTACGGCCGTAAAATCAGCGTAGGGATATATACCTTTATGTTGGCGCAAGTCCAGGGGAGTTGTCCCGAGTTCAAGGCTGCGCACCAAAACATTTATACCTGCGATATGAGTTAGCGGAAGCAAGAGTGACCAGATTTGTCCTGGCACTGCACCTAAGTATTTATTTGTTGCTTTGGCACTTGCCAGAATCGCATCGGGTGAGAGTCCAACTTCCTTAGCAATTGAAGTTGAGCCACTGGTTGAAACGACCAAAGCGATTTCTGATGAAACGCGGTTAGATGAAATTGAGGAAAGGGCTATGGCTGGGCCATCGCCGGCCAGCGCTTTGGCAAGGCGCGTGATTATCTCGGCGAGGGTCCACGTGGGATCGATCGCACGAATATCTCGTTGTGACGTCTTCTCCATTGCACGCGTAGGCTATCGCTCGAAGTCGAAGATGGAGGAATCGTGAGCAAGCCGATCAAGCGTGAATTTGGTAACCGTGACATCCCTGCGTGGGCAGTTGGCGCGGGCGGAGACAAATTCGTAGACATCACTTATCAAGTTGCAGAGGGTATGGCCAAGATTGCAATTAATCGTCCAGAAGTTCGTAACGCATTCCGACCTCAAACAATTATTGAATTACAAGAAGCATTTTCACTCGCGCGCGATAACTCTGATGTCGGCGTAATTATTTTTACCGGTACAGGAGATGAAGCTTTCTGTTCTGGCGGTGACATCAACGTTCGTGGTGATGATGGATATCTGGGCGATGACACACTGGCGCAAAAAGGAATCGGCCGTTTAAATGTTTTAGATCTGCAGATTCAAATTCGTCGCACACCTAAACCAGTTGTTGCCATGGTCGCTGGTTGGGCTATCGGTGGCGGACATGTTTTGCACGTTGTATGCGATTTAACAATTGCTGCCGACAACGCCAAGTTTGGACAGACCGGACCACAGGTTGGCTCATTCGATGGGGGATACGGTTCCGGTTTACTTGCCGCAAGTGTTGGTCAGAAGAAAGCGCGCGAGATTTGGTTTATGACTCGTCAATATGATGCCCAAGAAGCGCTCGCTATGGGACTTGTAAATACTGTTGTCCCGCTAAAGGATTTAGAAGCTGAAACCGTTTCCTGGTGTCGCGAGATGCTGCTCAATTCACCACTTGCCTTGCGCTTAATTAAATCTTCAATGAACGCCGCCGATGATGGCTTGGCTGGAATTCAACAGCTAGCCGGAGATGCCACGCTGCTATTTTATTTGAGTGAGGAAGGGCAAGAAGGTCGCGATGCTTACAAGGAAAAGCGCGCCCCAGATTTCGGTAAATTCCCAAAGCGTCCGTAATAAATGTCGCTAGAACTCTTCTCCACAATGCGCGTTGTTGCGCTTCCAACCAAAACAAATTTTCGTGGAATCAACGTGCGCGAAGTTGCTCTATTTAAAGGTGAATACGGATGGGGAGAATTTTCGCCATTTCTCGAATACGGATATGAAGAATCTGCTCCATGGTTGCAGTGCGCAGTTGAAGCGGCAACAAAACCCCTTCCAAAGCTTTACCGCACTTCAGTAAAGGTAAACGGCACAATTCCGGCTCTAAACGAAGCATCAGAACTAGAAAGAATTGTTAATTCATTTCCAGGAGTAGAAACCTTTAAAGTAAAAGTTGGCGATAACCTGCCTGAAGATATTGTACGACTTGCAAAGGTTCGCGCCCTTGCACCAAAGGCCAAATTACGCATCGATGTAAACGGAAACTGGAACGTTGCAACTGCCATAACAAATCTGCGCGCAATATTCGAAAATATTGGCCCACTTGAATATGTCGAGCAACCCTGCGCAACAATCGCAGAATTAAGAGAGTTAAAAGAAAAGCTAAAGTTAGATATTCCGATCGCTGGTGATGAAGTTTTACGCAAAGCTGCAGATCCATTTAAAGTAGATCTAACCGGCGCCGTCGATATCTTGGCTCTGAAAGTACAACCACTGGGTGGAATTGCACGTGCTCATAAATTAGCGCAGCACCACAATTTACCGATCGTCGTTTCCAGCGCGCTAGAAAGCGCAGTAGGAATTTCTCACGGCCTGGCACTCGCAGCATCTTTTGAAGAAATCAACTTCGATTGCGGACTCGCAACAGGCTCACTACTTTCAGCAAATGTTGGCGATCTCCCCATCGTTAACGGTGAAATTGAAGTAAAACGGATTGAGCCAAACTTTGATAGTTTAGAAGTTTCGCCAGAAAGATATAAATGGTGGCAAGATCGGGTAATGAAAACTTGGGAGCAGATCTCATGAGCCAATCAACTCAGCTGGCTCGCGTTATCGTGCGCCAAATAATTGAAGCCGGCATAACGGATGCGGTTATTTCACCTGGATCTCGCAATGCACCTTTATCTCTTGCTCTTATTGCAGCGCAAGAACGCAAATTAATTAAATTACACATTCGTATCGATGAAAGAACTGCTGCCTTTTACGCACTTGGTTTGGCAAAAGCTACCAACCGTCCAGTGCCAGTGATTTGTACCAGCGGAACTGCGGTTGCTAATTATCACCCTGCAGTTTTAGAGGCATCGCACTCAAATATTCCGCTCTTTGTCATAACTGCTGATCGCCCTGCTGCATTGCGTCGCACAGGTGCAAATCAAACAACCGAGCAGGCGCGCATCTTTGGTAAAGCGGTGCGTTATTTTGCTGATGTATCTGGCGCTGCTTATCCGCTGGAACTTCCGCTTAACTCACTTCAAACTGGTCCAGTTCATCTAAACGTGCAATTTGAAGAACCGCTATTGGCAGATAGCGACAGCACTTGGCTAGATGGCTTAACAGTTAGCCCACCACGAATATTCGATCGTAAGAAATCCGGAACACTTGCTAGCAAATCAACGCGCGGTCTCTTGGTAATTGGCCACGATCGCGGTGGAATCGCAGCCGAAGATGTCAAGAAATTTGCAGATCAATTGGGATGGCCAATTTTAAGTGAAGACCCGCTAACGTTCCCTAACGCAAGCGCGCATGCCAGTCTCTTCTTAACTTCAACTGTTATCGCTAAAGATCTGGCACCAGATACGGTGATAGTATTTGGCAGAACCACCCTTTCTCGTTCAGTAAATGGGTTAGTAAACTCTGCACGTGCCACATTTGTGATTGATCCGCGTATTGCAACCGTGGATACCGATCGCTTAGCGGAAAAGAAATTCACCGAGCTGCCAGAGCTTTACACCGCACCCGCAGATCCAGAATGGTTAGCTAAGTGGGCAAAGTATTCCAAGCGCACTGCAAAAGTTGTAAATGAAATATCAACTTGGTCTGAGCCACTTATTGCACGTGAGATTTCACAACACTTGCCAGATCAGAGCACTCTATTTATCGCCTCATCTCGCCCCATTCGCGATATCGAAGCATTTGGCGCACCAAGAAGTGGAATCAAAACTTTTGCCAATCGTGGTCTTGCGGGCATTGACGGAAATATTTCAACAGCGTTAGGTATTGCCACTGCTCATAAATCAACCTTTGCTTTATTGGGTGATTTGGCGTTCTTGCACGACCTAACCGGGCTAATTCACCGCGAAGATATCAATTTACGAATCTTTGTAATAAATAACGACGGCGGCGGAATTTTCTCAACCTTGCCACAGCGCGGAGTTGCTGGCTTCGAACAAGTATTTGGCACCCCACACGGGTTAGATCCAGCGGCAATTGCTACCGCCATGGGAGTTGATGCCAAGACAATTTCCAGCGTTGATCAACTACGCCAAGAATTAGCCAAGCCAGTTGCAGGAATTAGCGTTGTTGTTTGCAAGGTGCCCGACCGTGAGGTGAATGCAGATTTAATTAAGAACCTATACGAAAAAATGGCTTCGCTTTAATTTAGCGCACTGCGCATCGGAGCAAATTTGGCATTGCTCTCGGTTAACTCCTTTTCAGGGTTAGAACCAGCAACAATTCCACATCCAGCATAAATTTGAATCTCATTATCTTTTATTTGACCACAACGCAGTGCAATTCCAAGTTCGCCGTCTCCGCGTGCATCTAGCCAACCAACTGGGCCGGCATAACGGCCACGTGACATGCCTTCGATACGTTTGATCAATTTAGATGCAATATTAGTTGGAGTTCCACAGACGGCTGCAGATGGATGGAGTTTTTCTAAAATTGTAAAAGCATCCACATTTTTCATGCTTTCAATTAGCGCCCCCGTCACATCGGTTGCCAAGTGCATCACATTTGCCAAGTGAAGAACGAATGGTGATTCAGGAACGTTGGTGGAAGTACAGAATGGATCAAGTGCATCTGCAACTGAACGAACTGCATATTCATGTTCTTCCAGATCTTTAGATGAACGTGCAAGGGATGCCGCAAGTGCTAAATCTTTTTCATCATTGCCGGTCTTGCTGATAGTGCCCGCCAAAACTCGTGATGTAACCATGCCGCGTGAGAGGCGTAGCAATAACTCTGGAGTTGCACCAACAAGTCCGTCTACGGCAAAGACCCAAGTTGATGGATATTCAGCGCTTAGGTTTCGTAAAATTTTGCGTGCATCAATTGGGCGATGAGAATTAACGATTAGATCGCGCGCAAGAACAACTTTTTCAAGCTCCGATTTTTCTATCTCATCAATCGCTTTTGCAACACGGAGTTGCCATTCTGCCGGGCTTAAGGATCCATCACCCCAGTTGAATTCGGCATCTGCAAGTACTTGCTTCTCTTCTTGCAGCGCAGGCTGAGGCTGATCACCAATCCAAGTTATCCAAGAGCTGCCATTTCGCATTCCGACCACGATTTTTGGAATAACCAGCACAGATTCTTCATCTGGATCAAAGGAAAATGAGGCGAAGAGAACTGGTCCAGTACCGCTTAGGTGAACTGAATCTGCGATCGCAAATTTTTCCAGCTGTTGATGCCACCATTTGCGCGCATCTGCAAAGCGGTTTGCACCTTTGACAACGGTTGTTGCGTAGCTTCCCCAACCAACTAAACCATCCCCGCCGCGCACCCAAGAAAGAGGCGCATCTTCGGGAAGTAAATCAAGTAGCGGTAGATGTTCGCCAAGGCGCGCAGAAGTAACTGGAATGAGGGAAGGCATAGCTAGTTACTTTAGCGAGCAAGTTTCTGCGAAATTTTACGCCAAATAAGTGGCAGTGAAGTTGCCGTGATTGCAATTTTAATTACCTCACCAAAAATAAATGGAGTTAAACCTGCGCTAATTGTTTGCGTCCAAGTTAGATCAAGAGATGCGTGCAGCCAAGTTAAACCAAAAGCGAAAACTATTGCGCTGCCCAGAATCAACGCTGGGAATGAAGTTTTAAATTTCTGGTCTGCTTTGCGATCGGCGAGCGCTCCCAATACAAAGGTTGCGACCAACATTCCAATTAGATATCCACCGGTTGCACCAGTTAAACGCGCTAAACCGTGGCTAGTTGCTCCAGTTGATGCTGCAAAAACTGGTGCACCTGCAATGCCAGCTAATAAATATGTAGCAAAAGTTGCAAAACCAAAACGTGCACCGTATGTCGTTCCGATTAAATAAACTGCCAGCGTTTGTCCGGTCACTGGAACAGGAGATCCCGGTACAGGGATGGCGATCTGCGCCATTGCCGCGATAAAGAGAGTGCCGCCGACGATAAAGCTAGCTTGGGTAAGTGCTGTGCTTCGCGGAAAGACGGTTGCGCGAAGTGATCCTGTGGCAATCGACATCTGATACCCCTTTTATGGCCTTTGAGTTGTGGGTGAGCCTACTCTTGCGAGAGACTTGCCCTATGTCGCGCGCAAATATGGATAAAAACCCTGATGAAGTCGCCGCAATGTTCGATGGCGTGGCAAAACGCTATGACCTCGTCAACGATTTGTTGAGCCTGGGTCAGACCAAGGCTTGGCGCCGGGCAACGACTGCGATTATTGCCCCGACACCTGGGATGAAGATTCTGGATTTAGCCGCTGGTACGGGCTCTAGCTCGGAACCCCTGGCTGCCGCGGGAGCCGATGTGATTCCAGCTGATTTCTCAGAAGGCATGCTTGCCGCTGGCCGCAAGGCCCGCCCTCACCTACCTTTCACCTTCGCCGATGCCCTAAATCTCCCCTTTGCTGACGGGGAATTCGACGTGGTGACCATATCTTTTGGCCTACGAAACACCTCAGATACCGATAAAGCTCTCAGGGAAGCCCTACGCGTGACGAAAAAGGGCGGCCGGTTAGTCATAGCCGAGTTTTCCAGCCCAACCTGGGCACCGTTTCGCAAGATCTACACCAATTACCTAATGCGCGCCCTGCCCGCGATCGCCAAGAAGACTTCATCGAACCCAGATGCCTATATTTATTTAGCCGAATCCATCCGCACCTGGCCAAATCAAAAAGCGCTCGCCGCCAAGATCGAGGCCACCGGGTGGAGCCAAGTCGGCTGGACCAATCTGACATTTGGGGTTGTTGCAGTTCACAGAGGCATCAAGGACTAACGGTCATGACTACCCCCGTGCCCACCTTAGGATTTCGCTTGTGAGCGCAAATCCATATGTTCCGATTCTGGCAATAGCCGCAATTGGCTTTGGCTTTGCACTTATTTCTATCGTCGCCGCAGCTGTTACAGGCCCAGCCCGATACAACCGCGCCAAGTTAGAAGCTTATGAATGCGGAATCGAACCATCACCGCAAGCTGCGCAAGGCGGACGCTTTCCTGTTAAGTATTTCTTGACTGCAATGTTATTTATTATTTTTGATATTGAAATTGTTTTCCTTTATCCATGGGCTGTTACTTTCGATCAACTTGGACTCTTCGGGTTGGTGGAAATGGCAATCTTCATCGCAACAGTATTTGTCGCTTATGCATATGTGTGGCGCCGTGGAGGTCTGGAATGGGATTAGAAGAAAAATTACCTAGCGGAATCGTTCTCACATCTGTTGAGAAACTTGCAGGTTACATGCGTAAGAACTCACTTTGGCCAGCAACTTTTGGTTTGGCATGTTGTGCGATCGAGATGATGGCAGCCGGTGCTGGCCGTTATGACTTAGCGCGTTTTGGTATGGAAGTTTTCCGCGCATCCCCACGTCAAGCAGATTTAATGATTGTTGCCGGTCGCGTATCAAATAAAATGGCCCCCGTTCTTCGCCAAATTTATGATCAAATGGCAGCGCCAAAGTGGGTTATTGCGATGGGTGCTTGTGCTTCATCCGGTGGAATGTTTAACAATTACGCCATCGTGCAAGGCGTTGATCACGTTGTTCCAGTAGATATTTATCTGCCTGGCTGTCCACCGCGTCCAGAAATGTTGATGGATGCAATTCTTAAATTACATGATCAAATTTACGATGAAAAACTTGGACCAAATCGCGAAAAGGTTATTAAAGAAGTAGAACTTGCTGCAATGAACGCGGTGCCAACTCATCAGTTAAAGGGGTTGCTCGCTTAAATGTCTGAAGATAAGCAGGGAATGTTTGGCGCTGCCGGAACTGGGGATACCTCAGGCTATGGCGGCTTAGTTCTTAGCGCCGCAAGTACGGGCTCAACTGAGCGTCCGTACGGTGGCTATTTTGATCAAGTAACCGATGATCTAGAGCGGGCATATCCAGATTTCGCTGATGCCATTGAACGCGTGGTTGTTGATCGCGGCGAACTTACTTTGCATATCAAGCGCGAGCGTTTAGTTGAAGTATCACTTATCTTGCGCGACAAACTTAAATTTGAAATGAATATGGGCGTTTCTGGTGTTCATTATCCTGAAGATACAAATCGCGAACTACATGCGGTTTATCACTTGCTATCGATTACCAACAATCAGCGTATTCGTTTAGAAGTATCTGTTGCTGATATCGATCCACACATTCCTTCACTGGTTGAAGTTTGGGCAGGATCAAACTGGAACGAACGTGAAACTTTCGATATGTTCGGAATCATCTTTGATGGCCACCCAGGACTTACTCGCATCTTGATGCCAGATGATTGGCAAGGACATCCACAACGTAAGGATTACGCACTTGGCGGAATCGATGTGGAATATAAAGGCGCCGTTATTCCACCTCCATCAGATCGGAGGACATACAAGTGAGTACTTACGCAGATCCATATGCATCATCGCGTGAAACCACCGAAGGTACTGTCTTTTCAGTAACCGGTGGCGATTGGGATTCACTCGTAACTGAAATTGGGCAAGCTAAAGAAGAACGCGTTGTTGTAAATATGGGGCCACAGCACCCATCGACTCACGGCGTGCTTCGCTTGGTTCTAGAACTTGAAGGTGAAACTGTCACCGAAGTTCGCTGCGGTATTGGTTATCTGCACACAGGTATTGAAAAAAATATCGAATTCCGCAACTGGACTCAGGCCACCACTTTTGTAACTCGTATGGATTACTTGGCTCCGCTCTTTAACGAAGCGGCCTATTGCCTTGGTGTTGAGAAGCTGCTTGGAATCACAAACGATGTTCCAGAAAAAGCTAATGTTATTCGCGTAATGATGATGGAGTTCAACCGTATTTCTTCACACATGGTCGCACTCGGTACCGGCGCCCTCGAACTTGGCGCACTTTCACCAATGATCTTCTGCTTCCGCGAACGTGAAAAAGTCTTGGATATTTTTGAATTTATCTCAGGTCTGCGCATGAACATGGCCTACATCCGCCCCGGCGGAGTTGCTCAAGATTTACCTGCCGGCACTGTCGATAAGGTTTTGGCAACAGTTAAAGACTTGCGCCACAGCTTTAAAGATAACGAGAAGTTGCTGGTCGGTAACAGCATTTGGATGAAACGCACCGAAGGTATTGGTTATTTGGACTTAGCTGGCGCAACAACTCTTGGCGTTACAGGTCCCGTAATTCGCGCAACTGGCCTGCCACTTGATCTTCGCAAGATCCAACCGTATTCCGGTTATGAAAATTATAAATTCGATGTTGTAACAGCAGACACCTGCGATGTTTACGGCCGCTTCTTGATTCGCATCAACGAACTTGAACAATCACTTCGCATCATCGAACAATGCGCCGAAAAATTGAAATCACTTGAAGGTGCGCCAGTAATGGTTGCCGATAAGAAAATTGCTTGGCCAGCCCAACTTTCAATCGGCGCCGATGGAATGGGTAACTCGCTTAATCACATCCGCGAAATTATGGGCACCTCAATGGAATCTTTGATCCACCACTTTAAGTTAGTTACTGAAGGCTTCCGCGTTCCTGCCGGTCAAGTTTATTCAGCCATCGAATCACCACGAGGCGAACTTGGTGCACACGTTGTCTCTGACGGCGGCACTCGTCCATATCGCGTGCATTTCCGCGAACCATCTTTCAATAATTTGCAAGCAACTTCTGCAATGTGTGAAGGCTCAATGGTTGCCGACATTATTGGCGCAGTTGCATCGATTGATCCTGTGATGGGAGGTGTTGACCGCTAATGTCTTACACACCTGATCAACTGCAAGTTATGGATTCCATGATTAAGCGCTATCCACGTAGCCGCTCTGCGATCATGCCACTTTTGCATTATGTGCAATCAATCGCTGGTTATGTAACAAATGAAGGCATCGAATTAATTGCCAAACTTCTAACCCTTGAAACTGCTGAAGTAAATGCAGTTGCTACTTTTTACACGCAATATAAGCGCAAGCCAGTTGGTGAATATCACGTAGGTGTTTGCACCAACACTTTGTGTGCGGTTATGGGCGGAGATGCAATATTTGCAGCGCTAAAGGATCACCTGGGTGTTGAAAATGATGGCGTCACAGCAGATGGCAAAGTTTCACTCGAACATATCGAATGTAACGCCGCTTGCGATTACGCGCCCGTTGTTATGGCTAACTGGGAGTTCTATGACAACCAGGATGTTTCATCTGCCAAAGAGTTAGTTGATTCAATGCGTAAAGGAACACCCAAGCCTCCAACTCGTGGACCGAATTCACTTGTGACTTGGAAAGAAGCATCCGCAGTTCTCGCCGGGATAAATGATGGAAAAGCTGGTGAAGGCCTGCAAGCTGGTGCACCATCTCTACTTGGTTTAAATCTTTCGAAAGAAGGCAAGTAATGACAAAACTGGCTCCCGTACTTTCAGCGCATTGGGATGAGAAAGATTCATTCACCATCGAGGCTTACACACGCCATAGTGGATATAAGGCATCTGCAAAAGCACTTGCGATGGATCCGGATGCAGTAATTCAACTTGTTAAAGATTCTGGACTTCGCGGTCGCGGTGGCGCAGGCTTTCCAACCGGAATGAAGTGGGGATTTATTCCACAAGGTGATGAGAAAGATCATTACCTAGTTGTAAATGCTGACGAATCAGAGCCCGGAACTTGCAAAGATACGCCGCTGCTAATGGCTAATCCACATGTTCTTATCGAAGGTTGCATCATCGCTTGTCACGCAATTCGCGCAAAGCAGGCATTTATTTATATTCGCGGAGAAGTAACCCACGTTGTTCGCCGCGTTAACCAAGCGATTGAAGATGCATATAAAGCAGGCCACCTTGGTAAAGGTATTGATATTGTTCTGCACGTTGGAGCGGGTGCGTATATCTGCGGTGAAGAAACTGCGTTACTTGATTCACTCGAAGGTTTCCGCGGTCAACCACGTCTGCGTCCACCATTTCCTGCAATCGCAGGTTTGTATGCGCGACCAACTGTTGTAAATAACGTTGAATCAATTGCATCTGTTCCGGCAATCGTTGCTAACGGTGCCGAGTGGTACCAAGGGATGGGTACTGAAAAATCAAAGGGAACAACGCTTTATTCACTATCTGGCCACGTTAACAATCCCGGCCAATTTGAAGCACCACTCGGAATCACTCTCCGTGAAATCTTAGATCTTGCCGGCGGTGTTCGTACTGGCCACAAACTTAAATTCTGGACACCAGGTGGCTCATCAACGCCGCTATTTACAGATGAACATCTAGATGTGCCACTTGATTACGAAGGTGTTTCTGCTGCCGGTTCAATGCTCGGAACAAAAGCGCTACAAATATTTGATGAAACAACATGCGTAGTCCGCGCGGTATTGCGTTGGACCGAATTTTATAAGCACGAATCTTGTGGCAAGTGCACACCATGTCGCGAAGGCACTTGGTGGCTAGTACAAATTCTGCGCGATTTAGAAAACGGCGTTGGCACCGAAGCTGATCTAGCCAAGTTGCTTGATCTCTGCGACAACATCATGGGCCGATCATTTTGCGCACTTGGTGACGGCGCAACTAGCCCAATCACATCTTCAATTCAATATTTCCGTGGCGAATACCTGGCACATCTAACAAACGGTGGATGCCCATTCGATCCTGTTAAATCAACTCTCTTCTCTGGAGCAAACGCATAATGACAACAACTCAAGAGAACCCAACTGCCCAAGCAGTAGAACTCATTACCGTTGTCATTGATGGTTTTGAAGTTAGCGTTCCTAAGGGCACTCTAGTTATTCGCGCCGCTGAAAAACTTGGTATCCAAATCCCACGTTTCTGCGATCACCCATTGCTTGATCCAGTTGGTGCATGTCGCCAATGTTTGGTTGATATTGAAATTAATGGACGTGCATTTCCCAAGCCACAGGCTTCTTGCACAATTCCAGTAGAACCAAACATGATTGTTAAAACACAATTAACTTCACCGGTTGCTGAAAAAGCACAACGCGGTGTTATGGAGCTTTTGCTGGTTAACCATCCACTTGATTGCCCAGTCTGTGACAAGGGTGGCGAATGCCCGCTGCAGAACCAAGCGATGAGCACCGGCAACGCAGAAACTCGTTTTACCGGCGTAAAGCGCGTATTTGAAAAGCCAGTTGCGATTTCTTCACAGGTGTTGCTCGATCGCGAACGTTGCGTACTTTGCGCACGTTGTACCCGCTTTTCAGAACAAATTGCTAACGATCCATTTATTACTCTTAACGAACGTGGCGCTCTGCAACAAGTTGGTATCTACGAGAACCAACCATTCGAGTCTTACTTCTCAGGCAATACAGTTCAAATTTGTCCAGTCGGTGCGCTAACTGGTGCGACTTATCGTTTCCGCGCACGCCCATTTGATTTAGTTTCAACGCCATCTGCTTGCGAACACTGCGCATCAGGTTGCGATATGCGCACCGATGTTCGTCGCGGAAAGACTTTACGTCGTTTGGCCGGTGATGATGCTTCAGTTAACGAAGAATGGAACTGCGATAAGGGTCGCTGGGCTTTTAAATATGTAACCGCTGTTGATCGCCTGACTACCCCACTTGTTCGTGGCGCCGATGGCGTACTTGCACCAGCATCTTGGCCAGAGGCACTTGCTGCAGCTGCAGCCGGAATAAAAGGTAAGCGCACGGCGGTATTAGTTGGTGGCCGTGCAACAACAGAGGATGCATACGGATACAGCAAGTTTGCCCGTATCGCACTTGGTACAAACGATATTGATTTCCGCACCCGCGTTACATCGGATGAAGAACGCGATTTCCTTGCAGCCAAGATTGTCGGATCTACCACCACTTATCGCGATATCGATGTTGCAGATCATGTTGTATTAATTGGATTCGAACCTGAAGAAGAATCCCCAATAGTTTTCTTGCGCATCAACAAGCAGGTTCGCAAACGTGCGCTAAAGGTAAGCGCAGTTGCTACCAAGCTTTCTATCGGTGTCGAGAAGTTAAAAGCGAACTTCATTAAAGTTGCACCAGGAGCTGAAAGTGCAGCAGTTACTTCACTTGAATTAACTGGTAAATCAGTAATTCTTATCGGAGAACGTGCGTCCGAAACTGCTGGCTTGCTTTCAACTGTTGCCAGCGTTGCCGAAAAAACTGGCGCAAAGATTGCCTGGATTCCTCGCCGTGCCGGAGAACGAGGCGCACTTGAATCTGGAGCGATTGGCGCACTTCTGCCAGGTGGTCGACCAGTATCTGATGCCGCAGCCCGCGTAGATATTGCAGCCGTTTGGGGCGTGCCAACACTTCCTGCAAATCCAGGCCGATCAACTTCTGAAATTATCAACGCACTAAATTCTGGCGAACTAGATGCAGTCGTAATCGGTGGAGTAGATCCACTTGATATGCCAAATAGTGCAACCGCACTTGCAGCACTTAAGAAATCTTTCGTTGTATCACTTGAAATCGCAGCATCTGCAGTTACTGATGTCGCTGATGTAGTTCTGCCGGTTGCGGCAATTACAGAAAAGTCAGGATCATTCCTTAACTGGGAAGGTCGCCCACGTGCCTTTGATGCTGCAGTCTCTGATTCGCTAAATCGTTCAGACCTTCGTATCTTGTCCGCACTTGCTGATGTGATGGGCGAATCCATCATGCTCGGCACTGTTACGCAAGCAGCGCGTGAGATTGCATCTCTTGGTAAATGGGATGGTGCTCGCGTACAACTTTCAAGCGTTGCAGCAACTGGCGCAAAGAGCGTTTCTAATAACGAGGCGCTACTTACATCATGGCGCCGCTTGTTAGATCTGGGTACTCTGCAAAAGGGTGAAGCGAATCTGGCCGGTACGGCACGTAAATCTGTTGCAGTAATTTCTCCAAAGCGTGCGCAATCACTTGGCGTTAAAGATGGCGACATTTTGCGCGTATCTAATTCACACGGCTCTATCTCATTGCCGGCGCTCGTTGAAGATATTCATGATGACGCGGTTTGGGTGCCGCGTAATTCATTTGGCACGCAAGCCCTTATTTCACTCAACGCCGTGCACGGCGAAGTCGTATCGGTGGTGAAGGCATGAAGAACGCATCGCTGTTATTAGATGATCCAGGTTGGATTATTACTCTCAAGGCGCTAATTGTTTTCGTAGTCTGTGTCGTTTTAACGATCATGTCTGTTTGGGGAGAACGCCGCATTGTGGCTCGCATGCAGATGCGCGTTGGACCAAACCGCGTTGGAAAGTTTGGACTTATCCAAGCGTTGGCCGATGGCGTTAAGTTGGCGCTGAAGGAAGATTTAATTCCAGCCGCTGCAGATAAAGTCGTATTCATAATCGCGCCAATTATCAGCGCAACAGCTGCATTTATGGCCTTTGCAGTGATGCCACTTACTGGTCCAGTTAATTTCTTCGGTGAAGAAACAGTTATGCAGTTGACTGATCTGCCAGTTGGAGTTCTCTACGTTCTGGCAATCGCATCAGTTGGAGTTTACGGAATTGTTCTTGCCGGCTGGTCATCTGGTTCAACTTATCCATTACTTGGCGGACTTCGCTCGAGTGCACAAGTTATTTCCTATGAAATCGCGATGGGACTTTCACTCGTTGCAGTCTTTATTTATTCAGGATCGATGTCTACATCGGCGATCGTGCAGGCCCAGCAAGAGACCTGGTGGTATGGACTTGTTCTATTCCCATCTTTTGTTATCTATGCAATTTCTATGGTTGGCGAAACCAACCGCGCACCATTTGACTTAGCAGAAGCCGAAGGCGAACTCGTTGGTGGATTCCATACTGAGTACTCATCACTTAAATTCGCACTCTTCTTCTTGGCTGAATATGTAAATATCATTGCAGTCTCTGCACTTGCAACAACCTTGTTCCTCGGTGGCTACCATGCAATTCCGGGTCTTGGCTTTACCGAGCAATGGCTGGGTGGTTGGTTCACACTTATCTGGTTCTTCATTAAAGTCTTATTCTTCTTCTTTATCTTTGTTTGGTTGCGCGGCACGCTTCCGCGTCTGCGCTATGACCAGTTCATGCAATTTGGCTGGAAAGTTTTGATTCCAGTCTCATTGCTCTGGATCTTGGTAGTCGCAACTTTGCGCGTTATCTCGACAACTAGCCAATCTCGCGTTGTAACTTTTGGTTTTGCCGGCGTAGTAGTTTTAATTGTTCTAGGAATTTCAACAGCCTTTGAAAATTCTCAGAATAAGCGCACTTCAGTGGTTCACCCAGAACCAGCGGCACCGGATTTTGCTGTTCCATCCCTTCCATCTCAAATAACAACCATCAACGTTTCTCAACAAGGAGGCGATCGTGGCTGATCAGAACGAATCCAATTCATTGCAACCACAAGGTTCAAATGAAGTCGACATCACATCTGTCGAATATGAAAAAGTAGATCAACCTGGACCGAAGAGCTTCTTTGTGCAATTGCAGGGCTTTTGGCTCACCTTTGCCACCATGTTTAAGAAGGTCAACACCGTTCAGTACCCAGAAGTTAAAGAGCCAACCGCCGAACGTTTCCACGGTCGCCATCAGTTAAATCGCCACCCAGATGGACTCGAAAAATGTATCGGTTGCGAACTCTGTGCTTGGGCGTGCCCGGCGGACGCGATTTATGTTGAAGGCGCCGATAACACCCCTGATAACCAAATGTCACCGGGTGAGCGTTACGGCAAGGTTTATCAAATTAATTACCTGCGTTGTGTTTTCTGTGGACTTTGCATCGAAGCATGTCCAACCCGCGCGCTGACAATGACAAATGAATATGAACTAGCTGATTCAACTCGCGGTAAGTTAATTTTTGAAAAAGATGATTTGCTAGGTCCACTTCGTGCTGGAATGTTGCCACCACCGCATCCAATGTATCCAGGATCTACAGATACCAATTATTACAATGGCGATGTTACGGAAGCACATCCTTCACAGGAGCAGAAATAGTGCAACCTTTACTAACTATTCAAGGTCCTGAAGCCGCGCTTTTTTGGATTTTAGCCCCGCTTTCAGTTGCTGCGGCACTTGGAATGCTGCTCGTTAAGAAGGCCGTGCATTCGGCGCTATTACTTGCTTGGGTAATGATCACACTTGCAATTTTCTACATCGCACAAGATGCGGCATTTCTTGGCGTAGTACAAGTAATTGTCTATACCGGCGCCGTGATGATGCTCTTCCTCTTTATTCTTATGTTGGTAGGTGTTGATTCATCTGATTCACTTACCGAAACAATTACTGGCCTTCGCCCAATCGCGATTACCGCAGCGGTTGGTCTAGGTGGATTGTTAGTTTCACTTCTCGGTCGTGCCACTTTAGGGCGGGAACCAATTGGTTTGGAGATTGCAAATTCTTCAGGCAATGTAGAAGGTCTAGCCGCACTGCTATTTTCAAAGTATGTCTGGCCCTTTGAAGTTGTTTCAGCGCTACTGATTACTGCAGCACTTGGTGCGATGGTTCTGGCTCATCATCAGCGGACAAACCCTCGTCCAACTCAGCGCGAACAAGCAATTAGTCGCTTCCGCAGTGGCTCACTTGCTGGCGCAGCCGGCCTTCCTGGCCCAGGTGTTTTTGCGCGACATAACGCAGTAGATGTTCCAGCGTTATTACCTGATGGAACTCCGGCGCCATCTTCAATTTCTGCAACGCTTAAAGCACGCGGTGATGTAATCGATTCCAGCCAATTCCAACTCGATAACGTTGATACAACTGTTGTGGAGGAGAAGTAATGAGCCTCGACAATTACCTCTACTTATCCGCGATTTTATTTACGATCGGCGCAGTCGGCGTTGTAGTTCGCCGTAATGCGATCGTTGTCTTTATGTGCGTTGAATTAATGCTTAATGCGGCAAATTTAACGTTAGTTACTTTCTCGCGAATCAACGGCACACTCGATGGCCAAGTAATTGCCTTCTTTACAATGGTCGTTGCTGCCTGCGAAGTTGTTGTAGGTCTAGCGATTATCGTGACGATTTATCGCTCGCGCCGATCAGCATCTATAGATGACGCTAGTTTGTTGAAGCGATGACCATGCTTACCAATAACGGCCTCGTTTACTTAATCGCTCTGCCACTTTTTGGCGCACTTTCACTTTTGCTGTTGGGCCGGCGCGCAGATAAGTGGGGACATTTACTTGCCACCGGCCTATCTGCCGGATCATTTGCCGTTGGCCTCTTCCAACTTTCCGAGATGTTGGGACGCGAGGCTGAATCACGCCCAGTAACCCAGAAAATTTTTACTTGGATAAGCGTTGGTTCATTTAATGTCGATGCATCCTTGCTGCTTGATCAACTCTCCATCTGTTTTGTTCTCTTAATTACCGGCGTCGGAACCTTGATTCATGTCTATTCAATTTCTTATATGTCACACGATCCTGATCGCCGCCGTTTCTTTGCTTTCTTAAACCTCTTTATTGCTGCGATGCTCTTGCTGGTTCTCGGAGATTCATACTTAAATCTTTACGTGGGTTGGGAAGGCGTTGGACTTGCCTCATACCTATTGATCGGTTTCTGGAATCAAAAACCAGCGTATGCAACTGCTTCTAAGAAGGCATTTATCATGAACCGCATCGGCGATATGGGACTCTCGCTTGCAATCATGATCGCCTTCGCATCCCTTGGCACAGTCTCATTTAGCGGCGTCAAAGAGCAAGCACATCAAGCATCAGAGGCAACGATGACTGCGATTGGAATAATGTTATTGGTTGCAGCTGTTGGTAAATCAGCGCAATTCCCATTGCAGGCATGGCTCGGTGATGCGATGGCTGGCCCAACTCCGGTTTCTGCCTTGATCCACGCAGCGACCATGGTTACTGCAGGTGTTTACTTAATCGTTCGCTCTAACTTTGTATTCGATGCCGCGCCAACTGCGCAACTTCTAGTTGTAATCGTCGGTGCGATCACGCTGATGTTCGGTGCACTCGTCGGTACTGCAAAAGATGACATCAAGAAAGCACTTGCTGCATCCACGATGTCGCAGATCGGTTACATGATTTTGGCATCTGGCCTCGGACCTGCTGGTTATGCATTTGCGATCATGCATTTACTTACACACGGTTTCTTCAAAGCCGGAATGTTCCTTGGTGCTGGTTCAGTCATGCACGGCATGAATGACGAAGTAAATATGCGTCGTTACGGTGCGCTCCGTAAATTTATGCCAATAACATTTATTACTTTCGGGTTTGGTTATCTGGCAATAATTGGTGTTCCACCATTTGCTGGTTTCTACTCAAAAGATATGATCATTGAAACTGCGCTAAATGCTGGGGGGGTAAAAGGAATTTTGCTCGGCTCAACCGCGCTGCTTGGTGCCGCAATTACCGCTTTCTATATGACGCGCGTAATGATCTTGACCTTTACAAGTCCAAAGCGCTGGGACGATAACCAGCATCCGCACGAGTCACCAATTTTAATGTGGCTTCCAATGGCGATTCTC
Source organism: Actinomycetota bacterium (assembly GCA_009698815.1). Classification (GTDB taxonomy): domain Bacteria; phylum Actinomycetota; class Actinomycetes; order Nanopelagicales; family Nanopelagicaceae; genus Planktophila. The sequence continues at coordinate 22,559 of WLPJ01000003.1, read as the reverse complement.
GCAATCGGTTCTGTTACATCAGGTTTCTTGCTCTCTCGCGGAGCGACGCTAAAGCATTGGCTGGAACCGCTCTTTGAAGAGCATGGCGAACATATAGAGCTATTGCCTCCAATCGTGGTCTCTGGACTTGCCCTCTTGATGGTTGCAATGGGCGTTGCTTTGGCAGTCGTTAAGTATCAGCTTTCAGAAGTTGACGCAGTTGCGCCGGAAAACGTTACTGAATTTACGCGCGTTGCACGTCGTGACTTGTTGCAAGATGAGATAAACGAAACGCTCTTTATGCGTCCTGGGCAAGCGATCACATCTGCACTGGTGAAAATTGATCAGAGCGTTATCGATGGCGCAGTTCATGGAATCGGCAAGATGGCACTTGGTTCTGGTTCGTTTCTGCGCAAATCCCAAACTGGCTTTGTCCGCAGCTATGCAGCTCTCATTTTGATTGGCGCTGTCGCGCTGATCGCAGCAATTTGGGTGGTAACAACATGAATCTAAATAATATGAACTTACTAACTCTTTCCATGTTGCTGCCGTTGCTCGGAACTGTCGCATTGGCCTTTGTTCCAAAGACCAATTTACTTCTAACAAAGCAGATCGCGTTGGCAACCACGGCGCTCGTTGCAGTCGTTGGAATTGCGATGACAATTTCCTTTGATTTCGGCGCAACTGGTTTTCAATTTGTTGAGTCACGCGAATGGATTCCGGCTTTTGGTATCAAGTACGCGCTAGGTGTTGATGGAATCGCACTCGTTCTAATTTTAATGTCAGTCCTGCTTACGCCAATTGTGGTCATCGCTGGCTGGAATGAATCAGAGGGTGGACGTTGGAGTCCTAAGGTTTTCTACTCACTTCTGCTGGTTCTAGAAACAATGATGATTGGTGTCTTTGCATCCACTGACGTCTTCTTGTTCTACGTATTCTTTGAAGCGATGTTGGTCCCGGTTTACTTCCTTATTGGTGGATTTGGTTCGGGCGATCGCGCAGCCGCTGCCGTTAAGTTCTTGTTATATAGCCTCTTTGGTGGCCTTTTGATGCTGGCATCAATAGTTGGCATCTTTGTTATGGCAACTCGCTACGGAAATCGTACATTCGATATCACGACGCTATCTCAGCTGCACACTGTGTTAACGCCGATGATGGAGAACGTCTTATTCCTTGGCTTCTTCATTGCCTTTGCCATTAAGGCTCCACTTTGGCCATTGCACACTTGGTTGCCAGATGCTGCCAAGTCAGCAACACCAGGAACTTCAGTTCTGTTACTTGGTGTTCTGGATAAGGTCGGCACCTTCGGAATGATTCGGTATTGCTTAACCTTGTTCCCAAATGCCAGCAAGACATTTACACCGATGATTATTACCTTGGCCGTTATCTCAATTCTTTACGGTGCCTTCTTGGCGATCGGTGCCAAAGACATTAAGCGTTTGATTGCCTATACATCGATTTCACACTTTGGTTTCATCACCATGGGAATCTTTGCCATGACATCACAAGGTATGTCTGGTGCGACGCTGTATATGTTCAATCACGGTTTCTCTACGGCAGCCCTGTTCTTAGTTGCTGGCTTCATGATTTCGCGCCGCAAGTCATCAACGATCTCTGACTTTGGTGGCCTACAGCGCATTACGCCAATCATGGCGTGGTCTTTCTTTATTGCAGGAATGTCGAGCTTGGCACTTCCTGGACTATCAAGTTTTGTTAGTGAATTCTTAGTTCTGGTTGGAACCTTTACTCGTTATCCAGTTGCCGCAGTTATCGCCACCTTCGGAATTGTTTTAGCTGCACTATATATTTTGATTCCAGTGCAACGCGCGCTTCATGGTCCAACGACACCGGGCAATGAAAACCTAACTGATCTAACTCTGCGCGAGAAGATTGCAATCGGACCAGTAATTGCCTTAATCGTAATTCTTGGTTTCTATCCATCACCGCTGCTAAAGATCATAAATCCAGCGGCTGCAACCGTAGTTTCCCAGCAAGGATTTAGCGATCCGGCACCAACCATGAGTGAGGGCAAGAAATGATTACCTTTGTATCGCCAACTCTTGATTACGCACTTCTTGCACCAATTCTTATTGTGCTTGGTGGTGCACTAATCGGTGTGCTTATCGAAGCATTCGCTCCACGCAGCGCACGTGCTAGCTCACAACTCTTTATTACTTTGGCAACGTTGGCGCTTTCTTTAGCTTCACTTGTTAGAGTTCGCAGCGGCGCATCGACAACTGCGGCAATGGAATCGGTAACCTTTGACGGCGCAGGCGTATTGTTGCAAGGATCAATTTTGCTCATCGCAATTATTTCGGTCTTCTTACTCGCCGACCTAGATAATTTCACAGCACTCGCTGCCGCTCTTCCGGGTTCTGATGAAGAACGAACTTCATTGCAGCAAGATCTAAAAGTTACTGAGGTTTATCCGCTGACACTCTTTGCGGTCGCCGGAATGCTGTTATTCCCGGTTGCCACAGATTTGGTCACACTCTTTGTCGCACTTGAGATGCTTTCACTTCCTCTTTATCTTCTTGCTGGCTTATCACGCCGCCGTCGCTTGATGTCGCAAGAATCTGCTCTTAAGTACTTCTTGTTAGGAGCGTTTTCATCTGCCTTCTTCCTTATGGGTATTGCATATCTCTATGGGTACTCAGCAGCAGTTTCATTCTCAGGAATACATGCAGCAGTAATCGGTGGTACCGGCAATGATATTTATCTATTACTTGGTATCGCATTTCTCTCTGTTGGTCTGTTATTTAAGGTTGGCGCAGTACCTTTCCACGCTTGGTCACCAGATGTTTATCAAGGCGCCCCAACTGCTGTAACAGCGTTTATGGCGGCGGCAACGAAAGTTGCAGCCTTCGGTGCGATGTTGCGTATTTTCTACCTTTCATTTGCCGAGGCATATTGGCAATGGCGTCCAGCGCTGATCGTAATTGCCTTAATAACAATGGTCTTTGGTTCACTCGTTGCAATCGCACAACGCGATGTGAAGCGCATGCTGGCTTACTCATCAATTGCCCACGCCGGATTCTTGCTTTCAGGTGTTATTGCACTTAATAAATCTGGCCTTGATGCATCAATTTTCTATCTCTTTGCTTACGGCGTTGCAACAGTTGGCGCATTCGCAATTGTGACCTTAGTTCGCGATTCAGCCGGAGAAGTCACCGACCTCAATCGCTGGAGTGGTTTAGGAAAGCGCTCACCTTGGGTGGCAACAGCCTTTGCTGGATTCTTATTAGCATTTGCTGGTATCCCTCTTACAAGTGGATTTATCGGAAAGTTTTCTATCTTCTCTGCAGCGTATGAAAGTGGTTCAACTGCGATCTTGATTACCGGCGTACTTTCATCAGCAATTGCTGCCTTCTTCTATATCCGCGTCATCGTCTTGATGTTCTTTAAAGATCCTGTCGAGGACGGAACATCAGTTGTAATCCCATCTGTTTACACGCAGATCACGATTGCGATTTCTGCAGTTGTGACTTTTGCACTTGGAATTTATCCAACTCCTTTGATTAACTTTATTCAAAGCACTGCACAGTTCCTTCGCTAATGGCATCCTTCGGCATTCCTGACCTGGATCCCTCACTAGAGGCAGATTTAGCAATTGGTATGCAAGGCGTTGAAGAGCTTCTGCGCGAACATATAAAAGGTGATTACCCACTTGTTGAAGAGACCTCACGCCACTTGGTTGCAGCAGGTGGAAAGCGCTTACGTCCTTTGCTCACACTAATTTCATCGCACTATGGCGATAGCACTCGTAAAGAAGTTATTCCGGCAGCAGTTGTTTGCGAATTAACTCACCTGGCAACGCTGTATCACGATGATGTTATGGATGAAGCGCCGATGCGTCGCGGGGTTGAAAGTGCCAATAATCACTGGGGAAATACCATCGCCATCTTGACTGGAGATTATCTTTTCTCTAAAGCATCAGATTTATTGGCAGACCTTGGGCCCGAAGCGGTTCGCCTACAAGCGCGCACCTTTGAGCGTTTAGTTATTGGTCAGATTATGGAAACACAAGGACCGCAAAATGGTGAAGATCCGCTGGCGCATTACTTACGTGTTGTGGGGGATAAGACCGGTTCACTAATTGCAACCAGTGCACGATTCGGCGCCTTGTTATCTGGTGCGCCGCGAGAGATCACTGAAACGCTTACGAAGTTTGGCGAACAAATTGGAATCGCATTCCAATTAGCAGATGACATTATTGATATTGCAAGTGATTTAAACCAATCTGGCAAGACTCCAGGTACTGATTTGCGTGAAGGTGTGCCGACCTTAGTAACTATCAATGTGATGGCCTCAGACAGATCAGAAGATGCCGAACTACAACGCTTACTCAGCGGACCAATTCACGACGAGAGCGAAGTTCAAGAAGTTTTGCGCGCACTGCGATCACATGACGCTCTTCATCTGGCACGCCAACAGCTTGGACAAATCGCTAAAGATGCACGTACCGCTTTGGGGCCACTTCCCGTTGGTCCAGCAACAGGTGCACTCTTTTCTTTATGCGACGCTGTTATCGACCGCTCTGCTTGAGCGAACTAAATCAATCGCAAGAGTAATAAGAGCTACCCAAATTGTTAGGAAACCTATCCAGCGCGCCGTTGGCATGACTTCGTGATTAACCCACACGCCAATAATAAATGTCAGAGTTGGAGTTATATATTGCAAGAGTCCAATAGTTGAATATGGAAGACGGGTGGTGGCACCATTGAAGAGCAGTAGCGGTATCGCAGTGACGGCACCAGCACTAATCAGTAAGGCAGTTAAACCGAATCCATGGCCAAATTGTCCTTGATCTTTGCTTCCTATGAACAACAAATAACCGCAGTATGGAATGAAAGCAATCATGGTTTCGATCGCAAGTCCTTCAAGTGCACCGAGCCCAAGATGTTTCTTCACTAAACCATATGATCCCCACGAAAGCGCCAGTCCAAGTGCGACCCACGGCAGGCGACCGTAATCAATTGTCAGAATAAGCACGCCAATCGTGGCGATGGAAACTGCCATCCATTGCAATTGACGCATCTTCTCTTTTAGCAAAAAAACACCGAAACCGATAATTATTAAAGGGTTGATGTAGTAACCAAGTGATGCTTCAACCACGTGTCCGTTATTTGTGGCCCAGATATAGATCAACCAGTTAATTGAAACCAGAATCGATGCCAGAAAGAGTTTTATTGCAACCTTGGGTTGCTTAAAAGTAGCCAGCGCTGACTTCAGCGCATGAGTTATGGCCAGAACAATGATGCAAAATACCAAGGTCCAAACTGCGCGGTGCGAAACGATCTCTAGCGAAGTTGCCGGTTTAAGCAAAGGCCAATAAAGCGGGAAGAGCCCCCAAAGAACATATGCGCTAACCCCATAAATGAGGCCAAGCTTTTGTTTTTTCAATTATCGAAAGTTCACAAATTGAACTGCAAATTCCCACTTGCCTTCTTTGATCATTGCCATCGTGGCTTGCAGATCATCGCGGCTCTTGCTGGTGACACGAAGTTCATCGCCTTGAATCTGAGACTTTACGGATTTAGGGCCTTCATCGCGCAGGAATTTTGCAATCTTCTTTGCATTCTCAGTTGAGATACCTTCTTTAAGCGGACAAGAGATCTTGTAGATCTTTCCTGATAGTTGTGGCTCAGCTGGATCGATGTGTTTTAGCGAAACTCCGCGCTTGATCATCTTATCTTTTACAACATCTAAAGTTGCTTTAGCACGTTCTTCAGTATCAGCTTCGATACTGATTTTCTCGCCAGCCATTTCTATCTTGGCGCCGGTGTTCTTAAAATCGAATCGTGTATCAATTTCACGGATCGCTTGGTTAATTGCGTTATCGAGTTCCATGCGATCAATCTTGGAAACTACATCAAAACTGCTATCAGCCACGGTTGGCCCTCCTTAAACAAACGGGTATGAAATAACCCTGTATGAGACAAGGTTATCGCGCCTCGTGTAATTAATGAAGTTAAGCGCGGATACACTTCAATCATGAGGGCGCCTAAATTACTGCTGATCGCGTCGCTGTTAGCAATACCTCAAATTTACTCATCAGCCTCTGCGCATACCGTCATTGTTAGTGCGAACCCTGAAGAAAATGCGATATTAGAAGTGCTACCTTCGGTAATTTCCATCACTTTTGCGGAAGAACTAATCGACATCGGTGATTCAAATTCAATCTCAGTAGTAGATCAAGCTGGGTCAGAATTGGCCCTTACAAAACCTCTAGTTTCAGGTTCAGTATTAACATCAGAGCTATCGCCAAAAGTAGAGATAGGCCTGTTTAAAGTTAGTTATCGCGCCGTTGCCGCCGATGGACATGTAATTACCGGTAATTACGAATTTACGGTTTCATCTAAAGCAGTGGCTGCTGAGGATGTTAATCCTTCAGAAGAATATTCTTCATTAACTGGCTCTGAAAATAAATTATCTATTTACTTAATTATTAGCGCGACACTGGTTGTTGGCGGAGGTTTATTGCTCTTTTTTATCTGGAAAAGGCAGTGAAAATAGCCGATTACCTATGGCAAATAAATTAAGGTAATCTAGCGCCCGCCGTAAAAGAATGACCCTGGCGGGTTGCCCGAGCGGCCAATGGGAGGGGACTGTAAATCCCCCGGCTCTGCCTTCGAAGGTTCAAATCCTTCACCCGCCACCAGTAAGACTTAAATTAAAATCCTCTAATTACTTGTTTGCCCCTGGTTTGCGCGCAGCACGGGATAAGAACAAAGCGAATACAAGAGCCAAAACGATTCCGGTATTTACGCCCATTTCAGTGAGCGCACGATTGAAATACTCAGTTGTCTTTTCTTTTTCCATCGTAAGAGACGCACCAACAGTAAGAATGTGACGTACTGCTGCGATAACTCCGATGATTAAGAAGTTATCCAGTTGGAAAATACCATCAGTAAAGCGCACGATTACGGTGCGCATAATCTCTAGGATGATTACAACAAAGAGAATGTCGTTAATTGCTTGGATCATTCCGATTGGGAAAAATGGTCGAGTTTCGATCAGGCGCTGCAGACTGTAACCAGCGGCCAAGACGGAAATCACAAACAAAACTATTCCGAGGAAGCCATGCAAAATATCCTCTAACTTATCGATGAAAGTTACAGGGATGAGTGACTCATCTTTCGTGAGTAAACCTTTTACTGACTTGTACTTCATTTCGACCACCCTTTTGAGTAATGCCGAAGGGTAAGTGGGGGATTAATTTCCCGCAATATTTAAGAGCAAACAGCCCCATGAGTCGCAGAACCAACCAATTTCGCGTATTTAGCCAGCACGCCTTTGGTATAACGCGGCGGAAGGCTCACAAACTCCTTTTTACGTTTTGCCAGTTCAGAATCAGAAACCAATAGCTCCAATTTTCCTGCCGGAATATCTATTCGAATTTGATCACCATCTTTGATCAATCCGATAGGTCCGCCGTCAGTAGCTTCTGGACAAACATGTCCAACACATAGTCCAGTTGTGCCACCGGAGAATCTGCCATCGGTAATCAACAAAACATCTTTACCTAACCCTGCGCCCTTTATCGCGCTAGTAATCATCAGCATCTCGCGCATTCCTGGTCCGCCTTTCGGACCTTCGTAGGCGATAACAACTACATCACCTTTCTGAATCGTTCCATCAGAAAGTGCTTCCATCGCAGATTCTTCTCGATTAAATACCCGGGCAGCACCCTGAAAAATTTCAACTTCAACACCAGCGTTTTTTACTACTGCACCCTCTGGTGCTAGTGAGCCTTCAAGGATTGTGATTCCGCCATTTTTACCAAATGGTTTATTAGCGGGATAAATAACTTTTCCATCTGCAGCTGGTGGCGCAATATCTTTCAAATTCTCTGCAACCGTCTTGCCGGTGACAGTCATGCAATCTCCGTGGAGCAGACCTTCATCGAGCAAAATCTTCATTACTACTGGAACTCCACCAACTTTATCCATATCAAACATTACGTATTCACCGAATGGTTTTAAGTCAGCAAGCAGTGGAACGCGCGCTGCTATACGTTTGAAATCCGATAGATTCAAATCAATTCCGAGTTCGTGAGCGATCGCAGGCAAGTGCAGGACTGCGTTTGTCGAACCACCAAGGGCCATGACCACAGTGATGGCATTTTCTAAAGATTTTTTGGTGATGATGTCACTTGTTGTAATTCCTTGTTTCAGCATGTTAATAACTGCCTCGCCCGCTAATTGGGCCAGGGGTGCACGTCGGTTGTCTACCGCAGAAGGAGACGATGATCCAGGAAGTGACATTCCCATTGCTTCGGATGCACTAGCCATAGTGTTTGCGGTGTACATACCGCCACAAGTTCCAGCACTTGGGCATGCAGCCTTCTCAATTCGATCTAAATCTTCATCTGACATGAGTCCGCGAGCGTTAGCACCGACTGCTTCGAAAGATGTCACGATGTTTACTTTTATCTCAGTTCCATCTTCCAGCTTGGTTTTGCCAGGAAGTAGTGAGCCCGCATACATAAGAATGCTGGGGACATCAATTCGTGCCGCCGCCATTAACATCGCCGGAATACTCTTGTCACAACCTGCGAGAGTAACCATTGCATCTAAGCGTTCGGCTTGCATAACAGTTTCAACTGAATCTGCAATAACTTCGCGACTAACTAGTGAAAAATGCATACCTTCATGACCCATGGAAATGACATCAGAAACGGTGATAGTTCCAAATTCCATCGGGAAACCACCATTGGCTCTAACGCCAGATGCAACATTTTCGGCAACAGTGCGTAGTGACATATTGCAAGGGGTAATTGTGTTGTAAGAAGAGGCAATACCAATCTGTGGTTTGGTGAAATCATCACCTTGCATACCGAGTGCTCGCAACATTGCGCGGTTGGGACTTCGGTCGCGTCCCTGGGTTACCAAAGAACTTCGCGGCGTCATATTCACTGTAGTACTCTAACGACACCCCAAAGCCTTGTGAAGAGTGAGATGTAATGACTTATACAACACTTATTTCAACAGAGGATCTTGCGCGAAATTTAGATAACCTCGATTTTTTAATTATCGATGTGCGCTTTTCTTTAGATGATGAATCCTGGGGAGAAAAGGTTTATCAAGACTCACATATCCCTGGCGCTATCCATGCCGATGTTTCCAAGCACTTATCAGGCGAAATTATTCTAGGAAAAACTGGACGACGACCATTTCCTAAATCAGAAGATTTTGTAAAGATACTTTCAAATTGGGGAGTCACGAATCAAACTCAAGTCATTTGTTATGACGCAGAATCTGGCCTTATGGCAGCATCACGTCTTTGGCTAATGTTTCGCTGGATGGGACATGATCAAGTAGCAGTATTAGATGGTGGAATTAAGAGCTGGCAAGGTGAAGGCCGTGAAGTAAATCAGGATGTACGCAAGATAGCTCCATCTGATTTTGTTCCAAATATTCGCGAAGAGCTATTTGCCTCAGTTGATGAAGTCGATGCCGTTCGTAACGATCCGGACCACTGCGTATTTGATTCGCGCGGGGCAGAGGGCTATCACGGTGGAGGAAAGTATTACGACCCAGTTCGTGGCCACATCGCAGGTGCGGGATTGGCAGATCGCGCCCAGACTTTAACGAAGGAAGGTCACTTCCGTTCCACTGTTGAACTTAAAGAACATTATGCAAATCTAATTGGCAGCGTTGCCCCATCTAAGACGATTTTCTATTGTGGTTCTGGAATTACGGCGGCTCAGAATGTTCTGGCTATGAAGCATGCCGGCTTTGACGATTGCAAGATGTATATAGGCTCTTGGAGTGAGTGGATTACAGATCCTAAACGGGAGATAGCGCTGTGACTCAGCAAAAATTTAGATATGCGCTAATCGGTTGTGGCTTCTTTGCTCAAAACCATTTGCATGCATGGAGTCAAAACCCGGATGTTGAACTAGTTGCAACTTGCGATGTTGATTTTGAAAAGGCTAAAGCAGCAGCTGCCACTTTTGGCGGTACGGCTTATTCCAGCGCTGAAGAGTTATTTGCAAATGAAAAATTAGACTTTGTAGATATCGCTACAACGCCGCCAACTCACAAGATGATGGTTGAACTTGCGGCAAAGAATGGCGTCGCAGCAATCTGTCAGAAGCCACTGGCGTGGGAAATGGCAGATGCCAAAGCAATGGTTAAGGCTATGTCAGATAAGAACTTGCCCTTCATGGTGCACGAGAACTTTCGTTTTCAAACTCCCATGCGCAAGATAAAAGAGATTATCGATAGCGGTGCAATTGGCCGACCATTCTTTGGACGGATCTGCTTTCGCACCGCACATGATGTTTATTCAGCTCAGTCTTGGCTGGTCGAGAGCGAGCGAATGATTATCGTAGATGTGGCAGTTCATCTATTTGATTTAGCAAGATATTTTATTGGCGAACCAAACACAATTTTTACTTCTGCTCATCGAGTAAATCCAATTATTAAGGGCGAAGACTCAGCGACAATTCTTATGCATATGGAAGATGCCACATGCATCGTTGATGCGAGTTATGAAACAAGGTCTGATCACAGCACATACCCACAAACCTTTGTGATTATTGAAGGTACAAAAGGTGCAATCACACTCTCTGCCGATTACCACTTGCAAGTCGTTTCTGGCACTTCAGTTACCAATGAAGTTATTGAGATTCCAGATCATGGCTGGACATCAGAACCTTGGAATGGAATACAGGACAGCGTCGTTAACGTAAATAAACATTGGGTTGATTGTATAAGAAATGCCAAGACGCCTGAAACAAGTGGTGAAGATACTCTCAAATTACTAGATATAACTTTAGGTGCATACGAATCAATTAAAAGTGGCCAAGTATTCATTGTCGGCTCTCTACTTAAATAGAAGTTATGAAGAAACTAATCGCTGGTCCATTAACTCTGGAATATTCAGATGGAAGTTTGTGGAATATTCGGTTGGGTGAAGAAGAAGCAATACGTAGGATCTATCTGGTCTTTCAAGATATCAATTGGACCTCTCGACCATTTGAAATCTTGGAAGAAAAATGGAATGTTGCAGATGATCACTTCTCTGCTGATCTTGAACTTCGTGGGAGCAACGATGCTGAAAACTTTCACGCAAAATTACAAATAGTCGGCAGTTCGGCAGGAGAGATAAAGTATGGGTTCAGTGGCTCGTCTACCGCTGATTTTATGCGAAACCGACTTGGCCTTTGTCTGCTGCATCCAATTGCAAACTTGGCTGGAAAATCTTGTAAATTAATACTTTCTGGTGGAACAAAAATAATTTCAGAGTTTCCAAATGATATCTCTCCTAGCCAACCATTTAAGAATCTCTCGGGGATATCGCACACTTTAAATAATGGACAAACTCTTGAAGTTAAATTCAAAGGAGAGGTTTTCGAAACGGAAGATCACCGTAACTGGAGTGATGCTTCCTACAAAACCTACTGCACCCCGATTGAACTCCCATTTCCGGTTAAAGTCTCTAAAGGCGATCAGATAGAGCAAGAGTTCACTATCTCTTTAAGCGGCCAGGCATCCAAGGTGCAAAAACTGACGCAGAGCAAAGTCACCATAAGTGTTTCTGACTCAGAAGCTAGCCTGCCCGACATTGGGCTAAATATTGCTGAAGAATACTCTGAGAGTGATCATGATGAGTTTAACGAAATTGGAATTGGTCACCTGAGGCTTAATTTAGATCTAGATGAAGCATCAAAAGCAAATTTTACTGGCGCGGTGAAATTATCTAAAAAATTAGGGCTAAAACTTGATCTAGCTCTAAAAGCAACGTCAGTAAATCAAATTACAGAGTTTCTTCACAGCCATGAAGAGTTAACAGCGCTAGTCAGAAATTTGTTGATATTTTCAAAGACTCATAAGGTAACACCCGCCGAATTTGTTGCCGCGGCTCGTGAGTTGTTAGGTCCACAGCAGATAATTTCTGCTGGAACTGATCTGTATTTCACTGAGATAAATAGAGGTTCAGCAGTTGTACCAGGCATTGATCAGATTAACTTTTCACTAAATCCCCAGGTCCATTCCTTTGATGATCGAACGTTAATTCAGAATTTGGCAACGCAAGAAGTAATCGCTCTAAATGCTGCACGAATTGCAGGTTCAAAGGGAGTTAGCGTTGGACCAATCACACTCCGTCCCAGATTCAACCCAAATGCAACGCAGCCCGATAAGGATGTCAGCAACACTGCGCTGCCAGCTTCGGTAGATAGCCGCCAGAGAACTTGGTTTAACGAAGCTTGGACTGCAATCTCAATTAAGTATTTAGCGCAATCCAACTCCATCAATTCGGCGACTTACTTTGAGAGTGTTGGCTGGCGGGGGATAAGAGAAAGTAAATCAGGAAGTAAGGATTCGGTAAATTTCCCAAGCGAATCTGGCGAAGCATTCCCCGTATGGAATTTATTTGCAGCGCTCAAAGGTTTTTCAATCTGCAGGAAATCTTCTTCTAGTGCTCCAGAAGTAGTTGATTCGTTGATTCTCAGGAATTCTGAAACAACTCGGTTAATTTTGGCCAATTTTAGTAGCGAAACACAGCAGGTTTATTTTGAAGGAATAGGATTAACTCCAGTAGTACTTCCACCCACGAGTACCACTTATTTGGATATATAAGGAGTCGTAAATGTTTGATCCGTTATTTTCTTTGCAGGGCAAACGCACTCTTATCACTGGTGGTGCTGGATCACTCGGAACGCTGATTTCGAAAGCTTTCGCCGAACGAGGAGCAGATGTAACAATTCAAGATCTTAATCAGGAACGACTTGATGAAGTGCGAAAGGCGATCACAACTCAATCAGGTAAAGCTTTTTCAATAGCGGCAGATTTATCTGACCCGGCTGAATGTGCCAGAGTAGTTTCAGAGGCTAATCAACTTATGGGCGGCCTCGACATAGTAATTAACACCGCTGGGATTAATCGTCGCAAACCTATTTCTGAAGTTACTGAAGATGACTTTGATGCAATTGTCTCCGTAAACATGAAAGCAATATATTTTATTTCCCAAGCAGCACACCCAATTATGAAAGCTGCCGGTGGCGGAGCAATCGTAAATATGAGTTCACTCAGCGCCCGTTATAGCTTTAACACCATCTCTGTATATGCAGCCACTAAGGCGGCGGTATCTTCGATAACTCGCAGTACTGCTCGTGAATGGGCGAAGGATAAGATTCGAGTGAATTGCATCGAGCCCTCAGTAATTAAGACAGATTTCACCAAATCGCTTTGGGGCGAGCCACATCGCTCAAAATGGTTTGATGAGACCACTCCAATTGGTCGCCTCTCAAATCCTGATGAAATAATTGGTTCAGTTATTTTCTTGGCAACCGATGCCTCTTCTTACATCACCGGGCAGTCCATTGTGATAGACGGCGGCATTTTGAGCGGCGGAGACTGGGACTCTTACGCTTAAACGCAAAACCTTCGCAAGTAGACACCAGGGTCTGCCTTTATTAGCCTTTACGAGTATTGCTAACTCCACGAAAGGGAGACAACGTGCAGAAAAAGAAGTCACTTATATTCGCAGTATCACTTGCTCTGGCATTTGGATTAACTGCATGTTCAAAATCAGATTCAACTGAAGTTGCATCTGCCTCATGCGAGAAGGCTGATCTTGCAACAGTTACAGATGGCAAGCTAACAATCGCAACTGGCGAGCCTGCGTACTATCCATGGATTATTGATGACAAACCAGAATCAGGTGAAGGCTTTGAAGGAGCAGTTGCTTATGCAGTTGCTAAGCAACTTGGATTCTCAAACGATGAGGTTGTCTGGGTTCGTACGACATTTGATGGCGCTGTAACACCTGGAGAAAAGAACTTCGACTTCAACTTGCAACAATTTTCAATCACAGATGAGAGAAAGACTGCAGTTGATTTCTCATCACCTTATTACACAGCTCCACAAGCGATCGTTTCTTACAAAGGCAGCAAGATCGCCGGAAAGACATCTATCGCAGACCTTAAGAACGCAAAGCTCGGTGCGGCAGTTGGCACAACATCACTTGATGCAATTGAAAACCAAATTGGCATAAAGCCACAGGTATTTAATGACAACGCTGCTGCTGTCACTGCACTAAAGAATGGTCAGATTGATGGTCTAGTTGTTGACCTACCTACTGCCTTCTATCTTTCAGGAGTCGAAGTAACAGATGGCTTAATTGTTGGTCAGCTTCCATCAACTGGTGCAGGCGATCAATTTGGTCTCTTGCTTTCAAAGGGCAGCAAGATCACAACATGTGTTTCTGGCGCTGTTGATGCAATAACTTCAGATGGCACATTGGCTGCGATTACTGATAAGTGGCTCGCCACTGATGCAGGCGCTCCAGTATTGAAGCCATAAGTAAATTAAGAAAAATAGTAGATAAACGCGGTAGTTTGGCGGCCATGTCAGAGAGAAATAACTCTGCTTGGTCGCCAAGCTCACGCGAATTAGAACGTCGCGCACTTCGCCGTAAGTTAAGCCGTAAGCAAGCGATCATTGCCGCAGTCTCATCAGTATTTGTTCTGGGCTCACTTGCTGTTGTTTTGATTACCTCCCCAGGTTGGGAAGTCGTAAAAGCAACTTTCTTTGATATTGAATACGGAAAAGAAGTATTTCCAACAGTTGTAAAAGGTCTTTGGATAAACCTGCAGTTAACATTTTTTGGTGGCATCGCAATCGGTATTATCGCAATGGGTCTGGCGCTGCTGCGAACGACCAAATCTCCAGCTCTTACGCCATTTAGATTTTTAGCAACTGCATACGTAGATATCTTCCGTGGCGCTCCGCTAATCCTGATTATCTTGTTAGTTGGCTTTGGTGTTCCAGCCCTGCGACTTCAAGGTATTTCCAGCAATGTAATTGTGCTTGGCACAATTGCGGTTGTGCTTACTTATTCAGCATATGTCGCCGAAGTTATTCGTTCAGGAATTCTCTCAATACATCCCAGCCAAAGAGCTGCCGCTAGATCTCTCGGGTTAACTTCCGGCCAGACAATGCGATTCGTGGTTCTGCCACAGGCGCTCCGCCGTGTTGTCCCACCACTTTTAAATGACTTTGTATCTCTTTTGAAAGATACCGGTTTGGTTTCAATTCTGGGTGTGACCGATGCAGTTCGTGCGGCACAAATAAATGCCAGCCGTACCTTTAATTACACACCATATGTTGTAGCCGCAATTCTATTTTTGCTTATAACAATTCCTATGACTCGTTACACCGATCGCGCAATTAGACAGCGTACTCAAGCGCAGAACTCGGAAGGGGCGATTTAATGGCAAACGTCCTGGAGTTACAGAGCGTTCGCAAAGCTTTTGGCACGGAAGTTGTCTTAAATAATCTCTCCTTACAAGTTCCTGAGCACACTGCCACAGTATTAATTGGCGCTTCAGGATCTGGAAAATCAACGCTGCTGCGTTGCATCAACTTATTAGAGACGATTGATGACGGACAAATTTTATTGGATGGACAAGAGATAACTGATCCATCAATACAGGTAGATGATGTACGACGTAAATTAGGAATGGTCTTTCAATCATTTAATCTCTTTCCACATAAGACAGTTTTAGAGAACATCACCCTTGCACCAATAAAAGTTCAGAATAAGAGTGCGGATGAGGCGCGTGAAATAGCCACAAAACTTTTGTCACGTTTTGATTTGGCAGATAAATCAGATCAATATCCAGATCGACTAAGCGGTGGTCAACAACAGAGAGTTGCAATAATTCGCTCACTTGCCATAAACCCACGTCTGCTTCTTTTAGATGAGATTACCTCTGCTCTTGATCCGGTACTAGTAAATGAAGTTCTCAGCATCGTTCGTGATTTGAAACAAGATGGTATGACCATGGTGCTTGCGACTCACGAGATGGGATTTGCAACTCAAGTAGCCGATGAAGTCTGTTTCCTAGAATCAGGAAATATTCTCGAACGCGGAAGCGCAGAGCAGGTACTGAAAAATCCAACTAATCTAAAAACCCAAGAGTTTCTCAAGCGAGTGCATCAGGCAGGACGGCTGTAAATAGCAGAACTAAAGTGCTAAGTTAAAGGAATTACATAAGGAGATCAGCTAAATGTCCAGCGCCATTGAGGCTATTACTTGGCAGAACGAGAAGATCGTTTTACTAGATCAGACTCAAATTCCTATCTCCGAAAACTACATTTCCTATGATGAGATATCTCCTCTTGTTCTTGCTATTCAACAACTAGTCGTTCGGGGAGCCCCGGCGTTAGGTGTTGCTGGTGCTTACGGCGTGGTCCTGGCAATAGATGAAGCTAAGCGCAAAGGTTTAAGCGCTCAAGAGCTAGAACTCAATATTGATTTGCTGCGTGATGCCAGACCTACTGCGGTTAATTTGGCATGGGCTGTTGAAAAAATTCGCAAACACTTACCGGCTGGCAGGGATGCTGTACTTGCCGCAGCGCATCAATTAGCACGTGAAGATAAAGAATCAAGCATCAGCATGGGAAATATTGGTGCTGATTGGTTGATTAAAAAACTTGGCAATAATTCATTAACTTTATTAACACATTGCAATACTGGTTCACTTGCAACAACTGGAACAGGCACTGCTCTTGGCGTTATAAAAGAATTGCACAAGCGTGGATACGTTAAAGAAGTTTATGCAGATGAAACACGCCCGTTGCTCCAAGGTTCTCGGTTGACTGCGTGGGAGTTAATGAAATCTGAAATTCCTTATCGCATTGAACCTGATGGCGCTGCTGCGATGGCGATATTGAGTGGACGCATTGATGCAGCCCTTATTGGGGCCGACCGCATTGCAAAAAACGGTGATTCTGCCAACAAAATCGGATCGCTAAGTGTTGCACTGGCTTGTCACGAAGCTGGAATTCCCTTCTTGGTGGTGGCTCCAGAATCAACGGTTGATCGCACAATTTCGAGTGGATCTGATATTCATATCGAAATAAGAGCGGATGAAGAGCTAACTTATTTCAAGGGTATTCAGGTAGCACCGCTTGGCGCTAAAACTTTCAATCCGGCATTTGATGTTACCCCAGCTAAATATATAAGTGCTGTAATCACCGAGAATCAATCCTACGAAATAGCAGAGGGTCAAACATTATGAGTGAATTCAAGCCGTTACATGATCTCGTCGCACGTTCCCAGAAGATAGGCGCCGATCAATCTATGGTTGTTTACGGTGGAGGTAACACTTCAAGTAAAGGTGAAATCAAGGATCACTTAGGCCGACTTAAGAAAGTCTTGTGGGTTAAAGGTTCTGGTGCGGATATGCAGTACGCAATAGATCGTGATTACCCGGCTTTGTATCTCGATGAGTTGTTAGCGCTGCGCGATTTAGATGTGCTAGATGATGACACCATGGTTGATTATGTGACCCGCGCACTTGTTGATCCAACTTCACGTAGGCCATCAATTGAAACGCTCTTACATGGATTTTTGCCTGCAAAACATATTGATCACGTGCACGCGGATGCAATCTGTGCACTAACCAATCATGCGCAGGGGGAAAAGGCGGTTCGCGAAGCACTGGGTGAAGAATTTGCCTACGTCGATTGGATTCGTCCCAGTTTTAATCTCTCAAAGATTGTTGGCGGCTTGGGCGATTATGCAGGAGTAGTTCTGGCACATCACGGATTGGTTGTTTGGGATGAAGATTCAGATCGCTGTTACCAAAAAACTTTAGACACGGTAGCGCTAGCCAATAAATATTTGGATTCACTTAATAAGCGGCCTGAGGCTAATTTCCAGCACCAGGATTTGCCTGATGAAGAACTCAAGGAGTTGCTACTCAAATTGCGCGGAACTCTCGGAAAGAAACAATTACTGCGAACCGATACTCGATTAGCAGAAATAGCAGCTCGCCCAGATCTTAAGAAGATTCTGGCTCTTGGTGCATCAAGTGCGGATCACATGTTGCGTATCCGTCCAAAGTCAGCAACCGTTACTTTGGAAGATACTGAAACCGGGATCGAAGAATTTCGCGAGAATTACAGTGCATATTTTGAGGCCAATAAATCACTTCTTCCAGCAGGCTATACGAGCCACGGTAATGATCCTCGAGTCATTATTGTTCCTGGAGTCGGTGCGGTAACAGCTGCAACCACAATTAAAGAGAACACAATGTTGGCCGACATCGCATCACATACCCACGCGGTTGCAGCTCGAGTTGTTGATGCATTCGGTGATGGCGACACTATTTCTGATGCCGAAATATTTGGCTTTGATTATTGGCCGATGGAGTTATTTAAATTAAAGAATAAACCTGCCCCAGCACAACTAGATGGTCACATCATTATCGTTACAGGAGCAGGAAGTGGAATCGGCAGAGGCGTGGCACTTGAACTTGCCAAGCGTGGTGCTCATTTGGTGCTAGCAGATATTGAAGAAGCCGGGTTAATTGAAGTTGAAAAAGAATTTGCAGAAAACAAATGCAATCCACCGCTACTTGTTTTGGGCGATCAATCAAAGGAATCTGATGTTCAGGCTACTGTCACAAAAACAATCAAACACTTTGGCGGCCTTGATGGCGTTGTAATTAACGCTGGAATTGGAATTAGCGACAAACTTGAAGATTTAGATATCGAAAAATGGCGACGTGGCCTCGATATAAATCTATCTAGCGCCTTTATGCTGACTAAAGAATCAATGAAGGTGATGCGTAAGCAGAAAATGGGTGGATCGATCGTTTATATCGCGAGCAAAAACGCCTTCGCACCTGGCGCAGGCTTTGGTGGATATTCAGTCAGCAAGGCGGGAATGTTGCAGTTAATGCGTATTGCAGCCCTTGAAGGTGGAAACGCTGGAATTCGCTGCAATGGAATTAATCCTGATGCAGTCTTCGATAACAGCAAGCTTTGGGAAGGCGGTATTCGCGAACAACGTGCAGCTGCTCATGGAGTTAAGCCAGAAGAACTTGAAGATTTTTACGCGTCACGTAATCTGCTAAATGCCCGCGTTCGAAGCCTGGATGTGGCGCGAGCCGCAGCATTTCTCTTAAGTGATGAATCTTCACGAACAACTGGAAGCGTTATCGCCGTAGATGGCGGCGTAGCGGCAGCTTTTCCAAGGTAGAGATTATGGAACGAATATATATAACTTATGCCTACGTTGGCGAGGATCCGAAATCCATCGCTGACGTTATTCGCGCGGAGCAGACGATCGAATTTCCTTATGAATTGGCTCCAAAGTGGATGCAAGAAGAAGTCGTTGGAAAAATCGAAGAGATATCTTCGACCGATAAAACCACTCACTTAATTACTATTTCTTACAACCCTGATGTTGCTGGAGCAGAGTTAACACAATTGTTAAATGTGTTGTGGGGAAATGTCTCGCTATTTCCTGGCGTGAAAATAGTTGATCTCAAACTTCCTTCTACAATTTTGGAAAAGTTCAAAGGACCCCGCTTTGGAATTAACGGATTACGAAAAATATTTAGCGCTCAGTCACGTCCGCTAATTGCAACGGCACTAAAACCAATGGGCTCAGATGCAAAAACTTTGGCTGACATGGCCCGCACTTTAGCCTTGGCAGGATTTGATTTAATAAAAGACGATCACAGTCTGGCTAACCAGCCATGGGCGACATGGAAAGAGCGAGTCACTTTTATTTCGCGCGCCGTTGCAGAAGCGAATTCAATTACAGGTGCAAACGCTGCATATGTACCTAGCTTAAATATGCCTTTTGATCAGATGATCGATGGCGCCCATACCGCTCAGGAACTGGGAGCCAGTGGGCTTCTTGTTCTTCCAGGTATTACGGGATTTGATTCCATGCGAGTAATCGCAGCGGATGATTCGCTATCGCTACCTATCTTGGGTCATCCCACGATGTTGGGTTCACTCGTTACATCCAAGCATGAAGGAATTGCACATGGCATAGTTTTTGGAACTTTGATGCGCTTAGCTGGAGCCGATATTTCGATTTTCCCGAATATTGGTGGACGGTTCTCATTTAGCGAAGAGCAATGTTTAGATATTGCCGATAAATCTCGCGAAAAACTTGGAAACCTTAATTCAATCCTGATTGCACCTGCCGGCGGAATGACGCTCGAGCGAATTCCCGAGTTGATTGAAATGTATGGAAAGGACACAGCCCTTTTAATCGGCGGAGCACTTTCTCGTGGAAACCTTGCGGATAACGCGGCTCGAATGAGCGAAATAGTGCATACCTACTAAACTTAACCACACCATGTGGAAGAAAATAAAAAAGTTATTTGCCGATCGTCGCGTTTGGGTTCGCCAAATCTTGGTGGCTGGTTTAGCCGGTGCTGTTTCTTGGCAGGTAGGCGACCTAGTTATTGAGGATGGTGGCGTCGTCGCCGCAATCGTTTGTACCTTATCTATCCGCATCTCTTTGCATAAATCAGTTCGTGAGGGCTTTGGTCAGATAGTCGGAACCGCAATCGGCGCATCTGTCGCCCTGTTAAATGTTTCTATCTTTGATTTTGGATTTATCGCTGTCGGCCTTACCGTTATTTTCTGTGCTGTTGTGGCACGAGCACTTCATCTTGGTGAAGTCGCATCGGTAAATGTTCCGGTCACCGCTTTGATTGTTATTGGCCCAGGAATTAGTGGAACAACTGCTACTCACCGCTTGGGATCGACTTTAATTGGTGCCGCAATAGCAATTATCTTTTCCTATTTCTCACATGCAAATACTCCAGTTGGCCGAGCGATTGATCAAATTACTGATGTCAGCGCTAAGGCAGCCGAATTATTAGCGAAGATGTCTGAAGGTGTGGCTGCTGGATATACCCAGAAAGAAGCGGGTAATTGGCTAGCCAAGGCGCGGTTGCTAATGGAATCAGTTCCTTCAATCCGTGCCCAATCCGTTGAAGCCCGCGGCCATGCCAGATGGTTTCCGACTGCAGAAAAAGATGAAGCAGAAGAAGTTTATATTCAAGGTATTGCTATTGAACATACGCTCGTTCAGGTGCGCACAATTGCACGTACGCTCTTTGACTCTGCAGTAAGTGGTGGCATCGCGGATTCAACAAAGAAGCAGATCGCGGTTGCGCTATCGGCTGCAAGTTATGCAATTACCTCAAAATTCGATGATGATGAAGATTTTGAAACGACGACGACAGCCACAGATGATGCGCGCGAAGCCGGTGCGGCACTGGCGGAATCACTAATCGAAGATGCTAAGGATGCTGATCAAGAGCAGATCGTTCGTGGGCTTTCCATGGTTGCCAACATTGATCGGATTGCAGATTCACTTGATCAAAACTCGCCCGCACTTAAGGATGTGATTACTCCAGATGAACCGTCTCATACTAAATTGATGGCGGTTTCCCCAATTGATCAGACCTTAAAGCTTAATAAGCGCATAACTAAGCGCTTTAGGAAGATCTTCCGCAAGTATTTCTAGTATTAGAATAAATTTACGATAAATAAGGAGCTCTCATGTGTTCACGTGTTATTTGTAAGAATTGCCAGAAATTTACCTGGTCAGGTTGTGGTGAGCATGTAGAAGAAGCGCTGTTTGGAGTCTCTGAAGCCGATCGCTGCACTTGCGATAATCAATGAAAGCAATTCAGATTCAGCAATTCGGTGGTCCAGAAGTTTTAAAGATGGCCGATCTTGCAGACCCAGTACCAAATGGCTCTGAAGAGTTAATAGATGTTACTTGTATTGGAATCAACTATGCAGATACTCACCAAACCGAAAACTCTTATCTTTCCAAGCAAGAGCTGCCGCTAATTCCTGGCTTAGAAGTTGTTGGCACAACTCAAAGCGGCCGCCGAGTTTTGGCAAGTGCCATGACTGGGGGATATGCGCAGAAAGTGATTGCACATAAAGCGATGTGCGTTGATATTCCTGATGGAGTAAGTGATGAGCAAGCGGTTGCGATGTTGGTGCAAGGCACAACCGCATGGCATATCTTGAAAACAATGGCGCACGTTAAACCAGGTGAATCTGTTGTGATTCAAGCAGGAGCTGGTGGCGTTGGCACAGTTGCCATTCAATTAGCAAAGATGTGGGGCGCTAAAGTCATTGCGGTGACTTCATCTGCAGAAAAAAGCGCACTTGCAAAGTCACTAGGTGCAGATGAAACCGTAGACGCTAAATTAGATGATTTAGCAGGTGCGATGATGGCTGCAAATGGTGGAAAGAAAGTAGATATTGTCTTGGAAATGGTTGGCGGGAAAACATTTGATGCCAGCCTTGCGGTGCTTGCTCCCTTTGGTCGCTTAGTCACATTCGGAATGGCATCGCGCACGGCACCGACAGCCGTTCATCCCGGATTGTTAATGGGTGGAACCAAGACGGTTGCAGGTTTCTGGTTGTCACATTGCTTTGGAAAGAAAGAGCTGATGGGTGATGTTCTTAGCGAATTATTTGCTTTGATAGTTGCTAAGAAATTGCATCCCGTTATCGGTGCAACTTATGGATTATCAGAGGCGCAAAAAGCCCATGAAGCGATGCTGGCCCGCCAAACAACGGGCAAAGTCACGCTTGATCCCGGTCGCTAATTTTTAGATTTTGGCGCAACTGACGTACACTCACACCTCTACCTATTGCCCCCCTAGCTCAGACGGTAGAGCGTTTCCATGGTAAGGAAAAGGTCACCGGTTCGATTCCGGTGGGGGGCTCGAAAGTGCACAACCCTTGGCGGGGTAGCTCAGCTTGGTAGAGCAAGCGGCT
>WLPJ01000022.1 GCA_009698815.1 Actinomycetota bacterium | reverse complement strand
GCCCACTTCCAACAAACAAGGACAAGTTCTTCACCGACGCAAAGTTCAAGAACCGTCGCATGAACAACTCAGATCCATACGCTAACTACATCGCATTTAACGTTAAGGCAATGCCTTGCTTGGAAATCCGTCAAGCAATGTATTACTCACGCGATGCCAAGGCTCTTCTTGACTACGCAGGCGGCCCAACTTACGCAGGTTCATATGCAACTGGCGTAATCAGCCCACTCGTAGCAACTGACTACGCACCTACAAAGGTCGTTGGTCCAGGAAGCCCAGACTTCATGCCTGAAGGAAACGTAACTAAGGCAAAGGCCCTAATGGAAACCGCAAAGACCAAGTGTCCTGCGGATTACAAGAAGGCAACTGAAGATGGAATCACATTGGACGTTCGTCAATCTGTAACTCTTAACGACACTATTCCAATCAACGAGGCAGCTTATGCTCGCGCTGGAATAAAAGTTAAGTGGAACATCATCTCTTCAGGTTATTACTCAACAGTTATGAACCCTGACAAGCAGAAGGATATGTCTGCTTCTGGTTGGGGTGCTGACTGGGCAAATGCTTCAACAGTTATTCCTGAACTATTCGCTTCATTCGGTGGATTTAACCTTTCACAGAACTCAGCGGATCCTGCATACAAGGCCTTTGAAGATAAGGTCAATATTGCAATGAAGACAACAGACCGTAAGAAGCAAGCTGCAATATGGAAAGAGCTAGATGCTTATGCCATGAAGCAGATGTGGGTATTGCCAACAACGTTTGGTAAGGCTCAAGAAGTTTGGGGCTCACAAGTCTCAGGCGTCTTCTTCTGGGTCCCTCAGGGTAACCCTGCCTACGGAAAGATGTGGATTAACAACTAATCCAGATCATTTCTTATAGGACATGTAAGAAATAGTTAAGACAGGTACTTCCGGCGCTTTCGAAAGATTGCGCCGGAAGTACCTTCTTACGTAAGGCAGTAGTATTCGGACTTAATTCTTGGAGGATCACGATGTTGAAGTTCATTGGTCGGCGTGCTGCTTTTGCGGCCATGACCATACTCATCGTCTCGGCAGTAGTTTTCATGATCTTTTCATTTCTTCCCTTTGATCCAGCCTCACTTACATGTGGCCAGCGCTGTACAGATCAAATCGTGGAAGCCAACCGCGTTCGCTTAGGTTTTGATAAACCAATCTATGAGCAATATTGGCTCTTCCTTTCAGGAATATTTGCAGGCCGCACATATGGGGCCGGCAGCGCAGCCTTTACCTGCCCCGCACCATCATTTGGATATTCATTTAACGAAAATGCATGCGTTACAGACATGATCCGCGAAGCACTTCCAATCACAATCTCATTGGCAATTGGCGCACTAATCATGTGGCTTATCGTCGGAATTGGACTTGGAATCATTGCTGCCAAGTTTAAAAATCGCTGGCCAGATACCAGTTCCTCAGTATTCGTACTTCTTGCTACATCCCTGCCAACTTTTGTTACCGGCCTGGCACTTTTGATCTGGGTCACCATTAAGTGGAAGTTAGTTCCACTTTCACTTTCGGGATATACCTCACTGATTGATAACCCATTTAAATTTATGCAGTACTTTATTTTGCCTTGGATCACGTTGGCGATTGCATACGCTGCCATTTACACCAGATTTACCCGCGCCGCACTTCTAGAAACTTTAGGTGAGGATTACATCCGCACTGCTCGCGCTAAGGGCGTTGGCGAACGAGTTGTCTTCTTCAAACACACCCTTCGCGCAGTGCTTGCACCGCTAATTACTTTGGCAGGACTGGATTTTGCTGGACTTATTGGTGGCGCGATTATCACCGAAACAATTTTCAACCTGCCCGGCCTTGGTCGACTCACCCTTCGCTCGGTCTATGAATTCGATCTTGCAGTTGTGCTGGCAACAACGATCTTGGCCGCAGTTGTCGTCATCGTCATGAACTTAATCGTGGATATGTTGTATGCAGTACTTGATCCGCGGGTACGAATCGTATGACCGAGTTATTAAGAATTGAAGACCTGCACGTCTCATTTAAAACTGATGACGGAATGGTCCGCGCCGTAGATGGCGTCTCTCTTACCTTAAACGCCGGCGAAACTGTTGCCATTGTTGGCGAATCAGGATCAGGAAAAACTGTAACCAGTCTTTCAGTAATGGGTCTTCATAAAAAGGGGCAAGCTGAAATCAGTGGTTCGATTTCGCTAAGTGATCACGGCACATTTAAAGATGTTGTTCATTTAAGTGATGATGAGATCCGCGATATCCGCGGTCGCGCCGTTGCGATGATCTTCCAAGATCCCATGTCTTCACTTCACCCTTATTACAAGATCGGTAGCCAATTAGCTGAAGGCTATTTGGTGCACAACCGCGGCAAGAAGAAAGAGGCGATGGCGCGTGCTCTAGAAATGCTTGATCTAGTCGGTATTCCAGAGCCGGCAAAACGTGCCCAAGAGTTTCCTCATCAATTCTCAGGCGGTATGCGCCAGCGCGTAATGATCGCAATGGCGCTAATGAATTCGCCTCAGATCTTGATCGCAGATGAACCAACAACGGCCTTGGATGTAACTGTGCAGGCACAGATTTTGGCGCTGCTATCAAAGCTTAAGAAAGAATTTAATATGGGTATCTTGCTAATTACCCATGACCTTGGCGTTGTTGCACAGGTGGCAGATCGCGTAAATGTTATGTACGCAGGTCGCATCGTTGAAGAAGGCCCCGTTGATGACATCTTCTATTCACCACTTGCTCCGTACACGCTAGGTCTTCTTAAATCAGTGCCCCGCGTTTCTAAAAACAATGAGCGCTTAAAGGCAATTCCTGGCCAACCACCATCGCTAATTAACTTGCCAGTTGGTTGCCCATTTGCACCACGGTGTGAATATAAGCAGCACTCATCGGAGGCCGGTTGCAACACAACTCGACCAGCGCTCTTGGGAACTTCTAGCACCCACCGTTCTCGTTGCCATGTTCCAGAGAAGTTGCGCCATGAACTATTTGCAAAAGAGTTAAAGGAGGTTCAGGGATGAGTGAAGCAATCCTAAAAATTGAGAACCTCGTAAAGCATTTTCCAACCGGCAAGGGCAAGCGCGGTGAAAAGGAAGTCGTAAAGGCTGTCGATGGAATTTCATTTGAGTTAAAGGCAGGCGAGACCATTGGTCTAGTCGGTGAATCGGGCTGCGGCAAGACAACTGCCGGCCGCACAATTCTAAAATTAGTTGAGCCAACTTCGGGCAAGATTATTTTTGAAGATAAAGATATAACCGATTACAGCTCGAGCAAGATGCGCGCAATCCGTGCCCAGATGCAGATCATCTTCCAAGATCCATATTCAGCCCTTAATCCACGTCAGACAATCGGCAAGATTATTTCGGCACCTTTTGAAATTCAGGGAATTACCCCGCAAGAAGGAACCAAGGGCGCCGTACAGAATTTGATGGCTCGCGTTGGTTTAAACCCAGAGCACTACAACCGCTATCCGCACGAATTCTCTGGCGGACAACGCCAGCGCATCGGTATCGCACGAGCAATCGCGCTAAAGCCACGATTCATCGTTGCCGACGAACCAGTTTCGGCGCTAGATGTTTCGATTCAAGCACAAGTAATTAACTTACTTGAAGATCTGCAAGAAGAAGAGAAGATCAGCATGGTCTTCATCGCCCACGATTTATCTGTTGTGCAACACATTTCAGATCGCGTTGCGGTTATGTACTTGGGCAAGATGATGGAGATTGCAGCAACTGCCGATCTCTATGCCAAGCCGCGCCACCCATATACAACTGCACTTTTATCTGCGGTGCCGCTGCCAGATCCCCGATCTGAGCGCACTCGGGAGCACATTATTTTAACTGGCGATCTACCTAGCCCCATCAATCCTCCTGCAGGTTGCGTATTTAATACCCGCTGCTGGAAGGCGCAAGATAAGTGCCGTACCGATGTGCCACAGTTGGTACAGCTCGGTGCATCACAAGTGGCCTGCCACTTCCCTGAGAACTAGTTAAATCCAGGGGTTAATTACAACTTTTCCAGATTGTGGCGACATCGACATCTGCATCGCCTCATCTGCCTGATCAAGTCCAAATTCGTGAGTTACCAAATCTGCGAATGGATATTGTTTTGCATACTTATCAAAGAGTTTCAGAGATGGCCCATAGGCATTGATTGGGTGATTAGAAAGTCCGATAAGTCGCAAGTTCTTACTTAGAACGTGGCGGTGCATGCTAATTGACACCTCACCAGTATCAGCAAAGTTACCCATTTCTAACAGCGTGCCACCACGGCGCAACATTTCAATACCTTCAATTACTGGTTCGGGACGATTGGTCATATGTAGAACGACGTCGGCGCCGATGCCACCAGTTAGTGAATGAATCAATTTCAGGCGCTCGCTCTGGCTGGTCTTATCCACATTGACTGTTAAATCTGCGCCAAATTTCTTGGCAAGTTCTAATCGATAATCAGATTTATCAAAGCAAATGATTTTTCCGGCTCCCATGATGCCCAACTTGGCGAGGTGAAGTAAGCCAAGTGGTCCAACCCCAAAGACAACAACTGTGTCACCGGTTGTGAAGCCTTCGATTGAGTAGGAGCTGAAATCTTTTAATTTATCAAGGGATGCCGCGCATGCCATAAGTTCGGCAAGGACGGCAACTTTTGGAGAAATATTGTCAGGCACTTTATAGAAGAAAGTGCCCGGCTTGAAATACATATATTCAGAAAAGCCACCCAATAAATGAGGCCACTGCGCACTTGTAAAACTATTTCCATAGCATTGCGATTTTGAGCACCAGCTATAGCCTTGAATGTGGGTGCAATAGAAACATTTGCCGCAGATCATGTCAGGGCACATAACTATGCGGTCACCAACTTTTACGGGTGCTTGGTAGAAATCACCTGATTCCTCAAGTGCTGGGCTGAGCTCTTCAATAATCCCAACATTTTCATGTCCTTGAATAATCGGGAAAGGCGTATCGGTCTCAGATTCAGTACCGGCATATTGTTTAGTCTCACCTTGGTAGGTGTGTTTATCGGTGCCGCAGATTCCAGATAGTTCTACGCGCATCAACAGCGCCCCATCTTCTAACTTGGGACGGTCAAAGGCTTGCACTTCATAACGCCCGGGGGCGACTAATACTGCGGCTCGAATCTTCATATCGCTAAGTTAGACCTCTGAGCGATTTGTTACTAGATCTGTTACCAGATTTCGACGCGTTCACTTTCTGCCAGCCACAACTTATCGCCCTCTGTAACCTCAAAGGCTTCGTGGAAATCGCTGATATTGGCAACGATGGCATTGCAGCGGAACTCATATGGTGAATGTGGATCAGTTGCTATGCGACGGCGCAGTTCTTCGGCACGCACCTTGCCACGCCAGGCTTGCGCCCAAGATAAGAAGAAACGTTGTTCACCGGTTAAACCGTCAATTACAGGGCTCTGCGCGCCCTTTAAAGCCAATTTATAGGCCTTAAACCCAATTGCAAGACCACCAAGGTCTCCGATGTTCTCACCGACTGTAAGGGCTCCGTTGACGTGGATATCGGGGGTTTCTTCGGGATAGAGCGCATCAAATTGTTTAATAAGTGCGTTGGCGCGCTTTTCAAATTCAGTGCGATCACTCTGGGTCCACCAATCGATCATGTTGCCATCGCCATCGAATTTAGAACCTTGATCATCAAAGCCATGGCCGATTTCATGGCCGATAACAGCCCCAATACCGCCGTAATTAACTGCGATATCAGCCTCTAAATCAAAGAACGGCGGCTGCAAGATCGCTGCTGGAAAGACGATCTCATTTTGGATCGGATGGTAGTAAGCGTTAACTGTCTGCGGGGTCATTAACCATTCGGTCTTATCAACTGGCTTGCCGATCTTTGCCAATTCGATATCTCGGGCAAACTTGGTGATGCGACCGATATTTTCAAAGAGACCATCGCGGGTAATTGTTAGCGCCGAATAGTCGCGCCATTTATCGGGATAGCCAATCTTGGGGGTGAATTTGCCCAACTTTTCCAGCGCTTTTGTCTTGGTTTCTGGGCTCATCCACGATAACTCGTTGATGCTGATGCGATAGGCCTGGATTAAATTATCAACTAGATCGAGCATCGCAACTTTGGCCGCTTCTGGAAAATGGCGCTTCACATATATCTGGCCAATGGCTTCGCCAAGTGCGCCTTCCACAAATGAAATAGCGCGCTTCCAACGGACGCGAATTTCGGGGGTGCCCGAAAGTGTCTTGGAGTAGAAATCAAAGTTTTGATTTACAAAGTCATCAGTTAAATATGCCGCAGCACCAGAGATTAACTGCCATTTCATCCACGCCTTCCATGGCGCTGGGTCAAAGTTTTCAAGCAGGGCCGAAAGGCCGGCTAAGAATGGCGGCTGCTGCACAACTAATTCATCAAAGGCTGACTTAGGGATCTGGCTATATTCCAGCCATGAGGCCCAATCAAAATTTGGGGCCAGATTAGATAGTTCGTTAAAAGTCATCTTGTTATAGGTCAGTTCGACATCGCGGTCTTTGACTTGATCAAAATGATGGGCTGCAATCGCTGCTTCTAGTTGGTAGATCTGCTCGGCCATGGCCGCGCCATTTTCAATACGGGCGAGAGCAAACATTTTGGCTACGTGGACTTTGAAGGCCTGGCGAATTTCTTCATATTGTTCTTCGCGATAGTAAGCCTCATCAGGTAATGAGAGCCCACCTTGTCCGAGATAAATAATATTCATTTCAGAGTTCATGGCATCGCCATAAATTCCCAGACCAAATACCCCGCCAAGTCCGCGCATTTCTAGATCGGCCATGGTCTTAATAAATTCGGCGCGATTGGTGATCGCATCAATTGCTGCCAAGTCATCTTGCAGTGGAGTGATTCCAGATTTTTCTATCGCCGCAGTATCAAGGAAGCAGTCATATAGATCGCGAATCTTCTGGGCATCACCATCGCCTTTGGCAGTTTCGATAATGTCACGCACCTGGGCTTCGGCCTCTAAATAAAGTTGGTAGGTAATTCCATCGGATGAGCGGTCCTGGGGGATCTCGTGGTTTTTTAACCAAGTGCCGTTGAAGTATCGGTACAGGTCATCTTGGGGGCGGAACGAGTTATCGATATGTGATGAATCAATTCCGCTTACGAGTGGATTTACTGCAGAGCTCATGCGTTCCTTTGCCTTCTAAAAGTAGTTGAAACTTCAACTTCACCGTTTATTAACGTATGATTGCCCAATGGCACGGCAAAACGCTACCTCACCTCGCTGGCTCAACGTTGCCGAAATGAAGGCTTGGCGCCGATATATCGTAGCCAGCCGGCGTCTTTTAGAGGCCCTTGATTTAGACCTGGCCCACCATGAACTCTCGATGGCCGATTATGAAATCTTGGCCCAGCTAAGTGATGCCCCGGAGCGACGAATGCGCATGTCAGAACTTGCCGATGTTGCAATGCTCTCCAGGTCGCGCCTTTCCCACCGTATGAAGGTTATGGAGAAAGCCGGTTGGGTAAAGCGTGAGGCCTGCCCTGTTGATAAACGCGGCTACTTCGCAGTGATGACACCCAAGGGGTGGAAGGCAATTGTTGGGGCGGCGCCGGATCACGTGGAAAGTGTGCGCTCGCGATTTGTTGATCATTTATCGAAAGGTGATCAAGTTGCACTGGCCGAAATTTTTGAGAGAGTTTCTGATTCTTTAAGAAAAGATCTCGAGGCCAAGTAGTAGAAAAGTTTTGGAAGAGAAATAAAAAACCCGCCACATAAAGTGGCGGGTTTTTTATTAAGTAATGAATTACTTAGCTGCTGCCTTCTTGCGACGACGGCGCTTTGGAGCAGCTGTTGTAGCTGCTGCCTTCTTCTTGCGACGCTTTGGAGCTGCCTTCTTAGCTGCTGCCTTCTTGCGACGCTTTGGAGCTGCCTTCTTAGCTGCTGCCTTCTTGCGACGCTTTGGAGCTGCCTTCTTAGCTGCTGC
>WLPJ01000021.1 GCA_009698815.1 Actinomycetota bacterium | reverse complement strand
TTCGAGTTCACGGAATTGAGCAAGGTCAAGACGCAGACTACCAGCAATCTTATTAATCGCATTTGTCTGTGCCGAACCACCAACGCGAGATACCGAAACACCTACGTTGATCGCTGGGCGAACACCTGCGTTAAAGAGATCTGTTTCAAGGAAGCACTGACCATCGGTAATCGAAATTACGTTGGTCGGGATAAATGCAGAAACGTCATTTCCCTTTGTTTCAATGATTGGCAAGCCCGTCATTGAACCGCCACCGAGTTCATCGGAAAGCTTTGCGCAACGTTCTAGCAAACGTGAGTGTAAGTAGAAAACATCACCTGGGTAAGCTTCGCGGCCTGGTGGACGACGAAGTAGAAGTGAGACTGAACGATAAGCCTCAGCTTGCTTGGAAAGATCATCGAAAACAATTAGTACGTGCTCGCCTTTATACATCCAGTGCTGACCAATTGCAGAACCGGTGTAAGGAGCCAGGTACTTAAAGCCTGCGGGATCTGATGCAGGGGACGCGACAATTGTTGTGTATTCCATTGCGCCAGCTTCTTCGAGAGCGCCCTTAACGGATGCGATCGTTGAACCCTTTTGACCGATAGCAACATAAATACATTTAACTTGCTTCTTCTTATCGCCAGTCAGCCAGTTTTCGCGCTGGTTAATGATTGTGTCAACGGCAACTGCAGTCTTACCAGTCTGACGATCACCAATAATTAACTGACGTTGTCCGCGACCGATTGCAGTCATCGCATCAATTGCTTTAATTCCTGTTGCAAGTGGTTCCTTAACTGGCTGGCGCTCAACTACAGAGGGAGCCTGGAGTTCAAGTGCACGGCGAGCATCAGGTTTAATTTCACCCTTGCCATCGATTGGGCGACCAAGCGGATCAACAACGCGACCCAAGAAGCCATCGCCAACTGGTACTGAAAGAATTTCACCAGTACCGCGTACTGATGTTCCTTCTTCAATTCCGGCGTAACTTCCGAGAATAACAACACCGATCTCGCGTACATCAAGGTTAAGCGCCAGACCGAGCGTTCCGTTCTCGAACTGTAAAAGTTCGTTGGCCATTGTTGATGGGAGTCCTTCAACGCGAGCAATACCGTCGCCTGCTTGGCTAACGGTACCTACCTCATCTCGTGACGCAGTTCCTGGATCGTATGACTTAACAAACTTCGCTAAGGCATCTCTGATCTCTTCGGGCCGGATTGTAAGTTCCGCCATTTTTTTCTCCCTTATCCTTTTATCTCTTGTAAATCTTCTATTTCGGTAAAACTAAGCGTTCTTTCCAGCAAGCAGACGGTCTGCTTTGGATATGCGTGTAAGTAAAGTTCCATCAATTAGCTCATCTGCAACTCGAATAGACATTCCGCCTACGACTTCTTGCTTAACGCTGGCATTGACTTTGATTTCACGACCAAAGGTTTTGGTAAGTGACTTGGCAAGTCTGCTGATTTGTTCGGCGCTAAGAGCAGTTGCAGAAACTACGTGGGCGATCTGGCGATCTTTGATTTGTGCGATTGCAGTAGCAAAATCGTTAAGACCGGCTTCTACATTTCGGCCACGTGGATGATCTACAAGATAAGAGGTCAGATCAAGCGTTGCTTGAGTTACCTTCCCTGACAGGAGAGAGGTAAGAAGCTCGCTCTTTGGTGCAGATACAACGTTACGTACCGCAAAAAACGCTCTTAACTCTGGGCTCTTCGCAATGACTTCAGAGACTGAAAAAATTTCAGATTCCAGGTCAGCTAAAGATCCGCTCTTTTCTGCACTAGCAACCAAAGCTTGGACGCCTAAGAACTCCAGAACGTTTCCAAAATCTCTCGGTGATGACCAGCGCAAACCAGCCATCTTGGAAACTATTTCTAGCGCTTGTGTAGAACCGAGGCCCTTAAAAATGTCCTTGCCTAAAGTGGACTTAGCTGACTCATCACGAGCGTAATCAGTCAATGCACGTCGCACAGCGCTGGAAGAATCTAAGACCTTAACCATTGCGAAAAGGTCAGCCGAAATCTTTGCAGCAGTAGCAGCGTCTACTCCGGAGATTATCTTCTCCAAAGCAGAGCGAGTTACGGCAAGAGATTGACGACTTGCGCCTTTTAACAATAGTGACATGGTTACTTAGCCTTCTCCATATCTTCAAGGAATCTTTCGACTACTCGAGATTGGCGGGCTTGATCATCTAACGCTTCTCCAACAATTTTGGATGCAAGATCTGTAGCGATTGCACCAACCTGGCTGATGAGAGCGGTGTATGCCTGTTGGCGTTCGGCATCTATAGATGCGCGGGCCGCTGTCGTAATGCGTGAGGCTTCCTCTTGAGCACTAGTACGCATCTGCTCAAGAATTGCTGCACCTTCAACACGTGCTTCATCGCGCAACTTTGCTGCTTCTCCACGAGCATCAGCAAGTTGTGCTTGATACATTGTTAAGGCTTGGGAAGCTTCGCGCTGTGCAATTTCTGCACGCTCTAAGCCACCTTGAATTGCCTCGGTGCGATCTTTATACGCCTTCTCAAATTTTGGTACCGCGCGTGTGCGAAGTAAGAAGAAAAGAATTCCGAATGCGATAAAGCCAACAATGATTTCCGCAGGCTTTGGGATAACCGGGCTTGCGCCTTCTCCCGAAGCGAGAAATCCAAATCGACTAATCATCTTTAACTCCTAATTTCTTAAACAGTTCTTACTTCAAAACGAATGCGAGAACGAGACCAAAGAGAGCCAAAGCTTCAGCGAGTGCGAATCCAAGGAATGCGATTGGCTGCAGAATGCTACGAGCCTCTGGTTGGCGTGCTACGCCGTTGATGTAAGCAGCGAAAATTAATCCGGTTGCAGTACCTGGACCGATAGTCGAAAGACCAAAGCCCACGATTGCGAGAGTACCTGTCATTTCTCTTTCCTTTCAAATCTTGACCAAACGGGCGTTTGGCCAAACCTATTTAGTGCTCGTCTGCGAGCGCTCCTGCGATATATAAAGCGGTCAAAAGTGTAAATATGTAAGCCTGCAGGCACTGGATACCGAGCTCGAAGAAGCTCAGACCAATTGCAAGCCCAAAGGAGAAAATGCTTAAGAATTTGAGCAATATGCCGCTCATAAGCAAGTACTCGCCACCTAAAACGAAGACCAGAAGAAGTAAGTGGCCAGCAAACATATTTGCGAATAAACGCATAGAAAGTGTAAGCGGGCGTGTAACTAAGTAAGTCAAAAGTTCTACGGGAGTAAGGATTAAGTAGACCGGCTTTGGGATGCCTGGCATAAAGCAAATATCTTTTAGGTACTTACCTAGCCCA
Organism: Actinomycetota bacterium; assembly: GCA_009698815.1. Taxonomy (GTDB): domain Bacteria; phylum Actinomycetota; class Actinomycetes; order Nanopelagicales; family Nanopelagicaceae; genus Planktophila. The sequence goes on along the minus strand of WLPJ01000021.1, from coordinate 6,477 downwards.
TGCTTTTTAATCGCAACATAGTGGTAGCAAACATATGAAAATATCGTCACTCCGATTGGGAATCCAATATGAGACATAGTTGGAAATTGCAGAAGTGGAATAACGCCAAAGACGTTATTGACCAAGATAAAGACAAAGAGTGAGAAGAGAAATGGCACAAATCGCATGAATTCGGGGCCAATTACATCTCGGCCAAGCTCGTTGCGGATGAATGTGTAGATAGATTCACCGGCATATTGGAGCTTTGAGGGCACGATCGCTGCTTTACGAGAAGAGGCGATAAAGAATGTTGCTGCGATTACCACTGAGAGAAAAACCATCAAAACTGGCTTGGTAAATAAAATGCTATTGCCAAAAATCGGCGCGAAATCAAAATCTGCACTACTTGGGGGGACAAAGCCATCGTTGGCTTCCCGCAAGAAGGTGTGCATCGATGACTCCTTTAAGAATAAGAGGATTACGTCCCTGGGGAGTGGGACACCTGGCATAACCTATAGCCTCAGCCGCGGACCTGCAAAACGGGCAAATTCAGTGCATCTATTGCTTGATAAAACGTAGCCAAATTAGCCAAAAGCTAGAACCTATACCTATGACCAACCCCACAATTAACAGGTATCCGGTTCCAAGAAAATGATCTGCGATAGCGCCAGCACCACCCCAGAAAACAAAACCCGAGATTAGATAGGCAATTATCGACCAGAAAGCTGCTTCATCGTTTACTGCCATATTCATTCCTTCTTATTCATATTATTAGAACCTTCTCCAGGCAATGGTAGGTGCAGTTTTAGTTTAAGGAAAGCCCGTATCTCCCCTGCCAGCCACGCAAATGTGATCAGAATTGCAACTATTCCAAAAGTTGTTCTATCCAACTTATCTGCCGAAACTGCATTTACAACAATCAGCAAGAAGGCGCCCAAAATAACTAGCTTTGCGAAGTAGGAGACCAAGACCAGAGCCATTGTTGTCAGCGGATCTAATTTTCGCGAATACTTTGAGATTGCTAAGTGGATACAGAAGAAAATTAAGACTACAAATTCAGCAAGGATCCCACCTAAGAGAGCTGATGTGCCACGCCAAATTACAAAGCCTGCAGTTGCTAGAACGCCAATAATTGAAGCAGGTGCGATCGCACCTTTCCATAATTCAAACTCTGGGGATGAACTCATGCTTTTACCTTACCTCTACTGCTAACTAAAAATGAAGTTACGGCAAGCGCCATAGCAACTATCCCTGCAATCCAGAGTGGAGCGAATGCAGATACGGTCACTGGGAATGCGATAGTTGCAGTCCATAGATACATAATGGCTGCGGTGCGTGTCTGTGAATTTCCAGCACGCATGATTCGGTGATGCATATGTTCTTTATCTGATGAAAACGGGGATTTACCAGCGCGGATACGGCGAATAATCGCCGATATCAAATCGGCGAGCGGAATTGCAAGAACTGCAAAGGGCAGAAGTAGAGGAAGGAGTGCGGGGCCTAACTTCTCCTCAGTAATAGCATTTGGATCTACCTGCCCAGTAAGGGTTATAGCCGATGCGGCTAACATCAAACCTAAGAACATTGAACCTGAATCGCCCATAAAAATCCGCGCCGGATGTGAGTTATGCGGCAAGAAACCAAGACAAACACCGATCGTGATTGCAGTAATCAGCGATGGCGCACCTGCGCGATTAAAGCCATAAACAACTGCCAATAAATATGCAAAAGCAAAGAAGGCAGAGCTAGAAATTGCGACTATTCCAGCCGCTAATCCATCTAAACCATCGATAAAGTTAACTGCATTAATTGTTACCAAAACTACTAAGACGGTGAGCAACTGTCCGACACTCGGTGGCAACATGGTCACGCCATTTATCGGCAGCCATAAAATTTGGATTCCGTATAGAAGTAAAATTCCCGCGGCCAGAGCTTGTCCCGCTAACTTTGTTATGGCATCTAATTCGTATTTATCATCTGCCATTCCAAGTAGTACTAAGAATGTGCCGGCCAAGAAAATACCTTGCGCATCATTTCCAAATGATTTTCCTACCAGTGAAAGATTTTGCGCGATCAAGAACGTGGCAGTCATCGCGAGCCACATCGCGAGCCCACCCCATCGTGGAGTTGGTACGACGTGGATATCGCGCTTTCGAATTTCTGTGACAACGCCAAAGTGCAGCGCCCACTTGCGAACATATGGAGTAATAACGTAACAAAGAGCTGCGGCTAGCAGCAGAGTTACTAAATATTCGCGCATGCCAGCATTACTTCCTTACGCGGTATAAATAGGGAAACGCGCAGTAAGTGCGTGAACTTCTGATTTGATTGCAGCAAGAGTCTTCTCATCATCTGTCTTAATGGCGCGGGCGATAAATGAGGCAATCGTTTGCATTTCTGCAACGCCCATCCCTTGTGTGGTTGTTGCCGGCGTTCCCACGCGGATACCACTTGTGATTCCTGGCTTCTCTGGATCATAAGGAATTGAATTTTTATTCATAACGATTCCAGCTTGGCCGCAGCGCTCATCAGCAACTTTGCCAGTCACACCAGTACTGCGAATATCCATCAGCGCTAAGTGGGTTTGGGTGCCGCCAGATACCGCGCGCATTCCTTCACTTTCTAGCGCTGCAGCAAGTGCTTTAGCGTTAATAATTACATCTTTGGCATACTTTTGATAAGCAGGTGTTGCGCATTCAGCAAGTGCAACAGCCTTGCCAGCAACAGCTGACATAACTGGTCCACCCTGTATTCCGGGGAAGACCGCCTTATCAATTGCCGCAGCATGTTCTGCCTTGGCCAAGATCATTCCACCGCGTGGGCCACGCAAAACTTTATGTGTAGTAAATGAAACAACATCGGCATATGGAACTGGCGAAGGAATTGCTTTGCCGGCAACTAATCCGATGAAGTGCGCCGCGTCCACCCACATGATGGCGCCAACTTCATCACAAATCGCCCGAATCTTTTCGAAATCAACAAGAGATGGATAAGCGGTTGCACCAGAACAAATCATCTTCGGTTTAGTGCGGATCGCTGTGTCGCGCAGTTCATCGTAATCAATTAACTCGTTATCTTGGCGAACTCCGTAAGACTCGACGTTAAACCACTTGCCTGAAAAATTAACTTTTGAGCCGTGCGTTAGGTGCCCGCCATGTGGAAGTGACATCGCAAGAATAGTGTCACCTGGCTTGGTAAATGCTAGGTAGACCGCAATGTTGGCACTTGCCCCAGAGTGTGGCTGCACATTGGCATGTTCGGCGCCAAATAAATCTTTTGCACGATCGATGGCGATGATTTCGGCCTTATCCACTTCTTCACACCCACCGTAATAACGCTTACCTGGATAACCTTCAGCATATTTATTAGAAAGTGTTGAACCAAGCGTTGCCAACACCGCGCGTGATGTGAAGTTTTCAGATGCAATCAACTGCAGGCTGGTCTGCTGGCGCTTAAGTTCGGAAAGTAATATCGCCGCGATATCTGGATCTTGCTGGCTAAGTAAGTTGAAATCCGGACCGTAAAAAGTCTCTGCGCTCATGCGCGCAAGCCTAAGCCTTACTCGCCGAAAATGTCAGATACGAGCGCTGTGATTTCACTTCGTGGGATGGCTCCTTCGCGCAGCAATTGCGCTTTGGAACCAGTGAAATCGATGACAGTGCTGGGCGCGCCTTCTGGCAGAACATCGGCGGTAAAGACTGCAGCAACTTCGACATCTGAAAAATCCAATTCTTCACAATCTGTATATGGCAATGACCCAGCCTCTGCTGCGCTGGCAATTGCCAACGGACCAGTCTTCTTTAAAATCTCAAGTACGAATTCAGAAGATGGAACTCGCACGCTTATCTGATCTAAAGAGTTAGCATCGCCTAAATCCCAAGAGAGTCCAAGTTGAGGTTTCAAATTAATTGAAAGCGCACCGGGCCAAAGATTATCCATCAAGATGCGAGCATCATCAGAAATGCTGCGGGCAATGCCATCGATAGAAGTTTTGTTAGCGATTAAGACTTGCGCCGCCACGCCAAGTTCGTCGCCACGCAAGACGTGCATCGCGCGAACTGCATCATGAAAAAAAGCGTCCACCAGCAGCGCATAACTATGTTCCAGCGGCACAACAATTACATATCCGTCTTTTAGTGCGGAGACTGCAACGCTGACATGGTCTTGGATATCACCCTGTAAAATATCGTGTGAGGCCATAGTTATTTCCTAACCGCCGAGCTCCATCTAGGACGCCCAGTTAAATCTTGATGAACTGCTATGTCAATGAAGTCACTTGATAGCAACGCATCAATCGCAGCACCTTGGTCCTCGGTATGTTCAAGCGCAAGGACTCCCCCGCTCTTTAACAAGCGAGCCGCCGCATCAATAAATCGTTTTGGCAATTCCAGGCCTGTAGCGCCACCGAAGAGTGCGATATGTGGTTCGTGTTCGGCCACATCGCGCGGCAGACTTTGGTTATCCGGAACATATGGCGGATTGGCAATCACCGCATCGCATTTAACTCCGGGCAGAACATCTGCAACATCGCCTTCGACCACGCGAACATTTTCAGAAATTCTGGCAACGTTCTTCTTTAGCCAAACAATGGCATCGGCGCTCTTTTCAACAGCTATTACTCTTGAACGTGGTGCCTCGGTTGCAATTGCTAACGAGAGCGCGCCAGAGCCGGCACCTAGATCGATTACCGATATTTCACCAGCAACTTTCTCTTCTAAATTCTTAATATGAGTTAACACCGCTTCAACTAACAATTCACTTTCTGGACGCGGGACTAATACACCAGGGCCAACTTCGATTTCTAGATGGCGAAAATAGGCAATCCCAGTTAAATACTGCAAAGGTTCGTGTGCTGCTCTGCGGGAAATTAATTTGGCAAAGGTATCTTCAATAACTCCAAAATCGCCAAGTGCTTTTAAAGCTTCTTCCAGTTTTACAGAGTTATGCAGATCCATACGAGAAATGCCAAGAACATAGGCAAGTAAATGTTCGGCATCAACCTCTGATATGTCAGCGGCGGCTAACTTCTCTTTCGCCGAACGTAGCAGCGGTTTTATATCGCTCATATTTACTCGGTAGAAGAGAGTTTGGCTGCTTTATCGGCGTCCAATAGTGCTTGCACCACATCATCTAGCTCACCATTTAAAACGGCATCTAGATTATTTGATTTGTAATTAACGCGGTGATCGCTCAATCGGTTCTCGGGATAGTTATAGGTACGAATGCGTTCAGAGCGATCTACGGTACGTACTTGGCTTTTGCGCTCGGCCATCGCCAGAGCCTCTGCCTTTTCTTGGGCATCTGCCAATAAACGAGCGCGCAAGATTCGCAGCGCTGACTCTTTATTTTGCAACTGAGACTTTTCATTTTGACACGAGACCACGATTCCAGTTGGAACGTGGGTTAAACGAACGGCCGAATCTGTTGTATTAACTGACTGACCACCAGGGCCAGATGAGCGATAAACATCGACTCGCACATCGTTCATATTCAATTCCACATCAACTTCTTCAGCTTCCGGCAGGACCAGAACACCAGCGGCGGATGTGTGAATGCGGCCTTGGCTCTCAGTTTCGGGAACACGTTGCACACGGTGTACGCCGCCTTCAAATTTAAGCCGTGCATAAGGTGTGGTGCCAGGTTCGGGAGTTCCCTTTGATTTAATTGCCATCGAAATATCTTTATAGCCGCCCAGATCTGATTCGGTCATATCAATTATTTCAACTTTCCAACCGCGCTTTTCCGCATAGCGTTGGTACATACGAACTAAGTCACCAGCAAATAGCGCGGATTCATCTCCACCGGCGCCGGCCTTAACTTCAATAATCACATCGCGATCATCATTGGGATCACGTGGCAGCAAGAGTTCTTCTAATTTATCGGCCGCGGCTTCTACTGCAATTTCCATTGCAGGAATTTCAGATGCGAAAGATTCATCTTCTTGCGCCATTTCGCGCGCTGCTTCTAAATCATCGGCCGCAGATTTCCAGGCGTTAAAGCCCGCAACAACTGGACCAAGTTGGGCATAGCGACGACCTAATTTGCGCGCCTTACCTTGATCTTCGTGGATGGAAGGATCGGCCATCTCTTTTTCAAGTACTTGGTATTCGCGCACCATTTCGTGGGCTGATGCAAAGCGATCATTAACTTTTGCCATTTGGCTTCTCCTTTCTTGAATGATTTATGAACGCATGAGAAATAAAAAGACCGCGCCGCAACCTCAATGGGTTGCGATGCGGTCTCTTTAAAAAGCTACTTGGCTGCGGTATTCGCAGCGTTCTTTGATTTCGAGTTATCTCCGAAACGCTCTTCGAACTTGGCGACGCGTCCACCAGTATCGAGAATGCGCTGCTTGCCTGTGTAGAACGGGTGGCAGACTGAACAAACTTCTACGTAGATAGATCCGCTGGCAACTGTTGAGCGGGTAACAAACTTTTCACCGCAACCACAAGTTACTTGGGTCTCTTTATATTCTGGATGAATATCTTTCTTCATTTT
>WLPJ01000020.1 GCA_009698815.1 Actinomycetota bacterium | reverse complement strand
CAGGCGTTTCCGTTGACCTCTAACCAACTCTTTGATCTGACCGGAAAAGTTGCGGTAATCACTGGTGGCAACGGCGGAATCGGATTGGGATGTGCCAAAGGTTTAGCAGCAGCGGGAGCTGACATTGCTATTTGGGCGAGAAGTAAAGAGAAGAGTGCGGCTGCTATTGCAGAACTAACTGCCCTCGAAGCCAAGGCAAAATCATATGAAGTAGATGTTAAATCTAGTTCCGATTTGGCCAAAGCAACTAGCCAAACTGTTGCGGACTTTGGCGGCATAGATATTTTGATTGCTAACGCCGGGGTGAATATTCGTATGCGCCCTGAGGAATACACCGACGATATTGTCGATGAAATTATCGATGTAAATCTCAAAGCGGTCTTTCATTGTGCACAACTTGTTTATCCCGAGATGAAAAAGCGTGGCGGAGGCAAGATTATTTTGATTGGATCTCTCACTAGCGTTCAAGGCTTAGGCGTTGCTCCTGTTTACTCTGCAACTAAGGGAGCAGTAGTCCAATTAGGTAAATCATTGGCAGCTGCTTGGGGCGCGGGCAATATTCAAGTAAATACTATTTTGCCGGGCTGGATTGTTACCGAGATGACTTCAGTTACCCGTGCGGTGCCTGGGCTAAAAGAACATGTCTTATCGCGCACGCCTGCCGGTCGTTGGGGGGCACCAAATGATTTTGCAGGGATTGCAACTTATTTTGCATCAAGTGCATCAGATTTTGTAACAGGTACGGATATTCAGATCGATGGCGGCTTTACTAGCACACTAGCGATCTTTGATCTGCCGAAGTAATTTACTTCTTGAAATCTACGCAGTTATTGTGGATTTCACCGATGCTATCAATACCAGTGCGAATCTTCTGTCCGCCATGTAAGTAAACCGGTGGCTTAAATCCAAGGCCCACACCAAAAGGTGTTCCGGTGTTGATGACATCGCCTGGGAAAAGTTCCATGAATTGGCTGATGTACCAAACGATGTGATCGATGCCAAATAACAAATCATTTGTGTTGGAATCTTGCTTCATCACGCCATCTACTTCACACCAGAGACGCAAGTTGTGTGGATTAATTGAATCGCTGGTGACGATGTATGGCCCAATGGGATTAAATGTAGGAAACGACTTTCCCTTTACCCATTGTCCAGAACGTTCGATCTGCCAGTGGCGCTCTGATACATCTTGCGAAATTGTGTAACCAAGGATGTGGGATGCCGAATCTTTTGGAGAATCTAAGTAAAGAGCGCGCTTTCCAATAACGATTGCAAGTTCAACTTCGTAATCTGTTGCAGTGCTATTTGGTGGGATCACGATGTCATCATTTGGTCCAACAACTGAATCAGGTGCCTTCATAAAAATAACTGGCTCTTTGGGAGTATCAGCGCCAGTTTCGGCAATATGAGCGATGTAGTTAAGTCCTACACAAATTACTTTTGTTGGGCGAGCAACAGGGGAGCCGTAGCGAACGCCAGCCAAAGAGGTACGTGGAAGTTTTGAGAGATCAGCCTTAGCAACTTTTTCATAGCCACCGTTTTCAAGTTCAGTGCGGTTCCAGTCACTTACAAGTGATGAGACATCGATCCCATGATCGCCTTCAACCACAACAGGCTTTTCATTGCCTAAAGCTCCGATGCGTGCAATCTTCATTTATTTCCCCCAGGTAGCGTGCCAAGTCCAGCGTGAGCTGGCAAGAGACGAACATGTTTTGGCTCGAGTTCTTCGAGTGAGTTAACTCCGAGCAACTTCATATTGCGAACCATTTCAGTACGCAGAATTGTAAGTGCTCGTTCGACACCTTCTTGACCACCGGCCATCAGGCCATATAAATAAGCGCGCCCTACGTAGGTAAAGTCTGCGCCAAGTGCAATTGCCGCCAAAATATCTGCCCCGTGCATGATTCCAGTATCTAAGTGAATTTCTAAATCTTCTTTAAGTTCTTTCTTAACATCGATTAATAGATGCAGTGGCACAGGTGCGCGATCTAATTGGCGACCACCGTGATTAGATAAAATGATGGCATCAGCCCCATATTGAGCCGCTTTTTTGGCATCCTCAACGGTCTGGATACCTTTTATAGTTAATTGGCCCTTCCATTGTTCGCGGATCCATTTGAGATCTTCAAAAGTCATAGTTGGGTCAAACATAAAATCTAGAAGTTCGGCAACGGTACCTTTCCAATTTTTCATCGTCGCAAAACTTATTGCTGGAGTTGTAAGAAAGTTAATCCACCATTCGGGACGCGGAATGGCATCGACTAAAGTTTTAGCAGTCAGGCGAGGTGGAACTGTTAAACCGTTTCGCACATCGCGCAAGCGCGCACCAGCAACTGGCACATCCACAGTTAATATCAAATTCTTAACACCTGCTTCTTGGGCGCGACGCACCAACTCCATACTGGCATCGCGGTCTTTCCACATATAAAGCTGGAACCAGTTTGTGCCGCCAGGGGATGCCGCTACAACATCTTCAATCGTGGTCGTTCCGAGAGTTGAGAGCGAGAACGGTATTCCGAATTTTGCGGCAGCTCGGGCGCCTGCGATTTCACCTTCGGTGTGCATCATGCGCGCAAAACCAGTTGGCGCAATACCTACCGGCATCGCAAAGGTTTCACCCAAAACTTGGCATTCAAGTGAGACTTTTGAAACATCTTGCAGAATATTTGGACGAAATTCTAGATCTAGAAATGCGCGGCGGGCGCGATCTAGAGTCAACTCCGATTCGGCAGAGCCGTCGGTGTAATCAAAGGGTCCAGTCGGTGTGCGGCGCTTAGCAATTTCACGCAAATCCCAAATGGTTAAGGCTTTTGCTAAACGCTTTTTGCGCGAAGGCAGAGCAGGCAGCGCAAATTTAAGAAGCGGAGCAAGTTCACTTATCTTCGGAATCTGCCGCTTTACATTCTTTTTAGTCAAAACTCGCCCCCCGTTTGTAATTGCCAAATCCTATACGATTTATTTCGCGCTGACTATCGCAGAGGTGTCACTGATTTTCGCTACTGTGCCCCTATGAGTGATCTTTCGGCACAGGTGCGTAAAGCACTCGATGCTGCGGTCGCCGCAATTGGTGGCGCACCTCGCGAAGGTCAAATCGAAATGGCAGAGGCTGTGGCCAATGCCCTCACTGATCGCCATCACTTAATGGTGCAGGCCGGCACTGGTACCGGTAAGTCACTTGCTTATTTAGTTCCGGCACTCGTTCATGGCCGAAAGGTATTGGTGGCAACTGCAACACTGGCCTTGCAACGTCAGCTGGTTGAAAGAGATTTGCCAGCTGTTGTGCCTGCGTTAGAAAAAGTTCTGGGTCGCGAAATTACATTTGGAATTTATAAAGGCGTCGGCAACTATGTTTGCTTGCAGAAGATGAATTCCGAAGATCCCGATCCAGATGGTGAGGTTTTATTAGAAGTAAGTCACCTCGGCAAAGATGCCAAACGTTTACATGCCTGGGCAAAGACGCCGGGGGTCTCAGGTGATCGAGATGATGCACCAGAGGTCGATCGTCGCGTTTGGGCGGCTAATTCACTATCGGGCCGGGAATGTGTTGGCGCAGATGTTTGTAATTACGGACCACAATGTTTTGCAGCTCTTGCCAAAGCTAAGGCGCAATTAGCCGATGTAGTAGTCACCAACCATACGTTGCTAGCTATTGAGATTGTGGATTCGCATCCAATTTTGCCCGAGCGCGATGCGGTTATTTTGGATGAAGCACACGAATTTATGGATCGCACAACTCAAGCGGTGACTGAAGAGTTAACTTCAGCGCGCGTAATTCGCGCCGCAGCGATGGCGCGCAAACATATGCCGGGCAAGTTATCTGATGCCTTAACCAAGGCCGCTGATAATTTTCACGATGCGATGGCAGATTATGGCGATCAAATCCGCGGTGATTTAAGCGCGCAAGGACGCCTGGAAGAGATTCCATCTTCACTTGAAGCACCGATTCGCAAAGTAAAGGATGCAGCCGCGGCGATAGTTCAGATAATTAACGCCGATGATGAAATTATCGATTCTGATGGGATGGCGGAACGTGCGCGAGTTAAAGGTGCGGTAAGCGAGATAAATACCACTTGTGGCAAGTTATTAAAGATGGGCAATACCCATGTGCTTTGGTATGAGCCAACTTTTTCCACCTTGCATTTAGCACCGCTGTCGGTATCTGAAGTCCTGCGCGCAAATCTTTTGACCAAGACGCCAGTGATTGCAACTTCTGCAACCTTGACGGTGGGCAATGGTTTTGATGCGATGGCACGCAGTATTGGCTTTGTAGTGGGCTCGGACGCGGATTCAGAGGGTGAAGATGGCGACATTGATCCAGCAAATGTGCAGATGCTCGATGTTGGTTCACCATTTGATTTCGCTAATCAAGGTGTTTTATACATGCCAAAGCATTTACCAGAACCCGGTCGTGATGGACCAAGTATTGAAGTCTTGACCGAACTCGGTGAGTTAATTGATGCCGCAGGCGGTCGCACTTTGGCGCTTTTTAGTTCGTGGCGCGGGGTGGAAGCAGCGGATGCGCACTTGCGTAGCGTTTTAAAAGAGTTACCAATAACAATAATTACCCAAAAGCGTGGCGATGCTGTTGGTCCACTGGTCGAACGTTTTGCGAAAGATGAAACTTCAATTTTGCTTGGCACTATGTCGCTCTGGCAGGGCGTTGATGTTCCGGGCAACTCTTGTATTTTGGTGGCAATAGATCGCATTCCATTCCCGCGCCCCGATGAACCAGTTATGTCAGCACGTGCTTCACTTGCTGATGCCGCAGGTGGAAGTGGGTTCATGCAAGTTTCCTTGCCGCGGGCAGCGCTGTTGCTGGCGCAGGGGACTGGCCGATTGATCCGCAGCGTGGATGATCGCGGCGTTGTTGCGATTTTAGATTCGCGAATCGCCACTAAGCGCTATGGAAGTGTGTTGTTGAACTCAATGCCACCGCTGTGGCGCACCTCAGATGGCTTGATTGTCCGGGACTCATTGCGACGACTCGCTATTGGCAATGACGGAATGAGCCAATAACGCGCCAGATAACAGAGTCACGCCGAAAACCGTAAATATCCTCTTCCCAAGTCGAGACTATAGCCCTACCGTAATCCCTAGACCATCGCAGGGGTTAGGTAGCTATTTCGCTTTCCCCCAATCAGGAGGGAGATGGACATGCCAGATGTAAAGTCTGCAAGTCGCGTCATGGCCATTCTTGAATTGGTAAGCACCCATCCTCAAGGTTTAACTCTCTCTGAAATTTGTGAAAAAATAGGGATGCCAAAAAGTAGCACCCATGAATTGCTGAGCGTTTTGGAGCATCGAAATTTTCTCCAGCTAGATCATAAAAAATTTAGAATTGGAATTAGAGTCTTCGAATTAGGGCAGACGGCTTCGAGAAATCTGGATATTTTGAAAGCTATAAGGCCTGGCTTAAAGTGGTTAAGCTCACAATATTCAATGACTACTCAGTTTGGAATATTAGAAGGCAATGAAGTTATTTATTTATCAAAAATTAAGAATGTCTCAGGAATATCCGTCGAATCACAAGTTGGTTCCAGGCTACCTGCCCACGCAACCGCCCTTGGCAAAGTTATGTTAAGCCTATTGCCAGAGGACGTCTTACTAGAAAATTATTCTAATTATGCTTTTGATAAATTTACAGTAAATTCATGCGGATCCATGGAAGAACTTAGAGCAAGAATAGATTTAATTAAAGAAAATGGATATGCCGAGGATCGTGAAGAGTTCACCCAAGGCGTGTTCTGTTTAGCAGTAGTAGTTCCAGAGATTCGAACAAATACAATTGGCGCAATCAGCATTTCTATGTCACTTGTTGAGTGGAATAAAGTGAAAAAAGAAAACATAATCGAAAGTTTACACTGGGCAGGTAATCAAATACTTAAAGATGCGACAAGTTACTATAACCAGAAATCGCAGGTTAGATAGATAACCTATTCGAAGGCGTCACCACCTCGTCGAATGTCCAGATATACGATTACAAGCAGTAAAAAACCGACAAAAATATCTGCGGCCCGTATGTCTAAACCTTTGTTATCAACCAAGTTAGCAAATACTGCAATGATCAATATACCGAGGAAGCCGCCCATAGGATTACCGACTCCACCACGAAGGATGCTGTATCCACCAATCATTAGCGCGGCATAAATTGTAAACTCCATATTTGTTCCAAGAGTCACTGGCGCACTACCTAGTTTGCCTACGTAAAGTATTCCGCCTATCGATGCGCCAAAGGAACTTGCAAGCAGAGATAAAAATTTAATTCTTTCCGTCGGAAGCCCCGCACGGCGAGCAGCGGTTATGTCTCCACCCACGGCTCTTATGTGGCGACCACCCCGCGTCATCGAAATTATTCCTTGGGTAACGAAAACTAGAGCGAGTGCGATTATAAAGAGCACCGGCATAAATGAAACTTGAGATTCAGTAAAATCGTTAAGTCCAGTAACCATTAGTGGAATAGCATCTGTACTACTTGACCCGGTGGCAGGCGCGTTATTGCTGATAATTCTGGCCAACCCGCGCAACCCAACTAGCGAGCCAAGAGTTGCCGCAATCGGGTTAGCACCAAAAACTACAATTGCTACTCCATTAATCGCACCGAACCCTAAACAAATGAGAATCGCTATTAAGGCAGAGATCCACTCATTAATTCCGTTGATGCAACAGAATGCAAAAATTACCGCCGATAGAGCGACCATCGCACCGATACTTAAATCTACGACTCCCGCAAGGAGAGAAAAAGATGCAAATATTCCTATAATCAGTGGGATCGCTAAGTAAGACAAGATTAGGTAGACATTAAAAGATGTGAATGTCATCTTTCCAACCCAAAGTGCACTGGTGCCAATTATTATCGCAAGGCCTAGAACAATTGTTCCACCAGGTCCACTCAAAGATTTTTTCATTTTTTCAACCGAGGTCATCTTATGATCGTGTGATGCCAGTTGGGTTAGATTTTTACTCATAGCTATCTTCCCTTGACCTTAACTATTCGATAGGCATCAATCGAAACCGCGATAATTAAAATGAAACCTTGGATAAATGTCTGCCAAATTGACTCGAGGCCAAAGAACACAAGCGCGGTTGGAATTGTGGACAGAAAACCGACTGAAACAAAAAGTGCAAGAAAACTTCCTCGTCCGCCCGCTAGAGAGAAGCCTGCTAAAACAACGGCGGCAATAACAGGGAGCATGTAGTAAGTCCCAGCATTTGGTCTAATTTCGGGCGTGAATCCTGCGAAGACTATTCCGGCGATCCCACCAATAATTGATGCGCCGACAAATGTTGCAACGCGCATCTGCTTTAATGAGATTCCCATAGCTTTGGAAGATAAAGGATTTCCACCAACGGCAAGAAAATGCCGTCCAAATCTGCTGTATTTGAAGAAGAAATGTGCCCCGATTGTTAAGAGTGCCATCGGCCACCATGCTGTCGGGAAACCAAATAAATGTGAAGTTCCAAAATCCGCAATCGAGGATTTGGGGTCAACTAACCCGCGATCGAAGACTATGAGCAGTACGCCACCACCAGCAAAGCCAGTTGCTAAAGTTACAATTAGTGGATTAATGCGCAGCCAAACAACGAGGATTGAATTAAATAATCCAAAAACTCCTGCACACAGGATACTTACAATTATGAGAAGCGGCGTATTCCAGCCACGATCATAAAAGACCACGATCATAAATGATGTGATCAGCATCGAAACCGTAATGCTTAGATCTAAAATTCCACCGCTAATTACTACAAAACCTTGTCCAATCGCCAGAATTCCAATAATGCACATGTTGAACGTAACGGCACTAAATGTTGCCTTAGAAAGAAAGTCACTTCTATTAATTACGGAAATAACGACCAAAAAAATCCAAACGGCCAGCAAAATTAAAATTGTGGCAAGGTATTCCGAGTCTGCGCTTTTGCGCAGACTCGGAACCTTGAACCGACTAGATGAGAGATGAGTCATCTATTAAAATCCATCACCTAGTTCAGCTTTCATATTCCTATTTATCTATTCTTTATTCTCTACTTTGGGCAGTAAATTGAGTAGAGAGTTTTAGAAGGATCCTGCGCAAGTTTTTTAATTCTTACGGAATCTACAGGTATCCCTTGAGCCTGTGCCGCAGAAACTGGGCAAGGCTTGACGAGAATTGCTGGGTTAACAGCGCCATCTCTCATCTTTGGAGCAGATTTCTTTGCGATCGCATCTAGAACTTCAAATGCATATGCAGAGTAACCTTCCAAGAAGTAGAGAACGCTACCCTTCAGATCTGGGTCTACTTTATCTCCGGCTATAAGGTTTCCATCTTGTCCCCAACCCATAGCTTCATAGCCGCTACCAAGTTGGCGAGCAGCAAGTAGAGAACCGACAACTCCGGCGTCATTTAGGCCAACAACTGCGATCTTCTTTGCAGTTGGATTTGCGGCCAAGATGTCACGAGCTGCTGGTTGTGAAACAGCAATTTCGCCATTGCCTTCAAATGGCTTGAATTTAGACTTATCGATATCTGGGCAAACTGACTTTAGACCTTCGACCATTCCACCAGTACGCATTGCATCAACGATTCCAGCACCGTATCCATGGGATTCAAGTACTAAATCTGGTTGGCAATTCCATTTTTCTTTAATTAGTTTTCCAAGTGCCGCACCGCCAGCTTTGCCAGCGGCAAGATTGTCGATACCTAGGAAATACCAGCCTGGCTGTGCGATGTCATAAGTAATAACTGGAATCTTTGCCTTAGCTAATTTCTTAGCAATAGTTGGATTCACCTCTGGACGACCATTGAATTGAATAAGTGCTGAACATTTTTGCTGAACAATCAGATCAGCATTTTTTACAGCAGTTGGGGCATCGAGCTTGTTACTAACTTCGTAGTAATCCCAGCCACGCTTCTTTGCTCCAGCCTTTGCAATTGGATCTCCGGTGGTGCCAAGTGCCCCCAAGATTCCAGGTATACCGCCAAGAGCAACACATAACTTGAATTTAGGCGCTGCAGTTGCGCTAGTGGTTGGAACTATAAACGCTAATGCGCTGATAATTGCAATCGTTTTGATAGCCATACTCTTATTTAGTGACACTTTTTCTCCTATTCCTATATTGGTTTGCTATCTGAATATGATTTTCATAAACAGAATTCTTTATCCCGAAATTGCTCCGGTTATCAGACCTACGATTTCTTCCGGACTAGTCTCATTTGTTTTTCTCGATGCCACAGAAGCACCAAGGCGCATAACGGTTATAGAGTCAGTTATCTTGAAAACATGCTGCATGTTGTGGCTCACGATAAGAATTGCCAGACCCTTTGAACGCAGCTGGTCGACCACAGAGAGAACTTGTGCAGATTCATGAACGCCAAGTGCGGCCGTTGGCTCATCTAAAATAATAACTTTATGTCCGAAGAGCATCGCGCGCGCGATCGCCAAGCATTGACGTTGCCCACCGGACATGCTTCTCACGGTTGCATTTAATGAAGGTATCTTTATTCCTAAATCTGACAGCGCCTTTATGGCCTCTTGATGCATATGGCGATCGTTGACAACTCCGAGTTTTCCTAATATCCAATTACTGGAAAGCTGTTCTCGCCCCACAAAAACATTCTGAGTTGCGCTCATTGTGTCTATTAGAGCCAGATCTTGGTAGACAGTTTGAATACCCGATTTCAATGCGTCGACGGGAGAGCTGAAAGAAATACTTTTTCCATCAATGAAAATTTCACCTTTATCAGGGATTACTAAGCCAGATAAAACCTTCAGCAGAGTGCTCTTACCTGCGCCGTTATCACCAACAATTGCTTTAACTTCACCAGCGCTAACGCTGATGTTTGCACTAACCAACGCCTGGACAGCTCCGAAAGAATGAGAAATATTCTTAGCCTCGATCGCTGGAGTCAACAATGTTTTCGCATTCGAATCACGGTGATCTGCAGTTCCCAAAGTAGTACCCTCCAACTCGAATCAAGTTTTGTAGATGTTAATCCGAGAAAAGTTCGCGAGCAATGAAAATCTCCCAAAAGAATCCGAATATTTCTGGATTGTTCACACTTGTGAACTCCCGTCAAATCGCTATAAATAGGTTGCAAAATCAGTTTACAAAAAACTTAATACTCATAATGATTGCCAAATGCTCTATGCAAGAGCAATTTGATCAATGTTTTGGGAGTGAAATGTCAAACCAAAAAGTAAAGCGGATTAAAGTTCACGAGATTGCAAATGGAGAAGGTGGCGAAGGACAAAAAAGAGAATCATCACCTTGGTTGTGCACCCCAGTAACTCACTTCGCTGACGCTCGGACTCGCCTAGGAGATTATTTCGGCGACATGGCACTTGTTATCGTCGAGATTGAAACAGACTCTGGAATTATCGGTGTTGGCTCTTGTGGAACGGCCAACTCTGGAATTAAGAGAATAATTGAGGATCATTTCGCACCACTTGTAATCGGTGAAGATCCTTTCAAAGTCGAACTTATCTGGTCAAAGCTCTATCGCTCTAGTGCGCGCTTTGGCCGCCGCGGCGTTGCAATCTCTGCCATAAGCGGTATTGATATCGCCCTCTGGGACATTATGGGAAAGGCTCTTAACGCTCCGGTCTATGACTTACTCGGCGGAAAGACTCGAGATGAAATTCAAGTCTATGCAAGCCGAATGTATGCGTT
>WLPJ01000002.1 GCA_009698815.1 Actinomycetota bacterium | reverse complement strand
TCAGATGGTGGAACGCTGAGTTATCAATGGGAAAGTGCAACAGCTGCAGCACCTTCTACATACTCATCGATTGCAGGTGCTACAGGTGTCAACTACACAACTCCTACTCTTGCAATCGGTGATAACGGCACTCTCTATCGCGTGGTTGTGACAAATGCGATCAATGGCACAACTACTGCTGCAACATCTAGTGCTGCAACGCTAACTGTTGCAAAGGCGCCGCTAGATCCGCCTACTGCTATTACTGCATCAACTGTTTCAGGCTCTGCAACATCATTATTGGTGCGTTTCACCAATACATCTAATGCTAGTTCCTACACAGCGCGCGCCTATTTAGCAGATGGAACAGAAGTGGGAGATGCAACGACCTCCTTCCTATCTGGATCGACAATTACGGGGTTAAGCCCTGGAACCTCGTATCAAATCACTGTTACCGCAATTGGAAATGCCAGTTATTCCGATTCCGCGCCTTCATCACTTTCTTCTTCTAGAACTACCCTAGATGGAGCCGTAAAAGCAACCATTACGAGTCCAAGTGCGGCCAGCAAATCCGTAGGACAAACACATGTCTTCTCTGCCTCAGGAACAACTGCTAGTGATGGGGGTACCTTGACTTACCAATGGCAGCTCTCTACAGATAGCGCCACCACATACTCATCGATTGCAGGTGCTACAGGTGTCAACTACACAACTCCTACCCTTGCAATCGGTGATAACGGCACTCTCTATCGCGTGGTTGTTACCAATGCGATCAATGGCACCACCTACGATTTCGACTCTGACCCAGCAACTCTTACTGTTACTAAAATTCCGCTGGCAGCACCTACTGCTATTACTCCAACAACTGTTTCAGGCTCTGCAACCTCTCTGAAGATCGCCTTTACCAATGCTGCAAATGCCACTAGTTACACAGCGCGCGTCTATGCATCTGATGGAACAACTCTTATTGCAACTGCCACCTCTTACACCTCAAATACTGCAATCACCGGGTTAAGCGCTGGCACTGCCTATAAAGTCAGGCTGACCTCTGTTGGAGATGCCAACTATGCAGATTCATCTGCCTCGGCTCTTTCTAGTCAGATAAGCACTCTCTCGGCCGCTGCTGCTGCCACTATCACTAGCCCAACTAGTGTGAGTAAGACAGTGGGCCAAAGCCATATCTTCTCTGCCTCAGGAACAACTGCCTCAGATGGCGGAAGTCTTACCTACCAATGGCAGCTCTCCACAGATAGCGCCACCACATACTCATCGATTGCAGGTGCTACAGGTGTCAACTACACAACTCCTACTCTTGCAATCGGTGATGACGGCAGTCGCTATCGCGTGGTTGTTACCAATGCGATCAATGGCACAACTACTGCTGCAAATTCAAGTGATGCAACGCTAACTGTTGCAAAGATAATTTTGAGCACGCCATCACAGCCATCAGGTGCTGTAGTGCTTGGATCAGCGACATCGCTAACTGTAACTTTTACAAACGTTTCTAACGCTTCTTCATACAGCGTGCAAGTTTATGCCTCTAATGGAACAACAGAAGTTGGCTCACTAATTACTGGGTTCTTATCCGGTAATACGATTACAGGACTCACCCCTGGCACTGGATATAAAGTTGCAGTCACCGCCATTGGTGATGCAATGTACGCGAACTCATCTCAATCCACATTGTCTGCTCTGATCACCACTAATAAAGCAGATATTTCTACACCTAGTGCGCCGACGGTAGTGGGCAACACAGATGTCCGTAAATACATCACAGCTTCTTGGACCGCGGTGGCCAATGCGACTTCTTATACTTTAAAACTTTATGACTCTTCAGGTTCTTCTTTGCTAGCAACTATTACATCAGTTAGCGGAACTTCTCGCGCCATTACAGATAGTGATTACGCATCTATGGCAGACCTAACCGGATATAAGGTGACCATTACCGCAATTGGCGATACTCAATATGCAAATTCAGCCGAGTCTACGAACTCATCTCTGGTTACTACGCGTATCCCAGATGCTGCAGCGCCCACAATTAATACTCAGCCAGTAAATACCAGCGCATCTTCTACGCAAACGGGCACTCTGAGCGTTTCCGCTTCAGCATCTGATGGCGGAACCTTGAGCTACCAATGGCAAACCTCCCTAAATGGGGGCTCAAGCTGGGCAAACGCTTCCTCAGGAAGTGGGGCAACGACATCTTCTTACACGAGCGCAACCTTGAACTCCACTGTAAGCGGGCATAAATATAGAGTGGTTGTTACCAACACCAGAGGTACTACTACAGCAACAACTACTTCAAGTGCTGTGACTCTAGCGGTTATCAAATCTAATCAAAGTGCGCTGACTCTGACATCAATTACGGGCCGATTTACTACTCCAACCACCCTAACTGCCACTGGCGGTTCTACCAATGGCTCGTTGAGTTACGCAGTCACTTCAGGAGGAACGGCGACAGGTTGTTCTATAACAACAGGTAATTTATCAACCGGCACTATCGGAACATGCAGGGTGATTGCCACCATGGCCGGAAACTCGGAATACAACTCAGTTGCCAGTGATACAACGACAGTGACATTTACTACAGCCGAGCAATCAAATACGGCAGTTCTGTCCTCCTCTGCCCCTAGCATTGGATATGGATCTGCAACTTTGCTAACGGTCGGAGTTGCAACCGCTGGAACCGTAGAATTCTTGCAAGAGGGTCGGACGATCCCTGGTTGCAGCAGCATTAGGGCAACCGTTACTACAGCTGCAACTTGTAACTGGAAACCTTCACGCCTTGGTGCCACCAGAGTCGAAGCAATCTTTAGGCCAACAAGCAATGCATTTGCGCAGGCATCGACCAATATCATGAGCATCTCTGTTATTCCACGTGGCTAGCGGCTATATAAGATGCAACGATAAGCAATTATTCTTAAAGTTTAAAATTTTGAGCAGAAAAATATTAAGAATCTTGGTGAGGGGTGCTTTCCATAACAATTTGGTAGCCATTCCTGGCATCAGCGAATCCGCCAATCGCATCTTGCCCACTGTTTGGACCACTAGTCACCGGGCTTGGATTAAAGAAAATAGTCACTTGATTATCATCAGGGTCCATCCGCCAATAGGTCATTGGATTATCACCGTTCCAATTAACATCTCCATTATCGTCAGTAGGTAGCGCGACCCCGGTTGACTGTAGGTTATTGACCGTAGTCACGGAAACAAAGCCTGTAGCTGTATCCGGGCCAAGAAGGGTGAACATTTCCTCGAAATATCCATTGCTTGTCACCTTGCCAGGTGAGTTGGTTAGATCTTGAAACCAGAAACGCACTGAAGTAATTAGGCGACCATCTGCAGCAACTGAAACTGGTAATACCCCACCGTTTTGATCTCGAATCGTGATCGTTAAATCTCGCCCAGCACAATTCTCAGATATTCCGGTCAAAGTAACTTCATTATAGGTAAACTTCGTTTGCGTTTCAGATGTAAAAAAACTTTGCAGAGGTATGGCAGTCATGCCATCGGGATCACATCCTGTAAATACAATTACTCCTGTACCAAACTCAACAGTTGAAGTATCTTCCCCCGATAGCGTAATTAAGGCACCGACTGCCAAACCAAGTGAAGCAATTGCTGAAATAATTCCGGTCAGTAAAAGACCTTTGGGAAATTTGCGCTTCTTATTATTTCTTTCTTCAATTTCAAAGAGACTCATTGCGCTATAGGCCGAAGACGCCTAAGAGAGTTCCGATGAATGGGAAGACCATAACCAGGGAACCTTTCACCTTCTCATTAGGAACGCGGTTAAATGCACCAGTCGTTGATACATCTATAGAATCAGAATTCACATTGTTTACGATTGCCACCGCTGGATCGAGCGCCGATTTGTCCAGGACTACCAATACCCTCTCGCCCACACTTATTTTAGACTGGTGCCAATAGACAACGATGCTAGATTCTGCGCTGCCGAGGGCATTTTTTAGCCCTGATTTTGGATGGTCTACACGTAAACCTAGGGCAAACAAGATGACTCCAAGTATGGCGGCAAAAACGATGCCACGCTTAACGTTATCGCTCATCTCTCGCCTTCCCTAGAAATTTCAAATACTCGTACTCTGAGAATACCTTTCAAGGCGCGTAAATACAGATAATTAAGTGTTTTCGCGACTATTTATTTCTTGGGGGCCTTTTTAATCGCTTTTTTCCGGGGCGTCGCACCAGGTTTGATCGCAACATGGCCTTTGCCAAATGAGGCCGAATTAGCGGCTTTGGTAGTAATCGATGCCAGCCATTGATCTATATCAATGCTGTCTCCATAATCTGGCGTCGATTTTGGAGAAGCTTTTCTCTTGATTGAGCTAGCACCCTTTATCGACTTTAACTTTAAAGCCTTTAGCGCAGAGATACTTGCCGATAGATCAAAATTTCGCAGAGCTTTAAAAAGTACTTTCAGACCGCGCAGTAGCAAACTCTTAGCCACTACTAGAGACTTTTTGACGATCATCACGCCAACGTTGGTGGAATTTCTATCCGCTGTAACCACCTCACTGGAAGGTTCATTTTGAGCGCTAGGTGCCTTGGCATCGATAATTAAATTCTTGCGCACATCTTTGCGCTTCTTAGCTTTGGGCTTACTTTGAATATTTAAAAGCCACTTCAACATTGCTAATGGATAACCAACTATGCGAAGGGCAACGCCAGCAGTTGAAGCAAGGGCTGACTCATCTTGCACTAGGCCCGCTTCTTCTTCAATTTCAGCGCTCGACATTCCAAACATCATGCGGTTTGTTCGTGAATCAGGTCGTCCTACACCGCGCCATGTTGCAACTTCGATGACGGTTCCTTGCCCCATTTTTCCGATGACAAGTTTTTGGCCATCCGGCAAATCAATCACTAAAGCAGAATCGGATATTGGAAGAGGGACTCGCGAGACAATAGGTTTATCTGGAAGATTGTTATTTTTACTTGCCATCACTATTGCCCCCTTCTTCCATGAACACTCACGATAACTGGAAAGCAATAATGGAATCTAAATTTGTTAAGTCCATAGTGCTCAAATTCGGATTACACGTGAGGGGAACCAGAAGTCCTGTTTCCCCATATCTCAAATTATACTCAGGTCTTGCTATGTAAAGATCGGCTCCAGCGGGATCCGGCAGCGTAAGTACCGTACAAGTGAAGTCTTGATGGGATGAATCTGCAGCAGTTGTTGAGAGGGTAACGTCTAAACGCTGGCCCTCACAGTCAGAACTTAAATTTGAGACCTTAATTCCATCTAGGAGGAATCTGCGATTTACGGTATCAAAGTGACTGAGCATTCCCACCTCTATTGCATCATCGCAGCTGGTCACAGAAGCGCTGCCGCGACCAATTGAAATAGTTCCAGTTCCTGTAGTTGTTCCGCTACATGCATAACTAATATCTGCATTTGCTGCAATAAATTTTGTTCCGCCTTGCGGACACCTGGAATCAGCTCCAGGTGCAAGTTGAATAACAGCAACTGCAGCACCCGGTGCACCGTTGGCACCACGAGCACCCGGTGCACCGTTTGAACCTGCTGCACCGCTGGCACCAGGCATTCCTGCTTCACCGCTGGCACCAGGTGGACCTGCTGCACCGCTCGCACCAGGTGGACCGGTTAAACCAATTGGCCCTGGGGCGCCTGCAATACCTGGGGCGCCCGCCAACCCATTCATGCCAACAAATCCATTCTTGCCGGCAACTCCTGCAGGTCCAGCTTTACCCTCAATGCCAATAGTAAGAGCAAGGATTTGATTGAGATTTGTACCAGTGCCAATCTCGTATCCGAAAAGTAGATTATCAAATTGGCTAGCGTTTGCAGATTTAGGACTGGCTAATTGCGTAAGCCCGGTGGAAATGAGAAGTACGCTAAGAAAGAAAAGTATTTTCTTCATGGCTGTAAGCCCACTTCTCTAGCGCCATCTGCTGAGTGTTGTAGATTCTCAGAAATGTCGTGGAATAAACTAAAGAGCGTGTGCAAGAGGGCCAAGCCAAAGCTTGCAGCCATCATTATTAAAGCCTTGTCACTAGTTTGAAATGGAAGTTTTTGAATATTAAAAAACAGTATTGAAACAGCGGCAGTCATTGCAAAAGCCTCATAATAAATATTTCGTCTCCAAAGCCTTTTAAAAAGCAGGTGTGAAGAATTAATGCGCAGGGTAAGTGAACCAAATAACAGTAGAGCTATGAAGGCTGAAGTTATGGAAATTGGTAGATTTTCGGTAACAATGTAAGTGGATAGGCCCAAAGCAGCTCCGATACAGGCGACCCATCTGTGAGAGATTCTTAAATCAAGATTGAAAACTTCAAGCACTAAAGAATCCTTCTGATCTCCGCGTAAAATCCTGTTATCTAGCCATTCTCGCAAGAAGATTTTAAGCAAGAAGCAAAGGCTAAGTGCCGCTGATAAAGCCATTAGGTAGGGGTGATGCTTGGGTGCGTGCAGAGAAATGCTCGCCACGAAGAGCTGTGACGCGTAGAAAAATAAGCCCACAATTGCAGATGTAGTGGCAAGTAAGGAGAAGCTCTTGAGTGATGCCTTTGAGGTACCCGTGATCTTTGGATAGTCCCGCTCAGTGGCGAGGTAGAGCAAATTGCCAAAGAGGCTGGGCATAATCCAGCAAAGCGCTAAACTCGAAATCACAAGGAATTCTCGTAAGTTAGAAACATTGGCGGTTACGATCTGACCCACTGCAAATCCAACGATTGCAAAAATTCCACTGTAGGCATCAAGCATGCCTACGAGGGAGATCGCAGCCAAGGCGTAAATGGGTATGTTCGGCATCTGATCATGTGTGGAATAACCAGATTGCAGACCTAAGCCAAGGCCAAGAATTGGAAATAGCGTCCATAGTAATGGAGAGATTTTGTGAAGGAATGTGTCATCGCAGATCAAGAGGAAACGAAATATGGATGGCCTAAAACTATTCATTGCTCCAGTGCGCATTAAATAGGCAGGATAAAGAATTCGGGGAATACTTTTCTCGAGAAGGAGGGTTCGGCTTTCGGCCGCTGTTTTCTGACGCGGGAAATTTAAGTATTTATATTTGCGCCCTCGGGCAACTGAAAGCACGGTTGTAACAAAGACCAACGCTAAGAGTAGAACTGAAAAATCTTTTGGTACCTGAGTTATGCTGTAACGGTCTAACTCAATGATTTTTACCTTTGCCACCAATGAACCAGATGGACTGGTATCTCCAAATACATAAATTTCATACTCACCCAAAGGAGTATTTTCTGGAAGGAAGGCTGAGTAGACAATGAATCCATCGGCGTTGGGCTTGCTAGGATTAAAATCCCGAGCAGGTACTCCTATCCGAACTAACTTAACTTGCCAAGAATTATCGCCTTGGCCTTGCCCGGCCACAACGTTCTGCTCTCTGCCTCGCTCCCACGTTAAATAAGGAATATCTGCTGCATGTAAGGAAGGTATCGAAAGAAGCGTGAAGAGCCCTGCTAGAAGCAAAGTTATGGCAGTTTTCTTACTCATTCTTTAAGGCATCAATAATCAACCAGAGACCAAAGATGACCGGCACCGTAATAAGTAAGGCCCGTGGAGTTAAGAAACGTCCGATCAGCGGGATTACAAAAATTATGACTCCCGTAATATCTGGAATCTTGGGACGTTGCGTATCAGGATTAGGGTTGTTATCGCCTTTGACGATGAAGCCTGTTTCGGCATCTCCGCCAATAATACGGTGCGAGAAAATACCTACGGCTGTGCCATCAAAGCGCCGTCCGACATATGCAACGACGCTGCCCACCTTTGGCGCTAGGTTACTTGGTGGCGTGGTGATGATGATGTCTCCTGGATTAATTGCTGGGGTCATGGAGCCGGTTAAGACAACGCGTGCTTTGACGGTGCCCGAAAATGAGAAGACTGCGAAGGTAAGAAGGGTAAAAGCTAATACATAACCAGACCAACGAAAAAGAGCTGAGATACGCGAATACATGACTCGTGGGCCCGCCGCGATGCGTTCTTCAGGTGCTTGGACGAATAGGCCAGATTTAGTCTCGACAACATTATCGCCGGCAATAAGGTAAGTGTGTTCTCCACTGGAATCTGAAACGGTTATCAAAACATTAGATTCAGGAACCTGTCCCACATCTTCAATCCAGAGCTCTGTGGCCCCCAGAAGATGTGGAAGAGATGGCTCTTGCGGTGATGATGAT
This sequence comes from Actinomycetota bacterium, assembly GCA_009698815.1. GTDB lineage: Bacteria > Actinomycetota > Actinomycetes > Nanopelagicales > Nanopelagicaceae > Planktophila. The sequence continues at coordinate 140,476 of WLPJ01000002.1, read as the reverse complement.
GTACTCACTTCATGACCGCCAATTCTTCTTAGCACTACATAATTTCTATTCAATAAAGAACGACTCGCCCTAGTTTCCTAGAGCGAGTCGTTCTTTATTACGAACCTATATTTCTAACTTATGAAGTGACTGTCGTTGAAGCATATCCGGGATCAGTGCCAGAAGTTTCAACTGTGATTTTCTGTACTGCGCCTGCAATAACTCCGTATCGAGCACCAAAAGTGCTAGAGGTCTTACCGAGTGTTACCGTCGCCGTCATGCTGGTTGTATCTGCCCCAGACATTGCACACGTTGCGCCTGCAGCATCGGCAGCACCGTTAGTACCGGTCAGAACTTTAGCTGTACATGTTGCTCCGCCAGCAGCTATCGCCAGAGAAATACCGGCGTTGTAGCGAACGAAGCCCGTTCCTGCGACTCCGCCATTTACCGTAGGTGGTGTGTAATTCCAACCCAAGTAAAGGGCGTTTGCAGATGAGCCACCCTGAGCATAATTTGTTGCTAGAGAGTCACTTGTTGTGTAAGCCTTGAGAATTAACCAATCGCCGCCACATCCTTCCGTTCCACCGTCACTTGACTTCGTTGTTGTGTTTAATGCACTAATGGTGATAGATCGCATCTGGAAATTTGCGGATGATCCAGAAGTTTGCGTGTCGTTCACATATAAAGTTCCAGGTGTAACGGTGATGTCGCTGTCGCAAGCGGTAGTCGAAGCAACGCCTTGACCGAATTCTACGGTCGCTCCGGTATTGATCTGAACGGTAGCTGCAAGCGTTGAGCCTATGCCCATAACACCGGCAAGTAGTCCAATACCCAAGACGACCTTAAACTTCTTCTTGGAGGGACGGGCAGACGGTTCTTGTGAACCACCCAAGTTTAAAATCTCCATCTGTTCTTCCTCCTAAGGGGAAAGTGCCTTTCGTGGAGCTCACGCTTTGTGAATTCCTCAACCAGGCTTAATCCCGAGGCTTTTGCCTCATAGATACCCTGTTGTTCTTCTTGAGAGTTATCAAAGCAGCACTTAGCCTGGCGATGCAAGGACAGGCCGCTTAGCACTCACGCTCAAAAAAAATTCTTGAGCGAAAACCATTCGGGTTTTACGCGCTTTTTTGCCTCAATATGCTCATTTTGACGCCTTCGGCATTGGGTGGACGCTTGAAAAGGTGAATTCAGGTTTAAGCCAGAGGGGCAAAGCTGAGTCGTTGTAAATACTTTGAAAAGGCTTTTGCCGCTAATTATTATTGTAAGAAGTGCTAAAAACAGTGCTCTGCTTTAATAATTTGATCTCTTGCATTTAGCGAGTTGGATTATTGACCGTTTCAACAGTCGTTCTGCCGATTGTTTGGCCGTTGATATTTACAACAGTTGCTGTTGGATCGAGGTAGAAAGTGACATCAGCATTGGTTGTTGAAAGATCGGAGCCGTCATAAATAGATGTGCCGGAGACGTTTAGAGAGACTGCAGAGGCCATAGCGCTGGATACTGCAGCGCCTTCGCCGGTCAAGTAAGTCAGCGCCAGGGCCCCAGAATCGCTGGTGCTAACGGGTGCATCCACATTAGGAAGAACTATTTGAATTACGTGGGCATCGGTTGTTGGACCAACTGCCAATTCGGCGCCGACGGTGTCAATGAGGCGCACGCGCAATTTCTTTCCCTTACATGAAATTAGATCAAGGTTAGAGATGGTTATTCCGCGAACTCTAAAGAATCCCGCCGAGGCATCTGTTGGGGTTGGCGATGAATGCCACTCTTCGCCGATAGCTGCATAAACGGTGGGATCACACGCCACCGCTCGCTGTGAGCCTTGACCAAATTCAAGGGCGCCTGTTCCCACGGTCACGCTGGCGGCAAAGGTGGAGAGAACAAAGGGAACGACACCTGCGAGTATTGCGCCGACTAATATTTTATTTCGGTGTGTTCTACGTCCGCCGCCAAAGCCAGAATCCACTCTGCCACTTAAAGGAGACTGCAAACCCTTCGGCATCGGGACTCCTTATCTCTCTAGATAGCTTCAGGAAGGGGAAATTGCATCTGATGACCTGTAACTTTACCTGTGAGCGGTCAGGAAACCCTTGATTGACGCTAGAAACACAGAGGTTTTTCAACTGATTTAACGTTGCAAAACCGATCTTTAACCTTTAAGAGTTATAGCTTTCTTGATTAAATTCTGACCTAATTCAAGAGATCGCAAATAAATTATGAGTGTATTTGCTGATGAAGCTTGCCCACAATGCACCGGATCCAATGATGGAGCGGTCAAGGCTGTAAGTCTCAGGTTGAGATAAAGGCCACCGAGTGGTCCTTTGGTACCAGCAAGGCGCATGCCGCCATAACTATTGAGGATTGCCACCACTTGATCGGTGGTGCCTGAAATCAATAAATCTGAGGTCAAGTCGCCATTTGCTAGGCGCTGGCCATTAAAAAGTGTGTCACTGGCATTTTTGGTATAGATATCAAATCTGATATTAGTTGCCTGAATACATACAAGTAGATATTGGGGACCAGAAATATTGACGCTCGGTAGCGAGCGAAAAAGCGCACGCGGGTCCACGGGAAGTACCGAAGGAAAATTGATTTTCATAACTTGGTTGGCAACTGCAGCCGGTGTTGGTGATGCACTAGCCGTGGCGGATTCACTTTTACTGGCTCCACCACTAGTGCTTGTTGAAGCAGATGCGCTCGGTGATGGAGTTGAAGTACCCGGCGGGATTATCGAGTCACTGGCTGGAGCTGTTTGAGAATCAGATGGCGATGGTGCCGGAGCAGGAGAATCCATGGGAAGTGGAGAAGTTAATTCTGGGGCAGGTGTATTTTCATCCGCGATTACCGGTGCAACAATCGTTAGCACTAGACCGATCGAGACCAGCGCCAGAAAGCGCAGGAACAATTTTTGCGGAGTTTGCGCATGTGCAATTCGACTCGCAAAATGGCGGCGTGGAAAACGTGGTCGACTCGACCGTTTTCTGATTTCCATCTTTCAAGCCTACCGCGCAGATAATCAGGCTGGTCTTGCCAGTTTGGGCTAAATAGTGAGTATCAACCGAACAAGAGCAAGGCCGTGACCTTGTCCATTGTTTGAATATCCCTAAACTCAACTTCTAGTCCAATTCCCCTAACTTGGAGCGTCATGGCATCAGATTTTCGTACGCGCGTGCTCGTTGCAGAAGATGAAGAGTTCACACTCAATCTCCTGCGCGACATACTTACCGATGCCAAGTTTGAGGTCAAGGCGGTTAATTCGGTGGCCGAAGCCATTGAGGCTGTTGCGATCTTTGACCCACATGCAGTTATCAGCGACCTGAATTTTGGGATCAACGCTCCCAGTGGGGCAGATCTGCTCAACTATCTAGAAGAGGAACACCCATGGATAGGCAAGGTTATTTTGACCTCACATGCCTCGCCAGCTTTGGCCCTTCCGCGTGGAGTAACCTTGCCCAAGAACGTTACTTACATGGTGAAGTCAGAACTTCAGTCCATCTCATCGCTTAACACGGCCATTAGAGAATCCATTGCTAACACAAATACATTAGCCACTCGCCCCGTTCTGGAGCAAACACGTATTGTTATTAGCAGTACTCAAGGCGAAATTCTGCGGCTGATGGCTGATGGATATACAAATTCTGCAATTGCAGCGCGACGCGGGACATCACTTCGCGCAACCGAAACTCTGGTCCAGCGCACCTTTGCCACCTTGGGACTTAAGAGCGATGATGAATATAACCCTCGAATTCTTGCTGTTCGTATGTGGCAAGAGGACAAGATTGTTCTGCGCTAAGTCGTAACTTCTAAATCTTTTTAAAGCGACTTAGGATTATCAAATGAGGCGCGAAAACTTCAAGCTATTCGAAGGCCGCAAAATGGAATATCTGCTTACTGCTTAGGTGGTTGCATAGGAAGACCTGGTTGAAATGGATCTAGCGGTTGTCCCGGCGCGCCAGGATGTCCTGGTCCCATTGGCTTCATCTGATAACCACTTGGGCATTGCACGGGTGATTTACCTGTAACTTGTTTTGATTCAGCACCTTTTGTACAGGTAATAGTTATGTCAGCGTTTGGATCAAATTGTGGTGCTGGCCCATTAGGTTGTGGTTGCCCCGGTTGATTTGGAGTTCCTGGTTGTCCAGCAGGTGCTTGCGGTGCCGGCATATCTGCAGGTGCATTCGGTTGTTGCGCCGCAGGTTGTGCAGGAGCTGACGGCGCTTTTACTGGTGTTGCCGCGCTCATTTTGTAACCTGCCGGACATTGTGGCTTCACACCAGTCACTGTTTTTTTCGTTGTTCCTTTTGTGCAGGTTACGGTCACTTGAACTTGTTGAGCAGCGGGAGCGGTAGAGTTTTGCATCTTGTATCCACTTGGACACTGTGGTTTAACACCGGTAACTAATTTCTTAGTGCTTCCCTTAATACATGTAATAGTTACTTTTCCGGCTGCAGGAGCAGGGGCTGCTCCTTGATTGCCGGTGTTGCTAGGAGCTTTAGTGGCAGCTGAAGTGGATTTGGCCCATCCATCTAGCTTTACGCTGACAGTTGGAGGTGCTCCTGTATACATGAAGTTATCAGCGTGCAAGTTAACCCACTCTTTATTGGAACCAAGCACCACCGTTGCGGTCTTCTTCTCCCCCGAACCATCGTATGTAACTTCAATATTTGCATACGCTGGCAACTTTTCCATTCCATATACACACTTGATCAGATCTGCCCGCATCGTAAATGCATAGCGCCCAACGTTCTCGGTTTTGCCATCGGGTTTATATGTAGGAGCTGCAATTTTGTAGGCAAGAGCGCCTTCATTGCCATCCCATTTCGGCGATCCAGGCTCGTATACAGAGGCATTACTCGTAACTATGCCTTGCACGCCATCAGACTTTTGGCAAGATGTTGCAAAACTTTGAGCACCGCTAGATGTTGTATTTAAGCGCCAGGTTAAACTATTTGTTAAAGCAGTGTTATTAAATAGCGTAGCCATTGATGAGTAGTAGCGGACCGCGCTCTGATCATCTGGATCAACTCCTGCAATATCTAAATTCTTACCAACACCTGCAGTTAAGCCGCGCCGCGACTCATCTAAATATCTAGAAACAGCACCAGTATTTGCAAGCCACTTACCAGTCATAATCTCCTCAAGTGGGCTTGCCTCAACAATTAACTCTGAGTAGTCATCATTGTAATTTTCAGTATAAGCAACTGGTTTTTCTAAGCGGCCATTGAGCCAGCCAGTGATTACCTTTGGAATTCTCAGATCAAGGGCAAATCGTAGATTCGAAGCAAAAGCGATTCTTTGATAACAAACCCCAGTATCAACAGCTAAGCATCCAGTTTCTCCAGCACCTTCGACTAACATCGCACTTTGAAATTTCTTCACCGGATAAATCGATAGGCGAAGACTTTTTTCGGAGGCATCCCAAGTTGACACACCATTTGGTCTATTAAATAGCGCACTTACTAAACCAAGAATCAGGTAATCAGTGCTCTTGCCACCATCGTTGATTCTCCATATCCAAGGTCCGTCAGAGCCTGGGTAACCTGAATTTGTTTTAGAGTTGAAAGTAGATGCCCAACCCGGACTTGTCTTGCTATAAATTCTGGTTACTGGATCAGCTTTGACCTTTGTGCCATCTTCTTTAACTAGGGTCAAACTCTTAACACATGCCGCTATCTGTCTGGCATCACATGACCCCATCGCCACGTCGTATTTGATTTGTTGAAAAGATGAATCAGCTAGTGCAGATACACACTTTGGGTCATCAGGTGTAAGGCAAGTTATGGCACCGCCTGCACCTGCTTGCCCAGCGCTCTGTTTTTCCAATGAGATATATGACTTGAAATTAACTTGGTTCTGATCGAAGTAGACCATGGCGTTATTTGAAGAACTTGGTTCAATCGCACGCAGAATTGAGCGGGCATCCTTAATTACTTCAGGATCTTCAGGCGGGGTAAATGCTGGACCATTAGGGGCTGCAGAACCTGGCTGAACCGGATCAACGGCGAAAGTCGATGTTGGTAATAAGGAAAGTAAAAGACCTGAGGTCAACAGAACAATTGACACTTTTCGCCATGAAAACATCACGTTGCCTATTGTAGAAGCGGGGTCAGCCATTGACTAGACCTAGGCTTAAAACTTACTTCTTCTTAAAGCCTGCGGGGCAAACTGGCTTGACTGCAGTCACTTTTTTTGAGGTTTTACCCTTTACGCAGGTGATGGTGGTTTTCGCTCCCACGGCACCCGCCTGAGTGATTTTCATCTTGATTGTCGGCGATGAGAATCCAAAGCCATATGCACCCATACGGAAGAATCCATTTTTCTCATTAATGATGGTTGTGGCAACTTGTGCTTGGCCATCGTTGCTCAACACGGAAACTGTTGCACCAATTGGAGCTTTTGAGAATCCATAGAGGCAACGCGCAACGGTTGAGTTAAGAACCAAGTCATAGGTTCCTGAAGTTAACGTGCCATCTGGTTTGGTGTGAGGGGATGCAACCTTGTAATCCAGCGTTCCTTCCGATTTATTGAAAGCTGGTGCGCCAGATGAAAATACACTCGCATTAGTAAATACCAAACCAGCCAGAGAATTAACGCTCGCCGTACATTTCGAAAGTTCTGATGCTGTATCACTTGCTAGATTTAGCGTTTGGAAGCTCCACTGGCTAGGCATCGCTACCGCTTTATCACCGAGGAATGGCATCCATGACAAGAATTCATCTATTCCAAGAGCGTCGTACTTGTTGCTGTGGCCTTTAAGAATTGATATCGATTCAAATGGTTCTTGCCGACTCGTGCCGGCATAGAGACCTCCGCCGCGATCTTTTTGATATCTCTCCTGCATTTCTGGGGTCAAATCTGAATTCTTCGTCCAGCCAAATACGATCGGAACCTTTACTGGCTCAGCAAGAATTTGCACTTTGATTGAGCCGCCGTTGACAGCAGTTGTTACAGATACTTCTGGATTTGCCATACGTCCATAAAGCCAACCGTTGAAGCCCTTAGACATGTTAAGGGCAATTCCAAAAGAGTAGTTTGTAGGAAAAGGTTGCGACTTTATACAAATGGTTCGAGTTGCCATCAAACATCTGTCATCTGTTATAAATCCAGATAAGCTCGCATTCATTGTGTCCGTACCTGGGCCTATCCGCTTCCCAACGTAATTGTTAGGGTCCAAATTTGGTCCACCAGGAGTGAATTGTCCTGTTTCTACCGTAACCGGATAAAGGCTGTTAGTTAGTTGATCAAGAACAAATCTATTTGATGTCCCTGCGTCGCGATGCGAATAAAAATCAGATTTAACCAGATACAAATCTCCGGCTGAATGTGCGGCGCTAGGTATCGAAACAACCAGCGGGTTTCCACCATTTGGTAAACCGATTCCTGGATCCCCCTTCACTGCAGCGTCAAAACTTTCAGTTAACTCTGGTCTAGGGGTAAATGAAGTTGAAACAGCACCAGTAGTTAGATTCTTGGTGGTTATTCCTGCAATGCAATCAACTTCGGCTGAGTTTGCACAGGGAGTTAAATTCATATCAGCTAATTGAAAAGTGAAATTTTCTGGGCACTTCTCCATAGATTTACATCTTGCCATTCCAGTAATTACCTGATTTTCAACTTTGAAAGTTGCCACGTTAGTCCAGAATCGAGCAAGAGATCTTGAGTTATTTACTAGGTATCCGGTGTATCCAGGACCTGGAGGATTTACTACTTGAAATTGCTCATCAATTTCACCTACTGCTTGGGCTGTGTTGATCACTGGAGCGGTAGAAAATGCAATTGAAAAAACTGAGATTAGAATTGCCAATTTGTGGACACGGAGAAACTTCATAGAACGACCTTAGCGGGACTGGCCATGATCACTATATTTCTCAAGGTGAATTCTTGACTATTTCTTCTTGTAACCAGTCGGGCAGACAGGTTTTAGTGCAGTAACCTTCTTTGAAGTTTTACCCTTTACGCAGGTGATGGTCACTTTCTTTGCCGCTGCTGGTTTTGCCATGGGAGTAGCAGTTGGTGTTGGCGCAACAACCGGCTTTTCTGCCTCCTGCGTCAATTTAACTCGAACAGTTGGCGCAGAAAATGTGAAACCGTTCGCTGACAAGTAAAGCCAGCCATTCTTTTCATTAACTGTTGTGGTGGCTACCTGAGCGGTCCCATCTGAAGAAACGATGCTGATTGTCGCCGATATTGGAGCTTTGGAGAATTTGTATAAGCAGCGCGCTGCCTCGGAACTTAAAACGAGATTGTAGTTTCCAACATTGTCCTTGCCGTTGGCATCAAGATGTGGAGAGGAAACTTTGTAATCAAGGGACTGTGTTGACTCATTAAATGTTGGCGGAGCCGAGACGTACATATTGGCATTAGTTGTAACCATGCCCGTCAAACTATTGTTGTTTGAAAGACACGCAGACGTGCCCGAACTAAAAATTTCCTGCTGGCTTAGAGTTCTAGCAATCCAAACTGATTTGCTGCCAATTGCCTTGTCTTTGGCGACTTCAAGCCACCATAAATACTCTTTGAAGCCGTTTGCATCGTACTGATCGAAAGCCTGGAGTAACTGGACGCTATCTCTTCCTTTACCCAATTTATCGTCGTATACGAAATTTCCTCCCCAATCATTCATGGCGTAGAGGTAGTCGTAAAGACCTTTAGGCATCTCTGAATTCTTTACCCAAGCGCTTAACACTGGAACGGAAACGGGTCCTCCTTCAACCGAGAAAATTTGTCTTCCCATCGAATCAGTTGTGATTTTTATTGTTGGATCAAGGAGACGCCCATGCATAAAACTGGTTAACTGAATGCTAGTTCTTATTTCAAGACGATAACGAACATCGGTTGGAAGTGGCCAAGCCAGGCCACACTCTCCAGTGTCGCCAGTATGCGCTCCGATTACGAAGCAACCCATAGTTGGAGTATTTGAATACCAAGCTTTGCCAGATGAATCTGCTTTCCCAGCTCTAACGCGGATATCTGGGTAAGAAGGATTCTTATCTGCAGACATCGCAAAGATGCCAGAATTAAACTGGTGAGGATACAAAATCGGTTTTCCTCCACCGTATCCGCCAGGATGGAAATAATCTGCAAAGACTAAGAATTTATCTCCACCTTGATGGGATATTCCATCAAAGGTCCAAATGGAAGGTAATCCACCGTCAGGAATCTTTAGGCTAGCATCGCCTTTAAACGTATAGTCTGACTTTTCAGGGAAGTTAACTACAAACTTTCCTGGAATTTCTTTGCCGCCTTTAATCGCCGTAACACCAAAAATGCAATTTGTATCTGCCTCAGTCTTGCAAACATCTAAAACTGCGTCATACCAAATATTGTCTGCATTAGTGCAATTCGGATCTGAGTATGTGCGGCAAACGAAAGTCTCTTTTTGAACCCAAGCGCCATTTTTCTGCTCGTAGTACATACCAAGCAACTTAGAATGGCTGCCTGTAATTCTTCCAGCGTCTTCAACCAAGATTCCTGTGTAACCACCAACGTTCTTTACCGCAGGTCCTTGATCATAAAACTGTTCGATTGGCTTGGTATCCGCAGACGCAATATTTGGCACAATCATTGATAATGATGCAATCACGATTATTGCGGCCTGAAACTTGCGCATTAAGGGCTCCCAAGCAGATATAGGACATAACGGTATCTAGTGTTACACCGCTTGCATAAGGCCTTTTTATGCGTGGCGGCTAGGCAGATTTACGTTGGCAACGTGGGCAAAAGTGCGACGAACGGGCTCCAAAAGTGATCCGGCGAATGGGGGTTCCGCATCGTGGGCACGGCTCATCGGTTCGGCCATAGGCGGCCAAGGATTGCTCAAAGAATCCGCTTTCGCCATTTACGTTGATGTACAAGTCATCGAATGATGTGCCGCCCTTGGCTATCGCTTCTTGCATTACTTCGGTAGCAAAATCAATGATCGATGCAATCTTTTTCTTTGTTAAATCAGCAGTAGAAATTTCAGGATGCACCTTGGCTCTCCATAAAGTTTCATCGGCGTAAATATTTCCAACACCGCTCATTATTTCTTGGTTCAAAAGTGCGGTTTTTATTCGGATATTTCGTTTAGCGAACTTGTTAATGGTTTCGGTGCGATCGAAATTCGGATCAAAAGGATCTTTGGCGATGTGCTGGGCAGATGAAGGAATTCCGTCAGTGGTTTCTTCAACAGAGACCCAACCAAAGGTGCGCTGGTCATTAAAGACAAGCTCCTTTTTTCTGATTTTTTTAGAGAGTTCAAACTTGGCGCGGACATGTTTGGCTTCTGGACGGTTCTTTTCATGAATTAGGAATTGCCCACTCATGCCAAGGTGCGCTACTAATACCTGCGGACGATCTAGGACAAACCAGAGAAACTTTCCGCGCCGGTTTAAGTCGATTATTTTGGCACCGTTTATCGATCTTAAGGGTGCTATTGATTCAGGCTTGAGTGCTCGTGGATGCAGATCGTGCGCCGAGGTTATGGTGTAACCCTTTACGAGTTTTACTAGCCCGCGGCGAACGGTTTCAACTTCTGGAAGTTCTGGCACAACTTAACCTTTATTGATCACGCTAAGGGCTGCGAGTGCGCTGTCATAACCTTTATCCTCTTTGCTACCAGGTAAGCCCGCACGCGCAGTGGCTTGTTCGAGGTTGTCACACATTAAAACGCCGAAACCGATCGGCTTGGAGCGAGATAGAGAGACGTCCATGACTCCCTGTGTGACGCCTTGGCAGACGTAATCAAAATGTGGGGTATCGCCGCGTAGAACCAAGCCAACAATTACGGCAACATCGAAGCCTTCATCGAAAGCTAATTGCGCAGCTAGTGGGAGTTCAAAAGAGCCTGCAACAGTGCGAGTCACTGGGTTGTTAATTCCGGCTGCTTTAAATCCGCGCACAGCACCTGCAACGAGCGCGTCACAAATTTCGGGATGCCAGGCAGCAGTTATGACAACTGCTTTCAGGTGTGGAAGTTGTAGAATCTTAATATCGGGTGCATGGCCAGCCATTAGAGCGCTCCTAACGCGTGATTGAGTTTATCTCGCTTGGTTTCTAAGTATTTTTGATTATGTTTATTGGCAATTACCTCAAGAGGTGCAACTGTCACTTCAATTCCTGCTGATTTAATTGCAGAAATCTTTTCTGGATTATTAGTTAATAGCGTAAGGCTAGTGATCTTTAGGCGATGCAGTATCTCTGCTGCATCTTCATATGTACGATCATCAATTGGTTGGCCGATAGAAACATTTGCTTGAACGGTATCCTGTCCTGAATCTTGTAGTACATAGGCGCGAATCTTTTCCGCCAATCCAATACCGCGGCCTTCGTGATCGCGAATATAGATAATGTAGCCGTGGCCGTTTTCTTCAATTAATTGAATTGCTTCTTGTAGTTGTGGCCCACAATCACAACGCTTGGAACCAAAGACATCTCCGGTTAAGCATTCTGAATGAACCCGGACTAGTGGTTGGCTCTTTGGAGAGTCAGAAAATTTAAGAATCGCGTGTTCTGCCCCCGTTGGCGAGATGTAGGTGGATATCTGCCATTCAGCGTTTTCTAGCGGAAGGTCTGCCCATTCAATTTTCGAGACTTCAATATTCTTCTTTGCAGGAAGTGCGCGAGCCAATTCATCGATTGAGATAATTTCCAAACCGTGTTGCTTGGCAAACTCAGTGATTTGCCCACCGCGCATCATCGAGCCATCGTCATTTACCAATTCAGATAGAACTGCACTGGGGTTGGAACCAGTTAACTCGCACAAAGCCATGCTTGCCTCGGTATGACCGCGACGCTCGTGAAGACCACCTGCCGCTGAAATCAATGGGAAAACATGGCCTGGGCGTGCAAAATCTGTTGGTACTGACTGGGCATCGGCAAGTGCTCGCAACGTGTTGGCACGTTCTTCGGCCGGGATACCAGTCGAGCGCCCGGCGATTGCATCGACGGTCACGGTGAAAGCTGTGTTGTGGTTATCTTCATTGCGCTTAACCATCAGTGGAAGTTTTAGCCGCTTGGCGCTTTCTTCGTTGATGATTCCACAGATAACTCCGGATGTGTAACGAACCATAAATCCGATATTTTCAGCCGTTGCTTTCTCGGCCAATAAAATCAGATCCGCTTCATTTTCGCGGTTTTCATCATCAGTTACGACAACGAATTTTCCGCCCCTAAAGTCCGCGAGGACCTTATCTAGATTGCTCATTTGTCATCCTGTCCACGTGCAATAAGTCTTTCTACGTACTTGGCCAGAACATCGACTTCGATATTGAGCAGATCGCCGACTTGTTTATGTGAAAGATTTGTCTTGGCTAAAGTCTCTGGGATAAGCCAGACCGAAATCTGATCTGCCGGATCATTTAGCTCTCCAACTGTCAGAGATACGCCTTCGACACAAATAGAACCTTGCGCAACCACATATTTCATTAAATCTTTAGGGATCGAAAGATCCATACGCGTCCACTGCGAGTCAGTAGAAATTGCTACAACTTCTGCAACGCCATCAACATGCCCCTGCACGATGTGGCCGCCGAGGCGGTCTGCGGTGCGAGTAGCAAGTTCGAGGTTTACAGCAGAACCAACTTCAAGTGATCCTGTGCTTGTTAAATTAAGAGTTTGCACCATTACATCAACTGCAAACTTAGATGCATCAAATGAAACAACGGTTAGACAGGTTCCGTTAACACTGACCGAATCACCTTGAGCAATTTGCGCAGCAATCTCTTTGCTTGATATCTCAAGGCGCGCACTGCTTTCTTGACGCTCTATTGCAGCAACCTGGCCAACGGCTTGAATGAGTCCAGTAAACATTAGCGGCCACTTTCTGTTGATTTTGCGCTCTTTACAAGAGTGATCTTTAGATCCGCACCAATGACCTCAACGTCAGTGATTTCGAAATCCAGACGTCCTGATATATTTGAAATTCCTAAATCGCCGATTGACGGCTTCCCTGCGCCCAAAAGCGTTGGAGCTTGGAATAAAATAATTTCGTCAATTAAATCTTCGCGCAATAAAGCGGTACCAAGCGTCGGGCCTGATTCAATTAACAATTGATTAAATCCGCGATCATTGGCCAAAGAGATGAGCTCTTTGAAGTCGTGCGACTTAACCAAAACAGTCTCTGCATCGGTGCCGAGAATTTGAGAGTTGCTGTCAATATCAGTTAAACCCATAACAATTCTTACTGGGTTCTTGCCTAAGCCTTTGCTAGTTAGCAGTGGATCATCAGCGATAACCGTCGCAGTTGATGTAACGATGGCATCTGCCTGCGCACGGATTTTTGCAACATCTGCGCGAGCTAGTTCTCCGGTAATCCATTTAGAACTGCCATCGGAAGCAGATACTTTGCCATCCATCGTGGATGCGATCTTCCAAGTTATGCGTGGACGGCCCTTTTCGATCTTGGTAAGCCAAGCGCGATTTTCGTGGATCGCTTGGATTTGTCCGATACCTGAGATGACTTCAATTCCGGCACTGCGCAAACGTTCTGATCCACCGACAGCAACAGGATTTGGGTCGCTGACGGCATAAACAACTTTCTTGATTCCAGATTCAATAATCGCGTCAACACAGGGCGGAGTTTTTCCGTGATGGTTGCAAGGTTCTAAAGTTATATAAAGAATCGATCCTGCAAGGACTTTCTTAGCGCCCTTGATCGCGAGAACTTCGGCGTGCTCTGCCCCTTGGTGAAATCCCTCGCTAATGAATTCACCTTTTGCACTTGTTATTACGGCGCCAACGATTGGATTAGGAAATGTTTTACCGAGACCATAGCCAGCGCACTCGATGGCGCGCGCCATCGCATCATCTGCCCTTAATACTTGGTTCATGATCAACACCCTTTTCGAGAACGGTGTTGCATCTCGGGGTGGAAAAAGCGGTACGAGCCAACGCACCAAACCTGTTTAATAAAAATAACAGGCTGCGTTGACTACGCGTTGATTTTCTCTCATCCGGACTTTAACCGTCGGTTCGGGAATTTCACCCAATCAACCGGTCAATGGCCTTGACCGGGTCGCAGACTTTAACTGCCGGTTCGAAATTACATCGACCCCGAAAAACAACACCCTCAGTCTAGCGCGTTATAAAGTGTTGCGGATACGTGCCTAATTCTTTGAGTTTTAGGCAACACCGATCGAATCGACTACGAAGATCAAGGTTTCATTCGGCCCAATTGGTCCTCCACCTTGTGCGCCATAACCTAGGTCAGGTGGGATAACGAGCAAGCGACGTCCGCCAACTTTCATCCCCGGAATACCTTGCTGCCAACCAACAATCACATTGGCAAGTGGGAATGTTGCAGGAGTTCCACCGTTCCAAGAAGATTCGATCAGTTGTCCATTAGACCAAGTCATTAACGTGTAGTGAACTGTCATTGTCGAAGTCGGAAGCGCTTCTGCACCTGTTCCGACGATGATGTCTTTAGTTACTAAAGTTGTTGGAGCATCACCAGTTGGCGCACCAATAGTTGGAGCCTCACCTTGGTTAGTTGTAACAGTTGGCAAATTATCCGCACTTGAGCTCACTTCTTTATCTCCACATCCAGTTAGTAGTACTAGTGACATAACAATTACAGCGGCAAGTCTGGCTTTCATTACTTCTTTTCTCCTTCACCGATTTCACGAATTAATTTGAATTCCCCGCCACCAAGTTGACCTTGGTCGCGATACATCTCAAGTTTGGCGCGGGTGTCTGCAATATCGAGATTGCGCATCGTCAGTTGTCCGATGCGATCGACTGGGCCAAAGGCGGCGTTTTCAGTGCGTTCCATCGAGAGTTTTTCTGGGTGATAACTAAGTGCTGGACCTGTTGTATTAATGATTGAGAAATCATCACCACGACGTAGGCGAATTGTTACTTCACCAGTTACAGCAGATGCCACCCAACGCTGCAAAGATTCGCGCAGCATCAGCGCTTGTGGATCTAGCCAACGACCTTCATAAAGCAGGCGGCCCAAACGGCGGCCTTCTGCATGGTAATTAGCAATTGTGTCTTCATTGTGAATCGCACTTAGCAATCTTTCGTATGCAATAAAGAGCAACGCCATTCCGGGTGCTTCATAAATTCCGCGACTCTTAGCCTCAATGATTCTATTTTCAATCTGATCAGCCATGCCTAAACCATGGCGGCCACCGATTGCGTTTGCCTCTTGCATTAGAGCGACAACGTCGCTGAAGTCTTCTCCATTGATTGCAACTGGGCGCCCTTGCACAAAACTGATCTTCACATCTTCAGAGGGAATCGAAATAGCTGCATCCCAGAACTTAACCCCCATGATTGGGTTAACGATCTCAATAGAAACATCAAGGCTCTCTAGATCTTTTGCCTCGTGGGTTGCGCCCAAAATATTCGCATCCGTCGAGTACGCCTTTTCAACACTGTCGCGGTATGGGAATTTATGGGCTACTAGCCATTCGGACATCTCTTTACGGCCACCAAGTTCGCGCACGAAATCCGCATCAAGCCATGGCTTGTAGATACGTAAATTTGGATTGGCGAGCAGTCCATAACGGTAGAAGCGCTCGATGTCGTTACCTTTATAGGTTGAACCATCGCCCCAGATTTCAACTTTATCTTGCAGCATCGCGCGAACCAGCAAAGTGCCGGTGACTGCGCGGCCAAGTGGCGTTGTATTGAAATATTGTTTTCCGCCAGAGCGAATATGGAATGCGCCACAAGCAATCGCAGCGAGACCTTCTTCAACTAAAGATGTTTTGCAATCTACAAGTCGTGAAATTTCTGCGCCATATTCTTTTGCGCGAACTGGAACAGTGTCGATGTCAGTTTCATCGTATTGACCCAGGTCTGCGGTGTATGTGCAAGGAACTGCGCCTTTTTCGCGCATCCACGCCACCGCGACCGATGTATCAAGGCCACCAGAGAAGGCGATACCCACTTTTTCGCCAACTGGAAGGGATGCAAGAACTTTGGACATGCGGGTAAGTCTAACGGTTGAGCAGGGATGCTAGTGCAGGCTTTACTTTCCAGAGCGAGACCATCTCGTCATAGCGTGATTTCTCTGCGGCATCTGCAATTGCGCCAGTCTTTACCGCGCGAATCATTAGATTGCGAGGCGTGTGCTCTCCCCCGATGAATTCAATTGCTTCGACGCGATATCCAAGTAATTTCAGAATCTGCATCCGCAATACATCAGTAATTAAATCACCCAGCCGCTCTTTCATAATTCCATTTCTGGTCATCATCTGCCATGGCTCGGGAATATCAACCATCTGCGCCTGGATATCGTGGTGACAACATGGGGCAATCAAAGCTAACTTGGCATCGGCGGTGACCGCCCAAGAAATTGCATCATCGGTTGCGGTATCGCAGGCATGTAGCGCAATTGCCACATCAGCTGCACGCAGACTGGTCTGAGAGATCTCTTCAGCAAGGAAGTTAATCGTCTTGGAAATCCCCAACTTCTTGGCGATCTCGTTATTTCGCTGACGCGCACTTTCGCGAACATCAATGCCAATGACATTTACCGGAATTCCTTGGCTCCACAGATATTGATGTGCGGCGAAAGTTAAGTAGGCGTGCCCGCATCCCAAATCAACAACCGAAAGTGGGTTCGCAGTTGTCGGTTTTGCAATATGTCCCGCTTCTATTGCCGAATTCAGCGAGGGAACGAGCAAGCGCAGAAATTCTTCTACCTGTAGATATTTATCGTTCTTACTGGCTTTAACTTTTCCAGATGAGTCGGATATGTCGACCTCAATTAGAAATGGGTCGCTCGCTTCCAAGAGACGCGCTTTAGAGCGATCGTGCGAAAGATCGACTTCAAATGCATCTTTGGTACGTTGTATCAGCGCTTCACCTTTCTTTGTTATCCGAATTGAAATCGATCCAGATTTCTGTTCCAGCAAGATATTTGCAAAACCAGAGCCAAGGTAGTTAAGTTCAATAAATTCGGCTGGTGAATAATTCTTGGTTGTCATGGCGCGTCCATCACTTTGGGATACCTGGTACTTGATTTCGCTCTTGATCAGTACCGGCTTTACGTCGATTCGTTCGGATGGGGTCTGCATATTGCGGCGACGCCCAGATAGAACTAATCGAACAAAATTCTCCGACTTTTCTAAGGATGCAAGAACTTCTGCGAGGGCTATCTCGAGACTCGGCTCCATGTCTTAAAAATACCGCAGATTTAATACATTACGATCGCCTAATGATCTCAACCAACGCCTGGATTTTGACGATGTCCGTACTAGCCATAATTGTTCTATTTGACTTCAGCTGGGCTGTGATTCGCCGCAACCAAGAAACATCTCTAAAAGAAGCATCTCTTTGGAGCCTTCTCTATGTCTCACTTGCGATCGGTTTTGGAATATATCTAGGCACATGGACAGATTCACAGACTCAGCAAGAGTTCTTTGCGGGTTGGCTCACCGAATATTCATTGTCCTTCGATAATCTTTTTGTTTTTGTAATTATCTTAAGTAAATTAAAGATTGAAGAGAAGAGCAAACAGTTAGCACTACTTTTCGGAATTCTGATCGCTCTAGTATTTCGAATAATCGCAATTACATTAGGCGCAGCAGCGATTAAGCAATTTGAATGGATCTTCTTTATCTTCGGTGCATTTTTGATTTATACTGCTATCCACCTTTTCGTGGAAAGTTCGCAAGAGCATGAAGAAGAGAAGGAAAGCAAAATAATTGCCTACTTGAGCGCCAAGGGAATGAAGCCCTTTACTGTTGCGCTGATCGCACTTGGTCTCACCGATATTCTCTTTGCCCTTGATTCGATCCCTGCAATCTTTGGCCTGACCGAAAATGTTTATGTAGTTGTAACCGCAAATATTTTCGCGTTGATGGGTCTTCGCCAGCTGTATTTCTTAATTGGCGGACTAATGCAAAGGCTTATCTATATCGGCAAGGGGCTTTCGGTAATCCTTGGCTTTATCGGCGTGAAACTTTTATTCCACGCTTTCCATGCCGTCGATATCCATGAGATTGCCGGAATCCATGTTCCGGATATTTCGATTACTCAAAGCCTTTCGGTAATCGTTGGAACTCTGGCTATTGCCACTATTTCAAGTTTGATCGTAACTTCACGACGCAAATAATTAATTAGGTAGCTCTACATCAACGGCTAGTCCACCTAGTTCGCTCTTTCGCAGATCAAGTTTTCCACCATGTTCTTGAACAATGGCGGCGATAATGCTCATACCAAGTCCCGAACCACCACTTTCGCGTGATCTAGAAGGATCAAATCGATTCATGGCAGCGATCTCGCTACGGTAAGCGCTCTCTGGTAATCCAGGTCCACCATCTTCAATAATTAAGTTAACTTTTTTACCTTTGCTTCTCAAAGTGATTGCAACTGGAGCACTTGATGGAGCGTGTCTTACAATATTGGAGAGACAGTTTTGAATTAAACGATTTAGATGTTCGCGTGAGCCCTGGACTGAAAGAGCGTCGGATATGTTCAGATTGAGTTTTCGCTCCTTATTAAAGAATGTGAAATCATTTGCATGAGCGCTAACTAGCTCAGAAAGATCCACCTCTTCAAAAGTAGTCGGTTTACTCTCCCCTAGTTCTGCCAGCAATAGCAGATCATGGATGAGGCTTTCCATGCGCCCGATCTCGGTACTCACCCGAGAAAAAGCGCGGACTCGATCAACTAAATCTGTTATCTGTCCCTTACTCAGCAGCTCGTTATAGCCCTTGATGACAGTTAATGGGGTGCGTAATTCGTGGGATGCATCCCCTAAGAATCTCTGCATTCGCTCCAAAGCCTTGGCATCTAGCCCGCGGTTGTAGCGGCGCAAGAAAAAGATACTAAAGAGAATTGCCAGAGCGTCAGCGGCGAGAGTAAACCCACCTAAATTCTTAAGGTTAGATTTAAAGTTTGTATTTAATTTATCAAGTGCCGCCGCGATAACTAGGTAATCACCACCGGGGATTATCACAGATCTAAACCTGTAGGGGTTATCTCCTTCAATTGAAATAGGTCCTGTGATGCCCTTCTGAATTTCTGCCAGGGCTTTAATTACTGGATAAATCAGATGAGATTCATTTATTACCGTCTCAATACCTTCTTGAGTCACTAAGGTCAAAGTTAGATCCAGGTTCTCTTCCTCAACGGTTAAAATCGCAGCGCTTATCGCCTCATTTGAATATTGAATAACCCGTTCGGCAACGAGATTTATAGATTGGTCTATCTGTCGCATATCTGCATTGCGAGATTCAATCGTTGCAAACCCACCGATAATAATCGATAGCACCGTTGTGACAATGATAGATAAAATTGCAAATTTACTATTGGACTTCTTCATGGCTACTTAGGGTCCTGAATGACGAATCCAACTCCACGGACTGTCTTGATTCCCTCAAAGCCATCACGATGTAATTTCTTGCGAAGGTAGGAAATATAAGTGTCGACAACAGTACTTTCGGATTCGAAGGTAATTCCCCAAACTTCATCAAGTAAAAGGCCCTTGCTTAATACGCGATTCTTATTTTCAATAAGCACCTGCAGAAGCCTAAATTCTGTAGGTGAAAGCTCAACTGGTTCTCCACTAAATGTCACAGTGTGGCTATCTTCATCAATAGTGATTGGGCCACAACGCATATCAACGCCTTTTGCGATCGCCACATTTGCTCTGCGCAAAATCGCCTTTACACGAAGTAATAGTTCTTCAAGTCCAAATGGCTTGGTGACATAATCATCAGCGCCTAGCGTTAGACCGCGTGTAACATCGGCTCGATCAGCGCGTGCACTTAGCATCAACGCTGGTGTGTTATCTCCTGTAGAACGCAGTCTTTCGACAAGTTCGAATCCATCCATGAGCGGCATATTTATATCGATAATAAGCAAATCAGGTTTCTTATTTCGTATTGCGGTTAGCGCCGACATGCCATCCGGCGCCGTAGCGGTCTCAAAGCCCGCGATGCGAAGGGCATCGCCCAAGAGTTCGCGAACGCCCGCCTCGTCATCGACGATCAAAATTAATTGCGCCATGGGTATAGCCTCGCACGGTAGCGGTGATATATCCAAGGAAGTTAAGGAGATATCAATGTAAATTAGCGTTTTCACCGAAAATTCACAAAGAGGTGACCGATACTTATGGCAAGAGGAAAGGGTTGGAATATGAAGCGTAAATTATTAATCGCTATCCTGGCGCTCATCCTTGCTACTTCATTTCTGGCAACTCCAGCAATTGCGGACACTAAGCCGCCAGCACCTGCTGAGGCAAACGATGCCAAGGCAATTTATAAGTTGGCACAAGATAAATTCCTGAGCGACTTCAGAGTTTATGAAGATAAAAGACGAGCAATTAATCAGAGTTTTAAAGAAGCAATTGATAAGGCACTTTCAGATGCCAGATCTTTGAGCGTTTCTGGTCAGTCACAGATGCAGAAAAGACAGAATATGAACTCTCGGCAGACCGCAATAATTGCCGCAACTGCTATTCGTGATGCAGCAATTGATTTGCTAGGACTTCCACCAATTGCACCAACGCCACCAGCAAAAGCGCCGAAGTTAGAAAAACCTAAAAAACCAAAGCCTGCAAATTAGCCAGCGCTGACAAAATTGCTATTCGTTAACCACGATCGGCATATTGCGTAAAGTTTGGCGGCTATGAGACTTTGCTCGTTCATGATGTTTGCGAATTTGTAATTCAAAGTTTTTAATGGCTGCATCAAACGCTGCAACATCGTTGAATTCGGCAGCTTCGGCTCTCATGAGCGGTCCTGCGCCATGAGATGTAAGAACTACACGATGTGAGCGTTTACCTTGGCGCGGATTTTGTTCGTGCAATATCTCAACTTCTACTCGTTCAATAGTCACACTGAATCTCTCCATGCTGCGCAGTTTTTCTTCTGCTATTTTGCGAAAATCTGCCGCTAGATCTGCGTGACGGGCATGAATAACAATCTTCATTTGATCTCCCTTTAGGCTTTTCTTACTCCCTAACCATGGCACCAAAGCGCCAATTTTGATATAGGGCTAGATCTAGATACTTGTTATTAATTTTAGAGCGGAAGCGCCACAACGAGTGCGGTTAACACAGCGGCATAAAGGGTGCTCTGTGCGAAAATCATTAGTGCGGTGCGACGATCGGCGGCACGCGCGATCGGGTCTGCCACGCGCGATATTTGACCCAATTTTCCAAAGTTAAATGTGCCAGTGAATCCATATGCTAAGCAGAATTTCTTGCGAGATTGAACCCAGCCAATAGACATCACGAGTAAAGGTATAAATATTCCAAGACGCGCACTTTGTGAAACATCCGTTGTTATAAAGGTAGTTAGCGCAGATAAAGATAGGACAAATCCGATTGCTGCGACTATACGTCTGCGATTTATTTCGCCTTCACCGATGTTGCAGCTACCGGGAATGTAATCAGCTTGTGCCAATTAGGCATCCTCACGTTCATCTTCGTCTTCATCAATCCAAGCATCTGCCGGTGCATCATCTTGACGTTGCGCCCAAGAGAGGAAAGAACCTACCGCTTGAAAGGCGACAGCCAATAGCGCAAAGGCAGCTAGGAGGCGGCGCACGATTTTCATGTGCTAAAAATACCGCGTTAGCGAAAAACTTTCTTTACTTAGCCGCCTGCAACGCCGCATCAATATCTGCCCACAAATCTTCTACATCTTCGCAGCCAACTGAAAGGCGAATTAACGACTCAGGAACGCTCGCGCTTTCAATGGGCCAGCGGCGGCGGCGCTCCCAAAGTGATTCGACTCCGCCCAAACTGGTGGCATAGGTAACTATCTTTGATGACTCGCAAACACGATCTGTGGCTTCCCCGTTGCCGGCATATTCGAAGGAGACGATGGCGCCGAAGCCCTTCATAAAAGATTTCGCTTTATCGTGTTGCGGATCGGTAGGCAGGCCGGGGTAACGCACGCGGGTAACCAAGGGATGCTCACTTAGACGTTTAGCGAGTTCTAAAGCGTTCTCGCTAGCGCGTTGAAAACGTATCGGGAAGGTACGAATGCCGCGCAGTGCCAGCCATGCTTCGAATGGTCCTGGGATCGCACCGTTGAATTTGCGGGCATCTTCTAACGCTTTGAAATGCGTTGGGCTATTTGTAGAAAGTGAGCCAAGGACTACATCGCTATGGCCTGCCAGGTACTTAGTAACTGAGTTCATAACTATGTCGGCGCCCATCGAAAGCGGTTGTTGAACAAGGGCCGTTGCAAATGTGTTATCGACGGCAACAGTTATGTTCTGTGATTTAGCCGCCTTGATCAGCGCTGGCAGATCTGCAACATCTAACGAAGGATTAGTTGGTGATTCGAGCCACAACAAATCTGCACCATCTAGCGCTGCAATTACTTCCTCGGTATTTGCAATTGAAACTAACGTTGCATTTATTTTCTTTGCCGCAGTTAAGTTACCGAGCAAAGTCATTACCCCTGAATAGCCTTGATTAGATGCCACAACTTTGGCGCCAACTGGCAACGTTGAAAAAACGGCGCTAACTGCTGCCATTCCTGATGAATAAGAAAGTGTCTGCCCGCCTTCGAGGGCACCGATTGCTGCTTCGAGTGCGGTCCAAGTTTCATTTCCGTATCGGCCATAACCGATTGGACCACCTGAAGTAAAAGTTGAATTCAGTGAGATAGGTGGATTTAGCGCGCTATCAGGTGTCACTGCAGGACGACCTGCGGTAATCGCAATTGTCTCTGGACGTTGTTCAGATCCGTGTTGGGATGTCATGGGCTAAGCCTAATCGTTACCGAGTACTGCCATCGCCGCATTATGTCCGGCAATGCCGCTGACTCCACCGCCACGGCGCGCGCCTGCCCCTGCTAGATAAATATGGGGCTGCTCAGTTTCAGATCCCCATTTTTGTGCAGGGCCTGCAGCGCCATCAATAAATGGAAAATCAAGATCGCGATGGAAGATATTTCCCCGCGGCAATCCGATGTCAGCTTCTAAATCAAGTGGTGATTTAGTTTCGATGGCAAGTGATCCATCTTGGCAGATAGCCAATACTGATTCGATTGGATCAAGCAGGTATTGATTAAGGCTATCTATCGCCGCTTCTTTAGCCGCTTCCTTGGCTGCCTCTGGAGATTTATCGAATAAAGATGCAGGTGTATGCAAACCAAATAAAGTCAAAGTTTGATATCCCAACGCAGCTAATTCTGGTGAAAGAATTGTTGGATCGGTCAAAGTGTGGCAATACAGTTCTAGTGGGAGATCTCTCGGAATCAAGCCGGCGCTAGCGCTGTGATAGGCGGTCTCTAATTGAGAGAAACTCTCATTAACGTGAAATGTTCCGGCGAATGCTAATCGAGGATCAATTCCAGATTTCAACCTTGGCAACTTGGTGAGCAACATATTCATTTTCATCTGTGAGCCTTCAAGTGAAGTCGGCTGCGCAGTGCCACGAATCTTGGCCAAAGTTTGGGGCGCTCCCGCAAAGAGAAGATCGCGCGCGCTAAATTTTTCATTAGCTTCAGTCATCACGGAAACTCCGGCTGCATCACTATCAATATTTGCAACGCGAGAATTGAGAAGGATCTCAACGCCCGCCTCGATGGCAACTCGTTTTAGTTCTAATACCAGTGCTCCCATACCGCCTTGTGGAACGCGCCATTGGCCAGTTCCATTTCCAATCAAGTGATACAGGAAGCAACGATTTGCTTGAAGATCATCGCTAGATGCAAATGTTCCGATCAGCGCATCTGTAAGAACCACGCCACGCACAATGTCATCGCTGAAACGTTCGCGGATAACTTCTCCAATTGGACGTTCCATTAAATATTTCCAGGTATCACTCAAGCCAATTTCGCCATTTAGCTGCTTTGCACTTTTTAGCGGCTGCAACATTGATGGCGCAATTCGTTCGGCAAGTAACGCAATTTCGCCATAGAACTGCTGCCACGCTTTGCCTTCAGCGTCAGAACCCGTTACATCTCGAAAATTTTGCGCAGTGCGATCATCCCAATTCTGAGATATCAGCAGTCCGCCATCTTGACCCGCTTTGGAATATGGAGTGTAGGAAGCAATCGCGCGTTCTAGGGTTTTAAAGTTAATTCCAAGATCGCCAACTATTTGATCTGGCAGCAAAGAGACTAGGTATGAATAGCGAGAAAGCCTAGCTTCAAATTCTGGGAACGGTTTAACGCTGGTGGTTGCTCCACCAAGTTCTTTTTCGGCTTCCAGAAGTACAACTTTCTTGCCGGCTTTTGCCAGGTATGTTGCAGCAACTAGGCCGTTATGGCCTCCGCCCACGACAATTGCATCGTACTTCTTATCGAGCGACATTTTTTTAAAGAACTCTCGCGATACGTTCGATCGCTTCGGTAATAATTGCAGGGCTGGTAGCAAAGTTAAATCGGACATGTGACTTTCCTAGCGCGCCATAGATATGGCCTGAGTTAAATGCGACCTTAGCTTTCTCTATAAGCTCCGCCCCCGGATCTTCACCCAAATTCAGCGCGCTCACATCGAGCCAAGCAAGATACGAGCAATGTGGCATCGCATATTTAATTGATGGGATCCGTGCTGAAATTAGGTTAGCAATTAGCTGACGATTTTCATCCAATATCTCTATCGCTTGATCCAGCCAAGGTTCGCCTTTTTCAAATGCGGCAACTGTTGCAAAAGCGCCAAGTAAGGAAGCGCGATAGTGCAACGCTGGGGGCAATTGATTTAACTTCTCATGCATTTTTTCAGATTGCGAAATGATGATTGCGCATTTCAAGCCTGCGATATTCCAACCCTTGCTAGCAGCTGAAACTGCAATTCCAACTTCTGCAGCCACATCGCCTAAAGATAAGAACGGAATGAAAGGTTGTTCTTTATAAGTAAGTGGGGCGTGAATTTCATCAGAGATAACAACAACGCCATATCGTTTTGCTAATTCGACAATACGTAAAAGATCTTCGCGGGTATAGACCTTTCCAAGGGGATTATGTGGGCTGCAAAGTAGGTGAACGACGATGCCACTTTTATAAGCCGCTTCTATTCCGGCCCAATCGTGGCTCCAGCCAGTTTGGTCGCTCGATTCGGAATCAAGAGTGAGGGGAACATCCACCATTTCGACTTGAGTTTCGCGCATCCAAGTATAGAAATTTTGATATATCGGTGAGCTGAATAAAACTTTGTCTCCTGGTTTTGTAAAGACCCGAAGAAGTTCAACTATTGCAACTCCGACATCAGTTGCGGCACGAACATGAAGTGGATCTACTGACCAATCCCAACGCCGTTTAGCAAACCCCGCAAATGATGTGCCAAGTTCTGGAATCGAACCTAGGTATCCCAGATCAGAAGTGTTAACCATGTCGAGCAAGACTTCACGAATTGGATCTGCAACGGGGAAATCCATTTCCGCTACTGGCAGCGGCAACACGTCATGTGGGAAGCCACGCCACTTTTCGCTGCGGTGGGTCTGAAGTTCGGCAAGAGATGGAATAACTATCTGGCGCTCGCGCATAGTGGTGAGTATGCCAGTTAAGCCTCAGTTAGTGATAGATGACGCGTTGGCTGTATCTTGTAAGTTGTAATGCTCTACCCAATCTGAATAGTCGCTTTAGATCGTGAGGGTTGTGTGAAAATCGATAAGGGTTCTTTAGTTACTGAACACGCGATGCGCAATGCGGTCGCTGACTTATCGCAACGTGATCGCCGCTTAGCGGCCATCATCGCGGCGCATCCGTTGTGCACTGTCGGTCGCAATCCAAAACCAATCTCGCACTTTGAGGCTCTAGTTGAATCCGTGATCTCGCAGCAGCTTGCGGTAAAGGCAGCAGACACGATTCATGCCCGCGTTGTAAAACTAGCTGGTGGAAAGATATCACCAGCAAAAATCTTGCAGACTAACGAGCCGGCGATGCGTGAGGCCGGGGTATCTGGCGCCAAATTTAAGACGATCCAAGGTTTAGCCGATGCTGTGCAAAGTAAGCGGATTGATATAAATAAATTACATAAAATTGAGAGTGATGAAGAGATATTTGAAAAATTAACTTCGCTCTGGGGAATTGGTCCCTGGACGGTAGATATGTTTATGATGTTTCAACTTGGCCGATTAGATATCTGGCCAACTGGCGATCTGGGTGTGCGCCGCGGATATGAAAAGATTTACAAGTTAAAAGAGGAAATTACCCCGAAAGCGTTAGATGGAAAGGGCGATAAATTTAAGCCTTACCGAAGTATCGTGGCTTGGTACTGCTGGAGAGCGCTCGAAAAGTAAATTGCTTACTTGGCTTCCAGGATCATAGAAACTGAATTAATGCACCAACGTTGATCAGTTGGTACGTCATAGCCTTCACCTTCAAAAACATGGCCTAAATGTGAATCACATGATGCGCAACGAACTTCAGTTCGAACGCGTGGCGCCAGTGATCGATCTTCAATTAACGTAACTGCATCGGCTGCAGTTGGTGCGTAAAATGAAGGCCAGCCACAACCGGAGTGAAACTTTGTATCAGATCTAAATAATTCTGAGTTGCAAGCTTTGCAGCGATAAATGCCAACGGTTTCAGAATCGGTATATTCGCCAGTAAATGGGCGCTCGGTTGCTGAATTTCGCAGAACATCATAGGAAAGCGGATCGAGTTTGGCCTTTAGCGCAGCCTCGTCAATCTCAATTTTCTTAGCGCTCACTTTGCCGCCAACTTTGGGAAAGCAATACCGGTGCTGGAATGGCAGTCATACCCATTTGGATTCTTCTCCAAATATCTTTGGTGATATTCCTCGGCTAAATAATAAGTAACGCCAGTACTATCTAGAATCTCGGAAACAATTTCTCCGATTCCAGAATCTGAGAGAGCGCGCTGATAGAGATCACGTGAAGCGAGCGCTTCTGTCATCTGATCCTGTGAAGTCGTGTAAATCGAACTGCGGTATTGGGTACCGATATCCCCACCTTGCGCATTTAGCGAAGTCGGATCGTGCATCGTCCAAAATTCTTCAAGCAAGCGATGGTAAGAAAGTAAGTTGGGATCGAAATCCACTTTCACCATTTCGGCATGGCCTGTGCGGCCAGTGCAGACTGCTTCGTAACTTGGATTTGTAGTGTTACCACCCATATAACCCACGCTGGTATCAATAACTCCAGCCATCTTCCAGAAGCGACGCTCAGCGCCCCAGAAGCAACCTGTTGCAAAGTACGCAGTTGACATTGTTATAGCGGTCATAGTGCGCATTCTTTCAGGAGTTTGCAGATTGCGCTCTATTTAACTTTCAAGACTGGGTAACCTTCTCCTATACCTGCGCCCCCGTAGCTCAGGGGATAGAGCACCGCCCTCCGGAGGCGGGTGCACAGGTTCGATTCCTGTCGGGGGCACGCGATATAAATCACCAAAATTTTCTGAAATATTTTCGCTGCGTGCTTGTTTATATCGCTTTTAACAGGGAGAATGTCCTACTTACGCACCTTGATGCGTTTGTATTATCTTCTGTTCCCCGCTTCTATTAAGGAGTTCAACCATGGATTGGCGACATCAATCGGCATGCCGTGATGAAGATCCTGAACTCTTCTTCCCGGTAGGTAATACCGGTCCCGCTCTGACACAGATCGAAGAAGCAAAAAAAGTCTGTAATCGCTGTGTTGTAAAAGATGCCTGCTTGGCTTGGGCACTTGAAAGCGGCCAAGATGCTGGTGTTTGGGGTGGCTTATCAGAAGATGAGCGTCGCGCCCTTAAGCGTCGCGCCGCACGTAATCGTGCACGTATGGTTGAACAGAACAACAGCTTCTAAAGCGGGAATTTTAGCTGCGCTTCGGTGCCGCGATCTGTGCGAACTAAATTTATAGATCCTTTTAACTCGTTCTCGGTTAACGTGCGCACAATCTGAAGGCCTAAATTTGCTGATTCAGAGAGCGAAAAGCCTTCAGGCAATCCGATGCCATCATCAAAGATCGTAATTGTTGCTACATCGCCCGCACGATTGACTTCGATTTTTAAATTTTCGCCCGAAATTGCCAGGCCATGCTCTAGCGCATTATGAATTAACTCGGTCACGACAAGTGATAACGGTGTGGCGATTCTGGGATCTAGCGAACCCAGCGCGCCATCTCGAGAAATCTGTAACTCACCCATACGTGGACTAAGTTCTAGCGCATGTGCAACCAGGCGATCTAGGACGTCATCGAAGGCGACAGATGCTTCGGTACTGCTGGAAAGGGTTTCGTGTACCAAGGCAATTGAAGCTATGCGACGTACCGCTTCATTTAGCGCTGCACTGGCTGCCGGGTCTTCAATACGGCGTGATTGCAGACGCAGCAGCGCAGAAACAGTTTGTAAATTGTTCTTAACGCGATGATGAATCTCGCGAATTGTTGCATCTTTGGTTACAAGTTCTCGTTCGCGCCGACGCAGTTCTGTCACATTCTGCAGCAAGACAATCGCTCCGATTCGATCTGAGGCCGCAAGTAAAGGTAGCGACATCAAATCAATGGTTCCACCAGTATTTTCGATTTCTACCCTTCGTAATGATTTTCCACTGAGGCTAACCTCAATTGCCTCATCATGCGCTTCTCTTTTTATCAAAGATACCTTTCGCGCAACATCTCCTAAATTATTTCCTTCTAACTCACCAGCCAAACCCATGCGGTTAAACGCTGATTTTGCATTCGGGCTGGCATATGTAATAACACCATTTATATCTAAGCGAATGAGCCCATCGCCTACGCGCACTGCGGGATCAAAGAGTTCACTATGTTCGATATATGGAAATGTGCCTTCGGCAACCATTCGATAAACATTGTGAGCAACTTCTCGATAATTTAACTCTAAACGGCTTGGCTGGCGCATCAGTTCTGCATTGCGGTGACGTGAAATTACGGCAATGACTTGGTCATCCAAAATTACCGGAATAGTTTCTTCCTTGATTAGCAGCTCACCAAATTTCTCTGGCTGCGCATCGCGAATGATCTCCGCGCCCGAAAGTGCCTGATCGATTCTAGGCCGAGACCCCCAAGATATTTCCTCCCCGATAACCTCCTGCGGAAAAACAGTGGCCGCAGTTGTTGGTCTGATATGGGCGACGGCAACATAACCAATTGGCCAACTCTTAAAATCTTTACGAAGTGGTACCCATAAAATTAAATCCGCGAAAGATAAATCTGCCAGCAATTGCCAATCTGAAGTCAATTCTCTGATACGACGCAGTTGATTTTGATCTAGCGGACTGCGATCACGCAAGAATGATTCAAGGTGTGGCATCGCTTATGCCTTTAACCAGTCGCTGAGTGAGTTAGAAATTTCTTGAGTTGCAAACCAGGTGAGTTCTTCACCATCGGGGGAAACTAAGAAGGCGCATTGCACGCTCTCCCACTGTGCCGAGTCCTTCAAATTAACAAAATTTTCACCATGTTCAGAAATCTGTTGATCGCTAACTTCTAGCGCCAGGATAAAGCCGGGGCTTTTCTCTGATGTGCGCATTTCTAGAGCTTCATCAGCGGCCAACATAGAGAGCGAAAATTCGCCTTCTTCGTCATCCATATCGTTATTGGCAGTTAGAAATTTAATTGTCGGAGCATAAAGTGGACCGCATTCCATTTCACCTGTTTTAATAAAATCGGCGATCTCATCAACTGTAACTGGCAAGTACCCACGCATGAGGCCTAGGGTATAAGAGAAAGCGCTCGTTAAGTAATTTGAGTTGCGATATTTAAGAACGTCTTGCGTAAGGCAGATTTGGCGCTAATTTGCGCAAGCGTTGTCCGCTCCCTCATTGCCAGAGAACATGCACGGGCATCATATGGAATTTGCCAGATATGGGACATCGGGTATGTGCTGGTCAGCGTTGTGATATCTCTCTTCCTGTAATCACTCACACTTAGCACCGCTAGAGAAATATTTGGTGTTATCGAGATCTTGGATAGATCTTGCTGCAAGTCCTTGAGTCGTCTCTGTTGCAATAGTTCAGTGGTTGAAGTGATTATGACTTTTTGTGCCAAATTGGCCACCCAGATCTTTACTTGCGAGGCCCACCTACGGTCCGTTAAATCGCTCGAAAGATTGGCTAACGTTCCTAGATCGATGTAAACAAGATCGAAATATGCCGCTGCATCTATCGCCAATGCGTTGAAACCGGCTGCTTTCTGTTGGGTAATTTCTGAAACAGATAAGTTTTCGGATATATCGCGCCATTTGTTCTCATCCGATACTTTGCGCAAATCCAGCAACGTTGCAATTGCGGGTGCTTGAAAATTTGCATCGATAAGCAGAGTCTTTAGCCCTAACAAAGCAGATTCTTGCGCAAGATTTAGCGCAAGAACGGTATTGCCAGTTGAGTGAGATGCCGATCCGACTCCAATGATCCTTGCCTTCAGATTTGGCGTTGGCTGCAGCAGCGGAGTACGAAGCCGCGGAGATCTAATATTTCCACGTATATAGGCCAGTAGTTCCGCCGAAGAAGTTGGCCTGGGTGAAATATCGGGCAAGCCTTGCGCGCTCCCTACAGCATCGGCAAAACCAAAAAGAGTTACGCCGCTTCTAGTTATTTCCTGCAATCGCGCTAACGATATTCCTGGCAGATCAGATGAGTAGATAAGAATTACTTGGCTGACATCACACTTGGCGATTTCTATCTCTAAAGAGTTCATATCAAGTGTTCTAGCGATGACGCTCCAGCCTTGGCTAAATAACGCGCTAGAGACAACTCCTTCAAATTCTGGATCTGCAATTGCAGTAATTACTGCAGGTATTGCCAAGTTATCCATTAGAACGTACGACGACGAGTCGACCCGTAGACGTGGCACTTAGCAAGGCAAAAATTTCACGGCTAAACACAGATACTGTCAACGCAACATCGGTACCGAAGTTTGCACTTTTGCGATCGATTGAACGTAAGTACGCCCCTGATATAACTAGAGCTGGTTCGTCAACTTTCTGCATCCCCATCGCTTCGGGAACCCAATAGATATTAATCGCCTCACCTAGCTCAATGTCGCTCGGTATATCACTGCCCCGCACCGAAATAGGAACCTGTTCTGATCTCATCTCACGTGAGGTATCACTGAGTGCGTTGATGGAAATCAGTTCACCTTTTCCGATTGCATGCAGCACATATGTGCCAATCGGTGATGAATCTTCGGCAAGGTAATCGCTACTGCTTTCACCTAACGAGACTTGAACTTGCGCCAGATCGGATTCGCTGATTTGCGCTCCCGGCGTCAGATTTTTACTAGCTACCCAATATGTATCGCTCTGATTCCCCAGCGCAGTTAGCGCCATCGCAGAAATTAGCGCTGCTGCAAAGAGAGAGGTTGCAACAACTAGACGAGTTTGCGATGCCTTACTTGAATTATTCATAGTGGCGAAGCAAAGAACATTTTGCGAGATTTCATCACCCTCTATCCACAGTCATCCTTGCGGATGAGTTGCTTTCAACCTTGCAGATGATGATTGCAGAGGTGACTGATACGAAAGTGCGCCCATGACAACACAATTCATACCACTTCCTATGAAGCAAACCCTGCAATTAGTTTCTAGCAATGAAGATCCCGCGATGTGGAGCCATCCACAGTTAGATCTCTATTCGCTCTCTGAAATCGCAGCCAAACGCAGAGCCACTCCCCTTCCGCCTCAAGAAGCCAAGTTATATCTAGTGCCCACCAGTTTCGGAGAAGAATACGAACCGGGTTTTGAACCGGTACCGACATCGGCGCAAGAGTTACCCGAACTACATACCTGGACAATGAAATTTGCAGTAAGTGTTATTGAAATTTGGGCTGGCCGGCGCCAGCCAGCACAGTTGATATCTCGTTGTCATCGCCATATTTATATGCAGTTACTTAAGCAGGTTGGAAGTCAGAAAGAGATCGGACGGATCAGAAGTATTCATCAGAGCCAACCACTTGATGGTATTTGTGAATCGACGGTGACGGTTCGTTATGGTGAGAGGCTACGCGCCATGGTTATTAGATTTGAAGGCGTTGATCAGCGCTGGTTATGCACTGAACTTAAATTACTTTAAGCACCACCGTGGCATCGTTTGTATTTCTTACCTGAGCCACAGGGACATGGGCTATTTCTGGAAACGTCGCCCTTATTAGAAATCCCTGATTCATCAGCGGCGGTGTATTGCAGCGGAGCAACGTTTGTTGGCTTCTCTGAAATACCGGCAGCCTTTACTTCAGATCCATCGCCTTCAACAGATACCTGAACGTTAAATACCAAACTAGCAAGCTCTTCCTTAATTCCATCCATCATCGCAGAAAATAGTTCGTAGCCTTCGCGTTGGTATTCAACGAGCGGATCGCGCTGCGCCATTGCGCGCAGACCAATGCCTTCTTGCAAATAATCCATCTCATAGAGATGTTCGCGCCATTTACGATCTAATACAGAGAGCAATACTTTTCGCTCAAGTTCGCGCATGACTTCGACACCAAGATCTGATTGGCGCTTTTCATATGCAACTGTGGCATCTTCCAAAATTTGAGCTGACAAATATTCTGAATCAATCGCTGCGCGTGAGCCAACTTTGGCAATTAGCTCATCGGGAGTAAACGAGATTGGATAGACCAGTTTTAAAGCCTGCCAGAGCCGATCTAGATCCCAATCCTCACCAAAGCCTTGCGTGGTTTCGGCGTTAACGTAGGCAACCAAGGTATCGGCCAAAAATGTTTGAACTTGGGGTGAAATATCTTCACCTTCTAGAACCAAGCGGCGCTCACCGTAAATAACTTCGCGCTGGCGGTTCATGACATCGTCATACTTTAAAACATTTTTACGGATTTCAAAGTTTTGGGCTTCAACTTGAGTCTGGGCTGAGCGAATTGCATTACTGACCATTTTGGATTCGATAGGTTCATCATCTGGCAGACCTGCAGCAGATAAGAAACGTTCAACTAAGCCCGAATTAAAGCGGCGCATTAGCTCATCTTGTAAAGAGAGATAGAAGCGAGATTCACCTGGATCACCTTGGCGACCAGAGCGACCGCGCAGCTGGTTATCGATACGACGAGATTCGTGACGTTCAGTGCCGAGAACGTAAAGCCCACCGAAGGCGACCACATCTTCGTGACCCTTTGCAACGGCGGCCTTCTGTTTAGCAATTTCATCTGGCCATGCTGCTTCGTATTCAGTTGGATTATCAACCGGGGAAAGGCCACGAGCATGTAGTTCGAAGTCGGCCATAAATTCGGGGTTTCCGCCGAGCATGATGTCTGTTCCGCGACCTGCCATATTTGTAGCAACGGTAACTGCGCCCGCGACACCAGCGCGCGCGATGATTGATGCTTCGCGTTCGTGATGTTTAGCATTTAGAACTTCGTGAGGAATGCCAGATTTCTTAAGCAAGGCAGAAAGTTCTTCAGATTTTTCAACTGAAACAGTTCCGACAAGAACTGGCTGGCCCTTGCGATGACGCTCGACAATATCTTTAGTAACTGCCATAAATTTGCCGAGTTCGGTTTTATAGACCAGATCTGCCTGATCCAAGCGCTGCATTGGGCGGTTGGTTGGGATTGGAACCACGCCAAGTCTGTAGATCTGATGGAATTCAGATGCTTCTGTCATCGCAGTACCGGTCATACCTGAAATCTTTTCGTATAAGCGGAAGTAGTTCTGCAAAGTAATTGTGGCTAGCGTCTGGTTTTCATCTTTAATATCAATGCGCTCTTTAGCTTCGAGAGCTTGGTGAAGACCATCACTGTAACGGCGACCAGCCAACATGCGGCCAGTGTGCTCGTCAACGATTAGAAGTTCGCCATTCATGACAACATAATCTTTATCTCGCTTAAAAAGTTCCTTGGCGCGCACAGAGTTGTTTAAGTAACCAATTAGCGTTGTGTTTGCTGCTTCATAAAGGTTTTCAATCTTTAGCAGCTCTTCGACTTTGGAAACACCATCTTCTAGGATTCCAACAGTCTTTTTCTTCTCATCTACTTCGTAGTGAGTATTGCGTTGTAATTTATCTGCAATATTGGCAAACTCGACGTACCACTTAGTTGCTTTATCAGCTGGGCCGCTGATGATCAAAGGAGTTCTCGCCTCATCGATCAAAATGGAGTCAACTTCGTCAACTACTGCGAAAAAGTGATCGCGCTGAACGCAATCTTCGAGAGACCAAGCCATGTTGTCACGCAAATAATCAAAACCGAATTCATTATTTGTGCCATATGTAATATCAGAGTTATACGCAGCGCGACGTTCGGCCGGGGTCATGCTATTTACGATTACGCCAACACTTAAACCTAAGAAGCGGTGAATACGCCCCATCCATTCGCTATCGCGTTCGGCGAGATAATCATTAACTGTGACTACGTGAACACCGCGGCCAGCGAGCGCATTTAGGTAAGACGGAAGTGTGGCCACCAAAGTCTTTCCTTCACCGGTGCGCATTTCCGCGATATTGCCACGGTGAAGTGCGGCTCCACCCATAATCTGAACATCGTAATGACGTTGGCCGAGAGTTCTTTTGGCTGCTTCGCGAATAACTGCGAATGCTTCGGCTAGTAAATCATCAAGGCTCTCACCGCCTGCATATCGAGATTTGAATTCGGCTGTCTTTGCTCGCAAACTCTCATCAGAGAGCGGAGAAATCAGAGGCTCAAATGCGTTGACTTGATCTACAACCTTGCTGAGATCGCGAAGAATTTTTCCTTCGCCTGCTCGCATGATCCGATCAACAATCTTCGACATTTACGCTCCCATTCTAAAATCAACCCCCTTATCGTAGGGGTTTGGCAACTGCACCTGTTACCGCGCCTTTGACCTCAAAACCTGCGGTGCGCAAAGCCCTTATCGCTTCGGCCAGGGTCGCCCCCGTGGTTATTAGATCATCAACAATGATCAGTGGCCCAATATTCCCATCGCCGATTCTGGGTTTGAACTTGCTAGGTACAGCTAAGGCGCCCGAAACATTTGAGTGTCGTTGCTTTGAGTTAAGTGCAGATTGATCTTTAACGCCTCTGGAATGTACTAATAATTGTGTATCAATGAATGAGATTTCATTTTCAGAAATTCTGACAACTTCTGAGGTAATTTCGCTGAGAAAATTGCGGCCGCGCTTTCTTGTGGCAGATCGGCAAGAGGGAATTGGAACCAAAGTCCTGCCTCCAAAACGTTTTATGAAATGGCTGAGCGAGTGAGAAATTGCGTCAATGAGCAACTTGTCTGCATCTGCAATATTTGACTCTTTCGCGCTAAGTAAAACTCGTGAAGCCACCGGCGAATATTGAACTGAAGAAACAACCGGATAATTGCAACCTTCCACGCTGACTTCACGGAGATAAATATGGGGATGCCAACTGCTTCTGCAATTTGAACAAATTGAAATTCCAAGTTGGGAACAACCAATACATCTAGATGGAAAGATTAAGTCAGCTAAATTCTTGACTGCAGATTTCTTCATTGCCGAATCCTGCAACAAAGGCTAGAAATCTAAAGCGTTTTTAATCGGTCTGAGGATAGTCAAATGGTTGTGAGCGAATTGGGCGTCCGCTAATTTGCTCACCAGCAATTCGTGGCAAGGTCATCACAAAATGTGCGCCGAAACCTGGTGCGCCCCAAGCATCTAGTTCACCATTATGTAGGCGCGCATCTTCCAGTGCGATCGATAGTCCAAGTCCAGTGCCACCGCGTACTCGAGCACGCGAAGGATCCGCACGCCAAAAACGATCAAATACCCGCGAGAGAACCGAAGGTTCAATTCCGGGGCCATGATCGCGAACTCCGACACCAACTTCTGTACTTGTCGAGATAATCCTTACATCTACTGGTTTATCTTCCGCATGATCTAAGGCATTAGATAGCAAATTGCGCATAATTCGCTCGACGCGGCGAATATCTGCCTTGATCATTACCTGCTCAGTCTCGTGCTCAATGTTGATCACTGATTGCTGGTCATTTTCATTACCAAGCAAATCCGCCATGCAACGCTTAATTAGACCAACTAGGTCAAAGTCTGCTGGTTCAAGCACTGCAACTTCAGCGTCGAATCGACTGATCTCAAGTAGATCTTCCAGCAGACCTTCGAATCGGTCTAGCTGTGCGACAAGTAATTCAGAACTTCGCGCAATAGTGGGATCAAAGTTTTCGCGCTGGCCATAGATAACTTCTGATGCCATTCGCAACGTCGTTAGTGGGGTGCGCAGCTCATGGGAAACGTCAGAGACAAATCGTTGCTGGACGCGAGATAAATTCTCTAATCGGGAAATCTGCGACTCCAAGGAGAGCGCCATGTCGTTAAATGCAGTACCTAAGGTGGCAATTTCATCAGAGCTCTCGACTTGCATGCGCTGTGTGAAATCACCTTCAGTAAATTGTTGAGCGATACGAGCGGCTTCGCGCACCGGCTTTACAACTTGTCGCACAACAAGCCAGGTGATTAAACCGATTAGAAATAGCAGGGCTAAGCCGGTTACTAGCAATGAGTTAGTTATCAGCGCCAGAGTTGTATTCTGGTTGGTTAGTGAATAAACAAAGTACATCTCATAGTTTCCAGAATCAGGAATCGCAATTCTGCGACCTGCTATTAAAACGTCTGCATCTGCGCGATTCTTATAACTAACTGTGGCATATTGATATTCGACTAGATCACTAGCCCGAACTCGCTTGCGTAATTCGGTGGGAAATGATGAGACATCCAGCTCGTCAGTTACGGTGCTGTAGTCAATTGCCACAACTTTTGAACCAGAATCAAGGACAGAACCAATACGACTTAAAAAGATGGACTTGCGGTCCTGATTAAGACTGACTGCCGTTGAAGAGATAATGATTTCTTGCACGGTCTTAGTGATAATTGAATTTTTGGCCCCGTCTACCAATAAGAACTGATACTGCGCATTGAAAAATGAGGAACGTGCCTCAGCTAGAGACGTTTCGAGATTTACCTGCTTTACGCCGGCAGATAATTGCGAGTACAGGGCAGATCCGGTTATCCAAACAACGCCTAGCGAGAGCAGAACTGTTGAAACGATAACTTTAGAAGCCAGCGAAGTTCTGACTTTCTTAACTATGCGGTTCATTCTAAGAAGCGCCCGAAACTCCAGCTTTATATCCAACTCCGCGAACTGTCATGACAATTGCGGGGTGCTCTGGATCATGCTCAACTTTTGAACGCAAACGCTGTACATGTACATTTACTAAGCGGGTATCGGTTGAGTGGCGATATCCCCAAACTTCGCTGAGCAGCGCATCACGAGAAAAGACTCTGCCCGGTTCTTTGGCAAGTGCGACTAAGAGATCAAATTCCAAGCGGGTGAGAGCAATTTTCTTGCCGCCGCGAATAATTTCGTGCGCAGTAACATCTATCGAAAGATCACCAATTGTTAGCAACCCCGAAACATCTGCATTGGTACGGCGCAAACGAGTTCTAATTCGAGCAACTAATTCTGAAGCGTGGCGAAATGGCTTAACCATGTAATCATCAGCGCCCGCTTCCAATCCCAGCACCACATCATGGGTATCGCCTTTTGCGCTAAGCATGATGATCGGCACCATGGATTCGGCGCGAATTAACTTACAAACTTCTATTCCATCAAGACCGGGAAGCATTACATCTAGCAGGACAAGATCTGGAGGATTATTTCTAAAAACCTCCAGAACCTCATCACCACGACTTACTAAATCTACGTCGATGCCGGCACCAGTTAAAACAATGCCGAGCATCTCCGCAAGATCCTGGTCGTCATCGACGACCATAACTAAAGTCATTAGCTACCGTGCTCCCAAGAGTTCAGGTACATATCTTGAGCTGGAGTTAAGGTATCGATTCGTCCACCCATTGAAATCAACTTCAGGCTAGCAACTTCCTTATCGATATAAGTTGGAACGTTGTGAACACCTGCTGGAAGATTCTTTGCTTCCTTAACTAAGTATTCGGCAGTTAGCGCTTGATCAGAGAATGACATATCCATAACTGATGCTGGGTGGCCTTCTGCAGCTCCCAGGTTAACCAAACGGCCTTCTGCTAGAAGCAGTAAGCGGCGACCATCAGCGAGTACATACTCATCTGTTTGGTGGCGCATCTTGGCATTCTTTGTCTTTGAATTTTGTTCAAGCCAGGCAACATCGATTTCGATATCGAAGTGGCCTGAGTTAGCCATGATTGCGCCATCTTTCATAACTGCAAAGTGCTCATCACGTAATACATCGCGATTGCCAGTAACGGTAATGAATACATCGCCAACCTTGGCAGCATCAAGCATTGGCATGACGCGGAATCCCTGCATCATGGCATCGAGCGCCTTTGTTGGATCGATTTCAGTAACAACAACATCAGCGCCCATACCCTTAGCGCGTTCTGCAACGCCCTTGCCACAGTAACCAAATCCCGCTACGACGACGATGCGTCCAGCGAGAAGAAAATTAGTTGCACGGAAGACAGCGTCGAGAGTTGATTGACCTGTTCCGTAACGGTTGTCGAACATGTGCTTGGTATCGGTGTCATTGACAGCGATCATTGGGAAAGTGAGTGCGCCATCTTTAGCCATTTGGTTAAGACGGATTACGCCAGTTGTGGTCTCTTCGCAACCACCAGCGATATTTGGAAGAAGTTCCTTACGAGTTGTGTGAAGAGTGTTAACGAGGTCGCAACCATCATCAAATACTTGGTGAGGTTCGATATCGAGTGCAGCATTGATGTGTGAGTAGTAACCGTCACGATCAACTGCATTGCGAGCGAATACTGAAATTCCATATTCGTGAACAAGCGCTGCGGCTGTGTCATCTTGTGTTGACAATGGGTTTGATGCACAAAGTGCGATTTCTGCTCCACCAGCTTTAAGAACGCGCATCAAGTTGGCAGTCTCTGTAGTGACGTGCATACATGCTGCGATGCGTACGCCAGTAAATGGCTGTGACTTCTCGAAGCGTTCCCGGATCTGCGCGAGTACAGGCATATTACGTTCTGCCCATTCGATCTTTTTGCGACCTTGGGCTGCAAGTGATGCGTCAGCGATATCGTGTTTTGGAAGTGTCGTTGTAACTGGTGAATTCATGGTCTTCTCCCTAAATGGTAATTAATAACAGTTGATTGGACTGTGCTTACCTAAGGCGTAGGGCTCTACTTTGCTAGGCGGCTCTGTGCATAGATTAGCGCGCACCGACCCTTGCTGGCTATTTAGACGCTAGCCACGGATTGTGGCGAGCACCTCATCTCTTATCTTCTCCATGCGTGCCTGCGTCTTAGCTTCGACATTTAAACGAAGTAAGGGCTCGGTATTTGAAGCGCGGACGTTAAACCACCAGGTATCGCCATTTACGGTCAAGCCATCAAGATGATCAACTTCATTTCCGGCAGATTCACCAAATTTTTCTACAATCTCATTCATCGAACTCTGCGCATCTAAGACTTCTGAATTGATTTCTCCACTTGCCACATAGCGACAATAAGGTTTCAAAATCTTAGACAGAGAAGCGCTTACTTCCCCGAGTGCTGCAATTGCATGCAAAGCTGCCAGCATTCCAGAATCAGCGCGCCAAAAATCTTTAAAGTAAAAGTGACCTGAATGTTCGCCGCCGAAAACAGCTCCGGTATCTGCCATCAACTTCTTTAT
The DNA here is from genome assembly GCA_009698815.1 of Actinomycetota bacterium. Taxonomy (GTDB): domain Bacteria; phylum Actinomycetota; class Actinomycetes; order Nanopelagicales; family Nanopelagicaceae; genus Planktophila. Next base: position 101,097 of record WLPJ01000002.1, on the reverse strand, counting down.
ATATGAGTGACCGACTCGGGAGCGAATTGCTTTTCCACCGTTTTCTTCCACGATCTCAATAACGGCGCGCGAAGAAATTAAATTATAAATAATGCTAGCGCCAGGGTTCTTGGCTAATTCGCGGGCAGCAATTAGGGCGGTCAGAGTTGAAGGATTTACAAGCTCGCCATTTTCATCTACTAAGAAACAGCGATCAGCGTCGCCATCGAAGGCAAGACCGATATCGGCTTTATGTTTCTTAACCGCTTTCTGAAGATCTTTAAGGTTCTTAGGATCAATTGGATTTGCTTCATGGTTTGGGAAGGTGCCATCTAATTCATAATACATAGGGATCACTTCACAGTTAAGGCGCGCGAATACCGCTGGTGCAGTATGTCCAGCCATGCCATTTCCGGCGTCAATAACTATCTTCAGCGGATGAATATCAGATAAATCCACCAGGTTAAGCAAATGGTCAACATATTCAGTCAACATGTCACTGTTGCTCTCATTACCCACGCTTCTAAAATCTATTGGGGATCCATCGTTTACAAAACGTTCGATTGTTAACAAGCCAGATTCTTTTCCGATTGGGCGCGCACCGCTAAGACACAATTTAATCCCGTTATATTCGGCTGGATTATGGCTGGCAGTAAACATCGCACCAGGAAAATTCAATTTACCAGCTGCAAAATAAAGCATGTCAGTTGAAGCTAGCCCGATACGAATCACATTGAGGCCTTGTGAAGTAACGCCTGCAGAAAACGCCTCAGCAAAAATGGGTGATGATGGGCGCATATCTTCACCTATTACTACTGAGCCTGGTTCACGTTCTTGCTTCAGGAATCTTGCAAAGGCAACGCCGGTAGCAAAGCAAAAGTCCGCGGTAATTTCTACATCAACTAAACCGCGAATGTCATAAGCCTTAAAGATTGAAATGAGGGTCTTCTCTCTGTAGCAAGTTTTTGCTAATTAAAAACTAAGAAGGCACGGCGCGCAAGTGGCCGCGGCGTCCCAGCTGATTTGCTGAATTGCCTGAACTATCCAAAATTTCTTCACTGTTTGAACTTTGAACCATGGCAACTTCTCGCACCGCATCAGCAATTGCCATTAGATCGTCATCACTGGGACCTGTTGGATCTTGCGAACTTTCTTCTTTAATTACGTTCCAACCATTTGGAACGGTCAAACGCTTTCCATGGGTTTCACACAAATCGTAAGAGTGTGGCTCTGAAAATGTGGCAAGCGGTCCAAGCACCGCAGTTGAATCAGCGTAAATATAGGTAAGGGTCATCGAAGCCAGACTTCTGCAGCTAACTCGCGAACAGCTGCGACCGGTTCTTGCCAACTTACTCATGGTTCCTAGATTAGTGGTGAAGGCGTTGAATATCTGGGATTGTCACGGAGTTAAGACGCGAATATTTGAAAGCGGCACTGATGACTTTGTAAGGACACTGCCAGCAGTAAGTGGGAAGTATCCATAGCCGCTCTTGGTTGCAACCAGACCTGCTCCGTAAATCCCCTTGCCTACCTTTGTAAATGTGACAGAGCGAACTCCATCGGGAACTTTGAGGGTGGCAATTTCACTTCCGTTAATTACTACTTGCTTGCGTTCTCCGTTGTTAAAGAATAATTGCGCCTCAGCCGTTATTGAAGAACCAATAAAGATTAGCTGCGGAGCAATTCCAGTTGTTGCTAATGTGAACTTTGTAAGTGCTGGAACGGCTGTACTCCAGATGAAATCCGACTTGCCTTCGGCCAGGGTCGTAGAAAATACGCTGGCAACCAGCGGTTCATCCGATGTAATTTGGATGCCAAATTTACTAGCAGGCAGCTTTGGATTTAGATCTAATGTGACTACGGAACCCGCCTTGACTAATTTGTTTTCTAGCCCGGCAGGGATAAATGTGCCATCGGTGGATAAGACTTTGACGCTTACTCGAGCATCGATTTCTCCGGGCACCAGTAAGCGCAACGAATGAGGAAGTTCTACTAACTTAGTACCAACTTTATTAACGGTATGTGGAATCGCTGGGATGAAAATTTCTTTGGTGGCAGATGGCGCGAAGTTAATGATGTCTCCCCCAAGTGCGCGTAACCCCTTGCCGCGTTCATCCAACATATAGCTTGTAACTCTGCCCGATCGCGTGATTGCTTGAACTACAACTTGGCGCGAACCTGGGGCTAGTGAATCCAGGCCAATTTCAGAGTATGAATTGGCTTTAAGGCTAACTGGTTTAGATGGTTGCGCACCCACTTCATTCCAAATCTGCAGATCAACAATTGCGGCACTTAACCCGCTGTTAACCAGCATAATTCTTCCCTTACTTGTCACATCCGCGGCGCCACCAACAAACCATTGTTCATTTTGTAGTGATGAACAAATAGTCGCACCCGCCCAAACATCTTTGCGAATCTGCCAGACAACTGGTGTTGCACCTTGCGATTCAATGATTGCGGGAGCCTTGGCTTGCATATACCGCAGAGTTTGCGAAGGAATGAGCGAGAGAGACTTCGTGCCCGTTAATCGAAATTCTGTCTTTGATGAAGGAAGAGAGATTGCTGTAGTCAAATTATTTAGAGTTGGCGGGCAAACTACCGCTGGATAGTTAGTTGAGAACTCATCTTTTGATAATCCAACGTTAATTCCGTTGGCTACCAAGAGTGTTGCAACTACAGAGCCAATAAGGGCTACGGGGCGTTGAAATCTCATGCTAACTCCGCATCTTCGATTTCGCGCCGACGTCGGCCTGCCGGGAGTGCCATAACCAAAACAGTTACGAAAATAACTATCTGCAGTGAAACCCAAGCACGGCGGAGCGTTCCGTCATACATCAAAGTAACTAACCCAGGTTTTTCTACGGTGAATACTGGCAAACCATCAACGCTGCGCGTACGTTGCAACCTTTGTCCATCTTGCATTGCTCGCCACCCAAGGCTGTAATTTTCAGTTAAGGTCATTTCGCCCGGAGCGCTTACTGTTATTCCGAGGATTCCTTCCACCAAGACCGAACTCTTGCCTGAAGCATCTTTAAATAAAACTTGCCCTGTACTGCCCACAGTCTTCCAAACAATTCCGGCGTTGGTAGAAGATGCACGATTGAAGCCACCTAAACCATCAATAACTCTGGCAATATTTTTATCAACTGGGCTTTTTAAGAATAGATACTTAATACCGTGGACTGCAAAGGTGGTACTGGAAGTCAGTCCGGTGCCATCGGTTAATTCACGGACCGCAATTGATATCTGTTCTCGATCTTGTGGAGCAATATCTGGTTGACCAAGAGATATATCTCCCCCACGTGCCAAATAATAATTAAGTGAAATTTCTTTACCTGAAGTCCGCGGGCGAAGCACCAAAGTTTTAGCGTCGCTTTCAATTGCTAAAAAGGCAGGCAAAACAACCTCTCTGCCGGTTTGCAACGGTGAAGTTGCACCTTTAGTTACGATCCAGCCAATTGAAGCAAGTGAATAAAGAATGGTTGCCACCAAGAGCGTTGCAGCAGATATGTGTCGAAAATTGATATTTGTGGCAATTAGTCGATCTCGTAATTTATCTAACGCTATTACTGCAGCGCAGATCGCAGACACTGTTGTAATAGTCATGAGCGTTCCAGAATAAATTCTGGTTGGGATCAATGTTCCGTTGCCGGTTACCGATATTGCGCTTATGAGTACTGCCGAGAGCAACGAAAAGAAACCAAATTCAGCGACACGACGTGCCCGCGTAGATGAAAAGAGTGAAATGCCAAGAATGATTGATAACGGACTCAACACGGCCAGTGGCAGTGATCCTGGTCCTCCAGGATTTCCGAGGATAGCTAGATTTGGTCCACCACCTGGAATTAAGAAACCAGCATCAATAAGAAACCTATTTGGATTAAATATCAATTCAAAACTCCACGGTGCGCAAAGCAGCAAAGGGGTTAAAACTAAGGCAATTCGCCGATGGAGACGGTCATTGAACAATTTTGAATTTAATCCTTGATTGCTATCAAGATAGTCGCGATAAATGGCGGCGCCAGTTAAGGCCAGCCCAAATAAGAAAATAATTGGTGAGAACGCTGCCAAAATCGCAACTAGAAGGGAGACGACAGACACCCGACGCCATGAGAATTTTTCAACATCACGCCAGCCACTTGCCACGATCACTAATAACGGCAGCAGGACAAGAATTACTACCGTGGCAAGCCTGCCGGAATTTATCGCTGAAATTGCAACAGGTGAAATCGCATATAAGACTGCAGATGACGCTGTGAGCCAGCGGTTATCAGATAACCGTTTCAGAAGCATGTGCAAAGTTGTGGCCATTGCCAAGGGCGCTAAGAAAAATAGCGCCACAATAAAGAGCTTCACGCTACCTAATAACGGAGTCGCAAAAATTGCTATGAGAGCTAGCCAAGGTGGCGCAGCGGCGCTAGTTCCCATGGCAATTGAGTGCCATCCCCTGAAGTAAATGTCCCAGAGATCGCTCACACCATTTGGTTGTTCTGGCAAAGCGCCACCTGATAGCGCACCGAATCGGTTACGCGACCAAACGAGTGTTAAGAAAAAAAGGAACAGTGGAAGTGCAACAAGCGGTCGCTTCAGTAGATTAATCCAGCTGCGATTAGATGCTGGAGTCAGTAAATCCTCTTCATCTAAATTTTCATCCAATACAGAAATCTCGCGAACTTCAGTTATTTCGGCAGGAAAGAGTTGCGTGCGAATCCATTCGGCAGATCTGGAAAGCGCCAGGCGCGTCTGCGACCAACGCGATGGAATAAATCTTGACACAATTCCAGACGGAACTAAGCGGTGAGTCCGTCGAACTTTTCGCGCTTTGATTAAATCTGCAGGTTGCAGAATCAGCGCACCAATAGCCAAAATTTCATCACTGGCATATCCGGGTAATTTTGCAAATAAAAAGCCGACCGCGCGCAATATCGCACCAGTTAATAATTGAACGGTAAGAATCGGAAGCCGCCACCACGAAGAATTAACTAAGAGAACATAGGCTGCGTTACGGCGATCAAGAAGCAAGGGGCGATGTAGGAACGCTTCTGCAACATCAACTGTGCGACGTTCATTGGCAGATGCTTCAGCGTGAAAGGCGATGGCGCTAGATACTGCAATAGCGGTATAGCCCGCGGAGTAAAGACGCCAACCAAAGTCAACATCATCACGGAAGAGATCTAAGTTGGGATCGAATCCACCTAGTTGTTCAAAAACATCTCTGCGAATTAGTGCGCCAGCGGTGCTTACGGCAAGGACTTCATACACGCCATCGCGTTGTCCTTGGTCATACTCGGAAGGCTCCAATCCGGTCCAACGATTTCCGTTGGCGGCAATGCTTACTCCAATTTCTAATAAGTGAGTGTGGTCGTGCCAACCCAATAACTTTGGACCAGCCATTGCAACGCTAGGTTTAGTTTCAACTTCGGCAATTAAATTTCCTAAGGCGTTTGGGTGCAGTGTTAAATCATCGTGGATCAGCCATATCCATTCGCGTTCTGGATCAAGTATTTTCGGAAGAGTTGAGACAGCATGTCCAATAGCTTCACCAAATCCGGTATCTCGAGCCATCGGAAAAACTGGAATGCGCGCACCCTTAACAAGTTTTGCTGAACCATCCTCGGAACCCGTATCAACGGCAACGCTCTGATTTACTGGATGCGTTTGTGAAGCAAGAGATGCGATAACTTCAGGTAACCAACGCGCACCGTCATGAAGTACAAGAATCGCAGTGACGCGATGTGAACTCATAAGAGTTACGCTGGGCGGCGCTTCAAACGGCGGCGCTCACGTTCGGAGAGTCCACCCCAGATTCCAAAACGCTCGTCATGTGCAAGCGCGTATTCCAAACATTCTTGGCGAACATCGCAAGAAAGGCAGACGCGCTTTGCTTCACGAGTTGAGCCACCTTTTTCAGGAAAGAAAGCTTCTGGATCTGTCTGTGCGCATAGTGCGCGCTCTTGCCAAGAGAGTTCAACATTCTCTCCGTTTGCTAATTTAATTGATGGACCAGCAGTAGGGGCTGTTGGATGGCCAGTAGGTGTGGCTTCTGGACGAATCGGCATCGACTAATCTCCTCAAGACCTTTGTTGGCAGCGCTCGCTATGAACACTGCTTCTCTATAACGAATTACACGCGTGTAATCCCTTTTAGTCAAGTCCAAGAAAGGGTCAAATTTAGGAAATTGTGGCTGAAATCTGCGATTTAGGGATGATTTATCGACTTATTTGGTGGAAATTGGCAGATTTTCATTTGGAGAAAGATATTTTCCAATGATTTCTGAGTTGGCGCTAATCAATGAATTATGGAGAATAAATGAATCGGTGATTGTGCAGTTTTCGCCAACTACAACCCCGTTCCCGATTATTGAATTTGAGATTTTGCAGCCAGCCCCAATGGCCGAGCCAGAACCGATCGAAGTGCCGCCAGTGAGCGATGATCCCGCCGCAATATTGGTGCCGACACCAGCCAAGAAATCTCCGCCAACAAAATCGCGCGATCCCTTAAATAACGCCGCTGGCGTTCCAATATCGAGCCAATAAGACTGCTCACGATATCCATATATCGGCCGTCCAGATTTAACTAGCTGCGGAAATGTTTCACGCTCGATACTGATGACTTTTCCTTCAGGAATTTCAGAGATCACCGATGGGCTAAATACATAACATCCTGCGTTGATGTCATTGGTTACTGGGTTATCCATTTTTTCTAAGAAATCTTTAACTCGCCCGGTCGTATCAGTTGGCACGCAACCAAATGCGCGAGCATCGGCGACTTCTATTAAGTGCAGCGTTGCATCTGCGCCGCGTTCTTTATGGAGCGCTAGTTGCGCAGCAATGTTGTGCTTACTTAAAACATCACCATTGAAAATCACAAACTCTTCATCTGTGTTGGTAAAACCCACCATGGCCGCTGCGTTACGGATTGCCCCGCCCGTGCCAAGTGGTTCTTTCTCCACCGCATAAAGTAATTTCATACCCCATTTAGATCCATCACCGAAGTAAGGTGTAAAAACTTCTGAAAGATAGGAAGTAGCCAGAATTACTGTATTAATCCCCGCTTTCTTAGCGGCAAGTAATTGATGTTCGGTAACTGGCAAGCCACCCACGGGCAACATTGGTTTTGGAGTTTCATTTGTCAGTGGCTTAAGGCGTGTACCAAAGCCACCAACTAGCAAAATACCAATCGCCATTATTTAGCCGCTTTCATAATGCGCTCAGCCGCTTCATTTATCTGCAAATCAGATGCGGTCATCGCAACTCTAATATGAGATGCGCCAAGTGGACCATAGAAATTACCGGGGGTCGCCAAAATTCCGATCTGGGCCAACCAATCAACCGAGCGCCAAGCATCTTCTGATCTGGTGCACCAGATGTAAAGACCGGCGGCTGATTCATCGATTCTAAAACCGGCGGATTGCAACGCAGGTGCCAAAATTGATCTACGCAAGTTATATCTAGCACGTTGTTCTTGCACATGCTTTTCATCGCTTAACGCGGTCACCATCGCATTTTGAATTGGAAGCGGCACCATCATCCCGGCATGTTTGCGCACTTCACGAATTTGGGCAATTAACTTGCTATCGCCAATTAGAAATGCACCACGATAGCCAGCCATTGACGAGCGTTTAGAAAGTGAATGCACCACTAACACATTTGAATTATCGCCATCGGTATATTTAAGAAGTGAAGTGGGTTGAGCAGTATCGCCAAAGTCGATATAGCACTCATCGCAAATAAGCGTTGCAGAATTTTCGCGCGACCATTTCAGTGCTGCTCGAAGTTCAACTTCGGAATGCACTCGTCCAGTTGGATTAGCCGGTGAGTTAACCCAAGCTAAATCCGCTACTGGCCAAGTTGCGGCGTCGACACCGACAGCAATTGGATTTGCTTGGGCCAAAAGTGCTCCGACTAAGTAGGTTGGGTATGCAACTTCTGGATAAATAACGCTTTGGCTTTGCAGAAGAGTTGGCAGCCAGGCAACTAGCTCTTTAGATCCGATTACCGGCAGAACATCAAAATCCCCTGTTGCACCTAGATGCGCAATGGCCCAATTGCGAATTGCATCCTGTAACTCTTTGGTGCCAGCAGTGACGGGATACCGTGGTGAATCAGCACTTTCGCGCAGCGCGCTTTGAATTATTTGCGGAGTGGAATCAACTGGCGTTCCTTGAGATAAATCGATTATTCCGCCAGCAAATTCGCGCGCCTTCTGCGCATAAGGTGCCAACGCATCCCACGGGAAATCTGGCAATGGTTGGCGCATAATTGGAAGGCGCTAGCTATGCGACTCTGTGCAACTATTCTTTTGGTGGGATTGCTAGGACATCTGGATGATCGCTATTTGTTAAGCCAACCTTGGCCGCGCCTCCAGGAGATCCGAGTTCAACGAAGAATTCGGTATTGATTTTGGATGAGTCTTTCCACTGTGAAGGGATGTCATCTTCATAATAAATGGCTTCGACTGGGCAGACTGGCTCACAAGCGCCACAATCTACGCACTCGTCAGGTTGGATGTAGAGCATGCGATTGCCTTCGTAGATACAGTCAACTGGGCATTCCTCGATGCAGGATTTGTCCTTAACATCAACGCACGGTTGGGCAATTACATAAGTCACGATCTAACCTCCAGAATGGTTGGCCCTGCTATTCAATCGCGCTCAGTCTAACCATGCAGAGGCGAGGTTGCCCGATTAAAGTATCGATATGAGTGAAGCCAGCCAGGGATCTGCGTCACCGTTGAGCGGGGCGATTGGCAAAAGGGTCACGATAAGACTGCGTGAAGCCGATGGCGGCTTGCGAGATATCGTGGGAATTCTGCAGAGCGAGCACGAATTGATAAATTCTAAATCTCAAGCAATTTCGTTTTCTAAAGATGACATCGCAATTTGGCGAGAAATTAAACCACTTCCCGATCGCGCTGGTAAAGGTTCGCCGCTATCGCTGCGGATTATTGAATTAGAAAAACTATCTGATACCACTTGGCCTGCCGCAGAAATTATTGAATTTGGAAAATGGCGCCTGCGCATTTCTGATGGATTTACGATGCGTGCAAATTCGGTGCTCCCAATTGGTGCCGGCCCAATCGGAGAACCTCTCCTAGCGCTAGCCGATGCCGTAGAGCATGTAATAAAGAGTTATCGGGATAAGGGTTTAACTCCAACTTTCACATTACCTCTTCCGATATATCATGAACTAGATGAATACCTAGAAAGCCAAGGCTGGCAAATAAAAGTTGGGGCGCAATTCCTAATTAAAGATATAGATTTAATTGAGACAGAAATGTTTTCGCAAAATGATTTTGAGATTCTTGACTATCCATCTGAGCAATGGCTAGGCCTGCAATCAGATCACCGCCTAGAAAACTTAATGCAACGGTACCCAGCAAGATATGGTCTTATTAAATCTGGAGAAAGCGTCAAGGCTGTTGGCCGAATCGCAACCCTTGGAACATGGGCGATGGCGACGCGACTCTTCGTCGATCCATCTCATCGTGGCAAAGGGCTGGCACAGCAACTAATGCTCCGTTTAATGGCTGCAGCTAAAGAAGATGGAGCAACAAAAATCGCACTGCAAGTGGATCTTGAAAACGCTGCTGCGCTTGCCTTGTACGATTCGATGGGATTTAGACTTCATCACAAATATGTCTATCGCGTACTAGAAACTTTGGAAGTAAGGTAATGATTTCTATATATGACACTTTGGCGAGAAAGGTTAGCCAGATAGAGTCTTCGGGATCACGGGTAACCGTTTACTGCTGTGGTCCAACCGTCTATCGCGATGCTCACGTAGGCAATTTAAGAACATTCTTACTGGCGGACGTAATTCATCGAGCGCTAATTCAACAAGGTGCGCAAGTTAATTTTATTCAAAACATAACCGATGTTGGGCATATGTCAGAAGATGTTCAAGGTGAAGATAAAATGCTCCAACAGGCGCATCTGGAAAAGCGTGATCCCTTTGAAATTGCTCGCGCATATGAAGCCGGGTTCCATAACGATTTACAACGGCTAAATGTCCTGCCAGCGAGCGCATATCCCCGCGCCAGCGAAACTATAAATTTGATGCAGCAATACATCTCCAAATTAATCGCTGATGGCTTTGCTTATGCCACGACTGCCGGTTCTGTTTACTTCGATTCTCGATCCTTTGAAACCTACGGCGCGATTAGTGGCAATCGTCTGGATTCGCTAAAGCCTGGCCATCACTATGAATTTACCGATGAGGGAGATAAACGTTTTCATGCCGACTGGGCGCTCTGGAAAGCAGCTGGTTCGCGCACAGAAATGATCTGGGATTCACCATGGGGGCTTGGTTTTCCGGGATGGCATATCGAGTGCACAGCGATGTCACTCTCATTACTTGATGACCGCATAGATGTTCACGTGGGTGGCATAGACCTGAGATTTCCACACCATGAAAATGAACGCGCGCAATCAAATTCAATAATTAATTCTGAGGCAGTTGGCATGTGGGTACACGGTGAGCACTTACTTTTTGAGGGCCGCAAGATGTCAAAGAGTTCTGGAAATGTTGTTCTGTTACAAGATGTAATTGATCGCGGACTTGATCCCTTGGCGTTAAGGCTTTGTCTATTGGAAAATCGTTATCGCGCACAAATGGATCTGACTTGGGAGGCTCTGGAAGCTGCAAATTCCACTTTGCGTAGATGGCGAAATTCAATAGCCGCTTGGGGTTCGGAAACCTCTGCCATTGCAGACGCAGAAGTTGCTAGTGCAATCAAAAAAGATCTTGATACACCGCGCGCAATTGTGCGGTTGCGCGCTATAGAAAAAGATTTACAAATTCTGGCGCACGATAAACGTGCCATATTTCTTCATGCAGACCAGGTGCTTGGGCTAGAACTTACTCGCGCAGCCATCAAGAAACCCCTTTCACCTGAGCAGGCTTCATTATTGAGCCAAAGAGCAGGGGCACGCGAAGGCAAGAATTGGAGCCAAAGTGATCTTCTGCGCGATGAACTTTTGGCCCAAGGTATTTCGATTAGCGATGGACCTGCCGGACAAAGTTGGAGCTGGATTTAATTAGTCGGTAAAGCGATGGCTATTGTAAGTGCCAGAAAAGAAAGGAAAAAGTAGGCGTTTCCTAAATTATCACCTTGCACAAATATTTCTTTTCCTGCACCAAAAGTAGACGCTCGGAAAAAAATTGCACTCCATCCAAGGGCTGCGATTATTTTAAATCTAGATTTCCTATAAGTTCGTCCCACAGACCAGATGGATGTAAAAGTTCCAATGATTGCCAACGCAATGCCGAAGGGTGGCAGAAATAGATGTAGGAATGTCGCCGCCACTGCGGTTATCGCGCCTATAAGAAATGAAAAAAGATACTTCATCTAGGCAATGACTCCGGCGAACAAATCCGATTCACGTCCGGCTTCATCAAATGGAGCCGCCTTTTCACCTTTTACTAATGTGTAGAACTCATTACCCCAGACTTGTAGCCCCAGGTTATTGGAGAGTGCGAAGAAAGGTCCATCAAGAGCTATCTGTGTGTGATGCGCTTTCATTGCTGCCATCTTCTGTTCTACATAAGAATTGCCGTCAACCAAGGCGTCAATAAATTCGTCAGCTTTTGCAAAGGCAATTTCATCAATGTTATCTGTTCCGAAGAAATCTGAACCGATCTCTTTTAACTTTTCCATGCTTTCAGCAATCACCGATTTAGGAATTGTGTTCCAGTAAATTTTTTGAATTTGCCATTGAGATTTTTCAGATGCGCGCATCGCAACCCGATGGGCTTGAATATGATCTGGGTGGCCGTATCCCCCAATTTCATCATAAGTAATCAGAATATGTGGTTTAACTTCTTCGATCACTGCAACTAAATAATCAGCAGCCTCTTCCAAATCTGCTTGCCAAAAGACATCGGAGCGGTTATTGGGATCCGTTCCCATCATTCCGCTGTCGCGATAAGTTCTAGCGCCTTGCGCGAGGAATCTGAAATCTCTAATACCAAGTGCGCTCATTGCATTGGCAAGTTCGATTTCGCGATGAGATCCAAGGGCATCGGATTCAGCGCTAGATAAATGGCTTAGCTCAGGGGTGAGAATTTCACCTTCTTCTCCGCGAGTACATGTAACAAGAGTTACTTGTGCACCGAGTGCGGCGTATAACGCCATGGTTGCACCGTTGTTGATAGTTTCATCATCAGGATGAGCATGAACCAATAAAGCGCGAAAACCTTGATAAGAACTACGCATTAATAGACCGGTAATGATTTATCAATTTGTTTAGCCCATGCGATGACTCCACCTGCCACATGGGTGGCATCTGAAAATCCAGCACCTTTGAGAATCGCTAAACATTCGGCCGATCTGACACCGCTCTTGCAATGCAGAACTATTGGCTTATCTTGTGGCATGGTCGCGAGCACGGTGCCATCTAAGAAACCTTGTTTTGGAATCAAGTGCGAACCTGGAATACGAACAATTTCAAATTCACTTGGCTCACGAACATCGACTAGATAGAAGTTATCATTTCCGGCAATTTTTGCAGCAAGTTCGGTAACTGTGATTGTCGAATCTTTAACTGCAACTTCTGCAGCATCTGATAAAACGCCACAGAAGGCCTCGTAATCTGGCAATAATTCTGTCTGGGTTGGGTTCTGGCTACATAATGGACAATTTGGATCTTTGCGAACCTTGATCTTTCTAAATGACATTTCTAGCGCATCGTAAATAATTAGCGAACCAATCATTGGATCGCCAACGCCGGTGATTACTTTTATCGCCTCTGTAGTCTGAATAGATCCGATGGTTGCGCAAAGAACACCAAGCACGCCGCCTTCGGCACAACTTGGAACCATTCCGGGTGGTGGAGGTTCTGGATAAAGACAACGGTAACAAGGTCCGTACTCAGCCCAAAAAACACTGGCTTGGCCATCAAAGCGATAAATGGATCCCCAAACATAAGGCTTGTTCAATAATACGCAGGCATCATTTACCAAATACCGAGTTGCAAAATTATCGGTTCCATCAACGATGATGTCGTATTGAGAAAATATCTCCATCACATTGGAGTTATCTAAGCGAACTTCGTGAGTTACTACATTTACATAAGGATTAATCTCCGCAATTTTTGCCTTGGCCGATTGCGCCTTACTCTTACCGATATCACTTTGGCCATGAATAATTTGACGTTGCAGATTTGATTCATCGACAGTATCGAATTCGACAATTCCGAGAGTTCCGATGCCAGCAGCTGCTAAGTACATCAGCGCCGGCGAACCCAGTCCACCTGCACCAACGCATAGAACTTTGGCGCTCATCAACCGTTGCTGTCCAGCCATTGCAACATCTGGAATTATCAGATGGCGGCTATATCGGCGAACTTCATCAACAGTCAGCGCAGGTCCAGGAGATACCAGGGCTGGAGGTTTAATTTGTGGGTTCGTCATAGCGCTATTCTGCCGTAGGCGTTGCAGGTGCGCCAATTAGATAAATTTGGCACGCTGCAAATCGTTCTCATCTGCATTTGATCTTTCTTTATTAGCGCTGCTGCGTCTACGATACGAGCAATGACTACCGTAGATACGAATACAAAAGGCGATAAACCACGCCTGCCGCGTGATGAGCGCCGTGCCATATTACTCAACGCGGCCCTAGAAGTTTTCACCGCCGCCGGATACCACTCGGCTGCAATGGATGAAATTGCTGATCGCGCAAATGTCAGCAAGCCAGTTCTGTATCAGCACTTTCCTTCGAAACTTGATTTGTATCTTGCCGTACTAGATCTGCATATTGATTCACTAGTCTTCGCACTACAAAAAGCCATCTCTTCAACTCCCGATAACTCTATGCGCGTACATGCGACCGTTGTTGCTTACTTTGAATTTATCGAAAAAGAAGGTGAGGCATTCCGTTTACTTTTCGAAAGCGATATGAACGTTGAGCCACAGGTTCGTGAGCGCTTAAATCGTATGACCTATGACTGCGCAGCAGCCGTAAGTGCAATTATTTCCAATGACACTGGATTGCCTCAAGAAGTTGCTATGTTGCTGGGCGTTGGGCTTATTGGATATACCCAAGTGACCGCACGCCATTGGCTGGAACGAGATAGCAAATTAAGTCGCCAGCAAGCTGTTGAATTAGTTGAAAACTTAATGTGGCGTGGAATTTCTGGCTTCCCACTCTCTGGAAGTCAATAACCCCTACTCATTTCAGAGAGATTGGCTGCACTTTTTGGCGATAGGATAGCCACATGAGTACAAAAAAATCAGATGCCGGACAAAGTACACAGGTTCGCATCGCAATTGCCAATATCTCTGGCGAACTAGTAGTTGAAACAAATTCTTCAGTTGCCGATGTTAAAGCGGCAGTGTCGGCAGCGTTGGCAGGTCAGACTCCCCTAGCGTTACAAGATATTCGGGGCCATGAAATTGTTGTAGCAGCGGACAAGATTGGCTTCGTCGACATTGGTGTCGCCGCCGATCGTCGCGTTGGTTTCGGCGTTCTCTAAGGTGTCGATAACTTTTGCCGATTTGCCACTTCGCCCCGAAACACAGGCGGCGCTAGCAGAACATGGTTTTATCTCACCTTTCCCAATTCAAGAGATGGTTCTGCCTATCGCACTAGGCGATGGCGATGTAATTGGCCAAGCCAAGACAGGTACTGGAAAAACACTAGCCTTTGGAATTCCATTAATTGAAAGAGTGATCGCACCACTTGATACCGAATGGACGGATTTAACAGCTAAAGGACTGCCACAAGTTTTGGTGGTAGTCCCAACTCGCGAACTCTGCGTGCAGGTCACAAAAGATATTGATGAGTTGACTGGAAATCGTGGCATACGCACTCTGGCTGTATACGGTGGTCGCGCATTTGAACCACAAATCGAAGCACTTAATAACGGTGTGGAGATAGTCGTTGGAACACCAGGTCGCTTGTTAGATCTATACCGACAAGGTCAATTGAAATTGAAGGAAGTATCACGCGTTGTCTTAGATGAGGCAGATGAAATGCTTGATTTAGGCTTCTTGCCTGATGTTGAAAAAATATTTACGAGCACTCCAAATCGCTCACAAACAATGCTCTTTTCTGCGACTATGCCTGGCGATATTATTGCCCTAGCGCGCCGCTTTATGAATCAGCCAATACACATTCGCACGCAAGATAACGAAGATGAGGGTGCGGTTGTATCTCGTATCAAGCAACATGTAATACGTGCCCATGCTCTAGATAAGATCGAAATGCTGGCTCGAATTCTCCAAGCCGATGGACGAGGTCCAACGATCGTCTTCTGCCGCACAAAACGCACCTGTCAAAAAACCTCTGATGATTTGGCCGAACGTGGATTCCGTGCCGCATCCATTCATGGCGATCTAGGACAGAGCGCGCGCGAAAAAGCGCTTAATGATTTTAAGGCTGGTAAATCAGATGTGCTCGTCGCAACTGATGTGGCAGCGCGCGGAATTGATATAGATGGCATTACGCACGTAATCAACTATCAATGTCCAGAAGATGAAAAAACTTACGTGCACCGCATTGGTCGCACAGCGCGTGCTGGAGCAGACGGAATCTCAGTAACATTTGTCGATTGGGATGACTTGGCTCGCTGGAAGATGATTGATACATCTCTAGTGCTGGGCTTAGGCGAACCCGAAGAAACTTATTCATCATCAGAACATCTTTATCAAATGTTAAATATTCCAGCAGGTTCCAACGGACGTATTACAAAGCAGAAGCCTGTAGCTAAGACAGAAAAGGTTGCCTCACCCGAGAGAGCTGCTAAGCCAACAGCAGATAAAACTCCACGAAATCGTACGCGCACTAAGAAGTTTACTTCTTAATTTTTTAGCCGTTATTCCAGACCCAAGATCTCGAGTACCGAATATGCGGCACTTCGATAACTCTCTGACACTTCGGAACTTTTACTCAAGGTTAAGACAGATAAATCAGAACTTGCCGCAATTTCTACCTCATCACTGCGCAAAATTGCCACATCTAATACTGGTGAGAGCTCTTCATAATTTACTTCACCTATGGCGACCGCGGTTATGGGCTTATCGGTAATTTTTCGCAATTGAATTAGCCCGCGTAGCGAATGAAGATTTTGCGAAACGGGTACGAAAATCTGGTCTGCGGCGCTGATTGCCGCGCCTAATGATCGAGTCAACGTTGGAGGAATATCCAAGATAACTAAGTCATAATCTTTGGGTAACCTGGTTAACAACTGGGAAAGCGCGCCTTCATCTAGGTTCGCTGCTAATCGTGAATCTGACGCTATAAAATCAAAGCGCTCAGAAGTTGTAACTAGGTTTTCCTCGGTTACCTTAACGTCCAATAAAAATTCGGTGATTGTAAGTCGTGGGTTTTCAAACCCAAGGCGAAAGGTAAGTGGCGCCGCAGGATCAAGATCTATTAAAAGTGTCTTCTTACCAAATTCAGCAAAGGCCACAGCCAAGCAGTGTGCAAGAGTTGTCTTGCCTACCCCGCCTGCCGGATTTGCAATCGCAATTACCTTCACTTGGCCAACACCAATCCCCATCGCACTTGCGCTGCTTTGTACACGGGTGGTGCCAAAATCGCATCTGGAATTGCGCCTAAAGTTTTGCGAACCGCTTTTAGCGAAATCTCTGTTGCAAAATTTTGCCCAGGAAGTGTTGGAGTTCCGTAAAGAGATCTAGCCCAAGCCGGCAAAGAACTAGCGGCGATAAGTGCAAGCGAAGCCCAGGCAGGCGCTGCCGGAGTTACAAAACGAACTGCAGTTGGAAGTGGCGGAATTGTTAAGAAGAGGGCCGCTCGCTTAGCATCATCTGAAGCGCTAAGTTCTGGCGAAATGTTTGAAAAATACGTTTGCATCTGCTCAACTGAAGATGGAACTTGGTCGGCATTTATTCCGACATCTTCTGCAAACACCACCATCTCAGCAACATATTGATCTTGTTGTTCAGAGGTAAGTGACATACCAGATCGAACCGCAATATCTAGAAAAGAATCCACCATCGACATGTGTACCCAGAGCAATAGATGTGGATCATCTAAACCTAATGAAGTGTGAATCTTTCTGACTCGAGAAGAGAGAGCATCTGCTTCATCACGACTTCCAAAAGTTATAGTTGAAACATAATCTCCGGTGCGTTGCAATCGACCCCACGCATCTTCACGAAAATTTGAATTCTTAGCAACGCCATCCATCGCATCTGGATGCAGCGCTTGTTGCAACAAAGCGCGTATTCCACCGATAGCCATCGCCGGATCGGAATGAATCTGCCAGGCGATAGTTTCAGGTGAGAATTTCCCACGGGGATCTGATGACATATACGTAACTTTATCTGAGGTTTAGTTATTGTGCAGTGAAAGCTTTTATGGCATCGACCAACATCTGAACTGCGATTGCCGCAAGTAATAATCCAGCGATTCTGGCTAGCAGCGTTACGCCAGCATCTTTAATAATCCCCAAAATAGTCGTGGAAGCCATTAAAGAGATTGCAATCACGATATGTACTGCAACGACTGCTGCGATCAGACCAATGCTTTGCGCCGGAGTTTGGATCTGCTGTACGAAGATCATGGTTGCCACGATCGCACCTGGTCCTGCTAGTAGCGGAGTTCCAAGTGGGACGAGTGCAATATTTTTATCCTTCGAGCCATCCCCGCCCATATCGCGACCAGTTAAGAGTTCAAGGGAAACATATAGAAGTAAAAGTCCACCCGCTGCTTGTAACGCTTCAATTGAAACGTTCATGTACTCCAAAATAAATCGGCCAAAGATCGAGAAGAAGGAAATTACGATAAGAGAGACCAGTGCTGCTTGCCAAGCAAGTTGCACACGTTCTTTCTTTGTTTTGTCAGCAACTAGCCCCAGAAATATCGGCGTTGCACCTGGCGGATCGAGAATTACTAAAAGGGTTACAAAAGCCTGAATCGAGAAGGTAACTGCGCTAACTTCAATGACGTTCACTTTGTTACGACCCTTCGCGCACTTGCTAGTGATTCAAGGCGAGCCCACTGCTCGGGATCGGTGAGATTTTCTCCCAGTTCATTTAGTTTACCGTTGCCGTGGTAATCACTTGACCCAGTTTTAACTAACCCAAGTTGATCTGCGATTTCAGCTAGTTGCTCACGCTCAGATTGTGAATGGTCTCGATGATTTACTTCAATTCCATGTAATCCGGCAGAGACTAGGTGTTTGAAGGTATCTGCTGAAATTATTTCGCCTCGTCTTGATGCAAATGGGTGCGCAATGACTGCAACACCGCCCGCCTGATTTATCTGGTGGATGGCAGCTTCAGGCGTTGGGGCTGCATGACTCACGTAATACTTTGAGCCGTTATGTAATAGTTCAATAAATGCTTCATCGCGTGATGCCACAACTTTATTTCGTACAAGCGCATCAGCAAGGTGCGGCCTGCCTAATGTTGCACCAACTGGAGTCGCAGCCATCACATCATCAATAGAGATATTTATGCCATCTGCTGCAAGTAACTCAATCATCTTGCGCATGCGTGGAATTCGAGTATCTCGAGACTCTGCCAACATATTTTGCATATTTTTATCTTGACTATCAAATAACAACCCGAGCATATGCACGCTAATTCCATCAAGAGTTAGTGTGGAAATTTCAGCGCCTAACACTAAAGAGAGCGATGGGCGAAGCGCTGTCACAGCCTCACCCCAACCTGAAGTGCTGTCGTGATCGGTAATCGCCAAGGTAGTGATACCAGCAGAATGTGCTTTATTTACCAACGCAGCAGGTGAATCTGTTCCATCACTTGCCGTTGTATGCGTATGTAAATCAATCATTTTGAAATCATTCTACTTTTACTCGTCAATCATTACGCGAGTAGGTCTAGTACGCATAACAACTAGTGCGCAACCAGAAAGAATTAAGACGATGCCGGGTATGACGCCAATTGGTGGGCGCTGATTCAACCACCAGATAGCTAAGATCGAACTTACTGGAACTTCGAAGAAAACGATCAGAGAAACAACAGCCGGAGAAACTCGTTTGAGAACTGAGTTAAACATGGTGTGACCTAAAAATTGTGCACCGAGAATTAGCCCTAATAGGATCCACCATTCGCGTGCGCTGAAATCTAGAAGTTCGTTGCCCGCAATTATCGCCATTGGTAGCGCGGTAATAGCGCAGAAGAAATAACAGATAGATGTGTATGTGGCTGTTTCTATCGTTCTTTGTGCCCGAGCTCCAATCAGTATGTATAAGGCAGAAAGGGCGGCAGAGATAATCGCTGCTAAGTCACCAAGGAAAGCGCGCAGTGAAATTTGTAAATCAATTCCAGAAATTAACAGAACTCCGCCGAAAGATACAAACATACCCAACCAAGCACGAGATGGAATATGGCCACCTGATAATTTAAGAAAGAGTGCGGCAAAGATTGGCTGAAGTGCAACGAGGGCGGTACCTGCAGCAACTGTTGTCATACGCATCGCAAGGAAGAAACCGTAGAAATGTAGCGCTAAGACAACGCCAGCAAGAATCGCCCATTTTGCGCCAGTTCTATCGATGCGATGGCGTAGCGCAAAAGGTGCGGTCATCAGTGCTGCTCCGAAATTTCGCCAGAAAATCAGTGAGAGCACTGGCATTGAACTCATAGCGATAAGCGGTCCAGATGTGCCGATTCCAATAATTCCTATTCCTAAGCGAATTAAATCTGGGCGCGCAGGTATTTGTGTGTGGTTATCACGATTTAAAGGCTGCGACATGACAGTAACCGTAGCCGATACCCTTAGCCAATGAAGGGAGGCCCAAAATGAGTGGCAACACAATAAATCGCGTCTTTATTGCACGCTTGGCAGGCACGGCAGTCTTTGATCCAAATGGAGATCCAGTTGGCAAGGTTCGCGATGCTGTCGCGACTTTACGTTCCAATAATCAGCCACCTCGCATTCTTGGCCTCGTCGTTGAAGTTCCTTTACGTCGCAGAGTTTTTGTACCAATTACTCGAGTTACATCTATCGAATCAGGGGCAGTTGTTATTACCGGTCTGGTAAATATGCGCCGCTTTGAATCTCGCGCTGGTGAATTGTTAGTGCTCGGTGAGTTACTAGATCGCTCAATTACTTTAAACGAAAATAGCGAGCCTGTAGTTGTCGAAGATATGGGCATGGAACAAAACCGCACTGGTGATTGGTTTATCAACCGTGTTCATATTATGAAAAAGGGCAGCGGACTGCGCCGTAAAGGTGCTACTTCAACTGTCACATGGGAGGAAGTAACTGGCTTTACTCTGCCTGAGCACAACCAAGGCGTCACCAATTTACTTGCCACCATCAGCAACCTGCGCGCTGCCGATTTAGCTGCAGTTATTCAAGATTTAGCGCCGAAGCGTCGTGTTGAAGTTGCGCGTGCCCTTGATGACGAACGTTTGGCAGATGTTTTGCAAGAAATGGATGAAGTAGAACGAGTTGCACTTCTTGCTGAACTCGAAGGCGAACGTGCTGCAGATGTCTTGGGTGAAATGGATCCAGATGATGCCGCAGATTTACTTCGCGAAGTGGGAGAAGAACGTGCGCAAGCGCTGATTGAACTCATGGAGCCAGAAGATGCCGAAGATGTTCTGCGCTTGATGACTTATGAAGATTATTCTGCAGGCGGAATGATGACGACTGAGCCAATTGTTCTGAGCGCTGACAATTCAGTTGCAGATGCTTTGGCTGGTGTTCGCGCCAGTGAAGTCTCACCCGCGCTGGCCTCACAAGTATTTGTATGTCGTCAACCACTTGAAACGCCTACTGGGCGCTACATCGGCATGGTGCATTATCAAAGACTGCTGCGCGAGCCACCTTCAACGCTGCTCGGATCTATCGTTGATACAGATACGCAAGGGTTAAATCCCAATGCATCCTTGCATGAAGTTTCGTCATACTTGGCCAGTTATAACTTGTTATCTGTTCCGGTAGTCGATGCTAATGATCGACTATTGGGCGCCATCACAGTTGATGACGTACTTGATCACCTTTTGCCAGAAAACTGGCGCCTGGAGCACCGTGATTCCACTCGCGGTACTGGCCCAATACTTAATCTTGGCGATGTTGCAGGAACAGAAGTTGATCCCGAAGATATTGAATTAGATAAATCGATGGAAGAGGAGGCGCGCTAATGGCACGTGCAATCACATCCCGTAACAGCGGACTAGACACCCCGCGCGAATCTCGTCGATCACTGCGCCCAAATTATGATCCAGAGGTTTTTGGTCGCTTATCCGAGCGCTTTGCTCGCTTTTTAGGTACTGCTCGATTCTTGGTTTATATGACGGTATTTGTTATGTCATGGGTAGCCTGGAATTCACTTGCACCGCGCGACTTACGCTTTGACGACTTTCCATTTATCTTTTTGACTTTAATCTTGTCGCTGCAAGCATCTTATGCGGCACCGCTAATTTTGCTGGCACAGAATCGTCAAGCCGACCGCGATCGCATTTCCCTAAATGAAGATCGCGCGCAGAATGCTCGCTCAATTGCTGACACTGAATATCTGACTCGCGAACTTGCCAGCTTGCGTATTGCACTCGGCGAAATGGCAACCAGAGATTTTATTCGTAGCGAATTAGAAGACTTGGTAAAAGATTTAAGTACTAAGCCCCAGTCTGACTCCAAGTAAAGAGTTACTGCGAACCATAAGTTTTTCTGAAATTGCTGAAATTGCTAAAGCGCTCGGTGAATCAGGATGGGCAATGACAATAGGTTTTCCATCATCGCCTCCAGTTCGTAACTGAGTGCTAAACGGAACTTTGCCCAAGAGCGGTACTTCGCTGCCGACCAGAATTGATAGCCGTGCTGCAGTTTCTTCTCCCCCACCCTCTCCAAATAAGGAAATTTCATCACTGCAATGGGGGCAAGGAAATGCAGACATATTTTCAATAACTCCGACTACACGCTGGTGAATCTGATGGGCAATTCGCCCAGCGCGTTCGGCAACTTCTGCAGCAGCGATCTGCGGCGTCGTGACTACTAAAATTTCTGAAGTTGGAATTAGTTGGCCCAGGGAAATTGCAAGATCTCCGGTACCTGGCGGTAAATCAATTAAAAGTAGATCAAGGTCGCCCCAGTAAGCATCAGATAAGAGTTGTTCCAATACGCGGTGCAGTAAAGGACCGCGATAGGCCACTGCATCTGCGCGCTCGGGCTTAAACATCTCCATGGAAACAGCTTTGACGCCGTACGACTCAAGTGGAATAAACATCTGGTCAATTGCAGTTGGACGTTGCCCCATTAAACCCATTAAACGTGGAATTGAATGTCCATAAACGTCGGCATCAAGAATTCCAACTCGCAGGCCTCGAAGCGCCGCAGAAATAGCCAAGTTGGCAGTTAGTGATGATTTTCCTACGCCGCCTTTGCCAGATGCGATACCAAGAACGCGTGTTAGCGAATCAGGTTGAGCGAAGGGAATAAATTTTTCGCGGCCACCACGTAATAGTTTCTTTACATTATTTCGTTGTTCCTCCGACATCACGCCGAAGACAATAGTTACCTCATCGATTGCAGCAACTTGGATAACCGCTGCAGTTATATCTGAACGGAGTCGATCTTGCATAGGACAACCAGAAATCGTCAGCAAAATTTTCAGTTCAGCTACAGCGCCATTTACGGCTACTGATTCGACCATGCCTAGTTCTGGCAGAGGTCGGTGGAGCTCAGGATCTGAAACTGTGGCAAGTGCAGCGTTAATTAGCTCGATGGTTGTCATAGTAAATCAGGATCTAATTTTGCTTTAAATTTTGGTTTTTCTTCATCGTCTTCATCTAGCGCATTAGCTATCTGCTTCTTAATAAATTTCTTTGGGTGCAGGTCTGATGGTTGCAAATCTTCAAATCCCGGCCCAAGATTCTTGCGCAATTCGGATGTGGCAGTTTGTGACATCGTGCGAATTTTCTTAATTAACTTCGCTGCATCGACCGCCAAGTGGGGCAAGCGGTCGGGTCCTACTAAAATTATGGCCAACAAAGCCAGACCAAGGATTTCACCTGCACCAAAGTCAAAGAACATTTCTTTACTTTCCGGCTTGCAAAGTGACCGTGGCAGTTGATGTGACGCCGTTGCGGATATATGTAAGTACAGCTTTGTCACCAACACTTTTTGCGCGGATTGCAACAATTAGTTCTTCTGCAGAGTTAATTGTGCGGCCCTCAAATTTGGTGATGATGTCTCCGCCTTTAAGTCCAGCCAACGCTGCAGGTCCACCCGGCAATATTGCCTTGTCACTCTTTGAGATGAGCGCGCCATCGCCTTCATACTTCATATCAATTGAGACGCCCAAAACTGGATAAGTTGCTATTCCATTTTTAATCAATTGATCGGCGGTCTTGCGCGCTTGGTTAATTGGAATTGCAAAACCAAGGCCAATAGAACCACTCTGTGAACCAATTGATGAGCCCAGTGTTGCGATTGCAGAATTAACTCCAATTACCGCTCCAGTTGAATCAACTAGCGGGCCACCCGAATTTCCAGGATTAATTGCGGCATCTGTTTGAAGAGCATTAATAAATGAGTTATCACTGCCCGTCTCACCTGCAGTAACGGCGCGATCTTTAGCACTGATAATTCCTAAAGTGACTGTTCCCGACAGGCCAAGTGGTGAACCAATAGCAATTACTGAATCACCCACAGCAACTTTGTCGCTGTCGCCAAGTTGAAGCGCGGTCAATCCAGTCGTGGAAATCTTGAGCACTGCTAGATCGTAGGAGGAATCTCGCCCGACAACTTTTGCTACATATTCTCGACCATTATTTAGGGTCACATTTATAACCCCTTTGCCAGTAACCGCTTCTGCAATTACGTGGTTATTGGTCAATATGTACCCATTGCTCTCGATAACAAAACCGGTACCAGTTGATCCACCATCTTTGGCTCTAGCTTCGATTGATACAACTGATGGAATAACTCGCTTTGCAATATCAGCAACTGAACCAGGTGCGCGTTCAACTGAACTAGAAGTTCTAGATAAATTTATAGATTGCCCAAATAAAGATCCCGATGATGATGCACCAAAGATTGCTCCGACAAGACCTGCGACAAAGGCAAGAAGTATCGCATTGGCACGCGTGATTAAATTCGCTTTGCCATTCTTGCTTGCAGGTATCCACCACGGTCCATTTGAACCGCTTGGTTGCGAGGTGCTCATAAACCCATCTTCCTACAGTTTCGTTGCAAGTAACAAACCATCACCGATAGGTATGAGAGAAGTCACCCAAAGGTCTGTCTCATTTTTCATAGATTTCCCGGCCTCGCGCAGCGCCACCGTCTTGGGATCTCGCTGAGCTGGATCAGAAACTTTCTCACCGCCAAAGAAATTATCAATCACAAAAACTCCGCCGCTTCGAAGAATGCGATGTGCCTCGTGTATTGCAACAGGGAGGTCTTCGGGATTGTGGCGAAATATAACTAAGTCATAAGCGCGATCTGCCAATTTCGTCATTACATCCATAACCGGATTTGTGATTAATCTAAAACGCGCTGCTGCGATATCTGCACTTTGAAAGGCCAGCTTGGCAGCGTTGCTATGTTCCATCTCATCATCAATTGATGTGAGAGTGCCGCTAGCCAGCATTCCTTCTAATACCCAGAGCGCACCGATACCAGAGCCGGTACCTATTTCTACTACTGATTGCGCAGAGAGAATGTGAGCCAAATGTTTTAAGTAAGCGCCAGTGCCACAAGTTGTATCAATTGCGCCAATTTCTTCACCACGGGCGCGCGCAGATTTCTTAACTTCATCCTCCTGTATAAAACCTTCGGCATAAGTATGTGGATCAATAATCATCACAGCGTTCTCAGCCATTCAATTAGTAGGCGAACACCGAAGCCGGTGCCACCTTTGGGATTTTCTCCAACATCGCCTTCACTGCGCGCAACACCTGCGATATCAAAGTGAACCCAGGTACGTTCGCCGGCAAATTGTTCAAGAAAAAGCGCCGCTGTGATTGAGCCGGCGCTAAATTTCTTCTTCGCAGTGACGTGACTTAAATCTGCAATGGGACTTTCCAGTGCCTCTTGATAATCATCTACTAGCGGCATATGCCAGACTCGATCACCAGATTTTTCTCCTGCTTCATAAAAATTCTTCGCTAATTTTTCATCTCGCGTATACATCGCTGCATGCTGGCGACCCAGACCAAGTGTCGCCGATCCCGTTAAGGTTGCAATATCAATTATGTAATCTGGATCTAGATTCTTATCAGCGTAAGCCAAGCCATCTGCCAGAACTAAGCGTCCTTCAGCATCGGTGTCGAGAATTTCAACAGTCTTGCCACCGTATTGGGTGATGACATCACTGGGACGTTGCGATGTACCAGAGAGAGCATTTTCGGCCAACATCATTAAGACAGTTACATGTACTTGCGGTTGAAAGTGGTTTAGCGCACTTATTGCACCAAGTGCGGCAGCAGATCCAGCCATATCGGATTTCATCGCCATCATGGTGTCGTAAGGACGTTTTAGTGAAATGCCTCCAGTATCAAAAGTAATTCCTTTTCCGACAATAACCACATGAGGGAGTGCGCCAATATTCTTTTTCATTCCGCGCGGATAATAAGTAACTTCGACAAAACGTGGTCCGGGTTTTGGTGAAGAATTTCCAACTGCGCGCAGCCCCCCAAATTCAGCTAACTCTTTTCCGGCCAAGATTTTTATCTCGAGGCCATTTTCGAGGGCAATCTTCTGCGCCTCATCGGCCATCCATAACGGAGTCTTGATATTGGAAGGGGTATGAATTAAATCGCGAGTGCGAGAGATCGCGCTGGCAATAACGCTGGCATCGTCTATGACTTCTGGCTTATCTGTGGCAAATAAGAACTGCGGCAATTCTTGAGTGGTGCCAGTTTTCTGAGTCCAGATATAGGCACCGAGTTGTACTGATATTGCAAAGGCCTGCAACTGATCGGGGCTGGCAACACAGATCGAGGAAATTACAGTTGCTTTTCCTCGGCCTTTACGACCAAGGGCCGCACCTGCTTGTCGCAATGATGCAGTTGTTGCATCTCCCAAACCGATTAACAGGATGCGATCTGCCTGCATCTGATCGGATGCAACCGGAATTTCAAATAACTCTCCGGTCTTACCTGTCGCAGCAAAGAATTCGAGTTCATCGCGCAAATCAACTTCAAAGAGTTTTTCTAATTTCTTTACTAAGACTGCATGCGCAGGGAAATCAAAAACTGGCTTATCTCCTGACGATTTTGCGGTAAACCCGATTGCAATTGCCGCAGAATCGGCGAGCGCAGCAACGTTTACTTCGACTGCGCTGAGCAAGGAAGCAGAATATTTAATCGCCGTTTTCGAATTCATTATTGCCAAAGGCTAGCGAGAGAATGCTCGGAAAGCGCGGCTAGCCGGCCGATTTTTAGTTGAATTACTTCTTGATTAAGGCAACAGCGGCTTCTAGGGCAGCGCTGAGGTTATTGGCTTCTTGAGGATTTAGTTCTACGACCAAACGTCCGCCGCCTTCGAGTGGAATTCTCATGACTAGGGAGCGAGCTTCCTTGGTTACTTCCATCGGTCCATCACCAGTTCGAGGTTTCATGGCTGCCATAGGGAAGACTCCTTTGTTGCGAATGATGCGGCCATATCTGGCCACACTGAAAACTACAGAGGATAAGTATCTCGCAAATCGGTCTAGGGATGAAATCGAGTCAGGCAGATGCCTTAGCCCAGCCCAAGTAACGCGGTAATTCGCCCTTTTCCTGATGCCATAACTGTTATTACCGATTTTTCAGGGACCCCTAGTAATTTAGCAATTTCATCGCTAGGCATCGATCTTAAGTAATGCAAGGTCAAAATGATTCGCTCTTCCTCTGGCAATTGCGCCAAGGCATCAGCCAATGAAAGGGGCGCGTTCATATGCTCAAGGTTACTCGGGTCTGCCTAGCGTTGCTTTAAGGCGAGCCAGGGATATTCGAACTCCAAGCCACATAAATGGGTAGATTGCGAAAAATTTCGCGCGTGAACACTCAATTCCTTCAGACCAATTAAAGCGAGTTGAGTTTGGGGAAATTTCGATAAGTTCGAAAGCTCCCGTTCCTTTAAAGATCTTACCTGTGTGCAAAACATCGCAACGCACTGGTGGTTGCCAACTCGTTACAACCATCGTGTCCAGTAACCCCAGCTTTGAAAATTTTGGAAAGCTTTTATAGAACGGTCCAGTAAATGCTGAGATAGATGTGCCAACTCCTTCATGAATTTGTGAAGTTACCCAAACTTTTGTCTGCAACATCCAATCGCCTTGGCTCTCCCAATCAGCGATCGCTTTCCACGCGCGAGATCTTGAACACGGTAGTTTGACGCTAAGTCGAATTGTGTGTGCCATTTATTGATTTCTCATTTTATTGTGCTGCAATATCGAGAGCTTCATCAATATTTCGCGCCCAGTGCAATAGTTCACGTTGGCCCGGCTTAACAAAACCGTGTACTTCTAAATGATCAATCAGCGTTGCAAGAGGCGCATATAAATCATATGGATCTAAAACGATAACTGGTTTATCGTGGAACTTAAGAAAACGTCCCACCCAAATTTCAAATAACTCTTCTAGGGTGCCGATGCCGCCCGGCAGCGCAATAAAGGCATCAGATAGGTCTTCAATTTTTGCTTTGCGGCTACGCATTGAGTCAACGATGTGCAGTTCATTGCACTCTTTATCTGCAAATTCGATATCAACTAATCGTTGCGGAATTACGCCGATTGTTCGTCCGCCAGATTGGCGAGCACCGCGCGAGACGGCTCCCATCGCAGAAATATGTCCGCCACCTGATACGACTTCCCAAGATCGTGCCGCAATTGCCGCCCCCAGGTCGTGGGCTAAATCAATATATTTCTGGTCGATAGTCTGTGATGAGGAGCAATAAACGGCGATACGCATGAGCCAAAGGATAGGGGTTAGGCTTATCGCATGTCTGCATCATCGAAATCTCCATCAGGATCAGCCTCTGGCCATGGAATTGCAACTTTATCTGGCGCAACAGTTCTAGATGTTTGGTTTCCAAGCCCTTCACTTGGCGCGCTAACCGGTAAACCCGATCAATCTTTAACGGCACTGGTTGGCAAAGATGATGTGCGCAAAGTAACGCGTGAGATTATTTCAATTGAAATTGACTTATCCATTGCACCGCAAAGTGCTGCTGATGCTTATCTGCGACTGCATCTACTTTCTCACCGTTTAATTGCGCCACATGGCGCTGTAATGAATGGAATCTTCGGGCTGTTAACAAATGTTGCTTGGACATCGGCTGGTCCATGTGCCGTTGAAGGATTTGAGACGGTGCGCGCTGCGCTACGTGCCAAGTACGGCCATGTCACGGTATTTGGCGTTGATAAGTTCCCGCGCATGGTTGATTACGTAATCCCATCTGGGGTGCGTATCGCCGATGCTGATCGAGTTCGCTTAGGTGCGCATTTAGCATCTGGCACAACTGTTATGCACGAAGGATTTGTTAACTTCAACGCCGGCACTTTAGGAACATCTATGGTTGAAGGTCGTATTTCTTCCGGCGTAGTAGTCGGCGATGGCAGCGATGTCGGCGGCGGAGCATCCATTATGGGAACGCTCAGTGGTGGTGGAAAAGAAGTTATTTCGGTCGGCGAAAAATGTTTACTAGGCGCTAACTCTGGACTAGGTATTTCACTTGGAAATAACTGTGTAATCGAAGCCGGTACATACATCACCGCTGCAGCAAAGGTGCGCCTGCCAGATGGAGAAATTGTTAAAGCTGGCACTTTATCCGGGGCGAGTGATCTCTTATTTCGCCGAAATTCTCTAGACGGATCTTTGGAAGTTGTAATGCGCACCGGCACATGGGGCGGGCTTAACTCAGTTCTCCACGCGAATTAATTAATTAGCTCAGGATTGAAAACCAAGCAGAAGGTAACTTGCTTCTACTTCTAAAGGTTTCACCTCTTAGCACCTCTGTTTTCCCTGTTGACGAAGTTGCTTGAATCATTGCAACCGTACCTGCTGGATTTAGAGATAACACTTGCAACGTCAGGACATCACTTAAGGCAAAGGCTGCTGCAATTATCGACTGGGGAATTTCTCTAGCCCAAGTTGCAAATCGCGGATTTAGCGCCACATCAACACTTGCTGTATCCAAAACACTTTGGGTATAGGCAGTAGCCGTACCCCAAGCATGCTCAGAAGTTTCAGTTATGCCGCCACTTGATGAAGAAAAGTAAGCAGTAATTGGCAATCCTGCGAAGGTAATAATCTGTCCAGCCGTTGAATTGACAGCGCCTTTCCAGATTTCGCCAAATTTCGGTTCGCCCTCTTTGCTATAGCCAGCAAATGTTTGATCACTAATTGAGCCATATAAGTGACAATCACATGCGGTGCGAATGCGAACCGCCTTAGAAATTGCATATGTGCGAGATGCGATGGCCTGTGCCTGCAAAGCGGCCTGCGGCCAAGAGGAAGGAACTTCGCTTATCCCCCATAAATATTCATCTTGCAATCTCACCGAATTTATTATCTCTAAACGCCTTCCTAATAATTTATCTTTAGCCACTTTAAATTGCATCTGACCGTGGCGGTATCTATTTACTACTCCATTTGTCGTAACCGAAAGAATCGCTAGTGGGCCCTCTTGATATCGAGTGCCGCTCCATCTCAAGGTAAAAACAGGCCCCACTGCAATCTGAGTCGTCTTAGTTCCACGAGTTGTTGAAATCGAAATCTGGCCGCCACTTAGATTTACGTTAAGAGATGTCTTACTTGGATAATTTAATATAGAAGTCGCAGAACCAGTCTCGGGAATATTCCCCGCATACAAAGTAAAAGCCGCCCCAAGCGAATCACTCTTGATTTTTGCCGAGGTAAGCAAATGTCCAATATTGATACGCAAGATTTGGGTATCAGTTGTGGTTTCTACTGATGTTCCGGTGTAGTAATAATTTAAAATTGCGGTAGCAGACTCTCCAGCTAAAGCCATAGCGCGCGCACCAATCTGACTCATGCCGACGCCGTGGCCATAGCCACTTCCAGAGAAAGAAAATTTAGTAGGAACGTCTATCGCTTGGGCTGAATTTGGAGCGCTAGAAAATAAAAGCGCAATGGTTAAAGCGATTGGTATTCGCTTATACATCCTCATTTGCAGCCGAGCTCTTTCCAGTGTTTGTAAATTCACGGTATTGCTTGATTACTTCGGCAGGATTCCCCCGCGCCATGAGCTTTCCTTTATGCAACCAAGCAACTTCGTTACAGACATCTTCGATCGTTGCCATGGCGTGGCTAACTAATATCAAGGCGCGGTCCGCCGAGCGCAGTTCTTTGATTCGGTTAAGACTCTTCTCTTTAAAATGAGCATCGCCAGTACTGAGGGCTTCATCAACAATTAAAATATCTGGTTGCACGGTTGCGGCAACCGAAAATGCCAATCTGGCGTACATACCTGATGAGTAAGTACGCATCGGCGCATCAATGGCATCACCTAGTTCTGAAAAATCAGCTATCGCCTCAAACTGCTCATCTATTTCCGCTCGCGACATTCCGGCAGCGAGCCCACCTAGATAAACATTTGCTCGGCCGGTCATTGATGGATTAAACCCGACGCCTAAAGCAAGAAGTGTGCTGACCGAACCATGTACTTCAACTCGTCCTTGCGATGGCGGAACAATTCCGGAGATAACTCGCATAAGTGAAGACTTTCCAGCGCCATTTGAACCAATTACGCCGAGCACCGTGCCGTAGTGAACATCGAGATTAACTTGGCTTAGTGCGTTAACAATTCGCGTATGTTTTTTGCCGCGACCAAGTGATTTTAAGCGTGCCTTTAAAGTAGGGCGCTTATCGATTGAAGTTGTGTAAGTGAGTCCAACGTTTTGAACTGATACCGCCAGACCGTGCTTGGCGTGAGTTGAATTTTGTGAATTAGAGGCGGACAGCGAAATCACGCTCCCTAGATAAGAAGAAATATGTCCCAATAATAAAAATGGCTAGCGCCCAAACCAGGCTGTGCAGTAAAGAAAATAGATCGGGAGCCTGGGCATAGACCATAACTTGAGACCAGGCATCTAATAGATAAAAAATTGGGTTTGCGATTTCAAAACTTCTCAATTTATCTGAAAGATCGCTAGCCTGATAAAGAATTGGCGATAGATATAAAAGACTGCGCGTCATATAGGGGAGAAAACTAGCGATATCTCGGAAGTAAACGTTGATGCAGGATATTAAAATTGCCATGCCCAAGCCCATCAAAAGTGCAATTAAAACTACTGGAATAGCCCAAAACATCTGCCATGAATAATTTAGCCCCAGAACTGTTCGCATCACAAAAAAGACTGCCAGCGTTGGTACAAATTTAAAGAGGGCAATCACCATCGCAGAAATGGGCAACATTATTCGCGGGAAGGCAGTATTTAAAATCAATCGTTGACCAGCCGTAATTGATTTGACGCCACCAGTTAGGCTGTTGCTCACCAAGTAAAATAAGAAGAGACTGGCGGTGAGATGGCCGTACCTATTTGAATCACTCTGGCCACCGATGATGTAGATCAAAAGAAAGTAAACACCCGATAGCAAAAGCGGATTCAGTACTAGCCAAAGTTGGCCAAAGATTGATCCATAGTTCTGTTCGCGAAGTTCAGAGCGGGAAAACTCTGCGATAAAAGAGCGACGCGCCCAGAGCGCGCGGAGGTAGGCGCCAAGTGGCGGCAGACCGGCACGAAATGGTTCGTAAATTGCAACTGGAGCGCTCATATAGGTAAAGGCTACCGCAGGGTTTTAGTTGAGGTGATGAAGCCCGCGCCCCAAGCGAAGTGCATAGTTGGAATTATCGCTAATAATGAAAAGTATTCGCTCACTGATTTTGCGATTAGCAGCGATGAAAGTAAAACGAAGCCGCCGTAAACATCTGCCGGCAAATAGAGAATTGGGTGAATTAAAAGTCCAGAAATCACAGAGATCAGTGATCCAACTAGAGCAAAAGGTGGCGCTAAATAGCGCAAGTTAATTGTTCCGCTATGGCTACGTGAAACCACGCGCCGCCATGTGCCGTATTGAAAATATTGTTTCGCTAATTTAATTAAATCAGGTCTTGGGCGGTAAGTAACGTGAAGTCTTGGATCAAAGTATATTTTTCCACCATTTTTACGCAGGCGATGATTTAGCTCCCAGTCTTGCGCTCTCGTATATCGCTCATCAAACCCACCGGCAACAACTATCGCCTCACGACGGAATGCACCAAGATAAACAGTGTCTACTTCTCCAGCATCGCCACCAGTATGAAAACGAGAAGCGCCAACGCCGAGTGGACTGCGCATCGCACGAGCTACCGCTTTCTCAAATTTAGAAATTCCTTGCGCAGCCATAACTCCACCAACATTGACTGCGCCAGTTTCGCGTAAAATTTCGATAGCGAGTGAAAGATAATTATTTGGAATCTTGGCATGACCATCAACTCGGACAATTACCGAACTCTGTGATGCAGCAATCGCTAAATTCAATCCCGCTGCAGTCTTGCCAGTTGGGTTGGCAACTAACTTGACTCGGTTATCTCGCAAAGCAAGCACGTTCGCAATTTCGTTAGTTCGATCTTGCGAAGGCCCAAGGGCGAGAATTACTTCGAATATTCCCTGATAATCCTGCGAGAGAATTGCCAAAACTGATTCTTCTAAATGTGGCTCTTCATTTAGGACTGGAAGGATCACGCT
Organism: Actinomycetota bacterium; assembly: GCA_009698815.1. Classification (GTDB taxonomy): domain Bacteria; phylum Actinomycetota; class Actinomycetes; order Nanopelagicales; family Nanopelagicaceae; genus Planktophila. The sequence continues at coordinate 68,507 of WLPJ01000002.1, read as the reverse complement.
AATAGCCGGTGAGGCAGATAACTCGCCCAATGATGTCGACATAACCCCTCCACGCTATCGCCCAAGTAGAGTTCGTCTGTGAAATCGACTCGCGCGATACGAATTATTACATCACTCTCCGTGGGTGTTGTCGTACTGGCCTCGGCTTCTTGGTTCGGTCTTGGGCAAGTTAGCGGCAAAATTGCGCGCATCAACGTCTTCTCTGGACTTGAAGATCGTCCTGAAAAAACTTCTAAAGCGCTCAACTATTTATTGGTGGGCTCTGATACTCGCGAAGGTCTAACCAAGGCAGAAATGAAAGAGCTCCGGGTTGGTTCGACCAAGACCGCTGCCGGTGGACGATCTGACACAATGCTGCTCGTACACATCAGCAAGGATCGCAGCAAGGCTTACTTAGTATCACTCCCGCGCGACAGCCTGGTAACTATTCCCGCACATTTAAGTAACGATGGGAAAACTCAAGTTCCAGATCGCCAAAATAAATTAAATGCCGCATTTTCTTTTGGTGGAGCACCACTATTGATTCAAACAATTGAAGGCGAAACTAATTTAAAGATTGACCATTACATAGAGGTCAGTTTTGCAGGTTTTGCTGGAATTGTTAACGCACTTGGTGGAATTGAAGTCTGTACCAAAGTTGATATTGATGACGCACAGAGCCATTTAGTCCTTAGCGCCGGCACCCATACGCTAAATGGGATTGAGGCGCTGAAGTATGTTCGAACACGTGATTTTGACGGGCGCGGCGATATTGGTCGTATGCAACGTCAGCAACAATTTATGAGTTCGGTTTTAAAGAAGGCAACCAGTACAGGTGTGCTGCTTAATCCAATAAAGATGGTTAATTTTATAAATGCCGCAATTTCAACAATAAAAATGGATGAGAATCTAAATGAAGGCGATCTCCTTAATTTGGCAAAGCAGATGCGCGGTTTATCATCTGGAAATGTGCGCACACTGACCGTTCCGCTTTCAAATGCCAATGGCAACGTACCGGGTATTGGCTCAGTAGTAATTTGGGATACAACTTTGAGCGCTGATCTATGGACTCGAATTCGCGATGATGCCGCACTAGTTGATGAGGTTAAGCCTTCACCTTCTGCAAGCACGACTGCATCTGCCAAGCCTGAATTAATAGATAAATTTAAGACTCGTACCGCCTCGGAAAATCCGTGCGGCGAGATCAAATAGAAGGTGCCATAGACTCCCACCCATGAAACTCTCGGTAATTGGTTGCGGCTATTTGGGTGCTACCCACGCTGCATGTATGTCATCGCTCGGCTTTGAAGTCATCGGAATCGATACCGATCAAAGCAAAGTAGACCTGTTATCGCGTGGAGAGTTGCCATTCTACGAACCAGGTTTAGACACACTTCTTGCCAAAGAGATTAAGACTGGTCGCTTAACTTTTACCACCGATTTTTCAGCAGCTGCTGGCGCTGATGTTCATTTCATTTGCGTCGGAACGCCACAAAGTAAAGATGGTCTAGCAGCAGATCTGACTTACGTTAAATCATCAGTTGCCGCAATCGCTCCTTATTTAAAGGATGGCGCACTTGTTGTTGGAAAATCAACTGTTCCGGTTGGCACCGCACAATCACTTCGCGACTATCTTGCAGAGTCCGCACCACATGCCGACCTAGCTTGGAACCCCGAATTCCTTCGTGAGGGCTTTGCCGTTGAAGATACTTTGACTCCAAATCGTTTGGTGGTCGGCGTTGTAAATGATCGCGCTGAAAAGATCCTAAAAGAGGTCTACAAGCCAATTATTGATTTAGGGACTCCTTGGATCCGTGCCGATCTGCCAACAGCAGAACTCGTTAAGGTGGCAGCAAACTCATTCTTGGCGACAAAGATTTCCTTTATTAACGCTATGGCTGAAGTTTGCGAAGCCGCCGGTGGCGATGTCACCGTTCTCGCTAAGGCAATTGGATATGACCCACGTATTGGCAGCCGCTTCTTGCAAGCAGGTATCGGATTCGGTGGTGGCTGTCTACCAAAAGATATTCGCGCATTTATGGCACGCGCTCAAGAACTTGGTGCAGATCAAGCGCTGGAATTCTTACGTGAAATCGATGCCATTAACCTGCGCGCTCGTCAACGGGTGATCGATGTAGTACGCGCTGATCTTTCCGAAGATTTAACGCAGTATAAAATCGCAGTTCTTGGTGCAACATTTAAACCCGATAGCGATGATGTACGCGATTCTCCAGCACTTGATATCTCGGCCCAACTGCAAGCAGCAGGTGCAACTGTGGTTGTTCATGATCCCAAAGGAATCGAACCTGCGCGCAAGCGTTTTCCTAACTTGGATTACGCAGAGAAAGTCGTTGATTGCGTAAAGGGCGCAGATGCCATTCTCCACTTAACTGAGTGGAAGGAATATCGCGAACTAGATCCTTCAGTAATCGGACAATTGGTGAAATCAAAGTTCTTAATTGATGGGCGCAACGCACTGGATCGCGATAAATGGCGCGCTGCCGGCTGGCGCGTGCACGCACTTGGTCGCTCTGACTAATTAGAGACTAGTAATTCAGCGAAGATTTAGAAGCCCGTCTTCTGGTTGCGTCGCGCGGTTAGATTCGCGCCTTTTGTCTTCGCTTCTTCATTAATTTCCTTTAGGGCGTTCTCCACTTTTAATGAAATCCCTTCATCTGATATTCCCAAGATGCGTGCTGCCAGCAGTCCAGCGTTCTTAGCGTTACCAACTCCAACAGTTGCCACAGGAATACCTGCAGGCATCTGAACTATTGAAAGAAGTGAATCCATTCCATCTAAATTCTTAAGTGGTACCGGCACGCCAATTACGGGCAGAGTTGTAAGGGATGCAACCATTCCTGGCAGATGAGCAGCACCGCCGGCGCCAGCGATAATTACTTTAAATCCATTTGCTTTAGCCGCTTGTGCGAATTTAACCATTTCAAGTGGCATGCGATGAGCAGAAAGAACTTCGGCGGTATATGAAATTGCAAATGCATCAAGAACTTTTGCAGCCTCTTCCATTACGGGCCAATCAGAATCTGATCCCATGATGATCGCAACATCACTCATCTATTTCTCCGCTCATATAGTCACGTGCATGTTCGGCTATCTCGGTTAATTCTAGAAGATTTTCCCCCACAGCGGTGACATGCCCAATTTTGCGACCCTTGCGAACTTCCTTCTTGTATTGGTGAAATTTCAGTTGCGGATTACGCGCCATTAGGTGCAGATATGGGCGATACATATCCGTCTTCTCTCCGCCCAAGATGTTGGCCATTACAGCATATCCAGCAGTCATAGCAGGATCACCGAGCGGTAGATCTAAGATCGCACGCAAGTGTTGTTCGAACTGACTGGTTCGTGAACCATCAATTGTCCAGTGACCAGAATTATGTGGACGCATTGCTAACTCGTTAATAAATAACTCATCGCCCTTAACAAATAATTCAACGGCCATAACACCGATTAGGGAAATATCGTTTGCAATAGATAGCGCTAGGTGTTGCGCCTTTTCAGCGACAACTTGTGAAATAACTGGCGCTGGTGAAATGGTCAATGTACAGATCCCCTCAGATTGCACAGTCTGAGTTGGGGCCCAAGTCGTTGCTTGTCCATGAGCAGACCTGGCAACCATTACTGCTATCTCGCAATCAAAGCTAATTAGCTCTTCGATTAAAATTTGGGGATTTCCCTTTAAGACTTCCTCGAGTTCGGCGCGATTTGAAATCTTCCAGACTCCGCGACCGTCATATCCACCTGAAATCTTCTTAGCGATAAATGGGAAATCAAATGAATCGCCGGCATCGCTTATAACCCGCCACTTTGGTCCAGGGTAAGCGGAAAGTTTTTGGCGCATCGCGGCCTTATCTTGCGAATATTGGAACGAGGCCGAACTCGGCGAAACTTTCACACCAGATGCCTCAAGGCCCTTTATTACCGAAAGCGGAACAAGTTCATGTTCGAAAGTTATGACATCGCATTTAGCAGCAAACTCTTGCAAGGCAGATAAATCTCGGTAGTCACCAACTATGTGTGGCGCTATCTGTGCTGCGCTGTCATCTGAGCTTTGCGCAAATAATAATAAATTTATTCCTAGCGCTGTGGCTGGAGCAACCGTCATGCGAGCAAGTTGGCCTGCGCCGATGATGCCAACTGTGGGAAAGCGCTCGTTCACAGCGCTATCGTAGATGAACTACATCACCAACGTTAACTTCAAAGCCATCGGCCAGGATCAAGGCACCTGATGCGGTTATCGATTGCGCAAAACCGATCCGATTTTCGCGTCCTGCGACTTCGATTTGAACATCGCAGCCTAAAGTTGCCGAAACTTTCGAGTATTCATCAATGAAGTCGCGCCCTGTATCCCAGTCTAGGAATCTAAGGCTAAATCTTTCAAGAAATTGAATCAGTATCTGATTGCGATCTAGTTGATCAGATTCGGCAATTGCAAGTGAAGTAGCCGTCGCAACGGGGAGTTCTGCAAGTGACATCCCAACATTTAAACCAATTCCAATAATTATTCCATCTGCTGTTGCTTGTGCAATTAGACCGCAAACTTTTTTACCTGCAATTAAAATATCATTTGGCCATTTTAGTGAAACTGCGATATTTAGATCGTTGGAAATTATTTCTGACATACAAAGTGCGGCAAGGTGTGAGAGAAATCCCCAATCATTGCGGCTGCGCTTTGGCGTAATGTAAAAAGAAAAGAGAAGGGCGCTACCTGCAGGTGCATCGAATTTTCGATCTAATCTGCCGCGGCCACCGCTTTGAAATTCGGCGGCGATAACATCGCCCTTTGTTGCAAGACCTGCATTCGCTAAATCCGCCAGATCAATTTGTGTAGAGGTAGTGAGATCAACCACGCTTACCCGCCAGTATGGCGAAAGTTGCGAAGCGATGATCGTCCTATCTAGTGGCGCTCTTGGCGCTGATATGCCCACGCCTAGTACCGTAAGGGTATGAACCCAGATCTGCATACAACTTCAGGAAAAATTGAAGATCTTCGGCTACGTGTTGAGGAAGCGGTTCACGCCGGTTCTGCTCGGGCCGTTGAGAAGCAACATGCTAAAGGTAAATTAACTGCACGCGAGAGAATTGCTTTGCTAGTCGATGCCGATTCCTTTACCGAGATAGATGCATTTGCGCGTCACCGTTCCACACAATTCGGGATGGAAAATAACCGTCCTTATGGCGATGGCGTTGTTATCGGAACCGCAACCGTTGATGGACGTCCGATTGCGCTGTATTCACAAGATTTCACGGTTATGGGCGGCAGTCTCGGTGAAGTTCACGCCGAAAAGATTGTAAAGATCGCTGCGTTTGCGCTCAAAAGTGGTATTCCATTAATTGGTATTAACGATTCTGGTGGAGCTCGCATCCAAGAAGGAGTTGCTTCCCTTAACGGTTATGGCAAAATCTTCCGACTTAACACTCGATCATCAGGTGTTATTCCACAGATCTCGCTAATCCTTGGTCCATGTGCGGGTGGATCTGCCTACTCACCTGCCCTAACTGACTTCACCGTTATGGTCAACGAAACTTCACATATGTTTATTACTGGTCCCGATGTCATCAAAACAGTTACTGGTGAAGATGTCGGAATGGAAGAACTTGGCGGTGCTTTAACCCATAACACTCGCTCAGGTAATGCGCACTATCTGGCAGATAGTGAAGCCGATGCAATTGATTATGTAAAAGCGCTGCTTTCTTATCTACCTTCCAACAATATGGATGCATCTCCCCATCTGCCACCAACCCAAACTTTGGAAGAGAGTGCGCAAGATGCTGCGCTTAACCATCTAATTCCAGATAGCCCAAATCAGCCATATGACATGAAGGTTTTGATTACAACACTGGTTGACGAAGGCGAATTCCTAGAAGTTCATGCTTTATATGCTCCTAATATCATTGTTGGATTTGCCCGTATTGAAGGCGAATCGATTGGCATTATTGCCAACCAACCTTCACAGTTGGCGGGCACCCTAGATATTAATTCCAGCGAAAAAGCCGCTCGTTTCCTTCGTTTCTGCGATGCCTTTAATATCCCAATTCTTACCTTGGTAGATGTTCCGGGATTCATGCCCGGCATAGAACAAGAATGGAATGGAATTATTCGTCGTGGCGCTAAATTGCTTTACGCCTATGCAGAAGCATCTGTTCCACTCGTAACCTTAATTACCCGTAAAGCCTATGGTGGCGCTTTTATTGTTATGGGATCCAAATACTTAGGTAGCGATATCAACTTCGCTTGGCCAAGTGCAGAAATCGCAGTAATGGGAGCACAAGGTGCGGTAAATATTTTGTATCGTAAAGAGTTAGCAGATGCCAAAGATCCAGAAAAAGCACGCGCCGAATTAGTCTCTGACTACACCGATACTCTTTCTAATCCATATGCTGCGGCAGAACGCGGCACCATCGATAGCGTTATCGAACCGCATCAATCTCGTGCTTACATCACCAAGGCTTTCCGCACACTTAAAACTAAGCGTGATACTTTGCCGGCTCGCAAGCACGGAAATATTCCACTCTAATGAAATTTACAGTTACCGCTGGCAATCCAACACCTGTTGAGCTACTGGCTTTAAAGGCAGCTTTGGATCAGCATAAAGTTAAAGAATTTAAGCCAGTAATAAAGCGGAGTCTCTTTGGACTTCCACAACTTCGCCAACCACTGCCAAATCAGATAACTTATGGCGCTCGGAGAAAATCTAAATAATGCCTAAAGTTGTCCTTGCTTCACAATCGACTTCTCGTCGCCGTTTACTAGAAGGCGCCGGAATCACGCCAATAGTCATGGTTAGTCGCGTCGATGAAGAGACAGAATTTTTTAACGCGATGAAACCTGCAGATATGGTGATCGCGCTAGCGGTGACTAAGGCGCACACAGTGCGCGAACAAGTAGATTTTCCAGCGATCATTATTGGTTGCGATTCCACATTTGACGTTGACGGAATATCTTTTGGAAAGCCTGGAACGCCTGAGATTGCCAAGGGGCGTGCGCAAGCAATCAGTGGCCGCAGCGGTCTATTGCATACCGGACACTGCATAATTGACACAGTTCAAGGTCGTGAGATTGCAGATCGGGTGACAACTAAAGTTACTTTCTCCGAAATGAGTGATCTTGAAATTGATGACTACATCGCATCTGGTGAACCACTTCAGGTAGCGGGTGGTTTCACCTTAGATGGATTTGGATCACCATTTATTCCAGTGATCGAAGGCGATTACACAAATGTAGTCGGATTATCAATGCCCTTTTTAAGATCTGCCATGTCGCAACTTGGCTATTCTTGGCCACAAGTTAAGGAGATGCGATGAAACGCGTTCTGATTGCCAACCGCGGTGAGATAGCAGTACGCGTGATTCGCGCTTGCCGCGATCATGGGCTGGAGAGCGTTGCCGTTTATTCTGAAGAAGATCGCGATGCAATACATACAAAGAGTGCAGACTTTGCATTTTCATTAAATGGAACTACTGCAACTCAAACATATTTAGATATTAAAAAGATAATTGCGGCTGCTAAAGATTCAGGTGCTGATGCAGTCCACCCTGGTTATGGTTTCCTTTCAGAGCGCGCTGACTTTGCCCAAGCAGTCCTCGATGCCGGTCTAATTTGGATTGGTCCACCACCGGCGGCAATTAGCGCACTGGGTGACAAAGTTTCTGCCCGTCGCATTGCGGCAAAAGCCGGCGCACCACTCGTTGCTGGAACAAAAGATCCGGTTGCGGGACACGAAGAAGTCACCGCATTTGCTAAGGAATATGGTCTGCCAGTTGCCATTAAGGCCGCCTTCGGTGGTGGAGGCCGCGGTTTAAAAGTAGCCCGCACAATGGATGAAATCCCTGAACTATTTGCCTCCGCCGTACGCGAAGCCATTGCTGGTTTTGGTCGCGGTGAATGTTTTGTCGAGCGCTATTTAGATAAGCCACGTCACGTGGAAACTCAAGTATTAGTTGATCAAGATGGGCACGCAGTTGTCATCAGTACTCGTGATTGCTCATTACAGCGCCGTCATCAAAAATTGGTCGAAGAAGCCCCCGCACCATTTCTCACAGATGCGCAGAATGAAGAGCTCTACCGCTCCAGTAAAGCGATTATGAAAGAGGCTGGGTATGTCGGCGCTGGAACTTGCGAATTCTTAATCGGATTAGACGGCACAATCTCCTTTTTGGAAGTTAATACTCGTTTGCAAGTTGAGCACCCAGTAAGTGAAGAAGTAACCGGGATTGATTTAGTGCGCGAACAATTCCGAATTGCCATGGGCGAGAGTCTGGGATTTGATGATCCCGAAATTAGAGGCCACTCACTTGAGTTCCGCATCAACGGTGAAGATCCAGGACGTTCGTTCTTGCCTGCACCAGGTCGAATTTCGCAATGGAATTTACCGACTGGGCCAGGCGTGCGAATCGATGCTGGCTTTAAGAACGGTGACACTATCGGTGGCAACTTTGATTCGCTATTAGCCAAGTTAATCGTTACTGGTGCAACTCGCGAGCAGGCTATTGAACGTGCACGTCGCGCACTCGCCGAATTTGAAGTTGATGGTTTAGCAACAGCAATTCCATTCCATCGCGCTATTTTAGAAGATCCCGCATTTACCGAAGATTTCAAGATCTATACAAGTTATATTGAAAATGAATTTAAAAATGAAATTCCAGCATTTGTAGCAACTGCTGCCCCAGTTACAACTCGAGTAGCGGCAGAACACTTAGTTGCTGAAGTAAATGGCAAGCGCTTTGAAGTAAAACTTCACACTCCTGAACCAGTTGTAAAACGCCACCGTGCTAAAGCTGCAATTGTTGGTGGCGCAAGCGGGACTGGTCTAACTAGCCCCATGCAAGGCACGGTCGTAAAGATTGCAGTTGTAGATGGCCAGAGCGTTGAAGTTGGTGATTTAGTAATCGTCCTTGAGGCGATGAAGATGGAACAACCACTTAACGCACATAAGGCGGGCAAGATTACAAATCTCAAAGCAGTAATCGGTGAAACCGTATCTAGCGGCACTGTGCTCTGTGACATTATTGACGCATAGTTTTATCTGTAATTCCCAACTCGATTTAATCTCGTTAGGCTGTCCTGATGAACGCCGAACTGCTGGCCGAGGTAAGGGCATGGATTGCAGATGATCCTGATCCGAAAACTGCAGCCCAATTAACGGCGCTGCTCGCTGCTGATGATGAAATAACTTTAAGAAAATACTTTTCTGGTTTTCTGCAATTTGGCACAGCGGGGCTACGTGGTCCGGTCGGACCAGGTCCATCTTGCATGAATCGTGCAGTTGTTGGACGTACGGCAGCAGGTATTGCCTCATATATGAAAGCACGTGCCATGACTCGCGTTGTCATCGGTCGAGATGCTCGTTACGGATCAGAAGATTTCACGGAAGAAAGTGCTCAAATTTTCGCAGGGGCTGGTTTTGAAGTATTTGTTCTACCGCGGCCGCTACCAACTCCGGTATTGGCTTTTGCAACAGCAGAACTTAAATGTGATGTGGGTGTGATGATCACGGCCAGTCATAATCCCCCACAAGATAATGGTTACAAGGTTTATGTTGGGCCAACTGCCGACGGTATCAATTACGCATCTTCTCAAATCATCACTCCTACCGATGGATTTATCGCCAAAGAGATCGCCGCAATAACGTCTTTGGCAAAACTGCCTCGTGGAAATAGTTGGACTGTACTTGGTGAAGAAATTGTTACTGAATATGTACGTCGCACGGCCCTTCTGGCAAATAACCCTGGAGATCTAAAGGTTGTTTACACCGCGATGCACGGAGTCGGAACAGAGACTTTGCAACGCGTTTTCAACCACGCAGGTTTTGCAACTCTTATTCTAGTTGATGAGCAATCTCAACCAGATCCAGATTTTCCGACAGTCACTTTTCCAAATCCAGAAGAGCCTGGTGCAATCGATTTAGCTTTAGAAAAAGCGCGTGACTTCGGTGCAGATTTAGTTATTGCCAATGATCCTGATGCGGATCGTTGCGCTGTGGCGGTAAATGATCCAAAGACTGGTTGGCGCATGTTGGGCGGTGACGAACTTGGTGTAATTTTTGGCGAATGGATCGCGCGATCCAGGCCCCAAGGAGCTTTCGGTAATTCCATTGTTTCATCATCTGCACTGCGTAAGATTGCCGCGCATTACAAAATTGATTTTCAAGAGGTTTTAACTGGATTTAAATGGCTGGCCAAGATAGATAATTTGGCCTACGGATATGAAGAAGCGATCGGTTACGCAGTTGATCCTAAAACTGTAAATGATAAAGATGGAATTTCTGCTGCCATCTATCTGGCCCAGATTGCCAGTGATTTAAAAGCACAAGGTCAGACTCTGCTTGATCTATTGGATGAAGTTTGGGCGCGGCACGGATTCCATGCAACTGAGCAGATTTCAATTCGAGTTACAGATATGGCAAAGATTTCGCAACTCTTAACGCGACTTCGCCAAAATCCACCAAGTGAAATTGCGGGTTACAAAGTTCACGCCATTGATGATTTGGCTGCGCCAAAGGATGGACTCCCTCCAACTGATGGCCTGCGCATCTGGCTCGATGGCGATATCCGCATAATCATTCGCCCGAGCGGGACGGAAGCTAAGTTAAAGTGTTATATCGAAGTTATAACCAAAGATGCAAAATCGGCGCAAATCCTGTTGGATAAGTTGCGTAACCCACTAAAGGAATTTCTATCATGAGCTTTTACGGAATTGTCGATGGATCAGAGAGTTCACTAAAGCACTTTCTGGCGCAACTGCCTGGCGTTGACCAGGTAGGAGCAGAAGCGCGCGCTGCGATGTTGGCAACTCGCAGCATTAAGACAACTAGTAAGCGCTGGGCCATTGACACTGCAATCTCTATGGTGGATTTAACAACACTTGAAGGCGCCGACACTGCCGGAAAAGTTCGGGCACTCTGCTCTAAAGCGGTCAGACCTGATCCAACAGATCCAACTGTTCCCAGCGTGGGTGCGATCTGCGTTTATAACGATATGGTCGCCATCGCACGTACACATTTAGATTCAATTGGTGGGCAACATGTTCCAGTTGCCGCTGTTTCAACTGCTTTTCCATCAGGTCGCGCTTCTATGGAAGTTAAAATTCAAGATACGCAAGACGCTATAGATGCTGGCGCCGCCGAAATTGATATGGTTATTGATCGCGGTGCATTTTTATCTGGGCAGTTCGGTCTTGTCTTTGATGAAATTGTAAAGATTCGCGAAGTTTGTGGCGATCGCGCACATCTAAAGGTGATCTTTGAGACTGGTGAATTAGTCACATATGACAATGTTCGCAAGGCTTCTTATCTGGCGATGCTAGCTGGCGCCGATTTCATCAAGACTTCCACCGGCAAAGTTGCACCCGCCGCCACTCCCCCAGTTGTCCTAGTAATGCTGGAGGCGGTACGTGACTTTTATTCGATGACAAATCGCAGAATTGGCGTAAAACCAGCGGGTGGAATTCGAAATACCAAAGATGCCATAAAGCAGTTGGTTCTAGTCAATGAAACGGCTGGTCCCGAATGGCTTACTCCAGAATTATTCCGGATTGGCGCCAGCGCATTGCTAAATGATTTACTGATGCAACGCATGAAAATCGATGATGGCTACTACGCTAGCCCTAACTACGTAACGATCGATTAAGACAGAGAGAAACCCGGAAAATCCCTATGACATTCGAGTACGCACCTGCCCCTGAGTCACGTTCTATCGTCGATATCAAGGCAAAGTACGGACACTTTATTGATGGCAAATTTGTCACAGGCAAGAACCATTTTCCGACTATTAACCCTGCAACTGAAGAGGTTCTCAGTCAAATAGCACTGGGTGGCGCTAGCGATGTAGATAAGGCCGTTGCAGCAGCGCAGAAGGCATATACAAAAACTTGGTCAAAGCTTTCTGGAAAAGAACGTGGAAAATACCTTTATCGCATCGCGCGCATCTTGCAAGAACGTGCTCGTGAATTTGCAGTTCTTGAAACGCTCGATAATGGAAAGCCAATTCGCGAAACCCGCGACATAGATATTCCGCTAGTTGCTGCCCACTTTTTCTATCATGCAGGCTGGGCAGATAAATTAGATTACGCCGGACTTGGTAAATCACCGCAGCCACATGGAGTTGCCGGCCAGATAATTCCTTGGAATTTTCCACTTTTGATGTTGGCTTGGAAGATTGCCCCAGCGTTGGCTACTGGTAACACGGTTGTACTAAAGCCGGCCGAGACTACTTCCCTGACAGCGCTGCTATTTGCACAAGTTTGCCAAGAAGCAGAACTACCGGATGGTGTTGTAAATATAGTTACAGGAGATGGAACCACCGGTTCCGCAATTGTTAACCACCCTGGAATCCATAAAATTGCTTTCACTGGATCAACCGAAGTTGGTAAGAGAATAGCCCGCGCAATCGCTGGTACAGAAAAGAAAGCCACTTTGGAACTAGGTGGTAAAGGTGCAAATGTTGTCTTTGATGATGCCCCAATTGATGAGGCCGTCGAAGGAATAGTTAATGGAATCTTCTTTAATCAAGGTCACGTTTGCTGTGCGGGTTCTCGATTAATTTTGCAAGAAGGTATCGCGGATGAGTTCATTGAAAAACTAAAAGTCCGTATGGCTAAAATCAGAATTGGTGATCCCCTAGATAAGAACACAGATTTGGGCGCAATTAACTCTCGCGAGCAACTGTTGAAGATTCAAGAACTTGCAGGTGTAGGAGATTTAGAAGGCGCCCAGCGCTGGAGCCCGGCTTGCACCTTGTCGGATAAGGGATTTTGGTTTGCTCCGACAATCTTTACCGGAGTAACGCAGGCTCACCGAATTGCGCGTGAAGAGATATTTGGACCGGTACTTTCCATCCTAACTTTCCGCACACCGCAAGAAGCGATTGAAAAAGCGAATAACACCCCGTTCGGTCTTTCGGCTGGTGTCTGGAGTGAGAAAGGCTCACGTATTTTGTGGGCTACGCAGCAACTTCGCGCAGGAGTTGTTTGGGCAAATACCTTTAATAAATTTGATTCTGCTTCACCATTTGGTGGATATAAAGAATCCGGCTGGGGCCGTGAAGGTGGAAAACATGGCTTATCGGCATATTTAAAGGAGGGCAAGTAAATGGCAACCACTCCTAAGAAGCCAGTTGCACGTTTAGAGGTTAAGAAAACTTACAAACTCTATATAAACGGTGCATTCCCGCGCAGCGAATCTGGACGCGTTTATGAAGTCCTAACTTCTAAAGGTGTTTCTGTTGCAAACCCATCACTGGCATCAAGAAAAGATTTGCGAGATGCCGTTGTTGCCGCGCGTGCTGCCCAAAGTGGTTGGGCAAAGGCAACGGCCTATAACCGTGGACAGATTCTCTATCGCATCGCCGAAATGTTGGAAGGCCGCGCAGATCAGATCGCAAATGAAATTTCACTAGCCACCGGTGTGACATCAAAGAAAGCACATGATGAAGTTCTAACCGCGATCGATCGTTGGGTTTGGTATGCGGGCTGGAGCGATAAATTATCGGCAGCCTTTGGCGCAACTAACCCAGTATCTGGGCCTTATTACAATTTCACAATTCCTGAACCACAAGGCGTAATTGCTGTTGCGCCAGCAGAGAGTTTCTTAGCCTTCATTGACGCTATCGCTCCTGCAATCGTCTCTGGAAACACAGTTGTTGCACTTGTTCCTGGATCTGCAGCAATCGCTGCAATGACCTTCGCTGAAGTATTAGCTACAAGTGATTTACCTGCCGGGGTTATAAATATTCTTACGGGCTCACATGATGAGTTAGCCCCTTGGGCGGCATCTCATATGGATATCGATGGCTTCGATATTTCAGGTATCACTAAGAAGAAGCGCGCAGATTTGAAAGTGGCTGGGGCTGAAAACTTGAAACGAATCCACCATTTTGAGGGTACGCCCTCGCCAACGCGAATTTATGCTTTTATGGAAGCAAAGACTGTCTGGCACCCAATCGGGGTTTAAAGTTTATTCAGCAGAAATTGCTAAGTAACCTGGCTTAACAACTTTTTCAATAATTGCTAAGCGTTCTTCAAATGGAATAAATGAACTCTTAAGCGCATTAATTGTTACACGCTGCAGATCTAGGAAAGTCCAATCAAATGCCTTTACTAGCTCGGTCATTTCGTTGCTCATTGATGTTGCAGACATCAATCGGTTATCTGTATTTACGGTGATTCGAAAACGCAACTTAGCGAGATTGCCGATTGGATGATCGGCAAAGTTTGCCGCCGCACCTGTTTGAATATTTGAAGATGGACACATCTCAAGTGGAATTCGGCGATCGCGAACATATGCCGCTAACTTTCCAAGACGTGGCGGCGTGTGGTTTAGATCGACATCATCGATGATGCGGACTCCGTGTCCGAGACGTTCGGCACCGCAAAGTTGAATCGCCTCCCAAATAGATGGCAGACCGTATGCCTCACCTGCATGAATCGTAAAGTGGGCATTTTCGCGACGTAAATATTCGAAAGTATCTAGTTGATCGCTAGGCGGGAATCCATCTTCAGGACCAGCGATATCAAAGCCAACTACGCCTTTATCGCGATATTTAACTGCTAATTCGGCAACTTCTTGCGACAAAGTATTTTGGCGCATTCCACAGAGCAGCGATGTAACACGAATCGAGTTACCTTCTGCCTGTGCTTCTTTTTCGCCTGCACGAAAGCCTTCCAGAATTGCTTCGATAGCCGCCGAGATAGTTAACCCATTTTCAGTAAGCAACTCTGGCGCCATGCGCACTTCGGCATAGACAACACCATCGCGTGCCAGATCGACCGCGCACTCACGAGCAACTCGTACAACATCTTGATGACGCTGCATTACGGCGACGGTGTGTGCAAATGTTTCTAGATAGCGAACCAATGATCCTGAATCACAAGATGTGCGAAACCATTCTGCGAGTTCGGTGGCGTCATAGGTTGGTAACTCATGTCCGATTTCTTTAGCAATATCAATAATGGTTTGCGGGCGTAGGCCACCATCTAAGTGATCGTGAAGCAGCGCTTTCGGTAAACGGGCAATCTGTGCAGGAGTTGGAATTTTATTTAGCATACTCATCCAGTAATCCGTTCTAGAACTAGCGGCAGACGTTCTACCTTTCCATTTTCTACTATGGCTATGGCACCATCTAATATTTCGAGCGCTCTTTCAAACCGTGCGGGTTCATCTGTGTGCAGCGTAAGAAGTGGTGCACCTTTTGTAATGTAATCTCCTGGCTTAGCATGCATTTCAATACCTGCACCCGCTTGAACTTTCTCACCTTGCTTGGAACGCCCAGCACCTAGCCGCCAGGCAGATACGCCGACTTTCATCGCATCCAGCTTGGTCATAATTCCAGATTCAGTTGCTGTGATCACGTGTTTTTCGCGCGCAGTCGGAAGGTTTGCATCTGGATCTCCACCTTGTGCGCGAATCATGCGCTTCCAATGATCCATCGCAGAGCCATCTTGCAGGGCAACTGCCGGATCTTTTCCAACGATTCCGGCGGCATCAATCATTTCGCGAGCCAATAAAATTGTAAGTTCAACAACGTCAGATGGTCCACCACCGGCCAATACTTCAATAGATTCGCGTACTTCAAGGGCATTTCCAGCAGTCAGACCAAGCGGAACATCCATCGCGGTTACCAGTGCACGAGTCTTAACTCCAGCATCCAAACCTAATTGCACCATTGTGCGAGCAAGTTCAGCGGCCTTTGCAGGGTCGCTCATAAAGGCACCACTGCCAGTTTTTACATCCAGAATTAAAGCCGACGTTCCTTCAGCAATTTTCTTAGACATAATTGATGAAGCAATTAGTGGGATTGCTTCAACTGTTGCTGTCACATCGCGCAGTGCATAAAGTTTCTTATCTGCTGGCGCTAAACCCGCACCTGCTGCGCAAATTACTGCGCCAGTATCTTGCAAAACTTTTAGCATCTCTGCATTACTAAGTGATGCCCGCCAACCCGGAATTGATTCGAGTTTATCCAAGGTGCCACCTGTATGTCCCAAGCCGCGACCAGAGAGTTGTGGAACCGCTCCCCCGCATGCTGCCACCAAAGGCGCAAGCGGCAAAGTTATCTTGTCGCCGACCCCGCCAGTTGAATGCTTATCTGCAGTTCGTCGATCAAGTGCTGACCAATTCATACGTTCACCTGAGTTAATCATCGCATTCGTCCAACGAGAAATTTCTCGGGAGTTCATGCCATTTAATAAAATTGCCATTAGCAGAGCAGACATTTGCTCATCTGCAATCACGCCACGGGTATAGGCATCGACAGTCCAGTCAATTTGTTTATCACTTAACTCATTGCGATCACGCTTTGCCGAGATGATTTCAACAGCGGCAAATGGTTCAACACCTGAATTAGTCAAGGCGCTTATCCAGTTCATCCGGTCCAAATGCCCAAGGCAAGAGTTCCGATAATGGTTTCACCCCGGTATCTGTCATCAATTGAAGCTGTGAACCACCATGTTCTTGTAGCAACTGGCGACAACGACCACATGGCATCAAGTAATTTGATGAAATATCTACACATGTAAATGCGATTAAGCGCCCACCACCTGAGTTGATAAGGGATGAGACAAGCCCGCATTCTGCGCATAAAGTCAGGCCATAACTGGCATTTTCTACGTTGCAGCCTGTGATTATTCGGCCATCATCAACTAAGGCCGCAACGCCAACCGGGAATTTTGAATACGGCGCATATGCCTGCTGCATAGCAGTTACGGCATGACTTTTAAGAAGTTCCCAATCAACGTGCATATGCCGCACTCGCTGCTGCATTGATGGCGGCGGCTTGCGCAGCCAGAACCTTAGATTTAATTACGATCTCAATACCTTTATCGGCAATTGTGTAGCGGTGTCCATAGATTCCGGCTTTAGGATCTAAGACATCAGAGAGCTGACTGTTATTTACCGCTTTGCCAATGACATCAGCAACTGCGATATCAACCCGCTTCACAACAGATGCCAAAAGATATTTAGAAGTTACTGAAGTAACGCTGAGATAGAGATCTGGCTCGGTAAGAATCAAGTTGGCATCAAAAGCGTTTTTCTTACGGTTCTTGGCGGTATTGGCTTTTACAATCGCATCGAAGGCACCATCTCCTGAACCAGAGGTTGCCAGATAAATAACATCTATTCCCATGGAGACCATCGCTTTGGTGGTTATGGCTAAATCAGTTGCTGTGTATTTTACAAATGAGCGCACGTTCTTCTTGCTTGCGACTACTCCTGCCAAGAAACCATTCTGATAAATATCAGCACTTGATGGCGTTGTGATCATTGCGACTTTGCCACTCTTACTTGAAATCGCCGCGCTGTAACCGGCTAAGAATGCGCCTTCAATGTCTGCAAATATTACAGAAGTTACATTTAGCGCCGCTATCGAGGCATCGCCAATTATTGCAAATTGGGTATTTGGAAATTCCAGAGCAAGTGGCTCAATAATCTTTGCGTATTCAGCGCCGACCGCGATGATGGTTGCGCAACTCTTAGAAGTTAACGAACGCAGACGTTTCTGTCGATCAGCGGCAGTTCCATCAGTTACGACGCCTTCAAAGGTAAAGGTGTATTGGCTCTGGGCTTTTTTCACTCCGGCCAGCGTCGCATCGTTAAATGAGCGATCCCCAGGGCCTCCAGTGTCGTATGCAATACAGATATTTGTAGCAGCACGTGAGGATGGAATTGTCAGAATTGAAAGTGCAATAAGTGAGGCTGCTAAGCCAGCGCGCGCCTTCATTAGAGAACCAAGCCTAGATTTTTGTAAGTTTCGGCCACCGTTGCACTGGCTACAGTGCGAGCTTTATCTGCTCCAGAGTGCAGAACCTTAATTAAGTGCGCTTCATCATCCAGGAGTTCCAAGGCGCGGCTGCGAATAGGACGCAGATATTCGACTACGACTTCGGCTACTGCCGCTTTGAAATCACCATAACCCTTGCCCGCAAATTCATTTTCTAGATCGGCAACGCTCTTGCCAGAAAGAGCAGCATGAATTGTCAGCAAGTTACTGATTCCAGGTTTTTCTTTCTCATCAAAGGTAACTTCGCGTCCGGCATCAGTGGTGGCGCTTTTAATCTTCTTGGTATTAGCCTCGGCCGTATCCATTATTTCAAGAACACCAGCTACAGAACCTGCAGATTTGCTCATCTTATTTGTTGGCTCTTGTAAGTCATAAATCTTTGCGCCAGATTTAAGAATGTAACCTTCGGGAATTCGGAAAGTATCGCCAAATCGTGTATTAAAACGAGTGGCTAAGTCGCGTGTAAGTTCGATGTGCTGGCGTTGATCTTCGCCAACTGGAACATAATGTGCCTGATATAAAAGTATGTCGGCAGCTTGCAACATGGGATATGTAAATAGCCCCACGCGCGCTGAGTCAGCTCCACCTTTTGCTGATTTATCTTTAAATTGCGTCATGCGGTTGGCTTCACCAAAGCCTGCGATGCATTCCATAATCCAACCAAGTTGATTGTGTTCTGCAACATGTGATTGTACGAAGAGCGTGGATTTTTCAGGAGATATTCCAAGTGCGATTAATTGCGCTGCCGATGCCAAAATTCGCTTACGAAGCAGCGCGGGATCGAGATCACCGGTGAGTGCGTGTAAATCTACGATGCAGTAAAAAGCATCGTTGCCATCTTGTAGCTCGACCCATTGCTTGAGGGCGCCCAGGTAATTTCCAAGGTGGAAAGAGTCGCTGGTGGGCTGGATACCCGACAGAACGCGCTTCGTGCTCATGTTGTTATTCTCGCACGGATCGCTAATTACGCGATATCGCCAACTGCCCTGCGCGCTTGCCTTCCATCGACAATACGGTGATTCGAATACCGTTAACGCTAACCACATCATGGGCAACTGGAATTCGCCCTAAGAAATGCATAACAAATCCGCTGGCGGTTTCATATGGGCCATCTGGAATATCTATCCCAGTTTGATCGCGCAGATCATCTAGGGAAATCAAGCCATCTATCTCAAAGTCACCGGTACGCGCTTCTATTGAGACATCATCTTCATCGGTGTCATATTCATCTTTAATGTCACCGATTAGGCATTCAACTAAGTCCTCAAGCGTAACAATTCCATCAGTTCCGCCGTATTCATCTAGAACGATGGCTAGATGCTGACGTTGATTGCGCATCTCAGTCAGTGCTGGCAATACTCCCTTGGTGCCGGGCAAGAACATAATGTTGCGCACCAACTCTTGAATTTTTCCGCCAGCGGTTACTAGCGATGTATCCAATAAATCGCGCACGTGGATAAAACCAATTACTTCATCAGTTGAACCGCGCACAACCGGATAGCGCGAATGGGCGCGATCAACTGCGAGCGCAATCGCTTTGCCGACAGTGAGTGATGCATCCATAAAATCAACTTCGGTACGTGGCACCATAACTTCGTGAACCTGACGTTCGGATGCGTTAAATACTTCTTCCACGATATCGCGTTCTTCAGCCGTCAAAGCGGCATGTCCTGAAACAAGATCTAGCAACTCTTCTTCGGACATTTGGCTGCGCTGCTCTTTCGGGTCAACGCCAAAGAGGCGAACCACGAAGTCAGTTGATCTAGAGAGCAACCAAATAACAGGTCTAAATAACTTGGCAATTAAATCGATTGCGCCAGCGCTCCATAGCGAAATCTCTTCAGTGCGATATAGCGCTAAACGCTTTGGAACTAATTCGCCAAATACCAATGAAAAATAAGCGATGACGAGCGTAACTCCGACAAGTGATGTCACATTTGCAGCGCCATCTGTTAGGCCAAGATCGGTTAACTGTGGAATTACATACACGCCAAGTTTTTCAGCACCTAAGGCTGCAGATAAGAAACCACAAACAGTCACGCCGACTTGAGCCGCAGCTAAGAAGCGATTCGGGTTTGTTGCAAGCTGTGCGACCTTGGCGCCGCGTTTGCCTTTAGCAGAGAGTTGGCGGATCTGACTCTCGCGCAGTGAGATAAGTGCGATTTCGGCAGCCACAAAGAGCGAGCCGAGCAAGATCAGGCCGGCAACAGTTGCCAGATCGCCCAGCAGAGAACCAATCGGGTAAGGGTCCATGATTGGCCTAATTCTACGCTGACAGGGGCGCCTGGTGGCTACCGATTGCCACCTTCCCTATTTCTGCGCTTAGCGGCTATCCTTTCCCAGCCTAGCCAACCGGCTAGCACCTTCATCCTCGGACCGTCGGGCACGTACCTGCCCGGAGAAGGAGATACCTTAAATGGCATCTGTTGTATTCGAAAACGCTACACGCATCTATCCAGGCACAACCAAACCTGCCGTCGACAAGTTAAGTCTGACCGTTAACGACGGCGAATTTCTTGTACTCGTCGGACCATCAGGTTGCGGTAAGTCAACTTCACTTCGTATGTTGGCTGGCCTTGAAGAAATCGACGAAGGTCGAATTCTTATTGGTGATCGTGATGTAACAAATGTTGCTCCAAAAGATCGCGATATCGCAATGGTTTTCCAGTCATATGCGCTTTACCCACATATGACTGTCGCAGAGAACATGGGATTCGCACTTAAGATCGCTGGAGTTTCCAAGGAAGAGCGCGAAAAGCGCGTTAACGAAGCTGCAAAGTTGCTCGATCTTGAGCCATACCTAGAACGTAAGCCAAAAGCTCTTTCAGGTGGTCAACGTCAGCGCGTTGCGATGGGTCGCGCAATTGTTCGCGAACCGCAGGTATTCCTTATGGATGAACCACTTTCTAACCTTGATGCGAAGTTGCGTGTTGCAACTCGTACCCAAATCGCAGCGCTACAACGCCGCCTTGGAATCACAACTGTTTATGTAACTCATGATCAAGTTGAAGCGATGACAATGGGCGATCGCGTTGCAGTTCTGAAGGATGGTCTCTTGCAGCAAGTAGACACACCTCGCAACCTTTATGACACACCAGCAAATGCCTTCGTTGCCGGCTTTATCGGTTCTCCTGCCATGAACTTACTTTCTTCCCCGGTAAGCGGTGGAAAGGCGGCGCTCGGAGGTCTGAGCATCGATGTACCTGCTTCAGCTGGATCATCAGTAACAGTTGGTATCCGCCCAGAGAGTTTTGAGCCTGCTTCTAAGGGCTTTGACGTAATCGTTGAAGTCGTTGAAGAGCTCGGTGCAGATGCATTCGTATACGGCAAGCCTGCGGATTCATCACTGAAGTTTGTTAACGCCGGTGATGAAGGCGCACAGGTAATTGTTCGCTGGGATCCAAAGAACCCACCTAAGCCAGGAGATACAGTTACAGTCTCTGCAACAGCTGCTTCAGTTCACTTATTTAACTCTTCAACTGGAGAGCGCATTAAGTAATTTCCCATTAATAAATAAGCCCCGTCGCGAAAGCGGTGGGGCTTATTTATTTTCTATCAATTCATGCAAAGGGCTTCGAAAATTCAGTCTCATCTAGCGCTTCAACTTCCAGTAAGCGATTCCACTTTGCGGTGCGCTCTGAACCATGGGTTGAACCAACTTTAATTTGGCCCGCGCGCCAACCAATTGCCAGGTCAGCAAGCCAAGAATCCTCTGTTTCGCCGCTGCGGGCTGAGACAACGGTTGCAAAGTTATTAGCAAGTGCGTGATCTAAAACTCGATGAGTGGATGTGACTAAACCATTTTGGTTGGCTTTGATAAGTATGGCCGTGGCACTCTTTTCAGCGATACCGCGTTCTAAGCGATGAAGATTCGTGGTGAATAAATCATCGCCCAAGATCTGTAAGTTATCGGGTGCTTGCGCGGTAAATGCAGACCAGGCCGCCCAATCATCTTCTGCAAAGGGATCTTCAATAGATGAAATTGGGTAGGTGTTTACCAAGTTAAGCATCTCATCCACGAATTCTTCAGAAGAGAAAGTTTTTCCCATAGTGGTCAGAGAATATTTGTTATCGGCAAAGAATTGAGTGGACGCAATATCGAGGGCAAGTGAAACTTTTCCAGATAAACCTAGGTGTTCGATTTGAGATAAAACAAACTCGCATGCGTCATCGGTCGAGGCAAAGGAGAGACCTAACCCACCTTCATCTGCAACTAAGTGAGTTACTCCGTGTGATTTGCCATCACTTGCGGCACGTTCGCGAATCGCGACTATCCAAGAAAGTGCTTCTGCAAAGCTTTGCGCGGCATGTGGAATTACTAAAACATCTTGAATATCTAAACTGCGATTAGCATGGGCTCCCCCACTTAATATATTTACCATCGGCATTGGGATGAGCAGAGGTCCGGTTGGTTGATAGAAGCGCGCTAAAGATTTTCCAGATGCATGAGCTGATGCTTTTGCCACCGCTAGTGACGTTGCCAAGGTGGCATTGGCACCAATCCTCTGATGGCCAGGTGTTGGATCGACTTCGACCAAAATGCCATCGATTGCTGCTGGATTTAAACTATGTCCGATTAACTTTGGCGCAATTATCTCGTTTACATTGGCAACTGCTGCAAAAACAGATTTGCCGCGGTAGAAATTCTCAGCTTTCACGCCACCGGCATCGCGAAGTTCGTGCGCTTCATGAGCGCCAGTTGAAGCACCTGATGGCACGCGCGCGGTGTGCATTGAGCCATCACTTAACGTCAAAGTGACGGCAACTGTTGGCCGGCCACGTGAATCTAGTACTTGATAGGCCAGGACTTTCTTAATGTTCATCGGCTGGCACTTTCAAATAGCATCTCAAAGCTCATATCTGAATCTAACAGTGCAGCCTTTGTAATTGCTATTAAGTGTTGTTGCGCCGGCTGATCTAGATAATTCACGGGTGATACCCCTTCGACTCGAGCAAGTGCAATCAGCGCAATATGTCCAGGCAGGCTTTCGGCAACCGGTAAGTGAGTGTTTACTTTATAACTATTCAGAAATTGGGTAGCCGTTGCCAATAACAGCTCTTTCTCTGCCTCATCTTCAGTGCGAATAACTTTGCATAACAAATGTGCCAGCAAAAACGCCAAATCAAAGACTGGATTGCCGGTATGGGCGACCTCGAAATCTAGAACGATTGGGCGATTCTCGGTTGTAGCCATAATGTTCTTCGGAGAGAAATCCCCATGTACCAATGTGGTTTTTACTTCAGTGATCTCTGCAATTAATGCGCTTATAACCGAAGTAAGTTGTGGGTTAACCGCGGCGACTGCGCGATAGAAAGGCGCAACACGTAACTGCTCAAAGAGTGCACCTTCCATGAATTCTTCTTTTATTTCTGAAGAAATGGCGGCGGCGTTATGCCATTTAGCCAGAATTAAACCGAGTTCTCTTCCCAACTCAGGGTGGATGCGACCTTCCAACATATCTATCTTCCAATTTGTGCAACTTCGCGGAAGGCGAGACATAGTTAAAGTGAATTCTGCAGGGTCGCAATCAATTAACTCTGGGACGCTATCGGCAGTAATCGAGTGAAAAATCTGCATCGCGCTAGCTTCCACAATTGCGCGCCTTTGATCTGCTACCCATTTTGCTTTAGTTTTTAACTCAGGCAGGGCTTGTTTAACGACTAGATCAACTTGCGCAGTTGAAACTGCCAAGACAATGCAAGAGATGCCACCAGTGAGTGTTTCCACGGTGGCATCGCCTGTTAATAGTCCGCGCTGTCTTAGGTAATAAAGTACCGAACCTTGATCAAGCATGAGGTAATGGTACTTAACTCTTGAATCTAACCCTTGAGTCTAACCTTTGAGTGAGCCTGACAAGAGGCCACGCAGGAAGTAACGACCTAGGAAGAGGTAGACGAGCAGCGTTGGGATCGAGACGATCAACGATGCGGTCATGTTATTTCCATAGTAAACCTGGTTGCCAGAACCAGTGATGAAGTTAAGTGCAGTAGTCGCCACAGCTAAATTAGGAGAACCGCCAGTTAAGAAGATCGCAAAGAGGAAGTCGTTCCAAGCAGATGTGAACTGCCAGATAAGTACAACCACGAAACCAGGGATTGAGAGCGGCAAGAAGATGGTGATGAAAATGCGCACCATTCCGGCGCCATCAACTCGTGCGGCTTCAATTAATTCGTTTGGAATTGCTGCGTAATAGTTACGGAAAATCAAGGTACAGATCGGAATACCGTAGATAACGTGGGCAAAAACCAGAACATAAATTGATCCGCCAATACCAGCCCACTGATTAAACATAGTTAGCGGGATCATGATCGCTTGGTATGGAATAAACATTCCGAATAAGAATGTGGTGAAGATTGCAGTTGATCCCTTGAAGCGCCACTTAGCAAATACAAATCCATTGATCGCACCGATTATTGCTGAGATTATTGATGATTGAAGAACGAAGAAAAGGGTACGGCCCATTGGGACTTTTAATTGATCCCAAGTGGGACCCCATGCTTCGAAATCGAGTTTCGTAGGTGGAATAAATGCTGAGGACTGGCTGACTCCAGTGATTCCCTTTACGGAGTTAATCACCATGATGTAGATAGGAAGTGCGGCGATCACAAAAAGAATTGTTAGAGCGAAGTAGCGAAACACCAACCAGAATTGACCTGCGCCATCCAACTTCTTTTTGTTGCGTACATCTAGCTTGCGTTCTACGCGGGATGCGAGATCTGAACTCATTTGTTCGCCTCCTCAGTCTTGTTGACATAAATTAGATATGGGATTACAGCGACCGCAATCATCACCAAAATGACAATTGCAATTGCTGCACCAGCAGCGAAATTCTGGAAATCGAAGATAACTTGCCACATATAGATAGCTAGAACCTTGGTTACATAGCTCTTGCTTGCGATACCGAAGATTAAGTCAAATACCTTCATCGAGATATGGCCCAAAATAATTAAAATAGTTAAAAATGTTGGAGATAGCTGTGGGAACAAGATATGGCGATAGATCTTAAATTCAGTGGCGCCATCTACACGGGCTGCTTCGCGAAGATCATCGGGAATGCCGCGGAAGCCAGCCAAGAAGAGCGCCATTACATATCCAGCCATCTGCCAGATTGCAGGTAGCGCCATGGCATACATCGACCCTGCCTCTGATGTGTACCAATCACTTTGCAGGAAGCCGAGTCCAATTTTCTGTAATAGATAGTTAAGGCCAGTTGCATCAGCATCTCGAGCCGAGTCCATCAACCAACGCCAAGAAGTGCCCATTGCGATAAATGAGATAGCCATTGGATAGAGATAGGTGGAACGGAAGAAACCTTCGCCCTTTATTCCCTTTTCGAGCAATAAAGACATAATCAAGCCGGAGAGTAAACATCCAATCATGAAGACTACTGTGAATTTTAATAGGTTTGAGAGTGCATGGGTGAATTCAGGATCCACCAGCAATTCGCGGTAATTAGTGAGACCAACTAATTTAATCTCGGTTTCCCAGGCATTGGTCCGGTTAGTTAGAGATTCTCGAAGGGTGTAGCCAATCATTCCGTATACAAATACCGCCATTGCAAGAATGGATGGGAGTACGAAAAAGAATCCACCCCAGGGGCTATGGACTCGATTTTTCTTTACGCTCACGTATTAACGCCTCTCAAAATTTAATTTCAAAAATTAAAAACTCTTTGTAAAAGTCTAAGTTCTGGCGGAACGATACCGTTCCACCAGAACTTAGACCAACTTACACTTTCAAACAGTTAATAAATTAACCGTTGCGGTTTGCCTTTGCAGCAGCAGTTAGAGCAGTTACGAATCCCTTAGAATCCTTTGCTCCACCTGTGTAGAAGCGGCCAACTGCTGAGTCATAAGCAGCCATTCCCGCGTTGCCGTAGTTGACGCCGTGAACTGTTGAACCGACTAGGCGGTCAACCTTCCATGACTTCATTGCAGCCTTGAGGTAATCGTCGTAGAGGGCAGGATTTGAATCTGTACGAGCTGCGATTGAACCCTTCTTAGGGTTAAACGCATCTTGTCCAGCCAAAGATCCACAGACCTTCAACCAAGCGATACCAGCAGAGCGGTTTGGAGCGCCAACAGGCAATGTGAATGAATCTGATAGCCATTGGTAAACGCCATCAGTTCCTGGACCTGGAGCCCATGTGTAGTCAGTGCCAAGCTTTAGGCCTTCTGACTGCCACTGTGATGATGCCCAGTCGCCCATGATGAAGAATCCGGCTTTACCTGTTGTAACAAGCTTGCCTGCATCTGGCCAGTCAAGTGACTTGCTTGAGTTTCCGTAAGCAAGGATCTTTGAGAAGTACTTGATTGCAGTTGTAACATCCTTTGAGTTCCAAAGAGTCTTACCGGTCCAGAGACCATTGAACTTATCTGGTCCCATTGAAGCAAGAAGTACATAGTCGAATAGGTGAGCAATCGCCCAGTCACCGTTACCGGCAAGAGCCATTCCATCAATTCCAGACTTCTTGAACTTTTCCAAGTCAACTAGCATCGCATCAAGTGATTCTGGAGCCTTAGTGATTCCAGCCTTCTTTGCAGCTGCTGGGTTCCACCATAAAACGTTGGCACGGTGAATGTTTACAGGAACTGAGTAAATCTTTCCACCAGTTGTAAGTGTCTTGATGAGATCCTTAGGGAAGCTCTTGTCCCAACCTTCAGACTTGTAAAGTGAAGTTAGATCTTCGATCTGCTTTGCCTTTACATATGATGAAAGTTCTGCGCCAGCATGTGCCTGGAAAGTATCAGGTGGATTGCCAGCCTTCATGCGTGAAACAAGAACACCCTTTGCGTTAACGCCAGCTGCACCTGCAACTGTTGCGTTTACGAACTTGAGTGTTGGGTTTGCACGAGTGAATTCAGTAGTCATTCCTGCAAGGCCTGCAGCTTCGCCGCCTGATGCCCACCATGTGAAGATTTCCATATCAGTATTTGCTGCCGATGACGCTGGAGCTGTCGTGACAACAAGTGCTAGTGCAGCAAATACTGCTGCTACTTTAGTCTTTTTAAACATGTAGTACCTTTCTTAACATCGAGTGATTTTGGACTTCGAGGTATGCACTGCCCTGGATTTTTGGGGACCAGGGATTTACATAAGGTCATCCTTCTTTGGGGCATGTGGAGAGTCAACTTATAAGAGCCCTTTGCCCATAACGATTCGGTTACAAAAGAACCGGGCTAACGGGCTACCTCAGGTCAGGGATGAGAGTTTGTAAAAGGCGCCATTCCACTTGATTTCCTTATGGAATTCCTCGCTGGTGGTCGAGGCAGAAATCCGCAAATGTTCGACCTGGGCGATATTGGCAAAGTCATTTAAGGTCTCGATATCTAGGGATGTGCTTAGGACCGTATGGTGAGACCCGCCGGCATAGATCCAGGATTCGGCCGATGTGGCAAGTGATGGCGCCGGTTTCCAAACTGCACACGCAACAGGTAATTTTTTAAGTTCTTTATCTGGCTTAACAACTTCGATGTCGTTAGAAACAATTCGGAAGCGATCACCAATATCCATCAAGCCAACAACGCGACCCTGGGCAGGTGTTGCGTTAAATACCAAACGGACTGGATCATCTTTGCCGCCAATACCAAGTGGATGAATTTCGCACTTTGGTTTCTGGTCGGTGATTGTGGGACAAACTTCCAGCATATGCGCGCCCAGAACTTTAGGTTCACCTGGACCAAAGTGATAGGTGTAATCCTCCATAAAGGAAGTTCCCCCTGGCAAGCCTTCAGTCATGCTTTTGATAATGCGCAGCAGCGCTGAAGTTTTCCAGTCGCCTTCTCCACCAAAGCCATAACCTTTAGACATCATGCGTTGCACTGCCAAACCTGGCAGTTGCTTTAGCGCACCCAAATCTTCGAAGTTAGTTGTGAATGCAGTGAAATTTCCAGCGGTTAAGAAGGTTTCAAGTGCGATTTCAAGGGATGCTTGATAACGCAGTGAATCGTGGCGGGCTCCACCTTTTTTAAGTTCGGCAGAGACTTCAAAGATCCGTTCGTATTCGGCAACGAGGGCATCAATTGCAGCAGGATTTACAGCTGCAACAGCATCAACCAATGCGTTAACTCCGTATGCCTCGATAGACATTCCTAGAGTGATCTGCGCACTTGTCTTATCGCCGTCAGTAACTGCGACAAAACGCATATTGTCACCGAAGCGAGCCACTTTTAAATTCTGGGCTGTGTTCCAACCAATTGCGGCGCGCATCCAGTGCCCAATACGCGCTGAAACTTTTTTATCTGATACATGGCCAGCAACAACTTTGCGGGGCAGGTGCAAGCGCGCTTGAACATGTCCATGTTCGCGATCACCATGTGCTGCTTGGTTTAGATTCATAAAATCCATATCGATGCTTTCCCATGGAAGCTCGGAATTCGCTTGGGTATTTAAATGCAAGATCGGTACCTGTAGCGCATTTAGCCCACCGATCCACATCTTGGCTGGAGAAAATGTGTGCATCCAGGTTATGACACCGATGCAATTTGGATTAGCAGATGCTTCAAGGCAGAGCGCCTTAATATCTTCAGGTGTTGTTAATACCGGTTTCCAGGTGGCCTTGATTGGAAGTTCACTAGCCGCATTTAGCGTTGCAACTACTTGCTTAGATTGATCTGCAACTTGGGCCAATATGTCTGCGCCATAAAGGGGTTGGCTGCCTGTTAGAAACCAAACCTCTAAACCTTTTTCGCTAAGTGACTTCATTTGCGAATAGTACATGAGCGCTAGTTAATGGGAAATGGCTCATCACTTATTTCAAATTCACCGCGTAATACATGCACGTTCCCTGAGCCATACTTGTGCCATTTATCAGTTAAAACTAAGGCAGTATTTTCATCGATACCCAAGAGGGCGGTGTTAGCATCTTTTCGCACAATGGCTGCCGCAACTCGATCTGGCAACCATCCTAAGAATTTGTCATAGTGTGGGATAACTTCGATTTCGGGCAGAAGGCTTAGCCCGTCACTCATTTGAGAGCGGCGAATACCAATTATCTTTCCGCCAAAGGCCATCGCTCCAGCAGAACAACCTGCAAGGGATGCACCTTCCTGCCACGCTGAAACAATTGCCTGCCACATCGGAGTTTGTGAGAAAATCTCACATAGGTGAACAGGATCTCCCCCGGAAAAATAGATAAGTCCAGCGTTTTTTATCTCTTCAATCCATTGTGGGTTGTGGGCATCATCGCGCGTGAGCACTGGCAAGTATTTAACTTCGCAGCCAATGCGCGCACCTTGTTCGGCGCCACGTTGTCGCCAGAAATCTAAGCGATCATCGCCTTCTTTTCCAGCAGCTGTTGGAATCTGAATATAGGTCTTGGATTTACCGCGAGAAATACCTAAGCGCAGGAGCTCTTGTTCTAGGGCCTGCAATTTTGGCAAGTATTCACCTGAACCAACTAGTGCAAGGGCACCTGATTGATCATTTTTCATCTTTAAGCCATTGCACTTTAAGCCATTGCAACTTTCAAGTTTTCATCAATTGAATTAAGGAATTCCTGAGTAGTTTGCCATGGGGCTGTCTTAGAAATTAGCATCGCAAGATCTTTAGTCATCTTGCCAGTTTCCACCGTTTCGATACATACGCGCTCAAGAGTTGCGCAGAACTTAGCCAGTTCAGCGTTGTTATCTAACTTTGCGCGATGTGCCAAACCTTGTGTCCAAGCAAAGATTGATGCGATTGGGTTTGTTGATGTCGCCTTACCCGCTTGGTGATCGCGATAGTGGCGAGTAACAGTTCCGTGAGCAGCCTCTGATTCGCAGATCATTCCATCTGGAGTCTTAAGTACTGAGGTCATCAAACCGAGTGAACCATAACCTTGGGCGACGGTATCTGATTGCACATCGCCGTCGTAGTTCTTACAGGCCCAGACGTAGCCACCATCCATACGTAGTGACATAGCCACCATGTCATCGATTAGGCGATGCTCATACCAAATACCTGCAGCATCGAATTGTGTCTTAAATTCTGCTAGAAAAATCTCTTCAAAGATATCTTTGAAGCGACCATCGTATGCCTTAAGAATTGTGTTCTTTGTTGATAGATAAACCGGGAATTTGCGCAGCAAACCGTAGTTAAGAGATGCGCGGGCAAAGTCGCGAATTGAATCATCAACGTTATACATCGCTAGCGCTACACCCGAAGATTTGAAATCATAAACTTCGTGAATAACTGGCGCAGTACCATCGGCCGGGACATATGAAAGAGTTACCTTTCCTGGCCCTGGAACTTTGAAATCTGTAGCGCGGTATTGATCTCCGAAAGCGTGGCGACCGATAACGATTGGTTTTGTCCAGTGTGGAACCAAACGTGGCACGTTAGAGATAATGATCGGTTCGCGGAAGATAACGCCGCCCAAGATATTGCGGATTGTGCCATTTGGTGATTTCCACATCTTCTTAAGGCCGAACTCTTCAACGCGAGCTTCATCAGGAGTAATCGTTGCGCACTTAATACCAACGCCATGTTTCTGGATTGCGCGGGCAGAGTCAATTGTTACTTGATCATCAGTTGCATCGCGATGTTCCATGCCCAGGTCGTAGTACTCGAGATTTACATCTAAGTAAGGAAGGATCAAGGAATCCTTGATGAACTGCCAAATAATGCGGGTCATCTCATCGCCGTCTAGCTCAACAACGGTGCCGGTTACTTTGATTTTGCTCATTTTGCTTCCTTTTTAATTTATCGTCTTAATACTTATTAGAGAGTTAGTACATCTGCTTGCTTGGCGCGAACTGCCTCGGCTGCCTCTTTTAAGCCAGCTAGTTCAGAATCTGTAAGTTTTGTTTCTACAACTTTCTTCACACCTGAGCGACCGATTTCAGCCTCGACGCCGAGGTAAACGCCTGAAATTCCGTATTCGCCATCAACCCATGCACAAACTGGCATTACCGCACCTGAATCTTCGATAACCGCTTTTGCCATTCTGGCGGCAGCAGCAGATGGTGCGTAATAAGCAGAACCAGTTTTAAGTAAGGCAACAACTTCGGCGCCACCATTGCGAGTGCGATCAACTAGATCATCAATTTCACTTTGCGAAAGTAGATCAGCAAGTGGCTGGCCGTTGACTGTGCAACGGCTTGGGACTGGAACCATGGTGTCACCATGTGAGCCAAGGGTGAGCGTCTTGACTGCTGAAACTTTAACGGCTAACTTTTCAGCAACGAAATTGGTAAAGCGAGCCGTATCAAGCATTCCGGCTTGGCCGATTACGCGATGCTTTGGAAAGTTAGTTGCGATCTGTGTAAGCGCGGTCATTTCATCAAGCGGATTTGAAACCACGATGATGACAGCGTTCGGTGAATGTTTTGCAATATTTTCAGCAACCCCGCGAACGATTCCGGCATTTACTCCAATTAGATCCATGCGGCTCATACCTGGCTTGCGTGGCAGACCGGCAGTAATCACAACGACATCTGAGTTTGCAGTAGCTTCATATCCTGCGCCATCGGCAGTTGTTGTCGCGCCAATTATCTTTGTTTCAAATCCTTCGATAGAACGTGATTGGTTCATATCTAGCGCCAAACCTTCTGGCTTGCCTTCGAGAATATCTGTTAGAACTACAGTGTCGAAAATGTTGTATTCAGCCAAACGTAACGCTGTCGTTGATCCATAAAAGCCGGCACCGACCACAGTAACTTTCTTAGACATGGAAAACTCTTTCTCTTGACGTCAAGATAAACTCTACAACCCGCGAGGAAGCGAGATTGCCACGGCCAAGAGGGAAAGCGCTATCGCCAGCGCTAAATAACGCTCAACTTTTCCACTTTTCCCTGCTTGCCAATTAGCCAGAGTGATAATTGCCATCCCGATTGCGATCGCTATTGAACCCAGGCGGACAAATGAAAATGCGCCGCCCAAGAACCCAGCGATAACTAGCAGATAGGCCAGGCGCACACCGAAGGTATTTATCTCTCGCATGCTTCAACCACATTTGTTAACAGCATGACACGAGTCATCGGACCAACACCACCGGGCATTGGTGCGACAAAGGATGCAACGGCCATCACTGCTGGATCTACATCGCCAACTAAACCTGAATCAGTTCGGGATATCCCGACATCTATAACCGTTGCACCAGATTTGATGGAATCTGCCTTTAAAAAATGTGCGCTGCCAATTGCGGCCACAATTATGTCGGCACGTTTTGTATGTGAAAGTAAATCCTTAGTGCCAGTGTGGGTCAAAGTTACGGTGGCATTTTCTTGCTTACGGGAAAGTAATAAACCAAGTGGTCGTCCCACAGTTAAGCCGCGGCCAATCACAACAACTTCGGCACCTGCCAGTGGAATTTTGTAGTGGTTAATTAATTCAACTATTGCACGTGGAGTACACGGCAGCGGTGCATCATAACCAGCAACTAAGCGACCTAAGTTAATTGGGTGCAATCCATCCGCGTCTTTTGCGGGATCGATCGCCTCTAATATTTTCTGAGTGTTAACTCCGCGCGGCAAAGGCAGTTGGACAATGTATCCAGTGCAATCACTTGCTTGATTCAAATCTTTTATTGCCGCCAGTACATCTGCCTCGCTGGCATCTGCCTTTAAATCTATGCGAATAGATTTAGCGCCGACTTCTTGGCAGTCGCGGTGCTTGCCGGCAACGTAGGAAAGGGATCCTGGGTCATCACCAACTAGAACTGTGCCAAGTCCGGGAGTTATGCCGGCAGCCTTTAGCTTTGTAATGCGAACAGCGAGTTCCGCTTTGGCGCTGGCCGCTAAGGCTTTGCCATCAAGAATTTTCGCGCTCATATTGGTGATCCTATTAGAAGGTCTGGTCAGTAGCGAAGTTACGCGTGCGAGAAATGGCGGGTTCCCGTGAAAAACATGGCGATTCCAGCAGAGTTTGCGGCAGCAATAACTTCTTCATCGCGCACGCTTCCACCTGGTTGCACGACAGCGGTGATGCCACCATCAATCAGAATTTGTAGACCATCTGCAAATGGGAAGAAGGCATCACTTGCCGCAACACTGCCAGTTGCGCGATTGCCTGCGCGATCGATTGCTAACTTGGCAGAATCAACTCGGTTTACTTGGCCCATTCCGATACCGACTGCAGCACCATCTTTTGCCAACAAAATTGCATTGCTCTTGACTGCGCGTACTGCATGCCAGGCAAATTGCAGATCTGCCATTACTTCCTTAGAAAGTTTTGCACCAGTAACTTGTTTCCAATTTGCGCAATCATCTCCGGGCGCAGCAATCTTGTCAGTATTTTGAAGAAGAACGCCGCCAGATACTGGGCGTATTTCTAGCGGTGAAAGCGAAGTGTCTGAACAAGTCAAAATCCGAATTGATGGTTTGCGCATCAAAATCTCTAGCGCTTCTGGTTCGTACTCCGGAGCAATAATCACTTCGGTAAAAACTTCCGAAAGCGGTTGTGCCATTGCAACGCTCACTTTTCGATTAGCCGCAACAACTCCTCCGAATGCTGAAACAGGATCACAGGCGTGCGCTGCTAGATAGGCGGACGCGATATCTTTGCCAATCGCAACGCCACAAGGGTTGGCATGTTTAATGATCGCAACACATGGTTCGGAATGATCTAAAGCTGCGCGCCAGGCCGCATCAGCATCGGTGTAATTATTAAATGACATCTCTTTGCCATGGCTTTGAATCGCGTTAACGATTCCGGCAGGGCCACCACGATAAATAGCTGCACTTTGGTGTGGGTTCTCGCCGTAGCGAAGTGAGCTCTCGCGCTTGAAAATAAGACCAAACCAATCAGGAATTTCGGTGCTGATCTGCGTGCCCAACCAACTAGCGATTGTTAAATCGTATTCTGCAGTTGTACGAAAGACTTCGAGCGCGAAATTGCGACGCTCATCAAGAGTGGTCCCGCCCGCCTTAAGGGCGGCAAAGAGCGCATCGTATTGTGCAGGTTTAGCGATTACCGCAACAGATCCGTGATTTTTTGCAGCCCCACGCAACATAGAAGGCCCGCCAATATCAATTTGCTCAATACATTCGGCATAAGCGGCGCCTGATGAAATTGTTTCTAAGAACGGATACAAGTTGATTACAACTAAATCAAAGGGTTCGATATCTAATTCTGCAATTGCTTGTAAGTGCTCGGGATTGCTTTGATCAGCCAAGATTCCAGAGTGAATCTTTGGGTGCAGCGTCTTTACGCGTCCACCCATAATTTCAGGAAAACCTGTATAGGTACTTACTTCAGTCACAGCAAAGCCGCCACCTTGCAACGTTTTTGCAGTCGAACCAGTTGAAATAATTTCAATACCGGCACCCGTTAAAGCCGCTCCAAGTTCAAGGAGTCGATCTTTGTCATAGACGCTAACAAGTGCGCGTCTAATTTTTTTGCGATCTGGCATCAGGACCTCACGTGATCGGCTAAAAGTGATTGCAAAGTTGCAACGAATAACTTGCGTTCAGCAATCTTAATGCGCTCGTGCAGGCTCGCTTCTGTATCACTGCCATTTATTGCCACAATTTCTTGCGCGATTATTTCACCAGTATCAACTCCGCTATCAACCCAATGAATAGTTGTACCTGTCTCCTTGGCGCCAGCTGCCAGCGCATCGCGCACCGCATGGGCCCCTGGGAAAAGTGGCAGCAGCGCGGGATGGCTATTTACGATCCGAAAACGTGCCACGCACTCAGCAGATAAAATCCTCATAAATCCAGCGCTAACCACCAGATCAGGGCTTAGTTCTTCAAGTGTATTTATCATTTCGCTATCCCATAACTTTCGGTCTGACTTCATCGGAGCCAAATAAGTCTGAATTCCGGCGTCCTTTGCACGTTGCAAGACTTGAGCGCCTTCTTTATCGCAGATCAATCCAACTACTTGCGCATCCAATACTTTGCTGGCGGCTGCATCAATTATTGATTGTGCAATTGATCCATTGCCAGATGCCATAATTACCAAGCGTGCTTTTGTCATCATCGCCTGCGCAATCTAATCTGCGGGAGCAAGACCATCAAGGCAACGCCTAAGCCAATTTCTAAGGCTAATGAGGCGGATAACTTCCAAACAGAAACACCAACTGCGCTCATTGCATCAGTCATTAGCGAACCACTTGCTAGATAACCCAATACCGAGATCGAAACTGCGATCAAGATCAAAGCCTGAATTAGCGAGCGTGTACCAGATGCCAACGCCCACATTGCTAAGAGTGCACCGACTGCGATCACTACAATAATTGCGAGCAAGGCCCATTTAGATGATGTTGTTGGAAGAATTGCCAACAACGGCAAGGCAGGTATGCCACCCAAATTGTTAGTAAATGGCGAAACTAAAGTGTCGGCGCCAACTGCGAAACCTGTACCTGTGAAATATGAAAGCACTGCAATAGCGGCGTTAGGTAGGTAGAAAAGATTTAGCGCAAAGAGCAAGAGCGAACCGAATATCCCTGGTTGCAGGACTATTGAAATATCTTTAAAGAGTGAAACATGTGTAAAGATCAATAGCGTTAAGGCAATAAATGATGCACCGATTAAAATGGCCAGGACTCGACTGGCATAACTAACCGCCTGCGAAAGATGAAAACGTGTTCCTGCAGTAAGGGATGCTAAATACGAAATCAAAAACGCAAATATGGGGGCCAAATACCACTGCGAACTAACTGTCGATGAACTACTAAAGAGAGCTAGTAGCGTTGCAATGACTGCGTATTGAATTGAGAATATTGACCGCACACTATTTAGGTTATGAAAGTCACCGTGCAATTTTGCCAGCGAGCGATTAAATCCGGTGCGTATGGCAAAGAAGGGCAAGAAAATTGCGCCGATTGGCAGAAAAGACAAATATCCAGTTGCGGCACCGTTTAAGAAAAATGGAATGTGATGGGCGCCCAACCAGAGCCAGATGGCTGCGCGCATCGGATCTGAGGTATTTCCAGTTGCGCTGCCGGCGGTCGCCCAAGCAATGAGCGATACAAATGCCAGCGGCAGAAGAAGAAGTGCAACGCTACGCAAGACTTGTGCAAACGAGACCGCTAGGACACGTTGCAACATGGATGGGCCTTAGCGACCGAGAATGGCGCGCATTAAGCGCGCTGTTTCACTTGGAGTTTGTCCCACTTTTACACCTGCAGCCTCTAACGCATCTTTCTTTCCTTGCGCAGTTCCAGATGAACCAGAAACTATCGCACCAGCATGGCCCATCGTCTTACCTTCAGGAGCGGTAAATCCGGCAACGTAACCAACAACTGGCTTGGTTACATATTCGGCGATAAATGCTGCGGCACGTTCTTCGGCATCTCCACCGATTTCACCGATCATAACTATTGCAGTTGTGTCAGGATCATCTTGAAAAGCTTTTAGGCAATCGATATGCGTTGTTCCGATAACTGGATCGCCACCAATTCCAACTGCAGTTGAGAAACCGATATCGCGAAGTTCGTACATCATCTGATAAGTAAGGGTGCCAGACTTTGAAACCAGACCAATTGGCCCGCGCTTTGTAATATCTGCAGGGATAATTCCTACATTGGATTGTTCAGGACTGATTAGCCCTGGACAGTTAGGGCCGATGATTTGGGTTGTTCCCTTTTCAAGTGAGTACGCATAGAAGTACGCAGAATCATGTACCGGAATTCCTTCGGTAATTACAACAACCAAAGGCATCTGGGCATCGATTGCATCAATAACTGCAGCCTTTGCAAACTTAGGCGGAACAAACACAACTGAAACATTTGCACCAGTTGCTGCGATTGCTTCGGCAACAGTATTGAAAACCGGAAGCTGCTTTCCATCTATATCAACGCTCTGGCCACCTTTGCCAGGTGTTACGCCACCGACAACTTTTGTACCAGATGCCAACATGCGGCGGGTGTGCTTGGTTCCTTCAGAACCAGTCATTCCCTGAACAATTACCTTGCTGCTTGAATTAATAAAGATCGCCATTACTTCGCCGCCAGTTCTGCAGCGCGCGATGCTGCTCCATCCATAGTTTCGGCTTGTTCAACCAACGGGTGGTTTGCAGCACTAAGAATTGCACGACCTTCAACGACGTTATTTCCATCTAGTCGAACCACGATTGGCTTAGTGGCTTTTGGCCCTAGAAATTCCAACGCTTGCACTATGCCACTTGCTACCGCATCACATGCGGTGATTCCACCGAAAACATTTACAAAAACGCTCTTCACATCTGGGTCGCCCAGAATAATTGAAAGTCCGTCGGCCATTACTTGAGCAGATGCTCCGCCACCAATATCAAGGAAGTTTGCCGGGCGCATTCCACCAAATTTTTCACCAGCGTAAGCAACCACATCTAGCGTTGACATCACAAGCCCTGCACCGTTGCCGATGATTCCAACTTGACCGTTATCGAGCTTTACATAGTTCAAGCCTTTTTCTTTAGCGGCAGCCTCTAGTACATTTGCTGAATCATGATCGACAAGTGCTTCGTGGGTAGGTTGGCGAAAATCTGCGTTGTCATCGAGAGTGACTTTTCCATCGAGTGCGATGATGCGACCATCTTCAGTCTTAACTAGTGGATTTATTTCAACAAGTGTTGCATCTTCAGATTTAAATGTCTCCCAAAGTTTTACAAGCACATCGGCAACTTGATCAGCGATATCTGCTGGGAATTTTGCTTGTTCAACAATTTCTTTCGCCTTAGCTAGTGATATTCCATCAACTGCAGTCACGGGCACCTTGGCTAGTTTTTCTGGAGCAGTACGTGCAACTTCTTCAATGTCCATGCCACCTGCAACAGATGCCATAACAAGGAATGTGCGATTGGAACGGTCTAACAAAATTGACATGTAATACTCATCAACAATTGGCGCAGCTTGCGCAATCATTACTTTATAAACTGTATGGCCTTTAATATCCATGCCTAGAATTGCGCCGGCTTTCTCTTTAGCATCGTTAGCATCGACGGCAAGTTTTACGCCGCCTGCTTTGCCACGTCCGCCAACTTTTACCTGCGCCTTAACGACAACTTTTCCGCCCATGGCAGATGCCGCTGTAAATGCTTCAGCATCCGTTGTGGCTACAGCGCCGGCAAGAACAGGTACACCATGTTTTTCAAAGAGGTCACGTGCTTGATATTCAAAGAGATCCACAGATAACTACCATTTCCAAATTTACTAGCTCTTCTTCGTGCTAGCGGATAGGTGTAATCCTAATCCTTGGAGCAGGCTACAAAACCACAACTGGGGCATAGCGCAGCAGCAGTCGTTTCTCGCCGTATTGGCCGAAATTGATGGTTGCTTCTGACTTGTCGCCCTCACCACCAACTGCCGTCACTGTTCCGAGACCAAATGTGTCATGTGACACACGCTGTCCAACTTGAAGAACCATTGCGGATGATTTTTTGCCAGTAGCACGAGGAGGTGGAGTAGTTGCAGTTCTGCGACGTAGCCCTGAACTACCTGAAGAAGATTTAGATTTTGTTTCATTCTTCCACTCAATAAGTTCGGATGGAATCTCATCTAGAAAACGTGAACCAGGATTATATTTTGGAGTTCCAAAAGTTAATCGATATTCAGCGCGCGAAATATATAAGCGTTTTTCGGCGCGAGTTAAACCAACGTAGGCCAAGCGACGTTCTTCTTCAATTTCTTTCGGATCATCCAGCGTGCGAGCATGCGGAAAGATTCCATCTTCCATGCCGGTTAGAAATACTGTTGGAAATTCCAGACCCTTTGCGGTGTGCAGGGTCATCAAAGTTACGACTCCCCCATGATCTTCACCGTCAGGAATCTCGTCCGCATCGGCAACCAGTGAAACTTTTTCAAGGAAACCTGACAATGAAATCTCTTCATCTTCGCCTAGTTCATCGAAAGATCTTTCTTCATATTCCATTGATGCAGAGACAAGTTCCTTTAAGTTCTCAACTCGCACCTCATCTTGCGGATCGGTGCTGGCTTCGAGTTCAGTTAGTAAGCCAGATTGCTCAAGTGCAGCTTCGATTATCACTGAGGGCTTAGTTTTGGCTTCAACCAAGACGGCCAGCGCGGTGAGCATCGCGGTGAATTCAGCGATCGAGTGTGCGGCCTTATTCGGAACAGCAGCAGCTTCAGTGACTCGCAAGAGGGCGTGCCAGAAAGAAATCCCTTGCGCGACTGCAAAAAGTTCAACTTCTTCAAGTGCGCGATCGCCGATGCCCCGTTTTGGAAAGTTAATGATGCGACGAAGTGATACTTCATCATTGGGATTGGCGAGCACGCGTAGATAAGCCAATAGATCCTTTACTTCCTTGCGTTCATAGAAGCGAAGCCCACCAACTACTTTGTAGGGGATTGCAGCGCGCATAAATATCTCTTCAAAGATACGAGATTGTGCATTTGTGCGATAAAAGACTGCGGTGTCACCCGGGTTCGAGTGGCCCATATCTTGCAGTGAGCGAATCTCGGATCTAATAAATTCGGCTTCATCGTATTCGGATTCGGCAACATATCCGATTAAGGGCGCACCTGCGCCAGCATCAGACCAAAGATTCTTTTCTTTACGTGATTCATTCTGGGTTATAACTGCGTTAGCGGCGTTAAGAATATTTTGCGTTGAGCGATAATTTTGTTCGAGTAATACTGTGGCAGCGTTGGGATAATCAACCTCAAATTGCAGGATATTACGAATTGTTGCCCCACGAAATCCGTAGATTGATTGATCGGCATCGCCCACAACACAAAGTTCGGCGATTGGAAAGCCATCACCTTCAGTACCGGTCAGCTCTTTAACCAACATGTACTGCGCATGGTTGGTGTCCTGATACTCATCTACCAAGATGTGGCGAAAGCGCGAACGAAAGCGTGCCTTTGCTTCAGGGAACTGTTGCAGAACTTGTACCGTTTTCATGATCAAATCATCGAAATCAAGTGCGTTGGCTTGCTGTAAACGCTTTTCATACATGGTGTAAACATCGGCAACTATGGTTTCAAATTGATTCTGCGCCGCCGATAAGTATTGATACGGCGTCTGCAGTTCGTTCTTGGCGTTAGAAATCAGCGCTTGAAATTGGCGAGGCGGGTATCGCTTGGCATCAAGGTTTAAGGTCTCCATGACACGCGAAATCAATTTTTGCGAATCTGCAGAATCATAAATACTAAAAGTTGTGCTGTAACCCAAGCGCTCGATTTCTTGACGTAACAATCGCACGCAAGCTGAGTGAAATGTTGAGACCCACATTGACTTTGCAACAGGACCAACCAGTTCAGTAACGCGCTCTTTCATTTCACCGGCAGCCTTATTGGTAAAGGTGATTGCCAGAATTTCGTAGGGGCGAACTTCACGGGCTGCCATCAGATAAGAAATTCGACGTGTGAGAACGCGTGTTTTGCCTGAACCAGCACCTGCTACAACCAGAAGCGGTGCGCCTTGATGGATTACAGCTTTTTGTTGCTGCGGATTAAGCCCCGCGAGCAGCGCATCTGTATCGACCATGGCGCGGAGTCTATTAGGCTTAACGCATCATGGAGCCGCTTGCAGATACCGAGATCAAACGCGTTTTAGTAATTAACGCCCACCCCGATGATTCCGACTTCGGCGCATCCGGAACCATCGCGCAGTGGGTCAAAGCGGGAATCGAAGTTGCTTATGTCTTCTGCACAAATGGCGACCAAGGCGGCGAAGAATCTGGATTTACTAAAGAGGAAATGCCTGCGATCCGCCAACGCGAACAACGCGCTGCAGGGGCTGCTATCGGCGTTACTGATATTACATTTTTAAATTATGTCGACGGCCATCTCGAAGCAACTCTGGCACTTCGTAAAGATATTGTTCGTCGCATTCGCATCAGCAAACCTGATCGCATGCTCTGCCAATCCCCCGAACGTAACTGGGATCGAATCGGTGCCAGCCACCCTGATCACTTAGCGGCAGGTGAAGCGTCGATTCAAGCTGTCTACCCCGATGCACGTAATCCCTTTGCATTCACCGATTTATTAGATAGCGAAGGTTTGCAACCGCATCGCGTCAAGGAAGTTTGGGTGATGGGCTTTGCTCAACCAGATCACTGGGTTGATGTAACCGATACTTTTGATTTAAAGATGGCAGCGCTGCATGCACACGCATCACAAACTTCTCATAATAAAGAGTTAGAAAATATGGTTCGCGAATGGGGTCAGCGCAACGCCACAATGGCTGGCTTGCCAGAAGGTCGTATCGCAGAAGCCTTTAAAATCGTTAATACCAACTAAGAAAAGAGTTAACGAACTGTCACTGATTTAATTTCAATCGGTTGTACAGGGTTTCCATCGCCCGCGTAATAAGCATTACCTGTTGTTTGGTCAACCTTGTAAGCACCAACTTTTTCTATGCGCAGCAATAGCGGCAAGCCTGTTTTGATCTTTCCCCAGATTGTGTAGCTCGCCGGCAGCGCTGTGTCTTTATAAACCAAGAAGAACTGGCTGCCATTGGTATTAGGCCCTGAATTAGCCATAGCAACCGTACCTGCTGGATAGGTAAGAATTGTTTTTATTGGAAGGTTTTCATCTTTATATCCCTTCCATGATCCTGGTGAACCGTTGCCTTGCGCTGATGGATCCCCGCATTGCAAAACATAAATTCCTTCAGTTGTAAGACGATGGCAGAAAGAGCCATCAAAGTATTTGGCACGGGCCAACGTTGCAAGATTTGTAACAGTTTGAGGTGCAGCGGAGTTCAAAGCAATTGTGATCACTCCACAATTTGTATTGATAGTCATTGTTTTAGCAAGTTTCTTATCAACGGCCGTTGGTTGCTTTAGCGTTGCAGGAGCATGCGCCTTTGAGGTTGGCTTAGTGCAGCCCGGAACCGAAGTTGGGCGCTCGGCAGCGGAGGCTGAAACAGGCAGCAAAGCTAATGCAAGTGCAAAATAAAAAACTTTTTTCATCTTTACTCCCATTCGATAGTTCCTGGTGGCTTCGATGTCACATCTAACACCACACGATTTACTTCGCGTACCTCATTGGTAATTCGTGTTGAAATTTTCTCTAAAGTTTCATAAGGAACGCGTGACCAATCCGCAGTCATCGCATCCTCGCTAGAAACTGGACGCAAGACAATTGGGTGGCCATATGTACGGCCATCGCCTTGCACGCCAACGCTTCGTACATCAGCTAATAAAACTACTGGGCATTGCCAGATTTCACGATCAAGACCAGCCGCCTTAAGTTCTTCGCGCGCGATTAAATCTGCATGACGCAAAAGATCTAAACGCTCCTTCGTAACTTCGCCGATGATTCGAATTCCAAGTCCTGGACCCGGGAAAGGTTGGCGCCAGATGATTTCTTCAGGCAACCCAAGTTCAAGGCCAACTTGGCGGACTTCATCTTTAAATAAAGTGCGCAGCGGTTCAACTAAAGTAAATTTAAGGTCATCCGGCAATCCGCCCACGTTGTGATGGGATTTGATGTTGGCCGTACCGGTTCCGCCACCTGATTCAACAACATCGGGATAAAGGGTTCCCTGTACTAGGAATTCAACATCACCGCCGGCTGCGATATCGCGCGCTGCCTTTTCAAAGGAACGAATAAATTCGCGGCCAATAATCTTGCGCTTGGTCTCTGGATCAGTCACTCCTTTGAGGGCAGATAAAAATTGATCAACTGCATCCACTACAACTAAATCAATACCAGTTGCGGCAACGAAGTCACGTTGTACTTGTTCGGATTCACCGCTGCGCAATAAACCGTGATCAACAAAGACACAAGTTAGTTGTGCACCGACTGCGCGTTGAATAATGGCTGCGGCAACTGCTGAATCCACCCCACCTGAAAGGCCGCAGATAACTCGCTTGTTACCAATTAACTCTTTCGCTTTAGCGATCTCGTTTTCGGCAATATTGCCAGTTGTCCAATCTGGTTTGCAGCCAGCAATATTGATTAGCCAACTTTTGAGAATCGCCTGTCCGTGTTGCGAATGCAGGACTTCGGGATGGAACTGGACTCCAGCAATTTGTCCGGTGGCATCTTCAAAGGCGGCAATTGGAGTATCGGATGTAACGGCGCAGATTTTGAAACCGGCAGGTGCTTGCGTCACCGCATCACCGTGTGACATCCAAACACTTTGCAAGGCCGGCAGAGTCGAAAAGATTTTCGATGCTGTCTCGACTTTTATTTCAGTGCGACCAAATTCAGATTTACCTGTTTGGCTTACAACTCCGCCAAGGGCTGCAGCCATGACTTGAAAACCGTAACAAATTCCAAAGACTGGAATACCCAGTTGCAAAATCGCGCTATCAAATTTTGGTGCGCCTTCAGAATAAACACTTGCTGGCCCACCAGATAGAACAATCGCTGCTGGGTTCTTAGCAGTTACTTCCGCTGCTGTGATGTGGGATGGAACAATTTCGGAGTAAACGTTTGCCTCGCGCACGCGACGTGCGATTAGCTGTGCATACTGCGCGCCAAAATCGACGACTAAGACTCCGCTTTTAGAATTCAATGGTTAAGCCCCGTGAATAATGACTTCTACGCGCTGGAAAGATTTAACATCTGAATACCCAGAAGTTGCCATCGCGCGACGCAGTGCGCCAAATAAGTTCATAGATCCATCAGAGGTGTGTGATGGGCCCATCAGAATTTCTTCAATGGATCCAATGGTGCCAACATTTACGCGTTCACCGCGTGGCAACTCTTGATGGTGGGCCTCTGATCCCCAGTGCCAACCAAGTCCTGGAGCTTCGGTTGCCTTAGCAAGTGGAGATCCCATCATCACAGCATCTGCACCGACTGCAATTGCTTTGGCGATATCACCAGAGCGACCGACTGAACCATCTGCAATAACGTGAACATAACGGCCACCTGATTCGTCTAAATATTCGCGACGAGCCGCGGCAACTTCAGCAACAGCTGATGCCATTGGAACTTCGATTCCTAAAACTTTGCGAGTTGTGTGCGCAGCTCCTCCACCAAAACCAACAAGAACTCCGGCAGCACCTGCGCGCATTAAGTGAAGTGCGCCAGTTGAAGTAGCAACGCCGCCAACAATTACAGGAACATCTAATTCGTAGATAAATTTCTTTAAGTTAAGTGCAGAATCATCGTTGCCGACATGTTCTGCTGAAACGGTAGTGCCGCGAATAACAAAGAT
Source organism: Actinomycetota bacterium (assembly GCA_009698815.1). Taxonomy (GTDB): domain Bacteria; phylum Actinomycetota; class Actinomycetes; order Nanopelagicales; family Nanopelagicaceae; genus Planktophila. The sequence goes on along the minus strand of WLPJ01000002.1, from coordinate 24,752 downwards.
ATCTACTCCGGCATCGATAACGGCTTTGTGAAGTTCGGCAGTACGTTGTGGGGAAAGGGAAGCGGCAACAGTCACACCTGAATCACGGATTGTCTTGATGCGTTCTTTGATCAATTCTGGGCGAATCGGCGCGCTGTAGATTTCTTGCATACGGCGGGTAGCGTGCTTATCTGGCATGGATGCAATTTCACCAAGGGGAATTCGTGGATCCTCATAGCGTGTCCACAAACCTTCCAGGTTTAGAACACCTAGTCCGCCAAGTTTGCCGATTGCAATTGCTGTTTCAGGTGAGACAACTGAATCCATCGGCGCTGCCATCATTGGAATATCAAATTTATAAGCATCGATCTGCCAGGCAGTTGAAACATCTTCCGGGTTGCGAGTACGACGGCTAGGAACGATTGCAATATCGTCAAATGAATATGCCTGACGGGCGCGCTTTCCTGGTGCGATCTCGATATCCATGCGCGTCCTCCTTAGTTTTTCTGAGTGTAATTAGGAGCATCGGCTACATGAAGCACATCGTGAGGATGGCTTTCTTGTAGCCCTGCTGCGGTAATTTGAATCAAACGACCTTCGCGGCGCAGAGTTTCGATATCAGGTGCGCCCGCATATCCCATTCCGCTGCGTAATCCGCCAACGAGTTGGTGTACAACTTCGGCAACTGGGCCGCGATATTCAACTCTGCCTTCAATACCTTCTGGGACAAGTTTATCTTCAGATAAAACATCATCTTGCATATAACGATCTTTGGAATAAGACTTTTGTTCTCCGCGAGATTGCATCGCACCAAGTGAGCCCATGCCGCGGTATGCCTTGTATTTGCGGCCATCGATTTCAACAAGTTGTCCTGGAGATTCTTCACAACCTGCGAGCAACGAACCAAGCATTACTGAATTTGCACCAGCAACAATTGCCTTAACGATGTCACCTGAATACTGAAGTCCGCCATCAGCGATTAGCGGAATGCCTGCTTTGTTACATGCTTTAGCAGCTTCCATAATTGCGGTAATTTGTGGAACACCAACACCTGCAACAACACGGGTTGTACAAATCGATCCTGGACCAACGCCAACTTTTACAGCATCCGCACCTGCGTTAATTAACGCCTGCGCACCTGCACGAGTTGCCACGTTGCCGCCAATAATTTCAATAGTTGCTGAGAACTTTTTAATTCTTTCAATGGCATCTAATACTGCGCGGTGGTGACCGTGCGCAGTATCAACAACTACAACATCTACGCCGGCTTCAATCAAAGCTTGGGCACGTGCAAAGCCATCATCGCCAACACCGACTGCGGCTCCGGCCAAGCCCACGTTCTTGACCAACTTAACGTGAGTAACTTGTTCTTCAATCGCCAAGTTGCGGTGAATGATTCCGATGCCGCCGGCCTTAGCCATAGCGATTGCCATCGTGGATTCTGTGACGGTATCCATCGCCGATGAGATAACTGGAACAGCGATTGAAATATTTCGAGTCAACCAGGTTGCGGTATTTACTTCGCTGGGAACGACTTCTGATGCATCTGGCAATAAGAGCACATCATCGTAAGTCAGCCCAAGCATCGCGACTTTGTCGTTATCGCTGCTCATGGGCCCTCCGTACTGTGGTTGAGCGCCCTAGTCTAACTTGAGAATTAAGCCCCGATTGCCTGCTTAATTTCCTGACAAGCCAGCGTCAAATCATCAACATAGGCCACTTCAACACATTCTTCACGGTCCCAGCCCGGGCCACCCAAGATAAAACGAGGTGCAGGTCTTATGGAAGGAATATCACGGAAGTATTTTGGATCCCCATTCTTGGAGAGCTGTGCCCAGAGAAATACCGCAGGCGGCGCGCTCCGCGAAACCATCGAGGTTAGCGCCTCGATTGGTGTGCGGGCGCCCAAGAAATAGCACTCAATATTTTCTTCAGCCAAAGCGGCATGAAGTGCGTGAAGGGCCAAGCAATGAAGTTCTTCGCCAACGGATGCCAACAGGACTGGGCGGCCATTGATTGGTTTCTTAATGCTAAGTGAGAGATCGCGCATTAGTCCAGCAATGGTTTCAGAAAGTAAGTGTTCTACTTCAATTCCTTCTCCAGTTTTTGCCCATATGTCACCGATGATAATTAGCACCGGAACAATTACTTCGTGCCAACTATCAATAACGCCATATTTATCAATATCTTTACGCAGTATTGCTACTACAAAATTTCGATCAAGTGATTGCGCCGCCTTTACCACGGCATCGACGACATCACTGCGGATCTCAAAGTGCTTAAGAATTTTTTCTACTTCTACTTCGCCTTTATGCGCGAGCGCTTCGACCGCAGCATCTGCAGTAGTCATACCGGCGGTGATCAGGCGTCGCATCAACATCAACTTTGCTAAATCACTTGCGCAGTACCTGCGATGTTCGCCAGATTCGTGGCTAGAAGGTCCAAGCCCATATCGCCGGTCCCAGGTCCGCAGGGTGGCGGGTGCCACCCCTATGCGGCGTGCGGTTGCCGAAACCGTGAGGAGCTCTTCCATGGCCTAATGTTCGCGCTTATTGGCACTTCCCACCACTTGAAACACGCTCGAGGCGTGATCAAACGAACAGGCTTTGGCGCGATAGATACTTGAACAACCTGTGGCGCGGTTGTATGGTTAAGGCCTACTCAGGCAAGGAGAACAAAATGGCCGACCAGTCACGACTTCCGCTTCCAATAGCAGATCATTGGGAATGGCAGTACGAGGGTGCTTGTCGCGACTTGCCTGCGGAAATGTTCTTTCATCCAGATGGGGAGCGTGGACCACGTCGCCGCAATCGCGAGAATGCCGCGAAGGCTGTCTGTGCATCATGTCCAGTTATTGCTGCTTGTCGCGCACAAGCTCTCGCTCTTGCCGAGCCATACGGAATCTGGGGCGGTCTATCAGAAGATGACCGCGCACTAATTCTTAATAAGGACGTTCCAGAGATTTACGAAGCTTCATAACTTTAAAAAAGAAAATCCCCCGCAAACCAATTGGTCTGCGGGGGATTTTTTACTTCTACTTAGTGGTGCCCACCAGGACCATGTGAATGTCCATGTCCGCCGGCAGCATCGGCAACTTCATCTGCAGGACGCTCGTATACAACTGCTTCAGTTGTAATAAACATCGCGGCAATTGATGCTGCATTTGCAAGGGCTGAACGAGTTACCTTCACTGGATCGATTACGCCATCTTTTGCAAGATCGCCGTAAACATCAGTTGCGGCATTGAAACCTTCATGAGATTTCAGAGCGCGCACCTTTGCTACAACTACGTAGCCTTCTAGGCCAGCATTTTCTGCAATCCAACGAAGTGGTTCATCGCAGGCTTTGCGAACTAGGCGAACGCCAACAGCCTTATCGCCAGTGAATCCGAGATCGCCTTCAAGTGAATCGGCTGCGTGCACAAGTGCTGCGCCTCCACCGATAACGATTCCTTCTTCAACGGCTGCGCGAGTTGCAGAGATAGCATCCTCTAGACGGTGCTTCTTCTCTTTAAGTTCAACTTCGGTATGTGCGCCAACCTTGATTACGCAAACGCCACCAGCGAGTTTTGCAACGCGCTCTTGTAGCTTTTCGCGATCCCAGTCAGAGTCAGTGTTTGCAATCTCGTTGCGGATTTCAGAGACACGGGCAGCAACTGTTGCCTTATCGCCTGCGCCATCAACGATGGTGGTTGCATCCTTAGTGATAACGATGCGACGGGCTTTACCAAGATCTTCGATATTTACTTGATCAAGCTTCATACCAACTTCTGCAGAGATAACTGTTCCGCCGGTCAAGATTGCGATGTCTTGCAACATTGCCTTGCGACGATCACCAAAGCCAGGTGCCTTAACGGCAGCGGATGTAAATACTCCGCGCATGCGGTTTACAACCAGAGTTGAAAGCGCTTCGCCATCAACATCTTCAGCGATGATCAAAAGTGGCTTATTGGCTTGGGCAACCTTCTCAAGAACAGGCAATAACTCTGCGAGCGCAGAGATCTTGCTGCCTGAGATAAGTACGAAAGCATCTTCCAGAATAGCTTCCATACGATCTTGATCGGTTACGAAGTATGGAGAGATGTAACCCTTATCGAATTGCATACCTTCAGTGAACTCAAGTTCGAGGGCTGTGGTTGATGCTTCTTCAACGGTGATTACGCCATCTTTGCCGACCTTGTCCATCGCTTCAGCAATTAGCTCACCGATAGCGCGATCCTGGGCCGAAATAGTTGCAACGTCTGCGATCTGTGCTTTGTCTTTTACGACAGTTGCATTCTCGGCCAAACGTGCAGAAACAGCGGCAACCGCTGCTTCAATTCCCAGCTTTAGATCCATTGGCTGTGCGCCAGCGGCTAGGTTGCGTAAGCCCTCTTTAACCATAGCTTGGGCAAGAACGGTTGCAGTTGTTGTTCCGTCACCGGCAACATCGTTGGTCTTTGTCGCAACTTCCTTTACGAGCTGTGCGCCCATATTTTCGGCTGGGTCTGAAAGTTCGATTTCCTTAGCAATTGTCACGCCATCGTTTGTAATCGTTGGTGCGCCAAATGATTTGGAGATAACAACGTTACGACCCTTAGGGCCGAGCGTTACCTTTACTGTGTCAGCGAGGATATTTACTCCACGCTCCATTGCGCGACGAGCTTTCTCGTCGAATTCAAGAATTTTTCCCATTATTACTTCTCGATTACAGCGAGAATGTCACGGGCTGAAAGTACGAGGTACTCCTCATTGTTGTACTTAACTTCAGTTCCGCCGTACTTGCTGTAGAGAACAACGTCTCCGACCTTTACATCCATAGGAACGCGAACTCCATCATCAAAGCGACCAGGTCCTACGGCAACAACTGTGCCTTCCTGTGGCTTCTCTTTTGCAGTGTCAGGGATAACAAGTCCTGAAGCTGTTGTTGTCTCGGCCTCTGATGCCTTAACGACGATGCGATCTTCGAGTGGCTTAATGGCAACTGCCATGGTGATGCTCCTTTAATTAGCAGTGTGGGGCTTAGAGTGCTAACTCTAGTTCTAGAGGGCAACTCGCTCAACTTGGAGGGCTGATTCAGCGTCAAAGGCTTGCGGGCCGGGTCCACGACCAGCGGCAACCATCAGTGAGCCAAGGGCGGCCACCATCGCCCCGTTATCGGTGCAAAGAGCTGGACTTGGAATGCGCAGGCGAATGCCAGCCTTGGCGCAGCGTTCTTCGGCCACCGCGCGCAGGCGAGAATTAGCGGCAACGCCACCTGCAATAACAAGTGAATCAATGCCTGTTGCTTTACATGCCGCCAATGATTTCAAAAGCAAAACGTCAACGATTGATTCTTGGAAGGATGCTGCGACGTCCCCCTTTTTGTAATCAGGTGTACTTTCTAAATATCGCGCGACGGCTGTCTTGAGACCTGAGAATGAAAAATCATAGGGACGCGTTGCCCAATCATTGCTAGTTGTTAAGCCGCGTGGAAAATCAATTGCGCTCGCGGATCCACTTTGTGCGGTGCGATCAATTGCCGGACCGCCGGGAAACCCAAGTCCCATCACGCGGGAAATTTTATCGAAAGCCTCACCGGCGGCATCATCCATCGTTGCACCAAGTTTGGTAATTTTTGAGGTGATGTCATCTACTTGTAACAGCGATGAGTGTCCACCGCTAACTAGCAGCGCAATGGTTGGATCAGTTGGTTGATCGTGAGTTAAATAGTCGACAGAGATATGTGCGGCCAAATGATTAACACCGTATAAAGGTTTGCCTAAACCAATTGCCAAACCACTGGCTGATGCAACACCAACAAGAAGTGCGCCTACTAAACCAGGGCCTGCAGTAACTGCAACGGCATCGATATCACTCAGTGAAATCTGGGCATTGCGGACTGCTTTTTCAATACTCGGCAGCATCGCTTCTAAATGTGCGCGGCTGGCAATTTCAGGAACAACTCCCCCAAAGCGCGCATGTTCTTCAACGCTAGATGCGATGACATTTGCCAATAAGGTGCGGCCACGAACAATTCCAATTGCGGTTTCATCACAAGAGGTTTCGATTCCTAAAACAATTGGTTGGTTCATACACCTAGCTCCTTACGCATAACGAGCGCATCAAGGCCGGGGCCGTAATAACCCTTGCGGGTTGAAATGTTTTGATAACCCAACTTCTCATATAAAGCGATAGCACTTGCATTATTAACGCCTACTTCTAGCATCATGGCCGGAGCGCCTTTTTCAGATGACCAAGCTTCTAATTCGCCCATAAATTGGCTAGCAATACCTTGGCGGGTGAAATCTGGCAGAACTGCCACAGTCAAGACATCGGCTTCAACTCCCGGTGCAACAACTAATACCGCGGCATATCCAACGATCTGATCTTGCTCATCTGTTGCCACCATAAAGTAGCGAGTCTTAGGCACTCCTTTAAATTCTTCTTTGAATTGCCCCATCGACCAAGGCGCATCCGCAAAAAGTACGCGCTCCATCGAAACCAGAACTGGCAAGTCAAGTGAAATTGCTTCACGGTAATTAATCATGCGCGCTCCGCAGTTGGCACCGCATCAGGGCGACGCAAGTACATAGGTTCAGTTTCATTCTGTGAATGACTTAGTGCGACCAACTTTTGCATATCTGGATAAACATCAAAGATAAAAGCAACAACTTCGGCTGGTTTATTTACTGATGGGCCAGCCACACGAACGCCATCTTTATAGCTAGCCCAATAAATCTCTTTACGACGGGCATCTACGGCAACTGTGTATTCACTTTTTTCGACAGCAATTGCATCCAGGGAACAGATTCCGATCACTGGGATATCGCGAGCCATTGCAAAGCTTCGCGCAAAAGTTATTCCGACGCGAAGTCCGGTAAATGGTCCTGGCCCCATACCAACAACAACCTGCTCTGGTTGAGGACAAACGGCTAAAGCTTTGGTAACTAGTTCAGTGATTGCAAAGCCATGTTCGGTGGCGCCTTCATGAAAACTTTCAAACAGAACTTTGCCTTCATCAATAATCGCAACAATCGTGCGAGAAGTTGAGGTATCAATTGCTAGAGAAATAGTCATAACTTAAAGCCCGACCAACGTGGTCCGATGGTGGCAACGGTTACAACTCTTTCATCATCAGTGCGATCAATCTCTATTTCTAAACGCTCATCCGATAGCCGAGCAGATTCAGCGCCACCCCATTCGATAACCGTGACAGCGCTTTCGCGAGCAGAATCAAGATCTAAATCATCTAAGTAAGCCGCCTGGTTGCCACTTTCAAGTAATCGATAGACATCAACGTGAATCAACGGGAGTGCGCCATTGTGGGTGCGAGAGATAACAAAGGTGGGTGAAGTGATATCGCTAAAACCAAGAGCGGCGCCAATTCCTTGTACCAAAACTGTTTTGCCGGCACCAAGTGGGCCGTTAAGAAGAATCAGGTCACCGGCACGAAGTTGGGCACCAATTTTCTTGCCGAGATCAAACATCTCCTGCGCTGATGCGATCTTCATAATGGTCAAGGGTACTAGCGAAAAAGAGACAGGGGTCGCGCGCTCGCGCGACCCCTGTCTCGTAGGATCTTTTCTACAACTTAAAGATTACTTGTTGTAGTACTTCATCCATGGGTAAGCAGTATCTCGATCGATTACAAGACCTTTGGCCTTGTAAACCTTCGATAACTGCGCACCTGTCCAAGGCAAGTATCCGTTATCGGCTGCAGATATCGCAGTGTCGATAACCAACTTGTATTGAGCCATCGTGAAGTTGGTATGTCCAGTACCTGGAGTACCCGCAATTGATATTGGGCTACCAGCGGCATCGAACTTTGACCAAGTCTTAGGCGTTACGCTCCAAAGAACTTGCAGATTGCGTGCAGGTGCAGATTTTCCGGCTTTGAGTGCAGCCTTCTTGGCCGCAGCGAAATCTGCTTCATACAGATCAGAAATTCGCTGAACGATTCCGGCAGGTTCTACTGGATCGTGTTGACCAATCATCATCACTGTTGGCACCTTTATCTTGCCAGTGTTCTCATACATAGTTGAAGCAGACTTTGCAATTGCTGCAGCGTCGCCTTTGATGCGTGGTGCATCTGGATTTAGCGGATTAAGCGTTTTAAGCATTCCAGCGATTGCACTATTTCCACTTAGACCTGCGTTATGGACCGAACGATCTTCATCGCTGAGCTGCTTTGAGTAATCAGTTGTCTGATTATCAAAGGAGGTTCCGCCCATCTTGGCTTGCATATCGCGAGCGCCAAGTAGGGAGTAACCCAAAACGCCTGCGATATTTTCAAGAGTTGCGAGAGCTGGTGCATAAGCAAGTGGCCATGCAGTAGCGGCTGCTCCTGGAGGACCGACGAGCCCGTCAAATGATGAGCTCTGTGCGCTGATGCCGGCTAAGCGACCGATCATCAAAAGTGCGCTGCGTGATGGAATTCCATTGGCTTGTAGCTCTTTAGCAGATGCACTAGATGTTGTTGGCCAAGCACCTGTTGCAACGCCAGCCTTAAGCGCTGTCAATATTGCTGTGTACTTGCCGAGATCTTGCAACATCTGCATATCTCCGCCAGCACCCGGGGCATAACCAGATAACTTAATTGTTGGATCAAACCAAGTCTTCATCAACCAAAGTAGATCGATGAAATACTTACTTTGTGAGCCCCAAGCATCAACTGGATTGATTACCGCAGCAGATGAAATTAGCTCTGGCTTTTGCTCGGCGAAGGCTTGTGTAATTCCGCCGCCCATTGAGTAACCCCATGCCACAACCTTTGTGGTAGTTGTGAACTTAGCCTTAAAGATGCCAATTAGTTCAGCATTTGCCTTTACAGCCTCATCGAGGTTCCAGCCCTGAGTGCTAAATCCTGAACCGATTACGGCAACGCCTTTATCGGTTAGGTATTTAACGATTTCAGCATTTCCGCCGTTAGATCCACCAATGTTTGGTGCGATTTGTGCAGATGAATCGACTGCAAAGTAACCCGGAATCGTTGTGTTTCCACCGAAGCCGTGTGACCAAACTGTGACAGTGCCATTGAATGTGGCAGGTACAGCCATCTTGTACGCGGCACCATCTGATGTGGTTCCGGTACAGGTTTGTACTGGAGTTTTTCCATCACAAGTTGGGCCGGTTGCTGCAGCGTTTGCTGGAGCAGCGACTACGAGCGTTGCAAGCAACGCAGTTGTTGAAACTAGCGCAAATGCGCGTGATTTAAACGATGTAGTTCTCATTAGTTTGGCAATCCCTTCGCTGGCATTGCAGGACGTGAATAGCTTGATTTTTCAACCGGGCCGGTACCTGAATCAGTTGTGTACACGGTGTAGGTGAAGGTGTCATTTGGAACTAGGTCGCCAGTCTTATTGAAAGTACCGAACCAGTATCCGTTTAGACCAACGTTGCTTGTCTTTGAATAATTCAAAGGAACAAGTGCTGCGTTAGGGAAAGTAGAACCACTGGCATCGATTGCGGCAAGGAGCGATTTGCGAGTTGGGTTCTTACCAGCTGCCTTTAGCGCTTGCACTGCGATGAATGCTGTGTTCATACCGATGAGCGCCCAGCTATTGAACTTTGCGCCAACGTTGTACTTGGTATTAATTTCCTTGAATTGAGTAACGTACGCATCCTTTGGATCTACGACGGATGGCATAAATGACATCGAAGTTGAGCCAATGATGTAAGGAACGGTGGCTGGATTAATTGAACCGATATCGGCACCAACTGAACCAAGGATCCACTTAGGTGCATACTGTGCTTTAACCGCAGCCAAGACTGTGTACAAGGTTGCACTTGCAACACCGAAGACGATCTGCACTTCGCAGCCGCCAGCTTTGAACTTAGTGATCCATGAATCTGGAACGCCAGCTACACCTTGTGAAAGTGATGGGTATGCAACCTTGACTGCGAAGTCGAGGTCACCGTGTGTCTTGTCGAAGCCGACTAGTGCGTCATCGCCAAAGTCATCATCCTGATACAACATGCAAGTTTTCTTGCCTGGGTAAGTTTCTTTTACATACTTACTCATCATCTTTGCTTCCATGATGTATGAAGGCAAGAGTGTTGATGAAGTTGGGAATGCTTTGCGATCATTGAATCCGCTGAAGCCAGTGTTAATGAAGAGGCTTGGGATTCCGCGACGGCCAAGGTTTACCGCAGATGCAACAGCCTTATTATTCGCTGTTCCAAGTGCTCCGATAACTGCCATGACCTTATCTTTACCAATTAAATCTTGAGTATTTTGAATTGCCTGCTTTGGAAGGTAACCGTCATCTTTTACAACGAGGCTAATCTTGCGGCCATTTACTCCACCGTTTGCGTTGACATAATCAAAATATGCCTTCATCGCTCCAGGGAGTTGGTTGTATCCGTAACTGGCTGAGCCTTTCATTGGCAAGGTAATGCCGAGTTTGATTGCGGTTGAAGTCACGCCTACTTCTGAACGCGGCGAGAATGCTTGTGCCGGCATAACAGAGAGTGAGAGCGCAGTTGCAGCCATCACCGCGGAAGCTACGAGAAACTTCCGACGAGTCGTTCTGATCATATTTTTCCTTCCATCGAGGGGTATAGCGGGGTAGATCTGTACTGCTTAGTGAGCGTTATCTTACGAGCAGGTTAACGCTTACTTAACATGACGCGACCAAAACTTTTCGATCGGACCTTTCGGCGCCAAGAAGACCGTCAAAATTAAGAGTGCGCTGACAATGAAGTCAGGCAATAACGAGGCCACGGATTCGGAGCCGCTCCATCGGTCTGCGACCAATGAGGCGATTTCGGGGATCGCAACCAGTGCTACTGCCCCAATCATGACGCCTCCGAGGGTGTTTACGCCAGATAGGACGGCTCCAGTAGCCAATGAAAATGAGAGCGCAAGCGGGAAAGCGCTCGGAGAGACGTTATTTATGGTCGCAGCCAGCAGGGCCCCGGCCATTCCAGCGATCCCGGCGCTGACGGTGAAGGCCAGGACCTTAGATCGGGCCAGATGGATACCAGCCAATTCTGCGGCAACTTCATTGGTCTTAACTGCGCGCCAGGTTCGGCCATAACGAGAGCGCAATAGATTTTGGATCCACCACATCATTATTAGCGCAGCGAGTGAGGTAATCCAGAAGAACCATTTGTATTGAGTGAACGCTTCCCCAAATGAAAGTGGCGGCCAACCCGCATCAAATGAAATTCCTTGTTCGCCGCCTAAGAATGAAAATTGATTTGCAATCGAAGGCAATCCAACGGCAAGTGCCAGAGTTGTTCCAGCTAGATATGGTCCAGAAAGCCTTGCGGCGGCCGATCCAAGTAGTGCTCCAAATAACGAGGTAACCAAAACGGCGGCTACAAAACAAATCCAAACTGGCAGGTGCAGATAAATTTGCGTGAGCGCTGCGGTGTATGCGCCAATTGCTAATAGCGCGCCATGACCAAGTGAAATTTGACCTGAATAACCTGTTAATAAAATTATAGATGCAATTGCAACAACATAGACAGCGATCGTTGCGCCTTGGAAAGATTTCCATTCGTCAACTGTGTTGCTTAGGATATAAACCAATAATCCGATCAGGACAAAACCGATAAAGCGGTGCTTATTGGTGACGTGGCGTTTATGCACGACGCCCACCTTTCGCTCCGATAATTCCCTGCGGTCTCAATAACAAAACTAAAATCAAAATTAAGAAAGCCGCGATGAAGACAAGTGATCCGCCGACATACATAAGGATTATCGCGAGAATAATTCCAAGTGTTAGGCCACCAAGGACTGCACCAACCAAACTTTCAATGCCACCTATTACTGCCGCGACGAAACCAAATACAAGTAACAAACTAAATTCAAATGATTCAGGTGATACCGAGCCGGAACCATTTGTGGTCTGCAGGATTCCAGCTGTTGCACCTGCGGCTCCCGAGATTGCCCAACCCACCGTACGAATGAAATCAACCCGAATACCTGCCAGCCGAGAAATCTCAGGCGCGAAGGATGACGCGCGAAGTGACAAACCAAGGTTGGTGCGTTGGAAAATTAAAGTTAGCGAAATCATCAATAAAAGGACTATTCCTAGGATCAGCAACCGCATCGGAGATAAGGCGATACTTTCGCCAGAGACAACAAATCCTTTATCTGGCAGCGGAGGTGGCAGCGCTCCGATTCGATCACCGTAGATGTAGTTAAGGATTGTTTTAATTATGCCAAGCAGACCTAGGGTTGCAATTATCGGTAAGAATATTTCTGCGCCTTGATCACCTGATCGCTTAAGTAGCGGACGCAGGAAGAAGTATTCGATAAACGCGGAAAATATCGCGCCTGCCACCATTGCAAGTGGCAGAGCGATCCAGAATGAACCTGTCTTCTCTAAAATCGCAGCGCCAACAAAAGAAGATGCCAGTGCCAATCCGCCGGCGGCAAAGTTGACCACACGCGTACTGCGCCAGACCAAGACAATTGAGATCGCCATTAATGAATAAATAGAGCCGGCGGTGATGCCGATTAGTAGCGTATTTATTAATTCAAACATGATCAGAATCCCAAGTAAGCAGCGCGCACTGCTGGGTCGTCTTTGAGTGCAGCTGCACTTCCGGAGGCTGCAATTGATCCAAGATTTAAAACTATTCCGACATCTGCAATCTTTAGCGCGCCCATAGCATTCTGCTCAACCAAGATCACGGTTAACCCTTTGGCAGTTGTTAAGTCACGGATCGCTTGAAAAATTTGTTCGATAACAAGTGGTGCTAATCCAAGTGATGGCTCATCCAATAAAAGTAGTTCTGGTTTAGACATAATTGATCGCCCGAGCGCCAACATCTGTCGTTCACCACCCGATAAAGAATCAGCGCGTTGTGATAATCGCTCACCCAGTCGAGGGAAAAGTTCAAGGACTTCTCTCTTTGACTGCGCAGATTCGCTGCGATTGCGGCGCCAAAGAGAACCAAGTTCTAAATTCTCCGAAACAGTTAATTCAGGGATAACTGACTTACCTTCACAGACATGTGTAATGCCATGGCGAACTAGCTTTTCTGGCTTTGAGTGCAAAATGTTGTGATCATTCCAATGCGCCTGTCCTTCGCTGGCTTTATTTAGCCCAGATAAAGTGCGCAATAAAGTAGTTTTTCCAGCACCATTGGCTCCAATAACGGCAGCGAGTTGGCCTTTTTCAACGTTAAAGCTGACGCCATGCAGTGCGCGGATCGCGCCATGATCAACAGTTAAATTATCAATTCTTAACATTACGCGACCCCGGTTCCGAGGTATGCGGCGATTACTGCTGGATCACGACGAACTTTTTCGGCATCTCCGCTAGAGATTACTTCACCAAAGTTCAAAACATAAAGTCGATCGCAAACGCTCATAACGACATCCATATGGTGCTCAACAATTAAGATCGACATGTTTGCGGTTAGGTTACGGATTAGATTATTCATCCATTCAATATCTTGCGGACCAAGGCCACCTGCAGGTTCATCTAACATCAAGATCTTGGGTTCAGAGACGAGTGCGCGAGCAATCGCAACTCGCTTGGTATCTGGGTAGGCCAAAGTATCTGCTCGGCGATTGGCAAGTGTTCCGGCGTAAACACGATCTAGTGCGCGCATCGCTTTATCGCGCAATACTTCCTCTTCGTGTTTATTGGTTCCAAGGGCTGCTGAAATCAAACCGGTCTTAGCTAACTTCTGCGCGCCAACCATTACATTTTCCAAAACAGTTAACTCGGGAAATAGCCCAACGCCTTGCAGGGTGCGAGAGATTCCGAGATCTACTAATTCATCTGTACGCGGCCAATTGCGTTTCTTGCCGCCAAATTCAAAAGTTCCAGAATCTGGAGTTACTAATCCGCAAATAGCGTTAAAGAGAGTTGTCTTGCCAGCGCCATTTGGACCGATAACGCCAACTACTTCATTGGGGCGCAGTTCTAAATGAACATCATGAAGTGCCTTGAGACCGCCGAAGGAGATGCTTACCCCTTTTGCGTGCAACATCGCCTCGCTCATAATTCGTAGATTCTAGGCACACGCGGCCCAATTCGCGTGACAATCTCGTAGTTAATTGAACCAGATGCGCCACCCCAATCATCTGCTGTGTATTCACCCGCATCTCCTGGACCAAAAATAGTTACCCAATCCCCTGTTTGCGCAGAAGATTGCGCACCTAAATTCACGACAAATTGATCCATTGATACGCGGCCAATAATTGGTGCGCGTTTGCCGTTAAAGAATATGCCCGCACCTTTAGCGATGCGAGGAATTCCGTCGGCATATCCCATAGCAACTATGCCAAGTTTTGTCTCAGATTTTGTTTTTTCAGTTGCACCATAACCAACAGGTGAACCCGCTGGCACAGCTTTTACCAAATGTAATTTGGCCCGCAAAGTCATTGCGGGTTTTAGCCCCAATGATTGCGAAGTTCCTAAATGGTTTAAATCTGGAGTTAAGCCATACATGGCAATTCCGGTGCGCACCATGTCAAAAGCTGATGTGTGATCCACAAGGGTGGCCGCCGAATTAGAAAGGTGGCGGATTAAGTTGGTAAATCCTAAAGAATCTAAGTTAGCCACCATCTTCTTAAAGCGATTTAATTGTTCTAAATTCTGAGCTTGCCCTGGTTCATCGGCGCGCGCAAAGTGAGAAAAGATTCCAACTATCTCAACGCCCTGCAAGTGATTGATATCTATCTCGCAGCATTCAGATAGAAAACCACCGCGAGTCATTCCGGTATCTACTTCTAGATGAATACGCGGGCGCTTGGCACCTTTAAGTGCTCTGATCTCATCTAGTGCTTTAATTGATGAAACAGCAAGATCGATGTCTTTATCGACGGCGCTCTGAAAATCAGAACCAGATGGAACTAACCAAGCCAGAATTGGCGCAGTAATTCCGGCAGCGCGAAGTGCAATTGCCTCCTCAAGCAGTGCAACACCTAACCAAGTTGCGCCACCATCGAGTGCCGCCTTTGCAACTGGAACAAGGCCATGACCGTAAGCATCGGCTTTAACAACTGCCATTAGATCAACGCCGGCCTTTGCCTTAAGAGTTGCCACATTTGACTTGATTGCAGATAAATTAATAACTACTTCTGCGCGATTTGTCATCTCTCAATCACAACCATGGCAGATGCGATTCCGGCATCGTGTGAAAGTGATAAATGCACAGTTGCACCATCTATTAACTCGGCGATTTCACCGCGAAAGAGAAAATCTGGCTTGCCACTTTCATGGTTAATTACTTCAGCCTCATGCCAATTAAGCCCGCGGCCCGCGTTAAGTGCTTTAGCCAAAGCCTCTTTTGCAGCAAAGCGCGCCGCAAGTGAAGCAATTGGTTTTAAAGATTCAGCCGGAGTAAATAATTTCTCACGCAAAGCTGGGGTTCGTTCGAGGGATTCGGCAAAGCGCGCGATATCAACGACATCAATACCGATTCCATCAATCATGGGCTTTAGTGTAATTGAGGTTAAGAGAGTTGGCTATTAGATGGCCAATAGCGATCAATAGCGATAATCAAGACCAATAAGGCGGCGCCAATAAATAGACCGCCCAATAAATCTGAGAACCAATGCGTATCGCGTATCAGCGAAACTGTGCAGACCGTCAAACTAATTGCGGCAACACCTGCGCTAGCTAATCGACCACGATATCGATCAACGTGTGCATATCGATAAATCAAATAAGCAAGGACTCCCCAAGTTAAAAGGGCGTTAGATGCGTGGCCACTTGGGTAGGACATTCCACCGAAGTGCAGCAGATCAATTCCTACTTTTGGTTTAGTGCGACCAAGCCAAAATTTAAAGAAACCAACGACTATATTTAGTGAGATAACCGAGAGGATCGCCAAATTTAGCGGGCGCCAAGTTTTAAATCTACGCGCAATATAAAATGCGGCAAGTAATAACGCAGTTGCCGTAACACCGCGTAGCCCCAAATCATCTAAGCGACGAATAATAAATCCGCTGACGCCACGAAATTCAGGGCGCTGTAAGTTATGGATCCACTTATCGATTTCGATTAGTGGACCGTTAATAAGAACTTGGTGTGTTATGAGAAGAAAGCCAGTAAATAAAGCGGCTGACCAACGAAAAGCTCTGACCATCTGCGCGCGGCGGGTGTCGAGTACTGCGATCATCTTTATTCGACCGTAACTGATTTAGCTAAATTGCGCGGCTGATCAACATCATTGCCACGAGCAATCGCCATTTCATATGCAAAGACTTGCAGCGGAACTGTTGCCAAAATTGGTTGAAAAAGTGGTGCACATGCTGGAATACGAATGATGTGATCGGCGCCGACGACATCGGCTCCTTCGTGGGCAATAACAATTACGCGCGCACCACGTGCTTTAACCTCTTGGATATTGCTCAACATTTTTTCATCAAGTGAGTGATCGCTGCCAGATGGCAATATTGCAATAACTGGTGTGCCCTTTGCTTCATCGATTAAGGCAATTGATCCGTGCTTGAGCTCGCCCCCAGCAAATCCTTCAGCGTGGATATAGGCCAACTCTTTTAGCTTCAGCGCACCTTCTAATACAACTGGATAACCGATATTGCGACCGATAAACAAAACAGTCTCGGACTTGGCAAAGCTACGAGTTAGCGCGCGTAGCGGTTCTACAGTTTCCAAAATTTGTTCGATCTTGCCAGGAAGTTCAAGCATTTCGTTATAGAGATCGCGCACTTGAGCATCGCTTAACTCGCCACGTACTTGGGCCAAGTGCAGGCCAATTAAATCAACGGCAACGATCTGAGTAAGCAGCGCCTTGGTGGATGCAACAGCAATTTCTGGTCCAGCATGTGTATATAGAACGGCATCGGATTCGCGTGGAATTGTTGAACTGTTGGTGTTACAAATCGCAAGCACTCGTGCGCCGGCAGCCTTTGCGTGGCGAATAGCCATCAAGGTATCCATCGTTTCACCAGATTGAGATATTGCGATAACCAAAGTCTGCGAATCAATAATTGGATCGCGGTAGCGATATTCGCTAGCAATTTCTACTTCTACCGAGATCTTCGCCCATTTTTCAATGACATATTTAGCGATCATGCCTGCGTGATAAGCGGTGCCGCATGCAATAACGACAATCTTCTTGAGCGCTTTAATTTCGGCCTCAGACATATGTAATTCATCTAGCTCGATCTGTCCGTTATCGGATAGTCGACCAATCAAAGTATCGGCAACAGCCTTAGGTTGCTCGAAAATTTCTTTAAGCATGAAGTGTGAGTAGCCACCTTTTTGCGCAGAAGCTGAATCCCAAGTAATTGTGTATTCCTTCGGCGCTACAGATTTACCAGCTAAATCGATAATGCTGATCCCCTGTGGGTTCATCGTAATAATTTCATCTTGGCCAAGTTCAACCGCGCGCTTGGTGTAATCGATAAAGGCGGCAACATCGGAGGCCATAAAGTTTTCGCCATCGCCTAAGCCCACAACAAGTGGTGAATTACGTCGAACGCCAACAATTGTTTCAGGTGCATCGGCATGGACTGCAACTAGCGTAAATGAACCGCGCAAACGCGAAACTGCTTCACGCATGGCTTGGGTTAGATCACCGTTGTGCGCCTTGCGTAAATCTGAAAGTAAATGCGCAACTGATTCAGTATCGGTATCGGATGCAAAAGAATGGCCACGTGATTGCAGTTCGGCTTTTAACTCTGCATAATTTTCAATAATTCCATTATGGATAACGGCCAACTTGCCTTCGTTATCAACGTGCGGATGTGCGTTGCGATCAGTTGGTCCGCCATGTGTTGCCCAACGTGTGTGGCCAATTCCTGAATGAACCACCGGCATATTTGCAGGTAGTGCACCTTCTAAATTAGCTAACTTGCCGGCGCGCTTTTCAATAAATAAAGCGCCAGATGTTCCAAGTGCGATGCCGGCTGAATCGTATCCGCGATATTCCAGACGTCTTAAACCTTCGATGAGCGGAGTAATTGCAGACTGTGGCCCGGTGTAACCCACAATTCCGCACACTTTTATTTACCTCAGCTCTGCTTCGACGACCTTTACCAGGTCATTTGCGATTTCGTTCGCTAGGTTATCACTCTGCGCCTCAACCATCACGCGGACAAGCGGTTCGGTCCCAGATGCTCTCAATAAAACGCGGCCTTGATCACCAAGTTTCGCCTCGGCTGCTTTAACCGCCGCTTTAATTGCTTGTGAACTATCAAGTTTTTCTTTTGCCACGTTCTTAACATTTATAAGTACTTGGGGAAAGCGAACCATTGCAGATGCCAACTCTTGCAAAGTCTTTCCTGATTTAACAACTTCTTGTGCCAGCACCAACGCAGTCAAAGTTCCATCACCAGTTGTCGCAAATTCGCGCATAATCAAATGGCCAGATTGTTCCCCACCCAATGAGAAGCCCTTTTCGATTAACTTTTCTAATACATAACGATCGCCAACTGCTGTGGTTTCTACGGTGATGCCAGCATCTTTCATGGCATGGAAGAATCCTAAGTTGCTCATTACGGTTGCAACGATTGTGTTTGATTTAAGCGCGCCGCTTGCCTTGAACCCGCGCGCCAAAATTGTCATGATTACATCGCCATCAACCTCATTGCCTTGGGCATCAACGGCTAATACGCGATCGGCGTCTCCATCGTGTGCGATTCCGAAATCAGCACCCTCACGAAGAACTGCTGTGCGCACCTGGTGTAAATGAGTTGAGCCGCAGTCGTCATTAATATTCCAACCATTTGGCGCATCAAAGATCGCAATAACTTCGGCGCCAGCCCGGCGGTAGGCCTCTGGTGCGACAACTGAAGATGCTCCGTTTGCACAATCAACAACAATCTTTAAACCTTTAAGTGGTGTCGTAACCGATGAAAGTAGATGCTTTAAATATCGTTCTGCGGCGGTGTCATCATTGATGGCTCGTCCCACATCGCCGCCAGTAGGGCGCTCCCATGGTTCACCGATACGCGCTTCGATTGCCGCTTCGATTGCATCATCTAACTTTCCGCCACCGCGTGAGAATAATTTAATTCCATTATCTGGAGCTGGGTTGTGTGATGCTGAAATCATTACGCCAAGATCAGCGCCAGATTCGGCAACAAGATGTGCAATTGCTGGAGTTGGCAGAACGCCAACGCGATAAACATCAACGCCCGCACTAGTTAAACCAGCAACAACGGCAGCTTCTAGAAATTCTCCGGAAGCGCGTGAATCTTGGCCGACAACAGCCTTGGGACGGTGTGATTTATCAGGATTGGTTTCAACAAGAATATGTGCGGCAGCAACGGCAACATCAAGTGCTAATTCAGCAGTTAAATCACGATTGGCTAAGCCACGTATTCCATCTGTTCCAAAAAGTGCCACGTTGGGGCGGCCTTCGAAATTAACGCTTGCTGTATTGCGAACGCTTGCGGGCCTTCTTTAGGCCGTACTTCTTGCGCTCGATAACACGTGCATCACGCTTTAGGAAACCAGCCTTCTTAAGCGCTGGACGGTGTGCTTCAACATCAATCTCGTTAAGAGAACGTGCCACACCTAGACGAAGTGCGCCTGCTTGACCAGATACTCCGCCACCGTTGATACGTGCGAAAACATCGTATTGGTTTTCAGCAGCAACTGTGCGGAAGGGTTCTGAAACTAATTGTTGGTGAACTTTATTTGGGAAGTAATTCTCAAGTGTCTTACCGTTAACAACCCAACGACCTGTACCAGGTACTAGGCGAACGCGAGCAACTGCTTCTTTACGACGACCGGTGCCTGCGCCAGGTGCCTTGATTGCTGGGCGGTTAGTTGCAGGTGCTGGTGAAGATGAAGAGTAAGAAGTAGGAGCTTCGTTCTCATCTAATTCTGTAACTTCGTTATAAGTTGTATCTGACATTTGTTATAGGTCCCTTACTTTGCGATCTGTGAAACTTGGGTGAATACATATGGTGTTGGTGATTGAGCGCCGTGAGGATGCTCTGGACCTGCGTAAACCTTTAGCTTTGAGGCAACTTGCTGTCCCAAACGATTCTTTGGAAGCATTCCCTTGATCGCCTTTTCAACAGCGCGTGTTGGGTGCTTTTCAATTAGCTCACCGTAAACAGTTGAGCGAAGACCACCTGGGAAACCAGAGTGGCGGTGTTCAAACTTTGAAAGTGCTTTGTTTCCGGAGAGAGAAATCTTTTCGGCGTTGATGATTACGACGAAATCACCCATGTCCATGTGTGGAGCAAAAGTTGCCTTGTGCTTACCGCGAAGAAGAACTGCAGCATGTGTTGCAAGGCGGCCAAGAACTACATCTTGTGCATCGATGACGTGCCAATTACGGACGGCATCTCCGGCCTTAGGACTATATGTACGCATGCTTTATTACCTTCTTCGTTAGATCTAGTTGGTTAGAACTTGAGGGACTTGCTTTCGGCACCTTAGGCGCAGGGGATGAACTTTACCTTTCATGCGCTAACGGGTCAAAATGGCCTATTTCCACGCGGGCGCCATCGCCTCAATGGTCAAAGACTGGTTCTGGGCTTTCATAAACCTGGCCATTTGCACCAAAAATCAAGAATCGAGTGAATCCGCGAGTAAACCAGCGATCGTGGGTTACCGATAAAACAGTGCCTTCATAGCGATCGAGTGCTTTCTCTAAGCTTTCGGCGCTCGCTAAATCTAAATTATCTGTTGGCTCATCAAGTAACAAAAGTGTTGAACCGGATAGTTCTAGCAATAAAACTTGAAAGCGCGCTTGTTGTCCGCCTGAAAGTGAAGAGAATTTCTGTTCTGCGCATTTATCAATTTCATACTTACGCAGCACGCCCTTAGCTGGGCCGAGTTGTAGCGAATACATCTCCCAAAGAATTTCCAGCAGAGTCTTCGTTTCAAATTCAGGGTGGGCGTGGGTCTGAGCAAAGTATCCAATTTCTACACGCGCCCCAACTTTGAAGGTGCCCGAGTATTTGACAGTTTCATCCCCCGAAATCATTCGCAAGAAGTGCGACTTGCCGGTTCCATTCTTTCCAAGAACTGCAACGCGATCACCGAAGAAAACTTCAAAGTTAAATGGCTCAGTTAAATTGGCCAACGATAAATTCTCGAAGGTGAGTGCGCGCAAGCCAGTGCGCCCACCGCGCAGACCAACTTTTACATCTTGTTCAATCGGTGGCGCTTCAGGCGGACCAACTTCTTCAAACTTACGTAGCCGAGTCTGCATCGCGCGATATTTACTTGCCATATCTGGAGAAATAGCGGCCTGCACTTGCAAAGTTTTTACTAGATCAATTAACCGTTGATGCTCTTGTTCCCAACGCAATAACATTTCAGCAAAGCGTTCATTGCGTGCCTTGCGGGCATCATGCCAAGTCGAGAACTTTCCGCCGTGTACCCAAGTGGTATTTCCGTTTATTCCTTGTTCTAAAGTAACGATGCGATTTGCCGTATTTTCTAAGAGTTCGCGATCGTGGCTGACAAAGAGAACTGTCTTCTTGGTGGCCCCAATTACTTCTTCCAGCCAACGCTTGGAGGGCACATCCAAATAGTTATCTGGCTCATCAAGAAGTAAAACTTCTTCAGGACCTTCTAGTAGGGCGCGAAGAACGAGTTTCTTCTGTTCTCCCCCAGATAAAGTATTTACTTTACGTGCCGCAACTTGTTCAAAAGTCTTATGCAACATCTCTGTGCAACAGACATCCCAGATTAATTCGAAGTCGTATCCCCCGGCATCGCCCCAATCAATTACTGATTGGGCATAGGCCATCTGATCTTTTTCAGATCCACTTTCGTTCATTACCTTTTCGGTATTAATTATTTTTTCGGCGGCATCACGGATACGTTTTGGTGCAATCGAAAGCAAGAGATCGCGCACAGTTGATTCATCGCGAACAGAACCAATGAATTGGCGCATCACGCCAAGACCACCTGTAATTGCTATTGCCCCTTCATCCGGTTTTAGATCTCCACAAATCATGCGGATCAGCGTTGTCTTGCCTGAACCATTTGGCCCGATCAGAGCAACTTTGGCGCCTTCACCAACACGGAAGGAAACATCGTTTAGAAGCACGCGGCCATCAGATAGCGAGTATTCAACTGCGCTGACATCAATATGGCCCATTAGTTGGACTCTTCTTCGCGACGAGCAACAGTTTTAGCGGCACGTTCCAGCAGCTCTGCGTCATCTGGATAATCCACTTTATAGAGCGATAAACCGCGCGCCGGAAAGACCAATGAGTCACTGACGCGTTCTTTATTCTCAAGAAGAGTTGAGATCCAATCTGATTCTTTTCGGCCATCTGCAACGCAGACAATCGCGCCGACAAGATTTCGAACCATTGAATAACAGAAAGCGTCGGCAACCACATCTCCGACTAAATACCCATCGCGGTCACGGCGCCATTTGTAGGTTTCAAGTGTGCGGATAGTCGTTGCACCTTCGCGGAATTTACAGAAAGCGGCAAAGTCGTGGGTGCCAAGTAACAAAGCGCTGGCATCATTCATTTGATCCACCTCGAGTCCGCGATACCAAGGGGCAGTGTTAAATCGTGCCAGCGGTGGAATCACTCTATTTTCATCAAGGATGCGGTATTCGTAATAGCGGCGTAGCGCTGAAAAGCGAGCGTGAAAGGCAGTGGGGGCGACCTGTGTCTGATTGATGCGGATATCTTCATCCAAAATTCGATTTAACTTATAAGCCAAATCGTCGAGTTCTAAGCTTTCGGGAACATCAACGTGAATTACCTGACCTGTCGCATGTACTCCGGCATCGGTGCGCCCGGCAACGATAGTTTCAGCCTTTGCTTGCGCCACTGTGCGGATAGCTTCTTCGATGCATTGCTGAACTGTGCGACGATCTGGTTGTATCGCCCAGCCTGAGAAATTAGTACCGTCATAAGAAAGATCGATGCGTAAACGACAAAACCCACTCTCGGGATAGAGAGTGGGTTCAGTCATTTAAATTCGGTTGCTTATTAACTAAGTAAGTTAACTAGAAATTAGTTATCTTTCTCAGTTAGAACTTCGATAACTGCCATTGGCGCGTTATCGCCCTTGCGTGGTCCGATCTTGGTGATACGTGTGTATCCACCGTTGCGAGTTGCAAAGCGTGGTCCGATTTCAGTAAAGAGTGTGTGAACAACGCTCTTATTTGCAATACGTGCCATTACTTCACGACGTGCTGGCAGATCACCCTTCTTTGCGAAGGTGATCAACTTTTCAGCCAACGGACGTAGGCGCTTAGCCTTTGCCTCTGTTGTTGTGATCTTTCCGTGCTCGAACAACTGCTCAGCAAGTGTGCGAAGGATTAGACGCTCGTGTGATGGGCCTGAACCCAAACGAGGACCTTTAGTTGGTTTTGGCATTGTCGTATCTCCTAGGCCTGATCTGCTTCAGCGAAATCATCGTCTGATGCGTTGAAGTTCTGGTGCTTTGTTGGATCAAATCCTGCTGGGCTGTCCTTTAGAGACATTCCCATTGAGACAAGTTTTGCCTTGATCTCATCGATGGACTTTGAACCAAAGTTACGGATGTCGAGCAAGTCAGCCTCTGAACGATTAACTAACTCACCAACTGTATGAATGCCTTCGCGCTTGAGGCAGTTGTATGAACGAACTGTGAGATCAAGATCTTCGATTGGAAGAGCAAGATCAGCAGCTAGGGCAGCATCCATAACAGATGGCCCCATCTCAATACCTTCTGCATCAACGTTTAGTTCGCGTGCTAGACCGAAGAGTTCAACAAGTGTCTTACCAGCTGATGCAACTGCATCGCGTGGCTTCATTGATGGCTTTGTTTCAACATCAACAACAAGACGATCGAAGTCAGTGCGCTGTTCAACGCGAGTTGCTTCTACCTTGTAGGTAACCTTCAAAACTGGTGAATAGATTGAGTCAACAGGAATGCGACCAATTTCTGCGCCCGCTTGCTTGTTCTGTACAGCAGTTACATAACCACGACCGCGTTCTACAGTGAGTTCGATTTCAAGGTTTGCCTTACCGTTAAGTGTTGCGAGGTGAAGCTCAGGGTTGTGAACTTCGACGCCACTTGGAACAGCGATATCAGCACCTGTTACGGCGCCGGCACCTGACTTGCGGATGTAGATGACGCTTGGCTCATCGTTATCGGATGAGAGCACCAAGTTTTTGATGTTCAAAACGATATCGGTGAGATCTTCCTTAACGCCTTCAAGAGTTGTGAACTCGTGGAGTGCTCCTGCAACGCGAATGCTGGTTACTGCTGCACCTGGAATAGATGAAAGCAGAGTACGGCGCATTGAGTTGCCGAGTGTGTAACCGAAACCTGGTTCCAAAGGTTCAATGATGAACCGGGAACGGTTTTCGGAGATTACTTCTTCACTGAGGGTTGGACGTTGTGCAATTAGCACTGCTGAACCTCTTTCTTTTCGCGGAAACCCACTATTTGATTTCCTCTAAATGGATTAAAAAATTACTTGCTGTAGAGCTCGACGATGAGCTGTTCTTGAACTTGGGTATCGATTACTGCACGAGCAGGAACTCCGTGGATGATGATGCGCATCTGCGAACCAACAACTTCCATCCATGCAGGAACTGCTTTTTCTCCAAGTTCAGCGCTGGCCACGATAAATGGTGTGAGATCGAGTGACTTTGGAAGAACATCAATGATGTCCATCGGTGACACGCGATATGAAGGAATGTTTACCTTCTTGCCATTTACGAGGAAGTGACTGTGACGAACCAACTGGCGCGACATGTCACGGCTCTTTGCAAAGCCAGCACGGAATACAACGTTGTCGAGACGTGTCTCAAGAAGTACAAGAAGGTTTTCACCAGTCTTGCCCTGCTTGCGGTTTGCCTCTTCGTAGTAACCACGGAACTGCTTTTCGAGAACACCGTAGATACGTGCGCACTTCTGCTTTTCACGCATCTGTAATAGGTATTCAGAT
>WLPJ01000019.1 GCA_009698815.1 Actinomycetota bacterium | reverse complement strand
TGCGAGCGCTTTATTCCCATCCAAATGCGTTACTACCTCGTTACTACTCAATCTTTTTTAGTGATGTCTACTAGGACTATTACATGTACTTTCCCGTTCAAAAGTTGAACTTTTCAGTACTTAGCTAACAGTCCTTCAGCCACCTCTTGCGGATTAAGAGTTAACGGAAGTAAGGCGCGACGGGTATCCTTCACCCATGTCCTTCATCATGTACTCAACCACCTGGTGTGGCTATTGCAAGCGGTTGAAATCTCAGTTGGCTGATCTTGGGGTTACATTTGATGAGATCAATATTGAAGAGGTACCGGGGACGGCTGAGATTGTTGAGAAGGTTAATGGCGGCAATCGCACTGTGCCGACCTTGGTGTTCTCAGATGGAAGTGCGATGACTAATCCTTCGGCTAAAGAGGTAGTTGCAAAGTTGGCTTCGCTTTAACTAAACGGTGAAAGCGCTTCTGTGCGTTTGGGTATTCCTAAATGTAGGTTGATGGCCTTAGGCTGGATGTATGACGCGCACAGTGAGATTTGTGGCGCTGGTTTTACCGCTAGTTTTGTTAGCAGGCAATTCTTATGCCGCAGTTAAGCCAGGTTCTGTATGTAAGAAATCTGGGCAGACAACTACCGTTTCGGGAAAGAAATACACCTGCATTAAATTAGGCAAGAAATTGGTCTGGGATAAGGGATCGGTTGTTTCGAAACCCACTAAAGCCGAGCCGTCTACTGCTGTTCAGCCAGAGACGATAGCGACAAAGAGCGCAGAACCTATGGTCGTAAAGGTCGATTACTCAAAGACTTTTTCAACTGATCAGGGCTATTTCACGGACTTCAGCGGCCCATGCCAAGAGGATAAATCACTAGATTCTGAGTTAACTGAGATTCAAAAATATTACATAGATTTTCAAAATTGTGCAGGGCAAGTGCGGATCAATAGATACGAATTGGGAAAAAACCTCCCAAGTAGCAAATACGATTCGAAATCTGTATTTAGCGACCGTGAACCATGCAAGCTGGTCACGCCAGCTGGGGTCCGAGTAAATATGGGATTTACTACTTCAGAGCCAGAACGAAATCAGAATGACGCGCTGCGCAAATTTCCTTCACCAAATGCTGTAATTCAGTTAATTCCTATTTACTCAATCGACAGTGCACAGCCAAAGAATTCGCCGGCTAAGGATTACGGCGTCTATATGAAGTTGCTCAAGGATTGGTTTGATTATTCCGCTGATTTTCCTTCATCCGTTGAGGTACGAATTCCTAGTCAATACATAAAAATGAACAATAATTTGAGTGATTATCAGATTCGTCACCATACACGTCATGATGCTCCAAATCACATTCGTTTCAATCGAGATCTAGTCGCTGCCGTGGATCCAGTGATCGATTTCAAGGGAGTAAATATCGTAATTGTTGTGCCCCCTGCTGGTTCGGGTGCAAATATTCTTGCGCAGGCATCTATAGGATCCTTAAATACCGCAGAAGGATTTGTGGCTCTAGGTTCAACTCAACAGGCACACCTCGCTTCTAATCCAAGTGAAGAATTTTTATCTGGTCTAGGTCATCCATTTTGGTGGATACATGAGCTCTTTCACGCCGGAGTCGGGTTTGATGATCACTACGGGGACACGTTGCAAAATATCAATACCGAGTACGGCATGGGCTGGCTCACCATGATGACGCCATGGGGCGGAGACTTAACCACTTGGGAAAAGTGGCGACTTGGCTTTATGAAGGATTCGCAAGTTCAATGCCTATCAAAGGGTGGTTCAAGTACACATTGGATTGCTCCCTCGACCGTACAAACTGATGAGAGTAAATCAATTATTATTCGCGTCTCGGCCACAAAGGCGATAGTTGTTGAAACGCTTCGGCCTGCGGGGCTTTACTACAAATTACCAAAGCAGAGTCAGGGGGCATTGGTCTATGAAGTAGACATAACCGAGACACGTCACGGATTAGGAATGAAATTGTCTTTGCCGATCGGGCGAACAGTCACCAGCAATCCATTTTTTATGGCTTCTTACCCACTAAAACAGGGAGAGAGCACGGTTTCTAATGGTTACAAAATAACAATCGTCGAATCAGGAACTTTTGGTGATGTTGTAAAAGTGGAGAAAGTTTCTTAATCGCTTAACTAAGACAAAACCATAGGTTTTGCGATGGTGCGAGGCGACACGAATTAGATTACGATTAGGCGCAAATGAAGGAGTCAGATGAAGAAGTTATTTGCCGCAGTCTTGGCTTTAGCCATCTTTGGGATGGCACCGGCTTCTGCCCACCAACCAGTTGATTTACTAGATAGTGATACCACGCCAACTGTGGGGCCTTTGTTGGTAGATGGCACTGTCTCCTTTGCGATTCGCGCATCTTTTACTAAGCCTGGACAGAAGAAGGCATTTCGTGCGGGGTTGCAAGAGGGTGAGCAGTTAGATGTTCAATACCTAATCATTGATAAGAAACCAGAGAATAAACTGAAGAATTCTAAATTACCGATACTGGTTATAACTTCACCATCAGGTAAGAAGACAACAATGAAATTCACCGAGCGCACCGAGTTCTTAGAAACTTATAGTCGCACGATGTATTTGTATTTATCGCGCATTAGCGAAGTGGCAGAGGCTGGGATATATAGCTTTGTGATTACCGCTCGGGGTAAAGCTGCGATAACCCTTGGGGTGGGCGTGAAAGAAGTGCCCGGTGATGTTGTTAGGTCTAGTAATTAAGTAAGTGTTCTTGCTCTATCAAGAGATAGGGGCCAGGTGATCTTCACACCTAACTTCTCTGCAGCGTTAAGTGCCCAACGTGGATTGCGCAGCATTGCTCGGGCAAGGAATACGGCATCGGCCTTACCTTCGGTGATTATTGCCTCCGCTTGTTCTGCCTCGGTTATCAGACCAACTGCTGCTGTGAGAATGTCGGCTTGGTTGCGGATGGCATCTGCAAAAGGGACTTGGAAGTTTGGCTTGGCATCTATTTTGGCGTTATGTATGGCACCACCAGATGAGACATCTATTAGGTCAACTCCAAGTGATTTAAGTTCTTTCGCTAATTTAACTGAGTCATTTATTTCCCAGCCGCCTTCTGCCCAGTCTGTGGCAGAGATGCGAACAAAAAGTGGTGTTGTTGTTGGGATTGCAGCGCGCACAGCCTTTGTGGTCTCGATTAGGAAACGAGTTCTGTTTTCATAGCTGCCACCGTACTCATCGGTGCGTTGGTTCATAAGTGGTGAATAGAACTGGTGAAAGAGATAACCGTGGGCGGCGTGGATTTCGATTACATCAAAGCCGACTTTGACAGCGCGCTTTGCAGCATCTGCGAATTTTTGGGTGAGTTCTTTTATTTCATCCGTTGTCAGTGCGCGCGGAGTTGGATAACCCTCGAAGGCAGTTGCAGATGAAGAGGTTGCTTGCCAGCCACCTTCTGCAGGTGTTGCCATGCGGTGGTCATCCCATGGGCGCATTGTTGATG
Organism: Actinomycetota bacterium; assembly: GCA_009698815.1. Taxonomy (GTDB): domain Bacteria; phylum Actinomycetota; class Actinomycetes; order Nanopelagicales; family Nanopelagicaceae; genus Planktophila. Next base: position 11,784 of record WLPJ01000019.1, on the reverse strand, counting down.
CTTTGCGACCAGCGTGGGCTAATTGAATTCCCATCTTTACATTTAGCGTGTGAGCAAAGTCGATTATTTCTTTGAAATTATTTGCGTGTGCATCATCTTCGATTGAAGTACAACCAAGTGAGATGCGACCTTCGGGGATAACGCCAGTTGCTTCAACCATGATCAGGCCAGGTGCGCCGGTGGCGAAGGCACCAAGGTGCGCGCGGTGCCAGGGGCCGATGTGGCCATCGGTTGCTTGGTATTGGCACATGGGAGATACCCAGACGCGGTTTTGGAATTCGGTTTCTCTGATTTTTAACGGGGTGAAGAGTGCGCTCATTGGAGGATCATAAAGGGTTAGGCGCAGTTGGTTGCACAGTGATATTTCACAGAGAATTTTAGGAAATATCAACTAACCTCTGCCTATGAAAAGAATTGTTAGCGCACTTGGAATGGCCGTAGTTTTATCGATTGTTGTTGCACCGGGTTCATCTGCAGCGGTTAAGACGGGGGATGCGTGCAAGAAGGTGGGACAGACAAGTGTGGCTGGTGGGTTTAAGTACACGTGTGTGAAAAAAGGTAGCAAGATGGTTTGGGGCAAAGGTGTTGCGGTCAAAGCAACTGCGCCAGCTGGTGCGGGATATACGTTGGCCAAGGTTAAGGCCAATGCAAGTGCGGCTAGTTGTTGGACTGTGATTAAGGGAAATGTTTATGACTTAACAAAGTGGATTGGATCCCATCCCGGTGGGGAAAGTGCGATTCTTTCGTTGTGTGGGCAAGATGGCAGTGCAGCATTTAGCGCCCAGCATGAGGGCAAGTCAAAGCCTGAATCACGCTTGGCAGGATATTTGTTGGGGCCTTTGGCTAAGTAGTTTTCCTTCGCTGTCGGTGGGCAGGGATAGGTTCATTGGTGAGCGAAGGGTGGTTTGGCGATGTTCGAACTATTGGCGTTGACGGCAGTTATCTATTTGTTTATCAATCGCAAGAAGAAGGTACGCAAGGCGCGCGGGCTCGATGCCGAACTGCGCGAGCTTGTGGAAAGCACCTATTACTCAGATGCGATGGCTGCTGAGATAAAGGGATATTTGTTATCAGTGGTGGGCGATGACCGCGATGGTGCGCAAAAGTTTTCGGATGCGCGAATTGCGCAGGCGCAATCAATTTTGGATAAGGCGGGGCCGGCGGCTTTTTATTGGATGACCGAGATCGCAACGCAGTTAGCGGTTTTATCGGCGGCAAAGATAAATGGAATGGGCACCAACGTGGAAGCAGAACTTGGTTCAGTTGGTGTTACACCGGACGCTGTCGTGCGCGTCGTCGTTCAAGGCTAATTACTGATGGCGGATGAAGTCAGCGACTTCTGGATTACTTTTCATCTCGGCTAGTTCTTGCGCAGATGGCAAGGTTGGGCGATCGCGTTCTACTTTAACTAGGCAGAGGAAACCAAAGACTTCGCTTTCAGCGGCACGAAATTGATGCCAAGCCCAAGATGGAACATAGACAAGATCATGCATTGCAAGTGGCAGAACTTCATCACCGACAAGGCAGGCACCTTTGCCTTTAATCGGGATAACTAAGTGAGTATGTTCGTGCTTTTCAAGAGTTGTATGGCCACCGGCATCTACTTCAAAGTAGCGAACTTCCATGCCATCAACGTGGTCTTCGCCGAATAAAACGCGGCGGGTTACATCTTTAAATGTGGCAGCGCCATCTTCATCTTTATAGACCAGCTCTTCGATGTTACGCCAACGATGAGGTTCATCTTGGATAACGTGGAATTTATTGTGGCTCACACGGTGATTATAGCCGCGCTGGCTATTTAGTGTTTAATTGGTATATGAGCGAACGCAATTGGGGCTTTAAAACAAAGGCTCTTCACGCCGGTACGCAACCAGATCCGCAGACTGGTGCGCGAGCACTTCCTATCTATCAATCATCTGCATTCGTCTTTGAAAATACTGAAGATGCAGGCAATTTATTTGCCCTGCAAAAGTACGGCAATATCTATAGCCGAATTGGAAATCCAACGGTCTCTGCCTTTGAAGAAAAGATTGCCGCCCTTGAAGGTGGCATTGGCGCTGTTGCAACATCTAGCGGAATGGCAGCGCAGTTCTTAACATTTGCAGCCCTTACCGGCACCGGTGATCACGTTGTCGCATCCTCTGCTTTATATGGCGGCACGCTTACGCAATTAGATGTCACACTGCGACGCTTTGGGGTTGATACAACCTTTATTAAAAGCGATAAGGCGCAAGATTTTGCGGCGGCGATAACGGATAAGACTAAGTTTATTTATGCCGAAATGATTTCAAATCCGGCTTGCCAAATCGGTGATATCGAGGCTTTGGCAAAAGTGGCACATGACGCCGGCTTGCCTTTGATTATTGATTCAACTGTTGCGACTCCTTATCTGGTGCGACCAATCGAATACGGCGCAGATATTGTTTTGCATTCGGCGACAAAGTTCTTGGGTGGACATGGCACCACTCTGGGTGGCGTAATTGTTGAATCTGGAAAATTTAATTGGGGTAATGGCAAGTTCCCGACAATGACCGAACCAGTTGCTTCATACGGCGGGGTTTCGTGGTGGGAGAACTTCGGTGAATTCGGATTTCTTACCAAGGTGCGCGTAGAACAGCTGCGCGATATTGGCGCCTCGTTAAGTGCGATGTCCGCATTTTTATTGGTGCAAGGTGTTGAAACTCTGCCACAGCGTATGCGCGATCATGTGGCAAATGCCAAAGTTGTCTCGGAATGGTTAGACAGTGATCCGCGTATTGAGTGGGTTAAATACGCAGGCCTTGCCAGCCATCCACACAATGCGCGCGCAAAGAAGTACACGCCTGAAGGCCCAGGCTCAGTCTTTTCATTTGGTGTTAAAGCAACTGGTGCACTCAGTGGCCGCCAGACCGGTGAGAAATTCATTAACTCTGTGCAGTTAGCCAGCCACCTGGCAAATATCGGTGATGTGCGCACCTTGGTTATTCACCCAGCCAGCACAACACACCGCCAATTAACTGATGATCAGTTAATTGAAGCTGGTGTGCCACAAGATTTGATCCGTATCAGCGTTGGTTTGGAAGATAGCGAAGATATTCTGTGGGATCTAGATCAGGCTTTAAAAACTGCAACAGGTAAGGGTCGCTAATGACATTTACTGAACCAATTGCGATGGAGCGTTTGAAGTACATGCAGGATGCCAAGAACGTAGCGATCGTTGGAGCATCTGATAACCCAGCACGCGCTAGTTACTTCGTTGCCACATACTTGCTATCGGCATCTCACTTTAAGTTATTTTTTGTGAATCCTCGCCTTGATGAAATTCTGGGGCAGAAGGTTTATAAATCACTGGCCGATATTGAAGAACCAATTGATATTGTCGATGTTTTTAGAAAGCCAGCAGATATTCCTGGTGTTTTAGATGAGGCAATTGCGATTAAGGCGAAGACTTTCTGGATGCAGTTGGGTATATCCGATGGCGCATCTGCCGAACGTGGTGTGGCAGCAGGGATAAATGTTGTGCAGGATAAATGCTTGAAGATCGAACATGCGCGCTTTGCTGGCGGGTTAAACCTGGCCGGTTTTAATACTGGGGTCATATCTTCAAAGCGCAATAAATCGATTTAAATGGCTGCAATTGGCGGGCTACTAAAGGCATCACACTTTGGTCCAACGTTAATTGTTACTTCAATTTCTTGGTTCTTTGCCTCCTACTACTGGTGGGAGGGCCCCGCCTTTGTTATCGCCTTCGGGGTATTTACTGGTCAGTTGGTCGTTGGCTGGAGCAATGATTTATATGACTATGAGGATGATTTAAAACATAACCGGGTAAAGAAACCTTTAGTTGCCGGGCTTATCTCGCGCAAGTACTTAACTAATTGGCTGTGCTTTATGGTGCCGTTCGCATTTGTTGCAAATTTGCTTGGCCCGCTTGGATTTAAAGGTGGGCTGGTCTATATGTTTGGTATTTCAATGGGTGTTGCCTATAACTTCTACTTTAAATACAACCGCTTTTCTTGGTTGCCATATGCGCTGGCTTTTGCCGCGCTGCCTTCGTGTGTTGCGATTTCAAAGGGCGTAACCCCGCCGACATGGATGTGGCTCGGGGGAGCGATATTTGGAACCGCAGCGCACTTTATAAATGTAATTAAAGATATGGATCAGGATCGCGCCAGCGGAATCGGCGGTGCGCCACAGCGCATCGGCAAGAGAAATTCCATCGTTGCTGCCATCGTCTTGATTGGTCTGGGAATACTCGCCCTTTTTCTCACGATCTAAAGTTGAGTTAACCGGAAGTTCACTGCTTCAACGCGCGATTGCCGCGCGGGGAAACTATCCTTCTCTCATGTTTCTTCGCCGTAGAGATCTGATGGTTGGCCTATTTGGCGCAGCGATCACATTCATTTCAGGCGCTGCCGTTGCAGCCGAAGTGCCAAAGTTAAAGTGCACGCGCGTGGGACAGAGCGTTATTTATCGCAATCAGAAATTTACCTGCGTTAAAAAAAGTGGCAAATTGGTTTGGGGCAAAGGTGTTCCTGTGCCAGTAAAGAGCGCCTCACCATCGCCATCGGCTAGTCCCAGCGCTTCTGCTACGCCGAAACCATCACCATCGGCTAGCCCAAGTGCTTCTGCTGCGAGCCCAACACCAACAGCGAGCCCAACTAATAACCAAATTAAATTAGCTAGCTCATCTGAAATCCCAACTGGAACGGTAAAAGTATTTCAAGCAGGGCGCACCACAGGGCTTACGGCATCAATTGTTTTGATAAGAGACAGCGCCGGGCTTCGCGCATTGGCTGCTGAATGTCCGCATGCTGGTTATTTAGTTCAAGATAACGGCGGTGGCCAATTGGTGTGCCCGGCACATAATTCTTTATTTAGCGCAAAGGATGGAGAACTCTTGCGCGGGCCAGCCTCTTATGGGCTAAGTCGTTATGTGGTTACTGAAACTGGCGGAGAAATCTTCTTAACTATATGACTTTGATTCGCCAAGATAATTCATGGCTTTCTCCAGGTAATAGTTCAATTAAATCTATGCCTGAATTGAAGGCATCCGGTGGGCAAGTCATAGGCTCCACTGCTAAGACTCTTCTAGAATCTTCTCCACCATCACGATCAGCGGTGTGAATCTGAATCCACTTTGCATTTTCACTGAAAGAAATCAGGACCCCCTTTCCAGATTGAGAAGTCACTAAAATCTCTCTCGGTAAGTCGGGATCTTGCAAGAAAGCGTGATTTATGAATTGTTCTCCAATGATTCGACCGGATCGGAAATCAAAACCATTAGCCACAACATCTACTAAATCAGTTGGTAGGTAGCGCTCGTCATCGGTGAGTAATACATGGCTAGCGCCAAGCTGAAGCATGAAATCATTAACGGATTCGAGGCCAGGCACTGATATATATGGATGAGTCGATGCTCCATAGGGAATGGCAGAATCTCCGCAGTTGGTGGCTGTTAAAGTGCTCAAAAGGCCGAGGTCTTCTAGTTTGTAATGAATTTCGAGTTCTAGGATGCCTGGATATATCTCATGATCATCAATAGTTATGCCAAGGGTGATTTGATCTTGTTCCTGTGAGATCACTTGCCACGGTTTATCGAACACAAGTCCGTGCAGAGCGGTATTTCGGGTGACTTCATTAATGGGTAAGACATAACCGAGGTCACGGAAGGAATACTTTCCATCTTCTATTCGATTTGGCCAAGGAGCCAAGATCTCTCCTGAGAAATATCGTGGGTGAGTTCTTTTCTCGATGAGATTCGAACCAGCAAAGCTAAGTGATGTTAAAGCCGCCCCCATAGTGGAAATTTCAGAAGTGTATTCTCCGTGGCTAATTAAATAGAGAGTTTCTTTTTTCATATATTCATTGTAGATCCGCGTAGAACTAATTTTCCAGGTATCTTTTCTGCCCCGGTACGCTTTTGCCCATTGATGGCCTCAAATAGTCGAAGAGCCGCGCGCGCCCCTAATTCTTCTAGATTCATATCAATCGACGTCAGCTGAGGTTTACATCCCGTTACAACTACATCCCAATTATCGAAACCAACTACAGCAACATCGCTTGGAACATTGATCTGGTTCTCTCGAAGTGTTTCAACGCAACCTCTTGCAATTTGATCATTTCCGCAAAAGACGGCATCAAACTTTGCTTCGCTTTGTAAGAGCGCCAAGGTAGCTGTACGCCCCCAAGACTCAAGCCAATCTCCAAAAAGCGGCCCCGGCTGGACGATTTTTTTGCCGTGCTTGGCAAGCGCATTTTGAAATCCCTTGATGCGAAGTTGCGTAGCGTTTGAATCTTCTCTACCCGCTATATGTGCGATGTTTTTTCTGCCGATGGAAATCAAGTGTTCAGCAATTGTCGCCGCAGAGCCTTCATTATCGGGAATTATTGAAAGGTCTCTGCTATCAGCTGAAGGTACATATGTATATACAACCGGTACTGGAAAATCTGGCCCTAAGCTCTTGCGAGCATTTGAGGAACTTCCCACAACAATAAGGCCATCAATTTTTTTCTGGAGAAGTGCGTTAATGTGAAAGCTTTCTCTGAAGTCATCCCCGCGAGCATCGCAAAGAAAAATTGAAATCTTTTGGAATCCGAGCGCGCTTTCGGCTCCGGTCAATATCGGAAGGCTGAATCGGCCAATAAGATCATCGGTAAGCATCCCTACGGTTCCAGTTTTTGGGGATATGTATCGGTTGGCCAACAGATCTGGACGGAAATTCAAACTTGCCGCCGCCTCTAGAACTTTCGAGCGGGTTGCCTGGTGTACATCGCTGCGATTATTTAGCGCCTTTGAAGCGGTGGCTAGGGAAACTTCAGCCAACTTGGCAACGTCGGCCAGGGTTACATTTGCCACTAGTCGCCTCTTCCAGTTTTGCGGAGTTTCCATCAATTCATTCGATAGTAACTGAAATCTCGAAATATTTCGATAGTTTTCGGAAAATTTCGAAATAAAGATGAGGAATCTGCAGGGATCTCCCTAGATTTATCTCAGCCCAGATCGGGTCACAGGTAGAGAAAGGCAAAGGTAAAACTTTGAACTCACAAATAACTGACAAGTGGCTCTCCCATAAGGCGGCCCGCTTGGCATCAATCGTTGCAGCAGGCGTTGCAGGCTTATTGTTAACAACAATGCCAGCAGTGCATGCAGCAGAGTCAATTACTGTTTGGCACTACTTCAGCGGAAACCCTACTCAAGAGAAGGTCATGACAGATTACAAAGCGATTTTTGAAAAAGAAAATCCTGGAGCAACTGTCGAAAACGTTTATGTTCCTTATGATCAGATGAACTCAAAGTTGATAGCAGCTGCGAGCACTAAGACTGGTCCAGACGTCGTTGTTTTCAACGGTGCTGAAACTAGCCTCTTGGTTGATGGTGGAATTCTTGCGCCAATGGATTCCTATTGGAATGCATTTGCTGACAAGGCTCAATTCCCAGCATCAGTTATTCATAAGGCAAACGGAAAAGTTTACTCAGCACAAGGCTACGTAAACCTACTTGGACTTTGGTATAACGCTGACATACTTGCAAAAATCAAGATGCCACTTCCAACAACTATTGCCGAGATGGAAAAGGCAATGGCTGCGGCAAAGAAAGCTGGATACAAGGGAATTACTTTGTGTGGACTTCCGCAAGGACAGGGTGAATGGCAAGCAATGCCATTCATCTCATCAACTGGTTTCAATTATGGAAACTTGAATGAAAAAGCTCTCACTGATGGTCTAGGAATTGCTAAGCGTTGGGTAGATAAGGGATATCTATCTAAGGAAGCAACTACTTGGGATCAGACAGTTCCGTTCCAGAAGTTCCTAGTTGGGGACACTCTCTTTGCTGAGAATGGAAACTGGCAAGCAGGCGCTGCAGCAGGCGCTAAGTTCAAGTACGGCGTGGCCGCACTTCCTATCGGTTCCAAGGGAAAGATCTACCTTGGTGGCGAAAGCACAGCAATCGGTGCATTTAGTAAGAATAAAGACCTTGCATGGTCTTATCTAAAGAGCACTTACTTCTCAAAGTCAGGACAACTTGTTGTTGTGCCTGTGGGAAGCATTCCATCACGCCTAGATTCTGCAAAAGATAAGAGCGTGACTGGTAACAAGCTACTGAAGCCATTCGCCGCAGAAATTGCTAAGAATGGTGCGAACTACCCACCAACAGAAATACCAGCGACCAAGATTGCTGATGCCCAAACTGCTGGTGGCGTTGCTTGGAGTTCAGTAATTGGGGGAACTGCAACACCTGCAAACGCAGCAAAGAAATATATAGCGGCGATCAAGGCGCTCCAGGGTTAACTCTGGACTAATTGAGAAACCATAGATGACACTTTTAAGCACTAAGTCATCTATTGACGCTATAAGGTCGGCACAACGTAAGGGAGGCCATCTCCTTTATGTTGTGCCGGCCGTCTTTCTTTTAACCCTTTTATCTGCATTTCCACTCTTTCAATTGGCTCGAATGTCATTTAGTGATGTTGGTATTAAAAATATAACTGGTGTTTGGACAAATGTTGGATTTGCTAATTTCAAAGCAATAGCTTCAGATCCCGACTTCAAGCAGATACTTATAAATACCTTGGTATTCGTTGGAATAGTTACTTTCTTGGGCTTAATTCTTGGATTTGTGGCGGCAACAGCATTTAATGACGCAAAAAAATCATCAGATTTTCTGTTGGCCTTTATGGTTTTCATCTGGGCGCTACCCCCAATTGTGAATGGCAGCGTATGGAAATTTCTGCTCGGGGGAGACGGTCTTATAAATGTGCTTTTACAGAAAGTAAGTTTGATTTCTGAGCCGATTCCATTTCTATATGATCCAAAAATGGCACTCTATTCAGTTGCCATGGTGAACTGTTGGGCGGTTATCCCATTTAACGCACTTATATTAAAGGCAGCTTTTAAGAGCGTTTCGAAGGATGTTTTAGAGGCTTCTGAAATTGATGGTGTTACACCACTTCAACAGATCAGATACGTCTACTTCCCTTCATCTCGTCCCACCTTGTTGGTTCTTGCGATCCTCACACTCGTCTATGGATTTAGAAGTTTTGACTTTATTTATGTGATGACATACGGCGGCCCTGGTTTAGCCACAAATACCTTGCCTTTCTTAGGATATATCAAAGCCTTTGTCCTATTTGATTTCAGCAAGGGAGCGGCGATCGCACTTCTTTCTGCAATTTTCACTTCAGGGCTGGCCCTTCTTTACTCACGAAGTGTGCGAAAGGAGGAACAGAATGACTAATGCGGTGAAAAAAGGACGAAAAAAGAGCCGCGGAATAGTAAGACGTTCTGCAAAAACAATCTTCGCCTTTTTCTATGGAATGCCAATTGTTTGGATCATTCTTACTTCATTTAAGCAAGAGACAGATGTCTTCTCTACTCAGTCAAGCCTCTTCTTTTCACCGACGCTTTCGACTTATCGCAAATTGCTCACATCATCGCTCTTTGAATCCTTTACTAATTCGATCATTATTGCCACTTGTGCAACCGTCATAACACTTCTCGTCTCGATCCCAGCTGGATATGCCTTAGCCCGCTTTAGTAATAAAACTCTTGGAATTGGGCTAACGGCCTTGATCATTTTTCAAATGATTCCGCAGACCGCCACGATCATTCCGCTCTTTCAGATCTTCAATAAATTAGGGATGCTAGATACGTTGCCATCGGTGATTTTGGCTGATGCAGCGCTACTTACCCCGTTTGCGATTTTGTTAATGCGACCATTTTTCCGTTCAATTCCCGTCGCACTGGTAGAGGCATCGCAGATCGACGGTGCTAGCAGTTGGCAGAGCTTCTCTAAAATTTCGCTTCCCCTTGCTCGCAACGGCATCGCTACAACCGCAACTTTGATTTGGATCATCAGTTGGGGTGAATTCCTATATGCGGTAAATCTGATTTTGAGTCCGAACTCATATCCAATGAGTGCAATTCTGGCTCAGCAAGTTGGCGGCTTCGGAATATTTTGGCCAGGCTTGATGGCGCTTTCGGTACTTGCCTCATTGCCAGTTGCAATCCTCTTTATTTTTACTTATCGGTTGTTACGTGAAGGACTAACGCTAGGAGCAGTTAAGTGAAAAATAATCTGATGCAACGCGGTCCGGTAAGCAACCTATCCAGTGGCAATTTGCACTCTAAGCCGATTGCGAGTGCGCAATTAGATCACGAAGTTGTGACATTTATGAACTATTGGCAGAAGATGAATTCTGCAGTGACTGTTCCACATATATTCGGGAAATTAAATGAGCTCAGTTATATTTCAAATTTAGCGGCGGTCGTGGATCCATCGTTAAAGCGAAAAGGTATGTGGTTCTCAGACTCGGATGTTTTTAAATCTTTAGAGGCAGCGATCTGGGCATCACAACATGATTCAAGTCTTCTGCGAAAAATTAAATACGATGAAGTAATAGAGATTATTGCTCGCGCTCAAGATGCTGATGGCTACATCAACTCATGGTTTCAAATCGAGGCTCAAGACCAACGCTGGAAGGACTTAGCGAGTGGCCACGAGATGTATACCGCTGGCCACTTAATCCAAGCTGGTGTTGCCGAATCCCGCATAATCGGCAAAGGAACGCTCTTTGATGTCTCCATTAAATTTGCCGATTTACTCGTTAAAAAGTTTGGTGGTAATACCCCCTATGCCGCAGATGGCCATCCTGAATTAGAGACAGCGCTAATCGAGCTATATCGCGAGACCGATGTTAAGGATTACTTGGATTTGGCAGAGAAGATGCTCGAAGGTCGGGGAACTGGGTTTATTTCCAGTCAGAATACGGGCAGATTTCATCCATCCCCACCTGTTTATATCCAAGACCATATGAGTATTCGTGAATCAGAACAAGTCGTAGGACATTGTGTGCGACAGATGTATCTAAATATTGGAGTCCTTGATCTTTATATGGAGACCGAGGATAAAGCGCTGCTCGATGTCCAGGAGAAAATGTGGGAAGACAGCACATATACCAAGATGTATCTAACTGGTGGAATTGGTTCGCGCCATCGCGATGAATCTTTCGGTGATCCATTTGAATTGCCGAATGATCGTGCCTATGCCGAAACTTGCGCTTCGATCGCCTACTTCATGTGGAACTGGCGACTCTTGTTAGCGACCGGTAAGAAACGCTATGCAGATTTAATGGAGCAACTTGCATATAACTTAATTGCTGGATCGACCTCTCAAGATTTCAAGAGATTTTTTTACTCAAATCCACTGCATCGACGTGCCGATCATTTAGCCGCATTTGATGAAGAATCATCTGAGCGGATGGATTGGTATCGCGTCTCCTGCTGCCCACCTAACATCGGGCGCTTAGTGGCTTCGATTGAGCACTATGCAGTAAGTGAAAATCCGGAAGAGGTGCTGATCCATCAATTCCTGCATGGAGAGTTTGGATCAGATACCAATCAGCCATGGAGTATTTCTCTTTCCACAAATTATCCGCAGTCCGGTGCGCTAAAAATTGTAATTAATGAGATGGGCGATCAACGACTGAAAGTACGTATTCCCGAGTGGTGCCACAAATTCGAGGCCAAACTTAATGAGAAAAAGATTGATTCTCCCTTGCAAGAAGGAGGTTATTTGGTATTTCCAAAGTCCTCAACTGGTGACTCTTTTGAAATTAATTTCACAATGGATTTTGAATACATCCACCCGCACCAGCTTCTTGATGCATCACGTGGCATGGTTGCAGTGCGACGCGGCCCAGAAATATATGCCTTAGATCAATCTTGGAATTCATCTGAACTCGTTGTGGAGCATCTTCAGATCAAAACTGATGGAAAGTTTAAGAGTGAGATTGCAAAAGATCT
>WLPJ01000018.1 GCA_009698815.1 Actinomycetota bacterium | reverse complement strand
GTCAACGGTTCATCTCTTGTTGTAGATCGTTCGGGACCTTCATACACATCTGAATCAAAGTCACCAAGAGAGAAAGAGATTGAATTGGTTCTAGTTCCCTATTCCAGATGGGGTAACCCTGTTACGGGTGGTATGCGAGTTTGGATTCCTAAGGTCAGCTAATTAACGAACGCTGCGCATTACGGCAGTTACTTTGCCAAGGATCTCGCAGTTATCGCCGCTGATTGGTTGGAATGCTGGGTTGGCAGGTAGCAACCAGATGTGGCCGCCTTTGCGCTGGAAAGTCTTAACAGTTGCTTCGCCATCGATCATGGCAGCAACTATTTCGCCGTTGTTGCAATCTTTTTGTTCGCGGATAACCACGTAATCGCCATCGCAGATTGCGGCATCGATCATTGATTCACCGACAACTTGCAACATATAGAGATTGCCTTTGCCAACCAAAGTTTCAGGCAGTGCAAATGTGGATTCGACATTTTGTTCTGCTGTGATTGGACCACCGGCTGCGATGCGGCCAACCAGCGGAACGTTCTTTGTGGCCTCTATTTCAAGTTCAGATTTTTCACCTGGCATCAATACTTCCAGGACGCCGCCGCGAGTTGGGTGGGCGGTAATAAAGCCTTTTTCCTGCAAGATCTCGAGCTGGTATTTAACGGATGCGGGCGAGCTCAGGCCAGCGGAAGCTGCGATGGCGCGCATCGATGGGGGAAACCCCTGATCGTCCATACTCGCCTTGATGACCTGCAGGATCTTGAGCTGGCGGGCGGTGAGGCCGTGTTCGCCGGCGGCAGAGTCGGGGAGTTCGCTTACTTTGCTGGTGGTTGCAGGTTTTTTGCTCATGGATACAGGGTGACACAGGTAAGGAAAAAAATCAAACATATGTTCGAAAATAACTTGCGCCATGTCAGTGTCTTAGGGTTTAATTGGTCTTGTTCGAACAAGCGTTCGAATACCTTCCCCAAGGTAGTACCAGCAGGAGAAAACCATGAGCACCATTTCACTTAACGCAACAAGCTCTAAGGCCCTTATAAATCAAGGGTTTTCAACCAATCCGTCCGGCGTTCACTTAACACGTCGTGGTCGCCTAGCGCGCACGCTCTTGGTTCTCTCACTGGCTGTTGTCTTGGCCAGCGTCTTTGGCCTAAGCGCCGGGGCCGGCACAAATAGCGCCGTTGGCGAGCCAACATCCTTCATCGAGGTAACCGTTGCGCCAGGGGATACCCTCTGGTCACTTGCCTCACGTATGGCAGGAGGCGCAGATGTTCGCGCCATGGTCGATGAGATCGCATCGGTAAACGCGCTCGCCTCGGCTGATCTGCAAGCAGGCCAAAAGGTGCGCATCCCGCTTCACTAAGGTGCTAACCTTTACCTATGGCGAATAAAGTAAAGGTTAAGGAAAAAGTTAAATTGGCACGGCGAGGAAGGAAATCCACAAGCAAGCTTTCAATTAAGAATCAATTGACGGTGCCTGTAGATATATTGCGACAAGTTGGAATACAGGCAGGGGATGAAGTGGAATTCTTATTGAATGGCGCTGGTTTTATCGAGGTTCGACCAACGGCGAAGAACAATCTAATTGGGCACGAAGGCAAATTTGCTGAGGTGTTTAAAGATTTCGATCTTGCGAAGGAGCGCGAATCTTGGAATCGGTACTTCTAGATTCTTCGGCGGTAATCGCTTTTTATAACAGCGGAGATAAGCACCATAAAAAAATTGTTGCCGACATTTCACAGACCTCTGCAAAATTTCTTATTTCAACAATTACTCTGACTGAGTCGATGGTCGCCGCATTTAAGGTCTCTGAAAAAGAGTCAGAGAGGATGCTCCAAGAACTCACTCGGGGCTTTGAGCCATTTATTGAAGTAACTAGCCAGATCGCTATGGCGGCGGCAAAGCTGCGAGCCAAGACCGGGTTGGCCACGCCTGATGCGATTATCAGCGCCAGCGCGAGCGCTACAGGGGCCATGTTGTGGACCTTCGACAAGGCGCTGGCCAAAGCACACAACGGCTCACGCTTGATTGGCTCTTGATTCGCTCTAGAGGGCGCGACACGCCGTTCACCAGGTATTTGCCTACTCGACAGGCAAAGTCTCAAGATTTGCTTTATAGTTCCCACTATATGTAGGGGTCGATCCGAATAAAACTTCCATAAGTAGTATTTTTGCGGTAGTTTTGCTGGTTCACCAATACATCTAAATTTGGGAAATATCTAGTATTTCGAAGGGAGACACGCCGAAATGATTTGCCCGTTCTGCACACACGATGATTCTCGAGTCGTTGACTCTCGCCCCGTTGAAGATGGCACCCAAATCCGCCGTCGCCGCGAATGCCCAGAATGTGGCGAGCGTTTCTCAACTCAAGAAGTAGCCCTTCTCAACATAATTAAAAGATCAGGTGCAACCGAGCCGTTTGCTCGTGAAAAAGTTTTGGTTGGCGTTCGCAAAGCCTGCCAAGGTCGCCCAGTTGGCGATGACGATCTAGTCCTATTGGCCCAGCGCGTTGAAGAGACCCTTCGCCGCACCGGCAAGGCTGAAATCGAAGCTCAAGAGGTGGGACTTGCAATCCTTGCGCCACTTCGCGAACTCGATGAGGTCGCCTACCTGCGATATGCCTCGGTATACCGTAACTTTAAATCCCTTGAAGATTTCGAAGGCGAGATCGCGTTACTGCGAGCAGTGCCTTCGAGCGCGAATTCCCAAAGCGCAAAATCAGCTAGTGCAACTTCCCAAACAAAAGTACAGAGCGATGCCCCATCGTTAAAAATTAATCAAATCACAACGAGCAATCGTTAATTAAGAGAAGACGGGAAAATATAAAATGTCAGATACGGTCATCAACCGACCATCCAAAGGCAAGACCAGCACAGGTCTTTCAATGGAAAGAATTTATACAACTGAGGGAATTCATCCATACGATGAAGTTAAGTGGGAACGTCGCGATGTTCTTCAGTCAAACTGGAAGACAGGCGAGACAGTTTTCGAACAACGCGGTGTTGAGTATCCAGACTTTTGGTCTGTGAACGCCTCAACAATCGTTACCACAAAATACTTCCGTGGAGCAGTAGGGGCAGAAAATCGCGAGTGGTCACTTAAGCAAGTTATTGATCGTGTAGTTCTTACATATACAAAAGCCGGAAAAGAATTTGGTTATTTTGCAACAGATAAAGATGCGACGATCTTCGAACACGAGCTAACACATATGCTCATGCATCAGATCTTCTCATTTAACTCACCAGTTTGGTTTAACGTTGGAACAGTTTCACCTCAGCAAGTAAGCGCATGCTTCATCTTGTCGGTTGATGACACGATGGAAAGCATCCTTAACTGGTACCGCGAAGAAGGAATGATCTTCAAGGGCGGTTCCGGTGCTGGACTAAACCTTTCACGTATTCGTTCATCAAAGGAACTTCTAAAATCAGGTGGAACAGCATCTGGTCCAGTCTCCTTTATGCGCGGTGCTGATGCATCCGCTGGAACAATCAAATCAGGGGGTGCAACCCGTCGCGCAGCCAAGATGGTTGTTCTAGATGTTGATCACCCAGATATCGAAGAATTCATCGAGACCAAGGTCAACGAAGAGGACAAGATCCGCGCCCTTCGTGATGCTGGCTTTGATATGGACCTTGGTGGAAAAGACATCATCAGCGTTCAATATCAGAACGCAAATAACTCAGTCCGCCTTTCAGATAAGTTCATGACAGCGGTTGAAAACGGAGAACAATTTGGTCTCACAGCTCGTTCAACTGGTGAAGTTATTGAAACAGTTGATGCGCGCGCACTCTTCACAAAGATCGCGCAAGCTGCGTGGGCATGTGCAGACCCTGGCGTTCAATTCGATGACACCATCAATGATTGGCACACAACTCCAGAGACAGGTCGCATCAACGCGTCAAACCCTTGCTCTGAATACATGTCACTTGATAACTCATCTTGTAACTTGGCTTCACTTAACTTGATGAAGTTCCTAAAGGCAGATGGCTCATTCGATGCAAAGACATTTGCTCGTGCATCCGAAATGATTATCACTGCAATGGATATTTCAATCTGTTTCGCAGATTTCCCAACTGTTGCAATCGGTGAGACAACTCGCGCCTATCGCCAACTCGGAATCGGATATGCAAACCTCGGCGCCCTTCTTATGGCATCAGGACTTGCCTATGACTCCGAGGGTGGACGCGCTTTGGCCGGTTCGATCACATCATTGCTCTCAGGTATTACTTACAAGCGCTCAGCAGAACTCGCTGGCATTGTTGGTGCATACGATGGTTTTGCGCAAAACGCCCAGCCACATGCACGCGTAATGCGCAAGCATGCAGCGGCTTCATCTGCTGCAAAGACTTCAACAACACTTGATATGGATGTTTGGACTGAAGCTAATAAGGCGTGGGATGCATGTCTAGCAACTGGCGATAAGAATGGCTGGCGTAACGCGCAGATCTCTGTGCTTGCCCCAACCGGAACAATCGGTTTGATGATGGATTGCGATACAACTGGTATCGAACCTGACTTCTCATTGGTTAAGTTCAAGAAGCTCGTCGGCGGCGGCTCAATGCAGATCGTTAACCAGACAGTTCCAGCAGCGCTTCGTAAACTCGGATATGCCGAAGAGACAATCGAGGCGATCGTTGAATTCATCGCTGCCAATGGACATGTAATTGATGCTCCAGGGCTAAAGCAAGAGCACTATGAGGTATTTGACTGCGCGCTCGGTGCGCGTTCAATTGCTCCAATGGGCCACGTGCGCATGATGGCTGCTTGCCAGCCGTTCCTATCAGGTGCGATTTCAAAGACAGTAAACCTTCCAGAGGATGCAACTGTTGAAGAGGTTGAAGAAGTTCACCTTGAAGCATGGCGTATGGGAATTAAGGCGCTCGCTGTTTATCGCGATAACTGCAAGGTCGGTCAGCCACTTTCAGATGGTAAGGCGAAGAAGAAAGACGCTCCTGTAGAAGTTGCAGCAGCACCAGTTCGCAACCGTCTGCCTAAGGCACGTCCTGCAACAACTACATCATTCTCAGTCGGAGGCGCAGAGGGTTACATGACCGCTGGTGCATACGCTGATGGTGCACTCGGTGAAGTATTCCTAAAGCTGGGCAAGCAAGGTTCAACCTTGGCCGGTGTAATGGATGCATTCTCAATCGCAGTTTCAATCGGACTTCAATACGGAGTTCCACTAGAAACATTTGTTGAGAAATTTACTAACTTGCGCTTTGAGCCAGCAGGTATGACAGATGATGCTGATATTCGCATGGCGCAATCCATGATGGATTACATCTTCCGTCGCCTAGCACTTGATTACTTGTCATATGAAACACGTAGCGGCATGGGGTTGTTTACAGCTTCAGAGCGCGCGCGCGCCCTTGAAACCGGTGAGTACACACAAGATGCAGCACCTGCGAGTGCTGATATCCCAAAAGCACAAGCGGCTGCTCCTGTGGTGGCTCCTGTGGCTGTAAAAATTGAACCAGCACCACTAGCACGAACAATTGGTTCATCATCTGATCTCCTAGAATCAATGGGAATCAAATCAGATGCACCACTTTGTATGACATGCGGAGTCAAGATGCGCATGTCAGGTGCATGTTTCGTATGCGAAGGTTGTGGAAACACATCCGGTTGCAGCTAAAAATTCAATAGCTCAATGGCCTTGCGCCATGTGAGCAATCGGATTTGTCCTACCCCGTTAAAAAGCCCGTCGCGTAACTGCGGCGGGCTTTTTATTTGCAAACATTCTCCTATAGGATTAAAGATCTACTTGAGGGAGTTTTGGTGCCACAAGCTCTACCGCGCGAGTTAGTGCATCGCTTGGTGACCTTGAACGCTTTGAGTTCATATGTAATGGGCTCACTGGGATTTTCTATTCAACTAATCAAGCGTGACTTTGATCTTACTCGGGTTATTGCAAGTTGGCACAATATTGGTTGGGCTGCGGCGCTGGTCTTTATATCGCTGATTTTACTGGGACACGGCCATCGCAGACCTTCACACCAAACTATACGTTTTGGTTGGGCGTTGATGATTCTTGGATCGCTCGCATATTGCCTTAGCCCAAATATATATTTCTCAGTTCCTGCAGTAATTCTCACCGCATCGGGCTCAGTTATTGCCGGCAATACAACAACAGCAATTTTGGGTGCGCACTCCAAGACGGCGATGAAGAATATGTTTCGGTCAACTGGAGTTGGCCTCTTTATGGCTTCAGTCTCACCAACAGTTATTGGCCTAACAACGCAAGCTGATATTCCTTGGCGCACAACCGTTGCAACTACCGCAGTACTAATTGGTTTGGTAGCGCTCAAGATTGTCCCGGAATTAGCAGCCCGCCCAGAGCCAGAGCATGCAGATAGCAAGATCGTCTGGAATAACACAATGATCGCAATTCTAATTTTCGCCTTCCTGACGATCACGATGGAGGTTTCACTCTCTGCTTGGGCGGTAGATCTCTTAACTGAGCGTGGCTCGCAAGTTAAGACATCTGTTTTATTTGCCACTATTGCGCCTTACTTTATTGCCCTCAGCCGGATATACCTTTCAACAAAAAATGAATTTAACCTGAACCGCATCTGGCGTTTTTCATTTGTGGCTATTGCATCAGGTGTATTACTAGTCATATTTGCTAGTTCGCCAACGCTTACCTTGGCAGGTTTGATCATTGCCGCCGCAGGTATCGGACCTAGTGCATCAATTGCGATTGCCAAAGCTTCATCGACTGCACAAGGCACCGATAGAGGTATCGCTGCATTCGTAATTGGAATGGGGATATCAAATGGAACATCCCCTTGGATCATGGGATTTGTAAGTGAAAATTTTGGTTTTGCAGCAGCCTATGGTGTTATTTTGTTGGCGTTAATTCTTACGACGCTAACTTTTATTTGGGTAATGAAAAATTCATTGCCTCAGAGACCACCTGCGAATATGATCTAAATATGGCTGATAGCTCAATCAAGCGCGCCCAAGTTAAGTCCAAGGCGGTTGCACCAGAGTGGGCCAAACTCGAACGCGAAATAATCACGCAATTAAATGAAGTAGCCCCCGAATTCGTAGCCCGCTACACCCGCAGTGATGGTTCAATAATTTGGCGAGATGAATGGCCCAGCATGGATGGATCTGATGATCCATATGAAGCGTTTATGTATCTGGCGCTCTTCTACACAATTGGTGGCAGTGAAGAAGTTTATGAATTAGCGCGCAAGATGTGGGATGCAATTACCGTGCAGTGGACCGAATACGGACAGATTTATCGCGAATTCGATGGATATTACGACTGGATGCATCATGGGGAAGGCTACTTATTCCATTACTTCTTTGGCCTGACCAAACCAGAATCCCTAATTGATCGCCAACGGGCGGCGCGTTTTTCAGGCATGTATACCGGTAAAGATCTAGAAGCTAAAAATTATGACCGTTCCAAGAAAATGATGCTTTCACCTTTAACTGGTAGCCACGGCCCGCGCCAAATTGTTACACACGAAGATTGGGAGACCCATCGCACCGTCCTAGATGATTATCTGGCACCGTATGAAGATATTGTTAAAACAGATTTTTCATCCATGCGTTGTCACTGGTCAGATCCAGAAGTTTATGAGGATCTCATCAATAAAATGAACGCGCGCATGAACCGTGGTGATGTTCCGCTTAATTTGAATTCAACATCGCTGCTAACCCATGCCTATATGTATTCAGGTGATGCCGAACTAAAAGAGACGATGCTGGAATATTTAGAAGCCTGGATGGCGCGTAAAGATGCAAACGGTGGAATCATGCCGGATAACATCGGTACCACTGGTGCAATTGGTGAGTTCAATGATGGCAAGTGGTGGGGTGGTTACTACGGTTGGCGTTGGCCACACGGCTTTATGACAATCATGGAACCAATCACGAATGCTGCGATGAACGCGGTGCTTTTAACCGGTGATTACAAGTATCTGGATCTGCCAAGATCACAATTTGATTTGATTTGGTCACTTCGCAAAGAGGTAGATGGTCTGATAAAAGTTCCACATCGCCACTTTGATGCGGGCTGGACAGATTATCGATTGCCATCTGCTCGACACATGATCTATATCTGGACTACTTCAATGGCCCAAGAAGATCTCGATCGCATTTTGGCTTTGCCGCGAGATAACAATTGGGGCGCTATCTATATCCCAGGCGTATCCGGGGGAGAGAAGGGAACGGGGCGCGATACCAAGCATTACATCGCAAATACTTTGCCGTGGTTCCAATTCGTGCAAGGGCACTTGCCGAATTATCCAGTTGAGATTTTGCAGGCAAACCTTGAACTTATCAAGATTCAGCTACGTAAGATGAGATCAAATACCGGCAATCCCCGAAACTGGGATAGTTATGATCCCGCAACTGCCGATGAAGTAGTTGGCCTTGATCTGCGCGTTCCCGGATATAACATCCATGCTTGGCAAGAATTTAATCCCGTCTACTTTGAAGGACTGGGCCAGATGGTCTTTGGCGGTCCTATGCATATTTCTCATGGCGGACTGCAACATGGCAAGGTCCGCTTCTTCGATGGCAAGTTAAAGCGTCCTGGTCTGCCACCAGATGTTGCAGTAATTGTCGATGGAATGGATGCGACTACTTTATCTATGCAAGTTGCCAATATCGGCAGCACTGCGCAAGAGCTTTTCATCCAGGCGGGCACATTTGGCGAACACCGTTTTGAATCTGTTGAGATAACTGGCGCCGATGGAACTCTTCAAGAGATTGAAATTGCATCTAAGTGGTTTGCACTTGATCTTGTTGGGGGAGCAGTTGCCTCACTTAAATTTAAGGTTAGCCGTTATGTTAGCGATCCAAGTTACGAGACTCCATGGTCTGCGCGCAGCGATTGGGATCCAATCATCAAGGGACGCAATTTGTGATTTGGACGCAGTGGAGTGATCTAAAGATTCCGAACGGGCTTACACATCTGCCAACTGATGGCGTGACTCCACGGCAAGAAGATTTGAGCAAGATAACTTTCTACGTACCCGCATATATGTTTGGTGCTACCGCACTTGAACCAATTGCCAAGATGAGTTCTTTGAAAGTAATCCAATCTCCAAATGCTGGCGTAGATGACGTCATTGCTCTGCGCCCTGCCGGAGTTACGTTATGCAACGCCGCGGGTGTGCATGATGCCTCCACTGCCGAACTTGCTGTTGGTCTGGCAATTGCAGCCCGGCGAGGTTTTGCGCAATTTGCTAAAGATCAAAGTGCTGGCAAGTGGTCACACACCACTTATGCATCCCTTACCGATTCAAAGGTTGCGATTGTGGGCCATGGAAATATTGGCAAGACAATTGCTGGCATGCTTGCTGGTTTTGAAGTTGAGATAACTTCTTTTTCAAAATCAGGTAAAGATGGTGCTGCAACAATGGATAAATTCGATGCCTTACTTCCAACTTTTGATGTGATTATCTTGATTGTTCCCCTTAATGCAGAGACTCGTCACTTAATGAATTCGACTCGACTTGCTGCGATGAAAGATGGAGCAGCGTTGATCAACGTGGCACGTGGCGCAGTTGTTGATACCGATGCTCTAGTAAGGCAACTACAAGCCGGCCGGATATTTGCTGGCCTTGATGTAACTGATCCAGAGCCACTTCCAGCAGGCCATCCGTTGTGGAGTGCGCCCAATACCTTTATTACGCCACATGTTGGCGGCGATTCACGAGCCTTTGAACCACGTGGACGAGCACTTGTGGAAGAACAATTAGCCCGATTTGCTGCACAACAACCTTTAGTAAATGTTGTTGTGCAGGGCTAATTAAAGAATTGCCACCGTGTGTTTGTCGATAAAGTCCCAGTCGTAATCAATGCAGAGACCTTCACCTTCTGGGGCCATTACATAACCGTCGACAATATTTAATTGGCTCTTTGTACCAAAATTGAAATCATCGAAAGGATATAAAGTCTCAAAGAATTCGCAGTTACTGATGGCAAGTGATGGGTGCAATTGAACTTGTTCTAGCCCATGATAAATAGTGGTGTGTAGCTCACACTTAACGCCGAAGGATTCGGCCAAGTGAGCAGTCTTCATAACGGCAGTGATGCCAGCGCGCCATGAGACATCGGTACGGACAATATCTACGATGCCATCTTTGATGCAGTTTGCAACAGAATAGTTATTGCCAGCAATTACTTCGGTTCCGCAAATTGGAATATCCAACTTCTCGCGAAGTTTCTTAAGGCTATGTAGATCAACATCTAGAAGTGGCTCTTCAAACCATTTATAGCCAAGCTTTTCTAACTCGCGACCAGCCTTTAGCGCCTCTTCATATGAATACATAATTACCGGATCTGCCATTAGCGTGAAGTCATCGCCAACTGCCTTGCGCACAGCGCGATAACAAGCGATATCTAAATCAAGGCCTCCTGGTGGGTGAAGTTTGTAACCCTTATAGCCTTTTGCTTTTACTTCAAGTGCTTGCTTTGCATAATCTTCAGGGCCAGGCAAAAACATTGAAGATACATATAGTGGAACTTTTTCACGGGCAGCACCTAGTATTTTATAGACTGGCAAGTGCGCCATCTTGCCGACGATGTCCCAACATGCATTATCAAATGGTGCGTAAGAGTAAATTGGAACGTGATTCCAGCGACGATCAAAGAGTTCAAACTCTTTTATATTCTTTGCGGAACTATGGGCGCTGCGCCCGATAAAAAATGGCTTTACCTGCGACATAGTTGCCGCTGCAGCCTTGGCATCTTGTGCGCCAAAGCCAAAGGAAGTTCCCTTAACGCCATCTTCGGTGGTAATTGTGATAACCGTAAAATCAGGTCGAGATCCACCTGGCAGTTTTACTGCAGCGACTGCATCTTTTGATTCAGGTGCATCTGATCCACGACAAGCGCGAATTTCAATATCTTTAATAATTGATAAGCCCACGTGAATTCCTATCCGCTAAAAAATCCTATAGGAAAACTTAGTCTGCAAAGATGCCTTGGTCAAGGATCTTTCTACTTTATTTTTTATTAATTGATTGTGCCGCAGGAGCAAAACGTTTTAGCGATGATTCGATATGGGCATGCATCGCAGTTCGCGCCGCTTTTGAATTCTGAGCGATGATTGCTTTTGCGATTACATCATGTTCTTTAATGGCTAACTGACCAGAGCCGGCTTGGTAATACTCATCAAAGAGCTCTTGCACGAATTTGGCACGGCTTTCACCATCAATTTGGTGCAATCTATTTGCCATAAATAAGCGAAATAAATGTAGATGACAATGTGTGCGTTCATAAGAATCAGCAACAGACTGGTTTCCTGAGATACTCGCGATTAGTGCATGAAAGCGCGCATCATGTTCGGTCAGCGCCTGAAATTGATCATCACCAGAAATCTTTAGCGCAGTATTCGCACTCTGCATCTCGGCCTTAAGTGCAGTTTTGCCAGTGTTATCAACTAACTTAGCGGCCTGTTCTGCAGCCCAAGGTTCAATCAATAAGCGAAATTGAAACAGATCGTTAAATTCTTTTAAGGAGAGCAGAGCAGTTGCCTTGTAACCTTTTAGCGGTTCTTTTGCGATAAGGCCATCTGATTCGAGTCTTGCTAAAGCTTCACGAACAGGTGTCTGGGAAACATCTAACTGAACTGCAAGGGCATCGATATTGACTTTAGCGCCAGGTGCTATTTCATGATCGAAGATCATCGCTTTAATCATCTCGTAAATATCATCAGAGAGAACAGAACGTCGGGGTACGCGCTTTACCGGGCGAGCAGCTGCACTTTTCTTACTTGGCATTACTCACCCCACCTAATTCAATTTCTATTTGCGAAGGCGCAATCCTTGCATACCGCCGTCGACATTAAGAACAGTGCCAGTGGTAGATGCTTGACGTGGGCTTGCTAAATAGAGAATTGCGCTGGCAACTTCATCTGCGCTCACTAGCCGACCCATAGGTTGACGCGCTTCAAGTGCTGCGCGCTCTGCAACTGGATCTGCGGCCTGTGAAAGCAATCGAGCGACCCAAGGCGTGTCAGCAGTGCCGGGTGCCACGCAATTGACGCGTACTTTATCTGGGATTCCATCTGCAGCCATTGCCAAAGTTAATGAGAGAACCGCACCTTTACTGGCGCTATAGACCGCTCGTTGTGGCAATCCAGCAGTTGCTGCGATCGAACAAGTATTAACTATTGAGGCAACCTTGCTCTTCTTTAGAAATGGCATTGCAGCTGCGCTTACGCGCCCCATGCCAAAGACATTTACGCCGAAAACTTTCAGCCATTCTGCTTCTTTGGCATCGGTTATAGATCCGATCGCACCGACTCCTGCGTTATTTGCCAAAATATCAATTACATCCGTTTGCTTAGCAATTTCTGCGAAAGCCGCTGCTACTTTGGTTGCATCAGATACATCACATTGAATATATGTTGCAAACTTTGCCATGTCGCCTTCGTTTAAATCTAGGCCGATGACTTTCGCACCAGATTCCGAGAGTAAACGGGCAACCGATAGCCCTATACCCGAACCTGCTCCAGTGACGACTGCAGTGAGACCTTTAAATTCAGTACTCATGCTTATGCTCCATTCTTCCAGTACGAACCTGATGGGAATTGGTAAGTATCGATACTCACCTGATGCATTTCTGCGCCCGCTCCTGGCTGTAACGGGGCGATATAACTTCCGTTCTTTATATCTGTTGGTACAACAAAATGTTCATGCAAGTGATCTACAAACTCAACGATGCGTCCGGGATGATGACCAGTTACAGCAACGGCATCAAACATCGCGAAGTGTTGAACCATCTCACAGAGGCCAACGCCACCAGCGTGTGGACAAACTGGTACAGAATATTTGGCAGCCATCAAAATATTTGCAATATTTTCGTTTACGCCAGCCACGCGGGTGGCATCGATCTGCATTACTGAAATTGCATTTGCCTGTAGTAGCTGCTTGAAGATTATTCGGTTGTTTGCCATTTCACCAGTTGCTACTGGGGTCGGAGCAATTTCTTTTGCAATGCGGGCATGTGCCAGAATGTCCTCTGGGTGCGTTGGCTCTTCCACCCAACGAAGATTGTACGGAGCAAGGGCCTTGATCCAGGTTATTGCGGTTTCAACGTCCCAGACTTGATTGGCGTCGATAGCGATTGCAAAATCTGGTCCAACCAATTCGCGGACTTTGCCCAAGCGGCGTTGATCTTCAACTATGGATTTCCCACATTTATATTTAATTAAAGTAAAACCATCTGCTTTTGCTTGAGTGGTAAGACTTAGCATTTTCTCGTCACTATAACCCAGCCATCCAGGAGTCGTTGTGTAAGCAGGTACTCCTTTCTCTCTCAATATCTTTTCATTGTTTTCTTTTGAGACCTCACCTCGCTTTAATATCTCTAAGGCCTCTGCTGGCGTAATAGCATCGGTGATGTAGCGAAAATCAATTAGTGCCACAATTTCTTCAGGAGACATATCCGAAAGTAATTTCCACAGTGGTACGCCTTTCACTTTTGCAAAGAGATCCCAAAGTGCATTAAGTGTTCCACCGATTGCCATATGGAAGACCCCGGAATCAGGACCATGCCATCGCAATTGACTATCGCTACTGAGTTCGCGGGCAATGTCGCCGATATTTGTGAATGACTGCGCAACATCTCTTCCGACCATTTTTTCAGCAACAATAGAAAGGGCGGCAAGTTGAACATCGGTGCCACGGCCTAGAGAGAAAACTAAGGAAGTACCAGTTAGTCCGGGATCATTTGTCTCAAAGCGGAGATAAGCGCCTGAGTAATCAGGATCTAGATTCATTGCATCGGAGCCGTCCAGAGATTTAGACGTTGGGAATCTAACGTCGAAAACTTCAAAGCCTGTTATTTCTAATGCACTCATTTAACGTACCTTTCTAAGCCTTTAGGAATTCCATTTTGTCTCCAAAGAGTTTCAAAACCAACTCCTGGCGCCGTTGGAGCATGAACATGGCCATCTGCATGAACAAGTGCCTCACGTTTGATGGGGTTCCCCCAGACGAGTGATTCGTAGGCGGTTGTATTTTTTATGGCCATACACAAATGTGCACTTTCTAGGCCCATACCGTGCACCTCTGCGCGCAGGTGATAAGAATCGGCTAAATGGGCAATCCGCATCGCACCGGTAAAACCACCTTTCAAGAATGTGCTGGTACGCAGGCTTGTGGCGACGCCAGTTGCGACGAAGTCACCCGCGTTCATATGTGATCCGTCGGTTACTTCACCAAGCAAAAGAGGAACGCGCACGCGTTCGCCCAACCACTTATATGCGGTCACACTAAATTCGCGCATAGGCTCTTCATACCAAAGATAATTAGCTTCATCTAGCGCATGTCCCAGATAAACCGCATCCTGTAGATCAAATGCTGCTGATCCGTCGTACATCAATTCAACATCTGGTCCAACATGCGCCCGAAGTGCCAAGCAAAGTTCGGCATCCTTCTTAGCATTTCCGAAGGCGTGCAATTTAATCATTGGGTAACCAAGTGCAAGCGCCTGATCTGCAATATCTAAAAACTCTGAGATAGAAGAATAGGTAACCGTTGATGCATAAGCTGGAAGTTTGGTGCGATATCCGCCAAGTAATTGATGCACTGGCAAGCCGGCTTGTTTTCCACCGATATCCCAAAGTGCAACATCAACTAGATGAGTTAAATTAGGTGCAAATCTTTCGATGCGATCTAGCTCCCAAACGCGTTCCCACAAATGTTCGCGTTGCAAAGGATCTTGCCCTATTAATTCTGATCGAAAGCGACGGTTGACATAATCTTGAAGAATTACCCCGCGGTTAGATGAGGCAAAACCGGTGATGCCGGCATCGGTTTCGATGGCCAGCCATGCCCCTAAAGTCGAGCCATCTGAGCCAGGGACGCGATCACGCCAGACGAACGCTGGGGTAAAACCGGGGCGTTCTTCCAGAATCACTTCAACTTTGGTGATCTTCACGCGTGCGCCTCTCTTTTGAGTGGAACCGGATCCAAAAAGATATCAAAAAGAAATATTAAACATACTATACGAAATAGTATTCCCACCCATAGTATTTGTGCAACTGGTCCTCATCGGCAAACCCTTGCAGATACCAGTAACGAAATGGGGAATACCTTGAAAAAGAAGAACTCATTGGTTGCAGTTGCTGGTGCCATCGCAGTTGTAGGTGCAACGCTCACCGCAATGCCGGCACAGGCTGCAATTCCAAGTATCACCGTCTGGGCGGATGCTCCTCGACTTCCTGGAGCAAAGTTGTATGCAGAAATCATGAAGGGCAAAGTCAATGTCAAGGTTGAACTGCACGATGTTGCAGACCTAGTACAGAAAGTTGCGCTCTTTAACCGAGTAAAGAAGGGCTGGCCTGATGTTGTATTTGGAAATCCAAACGACGTGGCAGTTCTGCAAGGTGCTAATAACGTACTTGAACTAGATAAATATGCACCTGCCTCGTTTTGGGCAGATATGAAAGATGGAAACTCTTGGTGCCGTGGCGCTGACGGTAAGACATATTGCGTTAAGAATGACCTTGCGCAAACAGTTCTATGGGTCAACACAAAGTTGATGAAGGACTTTGGTTACTCTGTTCCTAAGACAATGGATGACTTCGCCAAAATTGGAGCCGACATTGCAAAGAATCACCCAGGTTATTCCCTTGGATCTCTTGGTAACTTAGGTATGTATTCATCGTTTCTTTGGCCATCACAATGTCCGGTCAATCAAGCAAAAGGTGCAAATGTTGTAAAGATTGCTCCCAAAGATCCGAAGTGCACACGCGCTACTGCGCTAGTGCAGCCAATGATTGATTCCGGAGTTCTTTCTACTGAAGCACCTTGGGATGCAGAATTTCTTGCCAAATATGGAAAAGCCAACAAGGTTGTTATGACTATCGGACCATCATGGTTCGGTGAGTTCGTCATTCGTCCTGCTGACTCATGGGCAGTTCCTGCTGGACAGATAACTGCCAAGCCAATGCCTATGTGGGCTGGCGAAAAAGTCAATTACTCAGGTGAATGGGGTGGCGGAATTTACACCGTATCCCCACATTCTAAGTATCCAAAGGAAGCTCTGGCATTTGCGATCTTTATGGTTAGTGACAAGCGAAATGTTGTCACAGTAAAGAATCCTGATGGATCAACAGGTGCACCTACATTCCCGGCTTCTAAGATCGGTAATTCACTGTGGAAAGCTAAAATCACTGCGGATAAGTATTATTCAGAAGATCCATATCCAGCAATGCTTGAACAGTCAACAAAGATCTTTCCTCTAGAAAAGCCAGTTAGCTACGATTCAAATGCTGCCATGGAAGGCACCCATTCGAATGAGTTGAGAAAAACTCTAAAGGCACAAACTGCCTTGGATACCTTCGCAACTTATGTAACTAATCTTGCAAAGCAAGTGGGATACAAAGTTACTCAGTAATTAATTAAACAATGTAACCAAGCTAGCCGTCTCAACGGCTAGCTTGGTTATATTTATTAAGCCCATAGCCAAAAGCAAATGTTTAAAATAGAATTCTGAGAGACTTAGGAACAAATAATGAAAAAGCAATTGGGACATCGATTTAAGAACCTTCATATGTGGTTGATGCTGTCGCCATATCTTTTACTGCTACTAATTTTTGG
>WLPJ01000017.1 GCA_009698815.1 Actinomycetota bacterium | reverse complement strand
GATCCACTTGACTCAACTTCACGCATCTTGGATCCACGCTATATCGGTGAGCACCACTTCCGTGTTGCAAACCGCATCAAGCAGATCTTGCAGCGCTACAAGGATTTACAGGACATCATCGCTATCTTGGGTATCGATGAGCTATCTGAAGATGACCGCGTACTCGTTGGTCGCGCACGTCGTATCCAGCGCTTCTTGTCACAGAACACTTTTGTTGCAAAGGTCTTCACCGGTCTCGAAGGTTCATTCGTTCCACTGTCAGAGACAATCACAGCATTCGAAGCGCTCGCTGACGGAAAGTACGATCACCTTCCAGAACAAGCATTCTTCATGTGCGGTGGCCTCGACGATGTCGAGCGTAGAGCCGCAGAACTCGCGAAGAGCTAAGTAACGGGATAAAAATGGCACTTAACGTCGAACTAGTATCGCCAACACAACAGGTGTGGTCTGGGCAAGCAACTATGGTTTCTGCTCGCACAACAGATGGAGATCTGGGAATTCTTCCAGGTCACACACCACTCTTTGGCGTTCTAGTCGACGGTGCCGTCAGCATTAAAGGCGAAGATGGCACAACGAAAGAATTCAACGTGCAGGGCGGGTTCTTATCTGTTTCAAACGATCGCGTCTCAATACTTACTGAGTCAGTAAATTAGAGATTTTTTAAGAAAAAATAAGAGCGCCTTAGTCTCTGGCGTAATCCTTGGCATCATCGGCAGTCGAATTCTATATTTGTCAGATAGCGATGGAAATTTACTAGTAACAACTTTTTGTATTCTCTTGTCTACGTGTATAACACTTATTCTTTGGGGTTTTGCAAAGAAACTAATCTCTAAATTAGTTATTCGCGAGTGACGTTGGCGCCAAGTGCGCGAAGATCTTCGGCAAAGTTTGGATAGCCGCGATCGATATGAAATGCCCCATCTACTGTGGTTTCACCTTCAGAAACTAATGCGGCCAAAACAAGTCCAGCACCGGCGCGGATATCAGTTGCCTCAACTGGTGCGCCAGATAGCTGAGTAATTCCATCAATGGACGCGTGATGGCCATCGACTGTTACTTGGGCGCCGAGGCGCATAAGTTCGTTGACGAACATAAAACGTGATTCAAAGACGTTTTCAGTAACCATTGAGTGGCCATCTGCAACAGCGTTCATCGCGATAATAAATGGCAGTAAATCGGTAGCAAAACCTGGATAGGGAAGGGTTGCAACATCGGTTGCGCGTGGGCGTTGATTCATCTGAACGCGTATGCCGTCTTGCGTTGAGGTAATAATTGCGCCGGCATGTGCCAATTTTTCCAACATAACTTCCATGTGGTCAGCGCGTGCGCCATGGATTGTGATATCACCTTGCGTCATAGCAGCTGCAAATGCCCAAGTGCCAGCAATGATGCGATCTGTAACTGTGGTGTGATCAGTGGGTTTAAGTTCTGAAACACCAGTAATCGTTATAACCGGTGAACCCAAACCTTCAATCTTTGCTCCCATAGATATCAAGAATTCACCAAGGTCAACGAGATCAGGTTCGCGCGCAGCGTTATCGATCGTTGTTACACCTTTAGCAAGAACGGCTGCGGTCATTAAGTTTTCAGTTGCGCCAACGCTTGGAAAATCTAAATCAATAGTGGCGCCCGTTAAACCATTTGGTGCTTCAGCGATTACATAACCATGTTCAACGTGTGCCTTTGCTCCAAGTGATTCAAGTCCGCGAATATGAAAATCTAAACCGCGTGAACCAATTGCATCTCCACCAGGCAAGGCAACCTCGGCGAGACCGATGCGCGCCACCAAAGGGCCAAGTACATTAATTGATGCGCGCATCTTACGAACTAGATCGTAATCAGCACGATGTTGCGGAATTGCAGGAACATCAATGGTCACAACTGAACCTACGTGCGCGACAGTACAACCTAAGCGAGTGAGCAGATCGGACATGATTTCGACATCTGCAATATCAGGCACGTTGCGGATTGTGGTCTTGCCAACGGCCAACAAGGAGGCGGCCATTAATTTCAGAACCGAATTCTTGGCGCCGGTAACAGTTACTTCACCCTTAAGGCTGGCACCGCCGACTATGCGGAAGCGATCGCTGGTTGCGTTGCCCGAAGATGCCATAAGCCGAGTCTACTTATAAGCCAATCTACTTATAGGCTAGGGCCATGGTTAATTTAACGCGTATTTACACAAAGACTGGCGATGACGGATCAACTTCTCTCGGAGATATGAGCCGCACCTCAAAGAATGATTCACGTCTTGAGGCATATGCCACCGTTGATGAAGCAAACTCAACTATTGGCGTTGTAATCGCAACGGATGAGTTAACAGATGAAATTCGCGCACTTCTGATCCGAATTCAAAATGATTTATTTGATGTTGGCGCCGACCTTTGCACACCAGTAATTGATGCACCAGCCTTTGAACCACTTCGCGTCCTTGAATCACAAGTAACTTATTTGGAAGAACAGATCGATAAGTACAACGCTGATCTAGAACCACTTCGCTCATTTGTATTGCCATCAGGTACACCTGCTGCTGCTCACTTGCATGTGGCGCGCACCGTTGTTCGCCGTGCAGAGCGTCGCACCTGGGCTGCAATTCACGGTTTCGGAACTGGCGTAAATCCTTTAACTGCCAAGTATCTAAACCGTTGCTCTGATCTACTTTTTGTTTTGGCGCGAGTTGCTAATAAGAAAATAGGAGATCAGCTCTGGGTTCCCGGAGCAAACCGCTAACTTTTTAATACTGCGCGGGCAATCTTTTCATCGCGTTCAAATACATAAAGTCTTGGTCCATCTTTAGTATGGACAAGGTTTGCTTTAATCTCTGAAGTCGCCAACTTTAAGCGCATTAACTCCCCTTCTATGTAGTTATTAGGGGATGCGATAACAACAAGTGCGCCGTATTCATCTTCCTTGCCAACGCTAGGAGTACGTTCTATAACTGATTTGCCGCGCTTAAAAGCCCAGATCAAGATAAGTGAGAGTATTCCTACAGCAAAGAATCCACCAAAACTCGATAGGAAAAGTCCGTTATCTATTCCACCTAGCATTATTAACCTTCAGTCTTCTGATATTCGGTGTTCGGGATTGGACCTGATGGTTCACTTTGATTGCAGTCAGCGTTGATATTTGTGACGATTTGTCCTGAACCAATTGCTTCGGGTGTGACCATGAGAATCGTTATTAACTGCTTGGCGGCGCTGCGGGTAACTGATACCGAAACAGTGCCGAAGGTCTTTAGCGTGCGATCCTCAGCCGATGTCGCACCGACCACATCGCCGGTGACTTTCCACCAGCGACAACCTGTTTCTGATGCGACGATAACAGCGCCGCAAGTGAATTTAGTGCAATCCTTAATTTGTGAAGCCAGAGCAGTTTTGGCTGACAAAATGCCGATCAACTCTTTGGTATTTGGAACCTTCAGATACATTTTTGTTTCACCGAGCGGATCTGTTTTAAATCCTGCGGGTGGCCACTTTGGTGAAGGCGAAGGTGAGAGCTTTACGTTCTTCTTCTTTTTCTTAACCGGCGCCTTCTTCTTTGCAGGCGCCTTCTTAGTTGGGCTCGCCTTTGGAGTTGGCGTGACTTTCTTTGCAGTACTTGCCTTCGGAGTTGGTGTGGGGCTCTTCGTTGCAGCTGTTGCCGGCGTAACAGTGATCGCTAAACCAAGAGCTAGAGCAAGAGCTAACTTCTTAGATTTAATCATCGCTGGTCATCCCACTTAAAAGTTCGTATTGAAATAAATAAACCGGCAATTAACCAGGCCAAGATAATTATAAATGTGCGACCAGTTTCCCAATCACCAGCGACTTCACGGGCGGCAAATGAATCTGGCAAGAATACTGAGCGCATTCCCTGAGTCATCCATTTGAGCGGAAAGATTGCGGCAACTTGCTGCATCCAGCCTGGCAAGTCAGTGAAGACAAAGAAGACTCCACTAAAGAATTGCAAAACAATTACGACGGGGGAGACAACAGCAGATGCGCCACGACCGCTCTTTGGAATAACCGAAAATGCGATACCTAGCGCTGTGGATGCGGCGCTGCCAAGCAGAATTAACCAGGCGAAGGTAAACCACTTTGCTGGGTCAGTTGGCAGATTAACACCAAAGAAAAGTATTCCAGCGATTAGTAGTAAGAAGACTTGAATCAACATCGTCACAAAGACAACGATCACTTTGCCGATGAAGTAGCTAGATGCCGGCATTGGGGTACCACGCAAGCGTTTTAGAGTGCCAAAGTCACGTTCCACCGGAATCATAATTGCGAGTTGTTGGAAACCAGTATTTACCAATCCAGATGCGATCATTCCCGCAACGAAATATTGGCTAAAAGTTACGCCGTCAGTTAACTCATTTGTGAAAACTGAACCGAAGATGCCAAGTAACATAATTGGAAAAGCCAAAGTAAATACAACGGATTCGCGTTGGCGCATAAATTGTTTGAGTTCAAGACCACCGCGCGCAATACCAATAGTCAGGGCGCTTGGAACTTTATTTTCACTCATCTTCGCCCCCGATCATCTCTAAGTAAATATCTTCAAGTGAAGCGCGCTTGACTGTGAGTTCGGGAATTTCACCTGGAAAATCGGTGGAGAGTTTGCCAATTAGCGCTGTTGGGTTATCGGTGCGCTCAGATTCAAGACCGTTCGCACCTTTCCACGAGACGGTGGCAAGTGAAGTGGCGCGTCCACCAAGAAGTGCTGGCGTTGAGATTTCAATGATCTGGCCTTGGCTAATTACGCCCACCCGATCAGCTAGAGCTTCGGCTTCATCTAAATAATGAGTGGTGAGCAAAATTGTTGTTCCGGTTTTTCTTAAATCTTCAACTAACGCCCAAAATTCACGACGTGCTTTTGGATCAAAACCTGTAGTTGGCTCATCTAAGAAGAGAAGTTCAGGAGAGCCGATGATTCCAAGTGCAACATCTAAACGCCGACGCTGCCCGCCCGATAAGGTGCGAATTAGCGCTTTAGATTTTTCAGCCAATCCCACTGCAGCCAGAACTTCGTCAACATCCCTTGGGTTGGCATAATATTTAGCAAAATGTGCAATCGTTTCTTGCACGGATAAATCACCGGCATCAGAAGTCGATTGCAAAACAATACCTATCCGATTTCTCCATACTCGAGCTGCTTCGCCTCTAATTGCAGGATCCGTGCCCAAAACCGAAACATCTCCGGCATCGCGCATACGAAAACCTTCTAGGATTTCAACGGTAGTTGTCTTTCCCGCTCCATTGGGGCCAAGCAGTGCAAATATCTCGCCCTGTGCGATTGTTAAATCGATACCGGCAACTGCCTGGGTGGATCCGTAGCTCTTCTTTAGGCCACGGACAGATATCACGTTGCTCATATGGCTACCCTGCCACATTGTTGGCAAAAGTGCGAGAAAATACCTCCATGAGCCCACGCCGCAATTTTCCGAAAGGTCGCAGGCCAAAGAATGAAGAGCGCGATATAGCGACTTCAAATCAAACGATTGAAGAACATGCAGATGGTGATTTTATCGTTCGAAAGATCACAGGATCTAGTGCCAATAAACCTTATCGCTGTCCCGGTTGTGATCAAATAATTCCGATGGCTACTCCACACACAGTTGCATGGATGGATGGCGATGAAGATGGACGTCGCCACTGGCATAACGCATGCTGGGCAAAACGAAATAATCGCAAACCAAATACAGAACGCACACGTAATGCGCCACGTTTTTAAATCAAATTTATAATTTAACCTAGACGTCCATTTAGCAAGCGAGTTAAAGTCACAATTAACTTGTCATTGCCTTTAGTCCGCTTAAAACTGGTAAATGCAATGGGTATCTGGAAACGCGCCTGAACCACGGTGCGCGCATAGGTAAATTCTAAAATACCTTCAGCTCCATGAATTCGGCCATAACCACTATCTTTCACGCCACCAAAGGGCACTGATGCAATAGCCGCAAATGAAATTGTTGAGTTAATTGCCACCATTCCGCAATGCAATTGGCGCGCAATCTTCTTACCTTGGCGCTTAGACCAGATAGATGATCCAAGTCCGTAACGTGAAGCATTTGATAGAGCGATGGCTTCTTCCATAGATTTAACGCGATTGATTGCAATTGTTGGACCGAAAGTTTCTTCTAACATCGCTGTTGAATTCTCTGGGACATCCAATAAAATTACGGGTTCAACAAATGGAGCTTTAACCGAATCAGAGCCACCAAGTGCGGCCTTGGCACCTTTTGCAAGGGCATCATCGATATGTCCTTGAATAACGTTGATCTGCGATGGCATTGTGGCTGGGCCATAATTTCCAACACCAGGTGCGCCTGGGTGAATTTTCTTAGCAACCTTTAGCGCTTCTTCAATAAATTTATCTGCCACGCTTTCATGAACATAAACGCGTTCGGCGCTAATACACGTTTGTCCTGCATTGGACATCGCTGACCAAATAGTGGCATCGGCAGCGCGTTTTATATCAGCATCAGCTGCGATGATTACAGGATCTTTTCCGCCGCATTCGAGCACAACTGGCGTCATAGTGGTTGCACACGTTGCTGCAACTAATTTTGCGGTACGAGTTGAACCGGTGAAGGCCAATTTATCCACGCCGCTTTCGCAGAGATCTTTGCCAGTTGCGCCAAGACCTGTGATGCAAGTGAAGATATCTGCAAATGGGGCAACTTCAGCAAAGGTGCTTGCCAATACCATTCCAACACCTGGTGTGTATTCACTTGGTTTAAATACAACGGTATTACCGGCGGCAAGTGCGTATGAGATAGAACCCATCGGAGTAAAGATTGGATAGTTCCAAGGACCAATCACGCCAACAACACCTACGGGTGAGTGTTCAACGGTTGCAGACATATTTGCCATTAACGCACCAGGAGATCGATGCGAAGCTCGCATAACTTCTTCGGCATGACGCGCCGCCCAACCCAAGTGACCAACTGCAAGGGAAGCCTCCAATTTGGCATCGCTAACTGGCTTACCGGTCTCGCGCGAAACTATTTCAGTGATCTCATCTAACTTAGCAATCAATAAATTGCTCCATTGCAGCAACACTTTGCGCCGTCCTTTAAATCCAAGATCTTGCCAAGCCTTTGATGCGGTGCGGGCGCCGGCAACGGCTCTAAAGACTGTTTCGCGATCAGTAATTGGATATTGCGCAATCACTTCTCCAGTTACGGGATAGTGAGATGCAAATGTTCCGCTGGATAAAGTGGTCATGGGCAAAGACTAGACTCTCCTTTATGTTGCAGCCAGTACGTCCCAGCACTGTTTTGCCGGCGCAGCGCACTCCCTTCACGGTTACTACAGCGGATGGGCAAACTTTAATTGGCGAAGTATCAGCTCCACTGGAAAATTACACGGGAGCCATTCTTTGTTTACATCCACTTCCAACAGCTGGCGGAATGATGGATAGCCATGTTTATAAGAAGGCTGCCAATCGCTTGCCCGCAATGGCCGGCATCGAAGTAATTCGCTTTAACTCTCGCGGCACATCAAGTGAGGCTGGAACCAGCTCAGGTGAATTTGATAACGGAATATCTGAAAAATTCGATGTCGAAGCGATGATGTCCTACTGCTTAGACACGTTGAAGTTAGAAAATCTCTGGGTTGTTGGTTGGTCTTTTGGAACAGATTTAGCGCTGCGTCACGCCAAAGATCCAAGAGTAAAAGGATTGATTCTTCTATCGCCACCGCTTCGCACATCTGATCTTTCAGATCTGCAATATTGGGCAGCCGATGGACGCCCAGTAATTGCACTGGTTCCCGAGCATGATGATTACCTGCAACCGCCACAAGCGATTGAAAGATTTAAACCTTTAACGCAAGTAGAAATAATTCCAGTTTCAGGTGCCAAACATCTCTGGGTTGGTGAACCGGCGGTTCATCGCGTGCTGAGTGAGATAAGTAAAGTTATTGCTCCTAAAAGATTGCCGCTTCCTACCGAGATTTAGCTCCTTATTCCAATTTTCATAAAGCTAGATTAAGGTAAATCTATGAAACCAGTAAAAATCGCTGATTATGGAATTACCGAAGAATTTGGTTATCTACCGAATAACGATCCAGCCAGAAGCCTTTCTGCGGGTAATGAAGAATGGGATCTATTTGGTAAAGACATACCAAAGTTGCTTATGTCCAGCAATTTCCGAAAGCGAGTTACAGAGTTACCAGATTTCAATATTAAAGCTTTAAAAGGCGATGCTGAAATTCAGCGGGCAATGCTGATTTTGAGTTATATCGGTCAGTCATATCAATGGAGTGATGAGTCGCCAGCGACCACGTTGCCGAAGAAGTTAGCCTTACCTTGGTATGAAGTCGGCAAACTAGTTGGAAGGCCACCGATTCTTTCCTATCAAAGTTACGCATCCGATAACTGGCGCAGAATTGATCCACATGGCCCAATCGAATGCGGAAATATTGCATTGCAGCAATGCTTCCTAGGTGGGCAAGATGAAGAGTGGTTTATCTTGATTCATATAGAGATTGAAAAGAAAGCCGGCAAAGCTCTAAAGGCGATAGAAGATGCGCAAGCTGATGTTGCGTCAAATGATGCAGATAAATTACTTTTATCTCTAACAAAACTACGTGAATCACTGGCGGCAATGTATGCAGTTTTATGCCGTATGCCAGAAAAATGCGATCCTTATATTTATTTCCACAGAGTGCGTCCATATATTTTTGGTTGGCGAAATAATCCATCGCTTCCTAAAGGCGTTATTTATGAAGGCGTTGACGAATATAAAGGTGTGGGCCAGACATTCCGCGGCGAAACGGGAGCACAAAGTGCAATTATTCCTGCCATGGATGGCGTACTAGGAATTGATCATGAAAAAGATGAGCTACGGGAGTATTTGATGGAGATGCGTCAATATATGCCTCCACAGCACGTGAAATTTATTGAAGCAGTTGAAGCCGGGCCTTCCGTGCGCAACTTTGTTAAGTCAGCAAATGGCTCAAAATTAATTTCGGTATTTAACGAGTGCGTTGAAATAGTTGCAGATTTCAGAGCTAAACATTTGGAATATGCAGGAACTTATATCCATGCTCAGTCACAGGCGACGCCCGGAAATCCATCTGCTGTTGGTACGGGAGGCACTCCATTTATGGTTTATCTTCGCAAGCATCGCGATGAGACCAAATTACAAACTATCTAAATTAAGAGTTATCTGCGCGCGGAAAAACAACTTCATCAATTATCAAGATAATTGACGCTGCGATTGGTACTGCAAGTAAGCCGCCGATAAGGCCAAGTAGTGATGATCCAATTAGCGCAGAGATAATTGTTACGGCGCCAGGAAGTGCGAGAGTACGCTTCATAATTCGCGGTGTGACTACGTAATTTTCAACTTGTACATAGACAACGTACGCCAGAAATGCGACTAAGCCAATTGAAACCGATTGGGTTAGAGCGATGATTGTCACGACGGAGCAACCTATGAAATGACCGATAAGTGGGATCAACCCACAGACGAGAACAATCATGGCAATCGCAATTGGCGAGGGAAGGGATAGAACGAGAGAGAGCGCAAATACAAAAGTAGCCGCCATAAAGGCAATTGC
Organism: Actinomycetota bacterium; assembly: GCA_009698815.1. Taxonomy (GTDB): domain Bacteria; phylum Actinomycetota; class Actinomycetes; order Nanopelagicales; family Nanopelagicaceae; genus Planktophila. Next base: position 11,372 of record WLPJ01000017.1, on the reverse strand, counting down.
AATTTGGCTTCCAACGAATGATCCAACTCGAGAGATTACGGCATTTATCAGAAGAGTTAATCGTTCTCTGCGGCTAGCTGGTGCAAAGCGCACACTAAGTTCAACCATTTGAGGAAGTGAGGTAATGAAGTAGAGAGTCAGAATTAGAATTGTTAGAGCAGAGAATGCCCCCGAGAGAACAGATTTTCCAACACCGATCACGCCACCAAAGGCGGAGATAATCAACGTTCCATCAGCAGTGACTTCTTTTAATTTTGCCTGCAAAGTATCAATCACACCGAATTGGTTATTTAAGTCGGCAATCGTTGCATTATTTTCTAGATCGGCTAACAAGGTTGGAGCAGTATTAATCAAGTTTGTGCCTTGAGAAAGCACTGGGGGAACAACTACAGCGATAAAGAATCCAGTAAATATGATTACTGAAACGAAAATAATGGCGACAGAATTTGCTCTGGAAAGACCACGACGTTGAATTGCAACAACCGCTGGATTCAAGCCAGTTGCTAAGAACAGGGCCACGACTATCAAGACAAATATTTGGCTGGTACTGGCAAGTGCGCGCATTAAGACGATTGCAACTAAAGCTCCTAGCGTTGCAACAAATCCAAAATAGAACGGATGTGATCTATCTATCGGATTTCCTTGAGTACCGAAATCTGTTGGTGCTGCGTTTGCCTTAGGTTTACGTTTGATGCGATCTGTTATAGCCATGCGACCTATTCTAAAGCGATATCCTTGCCTTATGGCGCTGCGCATTACGGGATTAGGCGAGGAAATCGCCGCAGTTACTGGGCTGCCGTGGCAAATAAATTTAGAAGAGTGGCCGGAAGATCCAGCGCTTGCAGAAAAGCGCGGTATCTCACGGCACATTGTGCGCCTTGTCCGATCAACTGATGACCCTGATTCAGAAGTCTATGCAGTGAAAGAAACAGTCTCGGAGTTTGCTAATCGCGAATACAAGGCGTTGCGTGAGCTTGCACATTTAGGTGCACCGAGCGTTCAGGCGATTGCTGTAATCGAGGGGCGAACCGATAAAGGTAATGAAGAATTACCATGCGCACTTGTCACTCGTTTTCTCCCCTACTCATTGCCATATCGCGTTCTGCTGAGCGGTAAAGAAGTAACAGCAAATGACATAACCATGATGGCAAATGCGCTTGCGCTTTTATTGGTGCAGTTGCACTTGCTGGGATTTTGGTGGGGCGACTGCTCACTTTCTAATACTTTATTCCGCCGCGATGCCGAAGCCTTTGCCGCCTATCTAGTAGATGCTGAAACTGGAGAGTTTCAAAAATCACTAAGTGATGGACAGCGCGAGCATGATTTAGAAATTGCCCACTTTAACGTGGCAGCAGAGTTAGAAGACTTGGCTCTATCCGGAGTTCTCTATCCAGGCATGGATCCAATTCGCGCTAGTGAAGCAGTTATAAAGCGCTACCACCGAATTTGGAAAGCGCTTAAGGGCAGACAAGTACTTGATCCAAAGGATCGCCATGCAGTCGAACGTGCGATGCGCCAGTTACACGATTTAGGTTTTGCTGTTGATGAAGTTTCAGTATCCCTGGACGGTGAATCTGAAAAGCTTTTTTTCCAGCCAAAACTTGTGGCACCTGGCTATCACCGCAATCGCTTACGCGAATTAACTGGGTTAGAAACTGAAGCACTGCAGGCAAAACGATTGCTGGCATCCCTTGATCGCTTCCGCGGTCGTGAAGAGAGTCCAAAGCCCCCAATGGGCGATTCTGCGCGACGTTGGCTCAATGAAACTTATCGTCCAATTGTTGAGATGATTCCACAGAATTTAACGGGAAGAATTGAAGAAGCTCAGTTCTTCCATGAAGTACTAGAACATCGCTGGTATTTAAGTGAACGTGAAGGCCACGATGTTGGACTAACATTTGCAGCACAGTCATATGTGGCTGATGTGATGCCATTTAGAAGTGATTCCGGATCAGATATGGGAGCTAGAAAATGACCTTGCCTCCTAACTTTGGGCGCGCAGTTGATTTAAGTTCACTTGGAAAACCAAAGCCTGAGGCAACTGGACCAATGCCCGGTACTGAAATCACCCCAGAAAATCTAACTAACCATTTTTTGGCGTTATCAAAAACAAAGCCAGTGGTTCTAATTTGTTGGTCGCCTCGTTCAGTTGAATCTCAAGAAGTAGTAGCAACTCTTGGAAAGTTAGCGCTGGCCGATCAAGATACTTGGGCGCTTGGTCACGTAGATGTTGATGCACAACCTCAGGTTGCGCAAGCGCTGCAAGTACGCGCAGTGCCATTTGCAGTAGCAATTATCAACGAGCAGATGGTTCCACTCTTTGAGCAGGCATACCCAGAAGAACAGATCAGACTGGTCATCGATAAAGTCTTGGCGCTAGCCGCCGAACAAGGTGTGGGCGCTGCTCCGGTTGAAAAGGTTGAGCCTGAAGAAGAAGAAGCGCTCACCGCACTTGATGCGGGCGACTTTGCAACAGCAGAGGCTGCTTATAAAAAATTGTTAGCGCGCAAGCCAGGAGATTCCTTTGCAACCTTGGGACTTGCTCAGACACAACTTTTAGCCCGCACCGAAGCACTTGATGGTGCAAAGATCATGCAAGATGCCATTACGTCGCCTCATGATTTAGAAATACAAATGCAATGTGCGGACATAGAAGTTGTTAGTGGCTATCTGGAACCAGCATTCGCCCGCTTGTTGCGCATTATTCAACTCGTTGATGGCGCTGATCAAAAGAGGGCGAAAGATCGTTTGCTTGAATTATTTGCACTCGTTGACCCAGCAGATCCACGTGTTATCAAGGCGCGAGCAGTGCTAGCAAATGCGCTCTTTTGATGCGCACCATTTCTCCTAAATCAGAATATAGACAACTACAGATTCTTTTCTTTGTATTTGCCATATTTATTATGGCTTGGGTGCCAAGATTTCCAGAAGTTAAAGCTAATTTGGGGTTAAGTAACGGTCAATTTGGCACTTTGATTAGTACTGGAACTTTGGGCGCGCTGGCAAGCCTTTTCTTTACTGGACATATTGTTCATAAATTTGGCACAAAGAAAGTAATTCTAACAAATACAGTTTTAATAACTTTAGTGTTTATCTCCATAGTTCAAACTAAGTCACCAGCCTTGTTTCTAGTGCTAAACGTGGCACTTGGTTGGGGAATTTCGGGTTATCACATCGCTGCTAATGCTCAGGCTTTTCACTCGATGGAGCGCGTAAAAGACTTAACAATTTCACGCCTTCATGGCATCTGGGCTCTCGGTGCGCTTTGTACAGCGATTATTTCCGGACTAGTTGTTGATCGTATTGGTTTAGCACTTCATATTGGCGGACTAACAGTTGCCATGGCGTTGGTAGTTTTTGCTTCCGTTTATAAATTATCTCCCGTTTTAGTCAAGGCAAATGAAGAGAAAGAAGAGCATCTGCCACTGCGCACCTTAATTACTTCGTTTAGGGTCGATTGGTTGGTTAGCGGCGGTCTGCTTTGCGCAGTCTTTCTAGAGTTCTCTACTGGTGATTGGTCTGCCATCTTTACCAAAGAGCGGATCGGCGTAAGCGCAAGTCTGGCAGCCCTTCCTTACATCTGCTTTACGGTCGCGCTGATCGCGGGCAGACTTGGAGCAAACCGAATTACTAAGCGCTTTCAGCTCTATCACACCGTTAGATTTCTAGCCTTAGTAGGTGGATTTGGATTCATTGCATTCATTGCGCTGGCCGTAAATACCCCTTTCGAGCATAAATACTGGGCACTAGCTGCAACCTGTGTTGCATTTGCTTTTGCAGGAGCCGGTTCATCACTGATGGCACCAACTTTTTATACCGCTGGCAATAGACGTTCAAACTTGCCGAGCGCAGTTCTTGTTGGTCAGATGGGCGTGGTTAACAGTCTGGCTATTTTCATTCTTAAGGCCTGTGTTGCTTGGACAGCTCAGTTCACCGGATCTTTAGCAATTGCTCTTATGATTCCAGCTTTCATGCTGATATGTGCCGCTTTTTTTGCTCGGGTACTAAAGGCAGATTAACTAAGTTTTAGCCAGAGCCTTCAGTATTACCTGGGTCTGCCGCGTTGATGTCATTGATCTGATACTTATCAATAGCATCTTGCACAACGCTTTGCTTAACTTCGCCTGCTTTAGCAAGCGATGAAAGTGTTGCGATCACGATTGATTCAGCATCAACTTTAAAGTGACGACGTAGCGCACCGCGAGTATCTGAAAGACCAAATCCATCTGTTCCAAGTGAAACAAATTCTTGTTCCACCCATGGCGCAACTTGATCTTGTACTGCGCGCATGTAATCACTTACTGCGATGACTGGACCTTCGGCACCACGTAATTTGCCCGTTATATATGCGGTGCGTTGGTCTGCGGGATTGAGCAAGTTGTGGCGATCAACAGAAAGACCATCACGACGAAGTTCATTCCATGATGTAACTGACCAGACTGATGCGTTAACGCCCCAATCGGATTCAAGTAGCTTTGCTGCCTTAAGCGCCCAGTTCATACCAACACCAGATGCCAGGATCTGCGCATTCTTCTTACGCTGCTTGCCGGCACCCTGGTAGAGATAAATTCCCTTTAGTAGCCCTTCGACATCCAGGTTTTCTGGTTCAGCAGGTTGTACATATGGCTCGTTGTAAACGGTTAGGTAGTAATAAACATTCTCGCTATTTTCACCATACATACGACGCAGACCATCTTTAACGATATGTCCTAGTTCGTAGGCAAATGCTGGGTCGTATGCAACGACTGCGGGGTTTGTTGAAACTAGCAGCGGTGAATGACCATCTTCATGCTGCAAACCTTCACCGTTTAGCGTTGTGCGCCCAGCAGTTGCTCCTACTACGAAGCCACGAACTAATTGATCTGCCGCAGCCCAGAAAGCATCACCTGTGCGCTGGAAACCGAACATGGAATAGAAAATGTAAATCGGGATCATTGGTTCATCATGTGTTGAATAAGAAGAGCCAACTGCAGTAAATGAGGCAACAGATCCGGCTTCGTTAATACCCTCATGCAGGATCACACCGGAAGTTGATTCTTTATAGGAAAGCATTAGTTCACGATCTACCGATTTGTATTGCTGACCATGTGGTGAATAAATCTTCAACGTTGGAAATAGTGAATCCAAACCGAATGTGCGCGCTTCATCAGGGATGATCGGCACAAGACGTGCACCTAACCCTGGATCTTTAATTAGATCCTTAAGCATGCGAACAAATGCCATTGTTGTCGCAACTTCTTGTTGTCCAGATCCACGACGAACTGATTCGTAGGCTTCATCTGCCGGTTGTGCCAAAGGACGAGAAACGCTGCGGCGACGAGGTATTGAGCCACCAAGTGCGGCGCGACGTTCTTGCATGTATTTAGCTTCGGCAGAATCATCAGCTGGCTTGTAATAAGGAGGTGTGTATTTATCTAGCTTGTCATCTGCAATTGGAATGCCCAAGCGATCGCGGAATTCGACAAGATCTTCAACAGTCATTTTTTTCATTTGGTGCGTTGAGTTGCGCGCCTCGAAGTGTGAGCCGAGTGTCCAACCCTTAACGGTCTTAGCCAAAATTACAGTTGGACGACCATTTCCTTGTGTTGCTGCAGCATATGCGGCATATAGCTTGCGGTAATCATGTCCACCGCGCTTTAGATTCCAGATCTGATCATCTGACCAACTTGAAACCATTGCCGCAGTTCGCGGATCGCGACCAAAGAAGTTTTCACGGATATAGGCGCCGCTTTCGCCCTTAAATGTTTGGTAATCACCGTCAAGAGTTGTATTCATAATGTTTACAAGTGCGCCTTCGCGATCTTGTGCCAGTAGTGGATCCCATTCGCGACCCCAAACAACTTTAATAACATTCCAACCAGCGCCACCGAAGGTTGATTCGAGTTCTTGAATAATCTTGCCGTTGCCGCGGACAGGTCCATCAAGGCGTTGCAAGTTACAGTTAACAACGAAAGTTAAGTTATCTAAATTCTCTCGTGATGCCAGGCCAATTGCACCCAAGGTATCAACTTCATCAACTTCACCATCGCCAAGAAATGCCCAAACATTTTGCTGGCTTGTATCTTTAATTCCACGGTTGTGTAAGTAACGGTTAAAGCGCGCTTGGTAAATTGCGTTGATCGGACCAATACCCATTGAAACTGTTGGGAACTGCCAAAACTCTGGCATCAATCGTGGGTGCGGATAAGAAGAAAGTCCGCCGCCTTTATGGGAAAGCTCTTGGCGGAAACCATCTAGTTGATTTTCGCTTAGACGGCCTTCCATAAATGCACGTGCATACATTCCGGGAGATGCGTGACCTTGGAAGAAAATTTGATCTCCGCCGCCTGAGTGATCTTGTCCGCGGAAGAAGTGATTGAAACCAACTTCATACAAAGCTGCAGATGATGCGTAGGTAGAAATATGTCCGCCAACACCAACGCCTGGGCGCTGTGCTCGGTGCACCAACATTGCAGCGTTCCAACGAATGTAGGCACGGATGCGACGCTCAACTGCTTCATCGCCCGGGAAAGCGGGTTCGTTTTCTGGAGTAATTGTGTTGATGTAATCGGTATTGCGAAGTGCGGCAACGCCGATATTTTTTTCGTGCGCACGCTGTAGCAACTTTAAAATTAAGAAACGAGCGCGAACTGGGCCTGCGCTATTTAGGGCGGCGTCAAAGGATGCCTGCCATTCGGCGGTCTCGGTCGGGTCGATATCTACAAGTTGGTCGATGATCTGATCTGGGACGCCGAAGTTCTCGCTCATGCCTCTATTCTCGCGCCTACGCCTTAGTAGAGCAAAATCTGGCGAGATTTCATCTCACAAAAGCACTTAGAAATAGATCGAAAATGCCCTTGTCAAAGCGCTCGCAATTCGGTGGACTTATCCCGTGGCAAAGGGCATGGGATTTGCACAAGGGGAGCTTGTCCTCGAGGTGGGATACGACACAGATTGCGATGACGCATTGCGCAATGAGATATCTGCAACCATCAAAACAGATTTTCTAGAAGGTAGCGCAACCGAAGTTGTTGATGCTGTATTGCTTTGGTGGCGAGATGGCGATGGCGATTTAGTAGATGAATTAATGGATGGACTTACTTACTTAAGTGAAACCGGGCCGATCTGGGTATTAACTCCAAAGATGGGTCGCTCGGGCCACGTAGAACCAAGTGATATTCAAGATGCCGCACCTATTGCTGGACTTAGCCAAACTTCAACGTTGGCTGTTGCAAATGATTGGACGGCAACTCGTCTAGTCGCACGAAAGCCCGGTAAGCGATAGATTTGGCACATGAGCCAAACAATTACGGGTCTATCAGTCGGATCAGTTGCCCCAGATTTTGAATTAAAAGATCAACACGGTGCCAAAATTTCACTCTCTTCTTTCAAGAGAGCCAAAAACGTTGTCGTGTTATTTATTCCTTTCGCATTTACCGGAACATGCACTGGCGAGCTCTGTGCCATTCGCGATGATTTAGCAGCATTTCAAAACGATGATGTTCAAGTATTAGCAATCTCTTGCGATTCACCATTTACACAAAAAGTTTTTGCTGAGCAAGAGGGTTACAAATTCCCAATGCTTGCAGACTTCTGGCCACATGGTGCTACAGCGAAGGCGTACCAAATTTTCAATGAGGATCTAGGTTGCGCTTTGCGCGGCACCTTCATCATCGATAAAGCAGGTGTAATTCGCTGGGCCGTTGTAAATGGGCTCGGAGATGCGCGTAATAACGGGGATTACAAGGCAGCAATCGCTGCTCTTTAGTTAAGGTAGTATTTCCCACGCAGCAATCGGGTGCTTAGCTCAGTGGTAGAGCGTCTCGTTTACACCGAGAATGTCGGGGGTTCGAAACCCTCAGCGCCCACAAGAAAATTCCATATGTTCTACCCACTCTTTGGAGGCACTTATGAAAGCCACCCTGAGTGATCAACGCTCCATTTTAGATATCCAAGCCTTAGATTTCAGAACCACTTCGCTAAACGCCAAAGCCGCAGCGCTTGCCGAAATTGCAACAATTGCATCGCTATCCATCAAATCAAATAATGCTCGTGACCTGCGTATTGCAGCCGAGACAGAGCTCAGTGATGTTAAGCGCGAGCTAAATCGCGCCGAAACAGATGTTGAACAAGTGGTCTCTCGCATTACTAGAGATGAAACTCGTTTGGGATCCGGCACAGGCGCTGCCAAGGAATTGGAACAACTGCAGCACGAACTAGTTTCGCTAGCCGCCCGACGTTCTGAGCTTGAAGAAGTAGAACTTGAAATCATGATGCGTGTTGACGGCATCAAGGATCGCATCACTGCTTTGCAGAGTGAAGAATCCGCACTCGCCCTTGAAATTGCCAATCTAGAAATCTCTAAAGAGAACGCGCTGACCGTAATCGGTGCGGATTTAGCGGAAGCTGCCCAAGAACGCGCCAAGACAGCAGCCAGTGTTAACGCTGAAGTACTTGCCCTCTACGAGAAGATTCGCGCAAGCAATAATGGAACAGGTGCTGCGGCCCTAGTCGGCAATCAATGTAAAGGCTGTCACTTAACTATTAATACAGTCGAGTTGCAACGCATTGCCGCCTTGGCTGAAGATGAATTAGTTCGCTGTGAAGAATGCCGCTGCATTCTGGTGCGCGGGTAATAAATGGCGCGCAATTTTAAATTAACTGCTGATGGTGGATCTCGCGGAAATCCTGGACCTGCTGGATACGGCGCCGTAGTAACCGAAAATGGAAAAATTGTTGCAGAACTATTTGATGTAATTGGAATCGCCACCAATAACGTCGCTGAATACAGCGGTTTGCTTGCTGGGCTAAGCCATATAAATAAACTCGATCCTGAGGCAACTGTTGAAGTAGCAATGGATTCCAAGTTAGTTGTTGAACAAATGTCGGGACGTTGGCAGATTAAGCATGCTGATATGCGCGATCTTGCAAAGCAATGTCGCTCAGCACATAACCCACTGTTAATTACATACTCTTGGATTCCACGCGATGAGAATTCGCATGCCGATCGTCTTGCCAACAAAGCACTCGATGGTGAATCGGCGCACAAGCCTGAACCGCAGATTCAACAGAATTACTTATCCGAACGTCTGCGCAGTGATGAAGTTCCAACCATGATTTACCTGGTTCGCCACGGTGAAACAGTTCTAACTCCGATGCGTAAGTTTTCTGGCACTGGCCCGCTAAATCCTGTACTGACCGAAAAGGGTTTATCTCAGGCCGCAGCCGTTGCTAAAGAAATAGCAAAGCTAAAGCCAGAAGTAATAGTGGCATCGCCCTTGGCGCGCACGACCCAGACGGCAGAAGCTATTTCTGCAGCAACTGGTATTGATATAACTTTTGACGAGATTTGGTATGAACTCTCATTCGGTGATTGGGACGGGCTATCTTTTGAAGAAGTAAAAGAGAACTTTCCTGATGAATATCAAGCATGGCTAAATTCCTCTTCATACGCTCCCGGCGGGGGAGAGTCATACGATCAAGCCGGATTTCGAGTAGAAGAAGCGCTAGAAAAAATCGCAGCAGAATATCCTGGTCAGCGAGTCGTAGTCGTAACTCATAACGGAGTCATTAAATTAGCGGCACAAATAGTTACAGGAGCGCCAACCGAGGCGGTCTTTCACATAGATGCAGCGCCTTGCTCAATCACTTCAATATCCATTTGGCCATCAGATGGTCTGCGCGCACTGCGTAGCCTTAATGAGACAGGACACTTTCGCTCATGATTTCAACTAACGAGTGGATATTCACCATTGCCTTTTTGGCTGCGGTAATTATCTTCGATCTATCTCTTGCAATTATCCGACGCAACAAAGAGACCTCATTCATCGAAGCACTTTCTTGGACAGTGCTGTATATCGGTGCGGCAGTTAGCTTTGGCATCTTTATGCCGCATTGGACTAGCGGTGAGATGCAGAAAGAGTTCTTTGCAGGCTGGCTTACTGAATATGCGCTCTCGGTCGACAATATCTTTGTATTTATCATTTTGCTGACAAGCCTAAAAGTTAAGAAAGAATCACAACAGCTAGTTTTATTACTTGGCATACTCCTAACAATTGCCATTCGCGGCCTTCTGATTCCGATTGGTGCCACACTTGTTTCTCGCTTCAGTAGCGTCTTTTATCTCTTTGGCGCCTTCCTAATTTACACAGCATGGAAGTTAGTTAAGGAAGATGGCGAAGAGGAGTTCGAAGAAGGCAAGGTTGTAACTGCTCTTAAGAAACGCGGCTTAAGTACCTTTTCAATCGCACTAATTGCTCTAGGTATCACAAACTTAGTTTTCTCACTCGATTCAATTCCAGCCATCTTTGGTCTAACTCATAGTGCATACATCGTTACAACAGCCAATGTCTTTGCTCTTATGGGCTTACGCCAGCTTTACTTCTTACTCGAAGGCTTGCTAACTCGATTGATCTATCTTTCGAAAGGACTTTCATTCATCTTGGCATTTATCGGCGTGAAAATGATTCTGGAAGCTTTGCATGGCAATGGTGTCGAAGTTCCAGAAATCTCTCTTGAACTCAGTCTCGGAGTGATTATCGCTACCCTCTCAATCACCGCCATTGCGAGCCTTCTGGCTACGCGCAACAGTGGACCAAAGGAAAAAGCCCAACTCCCATAAATCTTCATCTGCCTCTACAATCGCGGAATGTATGAGATAGCCTTAAGCGTTAACGCTTGCGTTAACAGTAATACTCGCGCTGATATTGCATGGCTTGTTTCTTCAACGGACTCGGTCGTACCCATGAGCTTTGATGCGATCGCGATGACACCTGGTGGCGGCAAAATTGGAAGTCTTATTAGTTCAGCCTTCGATGGCCCTTTAATTGAACTTGCAACTCGTAAGTTATCTACCGGTCGAATTATCACCAGAGTTGTATCTGATTTTGAATCTACTATTTCGAACTTGCCAGCCGGTACAACTCTTCAATTTGCGGTGATGCCATCTAGCGCCATTGAAACTGGAATCTGGCAATCATTCTTAGATCGTGAATCAATTGCTATCGTGTGCCACATTGCGGGAGATGAAATTGTTAAGACCGAATATTTCACTTCCGTAACTATAATCGCCGCAGACCCAAAAATTGCTGAAGAGTTCAGCAAGAACAAGTCAACAGTCTTAAATCTTGGGGATCGTATTGTGACGATCTACCATCCGATCACCAAGTTTGTTATCGCAGGAAGCGGACCGATTGCAGATGCTCTCGCAAAGGCTGCACAAGGTATTGGATGGAATGTCTCTGTAGATCCACGACCTTCAATATTTGTGGGATTAACTGCAACACTTTCTCCAATGGACTGTGCCGTGATAATGGGCCATGATGTAGAAAGTTCCAGTAATTGCCTTAAATACGCTCTCGAAAGTAAAGCTGGCTATATCGGTGCACTTGGAT
>WLPJ01000016.1 GCA_009698815.1 Actinomycetota bacterium | reverse complement strand
ATATTTATCTAGGGATGCGAGCCTTAGTTGTACGACCTCATAATCTGAACGAGCTCATTTGAGTTTCATATCTTTCGCATCCATATCTGTTAAACGTTCCTTTAGAAACGTTGTGAATTTTGAAACATCCGGCGCTTGCTCGAGCTTAAAAGCCCATCTAAACGCCTTACGTTCTATGGCAGCGTATCCGCACTCGAGGTGCAACCACGCTCCCCTACCGAGAGATTTTCTGCCTTGCGTCGGAATCACTTCCCCGCCGATGCAATTTACTCGCAATAGTTGTGATTGGCTTTCAGACTTACGGCAAACAATGCAAGTGCGTATCGGCTTGATACTTGATCGCATTGGCGCCATTTCTTTAACCATCAACAAGGAGTAAGGATAGCGAACTCGCGCGATTTAACCTAAATATGCGCGTAAACAGGGGCGTTAGCCCTTAGTTGGCGGCCGTATCTGGATGAATATCAATTCGCCAACCAGTCAAGCGCGCAGCCAGTCGAGCGTTCTGACCATCTTTTCCAATTGCAAGTGAGAGTTGATAATCAGGCACAGTTACTTTGGCAGAACGCATTGCTAAATCAACAATCTCTACCTTGGCAACTTTTGCTGGCGCAAGTGCTTGCGCCACAAATTCTGCAGGATCTTCTGACCAATCAACGATATCAATCTTCTCTCCGTGAAGTTCATCCATGACTGCGCGCGAACGCGCACCCATTGGACCAATTAGCGAACCTTTTGCCGAAACTCCAGCGCGGTGTGAGCGCACTGCAATTTTTGTACGATGGCCCGCTTCGCGTGCAACTTCCATAATCTCAACGATGCGATCGTTTATCTCGGGAACTTCTAAGGCAAATAGCTGTTTAACCAAGGCAGGGTGGCTGCGCGAAAGCATTATTTCGGGGCCCTTCATTCCTTGTTTAACTTCAACTACAAAACATTTAATGCGGTCGCCGTGGTTGTAGACCTCACCAGGAACCTGCTCTTGTGGAGGTATGCGACCTTCGACGCGACCTAAATTAACGTTAATCATCTTTGGATCGCGGCCTTGTTGCACGATTCCAGAAATAACATCGCCAACCGAGGCGCTGAATTCGCCAACAATTTCAGCATCGTTTGTGGCTCGCATCTTTAACTTAATTACTTGTCTTACCGTTGATGTCACCGTACGCGCAAATCCTTCAGGTTCATCGCGATCCTCAGAGATACGCTCACCAATTTCATTAAATGTCGGAACCAGAATCGAAATTTCTCCGGTCTCGCGATCAATTGCAGCGCGCGCTTGGCGCTTAGGTTCTAGCGTTTGGTAATACGCCTCAAGAACTCCTGCTTCAATCTCTGTTATTAACTGTTCCAGCGGAATCTCTTTATGAGTTGCAAGTGCGATTAGCGCCTCGACATCAACCTGTGACTTATTCATCGACAGCGTCTTTACGATTGAATTCAATCTCTACGACTGCGCGCTTAATGTCCGCAAAAGCCACCGTATGGCTCTTAATTCTTCCCTTAATATTTTCAACTAAAGTCGCATTTATTTCATCAAATTCGGTTAAGCGACCCGTAATAACAGATCCGTCATTTAGTGTGGTTTTAATTAGACGAGTTAAGTTCTTAGTCCAGTGGCGCACTTCGGTGAGCGGACGATCAACTCCGGGTGAAGTAACTTCTAAGGTAAATGGCGTATCACCCATGATATCTGCAGAATCAAGCAGCTCAGAAATAATTCTTGAGACTACGGTGACTTGATCAAGATTTAGTGGAGTTGGGCCATCTACAACGCAAGTAACAGTGCGGTGGCTGCCAGGGGATGCAATCTGAACTTCTTCAAGATAGAAACCAGCTTCAGTGACAGCTGGGGAAATGAGATCTGTGATTGCCTGCGTCAGCGACATTTCGTGCTCCTTATTCAATTTTTATTAAGTTTTAATTCATGGTCGACATTACTACATTCTGTATTTTACTACATTCTGTATTTTACTACATGGAAATGAAGGTGTCGAAACCGACTTTAACTATCAGCGCAAAAGTGATTGCCATAAAGACTTTACGGACCAAATTAGAACCGCCACGAAGGGCCAAGTGTGCTCCAAGAAATCCGCCAGCCACGTTAGCGATCGCCAGCGTGAGGCCTACTTTCCAGAGAATTTCACCGTTAAGGCCAAAAATCAGGATCGCACCGAAATTTGTTGCAACATTTACTACTTTGGCAATCGCTGAGGCAGAAAGAAAAGCAAAACCAAATACTGCAACCAAAGTTAGAACTAAGAAAGATCCAGTACCTGGCCCAATTAACCCATCGTAGAAACCAATTACCAGCGCAGCGATGGCTGCAATTCGCAAGCGTTGCGATTGGTCATGTCGCATAGATTCGATCAGGCCTAACTGCGGCCGCTTCCAGGTATAGATCAGGACTGCAATCAAGAGGGCTACGACAATTGGTTTTAATATTTGTGTTGGAATTAACGAGGCTAGTGATGCCCCGCCCATCGAACCAATGAGCGCTGGTAGCGCCATTGCAATAAGTAACTTTGGATCTGTTTTGATATTTCGTCGATAAATTAACGCCGATGCAGTTGTGCCAAAGATAGAAGGGACTTTATTGGTTCCAAGAATTACAACTGTTTCGGACTTTTCTAACCCAATTAATAGCGCCGGAAGTTGGATCAAACCTCCCCCACCTGCGATCGCATCAATTAGCCCAGCGCAGAAAGCGGCAACTGCGAGAAAAAGAAGTGTGTAGAGAGTTAGATCTGCAAACACTTTATGAAAGCGAGGCAATTAGCGCAGCGACAGCGACAACTGCTTGATCGACGGCAACTTCTGATTTTTCACCAGTCTTGCGATTGCGCAGTTCTATATTGCCATCGGCAAGTGACTTACCAACGACGATAATCACGGGATTCCCGATTAGCTCGGCATCTTTAAATTTAACCCCGGCGCTGGGATCGCGACGATCATCGAGCATTACAGAAATTCCGGCTGCCTCTAACTTCGCGCCAATTTCAGCAGCGGTATCAAATGGTAAATCATCTTTGCCGGTTGCAACGATATGAACCTTTGCCGGCGCTATCTCTAGTGGCCAACAGAGCCCAATTTCGTCATAACTTTGCTCTGCAATTGCCGCGACCGCGCGCGATACGCCAATTCCATATGAGCCCATCGTGACAACTTGAGACTTTCCATTTTGATCAAGGACAGTTAGCCCAAGTGCATCTGCATACTTGCGACCAAGTTGGAAGATGTGGCCAATCTCAATAGCGCGATCAATTACAACTGCCGTTGCGCAATCTGGGCAGGCATCGCCTTCACGAATTTCCGCCGCTTCAATATAAGCATCAGGAGTGAAGTCGCGACCATTTACGACATAGCGCGCATGGCGATTTAATTTATTGGCACCGGTAACCCAAGAAGTTCCAGGTGCAACTCTTGGATCCGCATAAACAGTAATTCCAGATTTAGCAGCATCTTGTGGTCCGATATATCCCTTAACCAAGGTTGGGAATTTAGCAAAGTCGGCTTCTTCGAAAGTACGTAACTCTTCAACCCCGGCAAGTCCGGCTTGTAAACGTTTTAAGTCAACTTCGCGGTCACCTGGAACCAAGACAGAGATAGCTTTGTTATCTGCCATCAACATTACATTCTTAAGCGTTGATGCTCCTGTAAATCCTCCACCGAATTTTTCATTTAAAATTGCTACAAGTGAATCAATAGTTGGCGTATTTGGAGTATCCAGCTCTTCCATCGCCGGAACCTTAGAGGCATCGGCTGCCGCAACTTTCGTAACCATCGCTTCGACGTTTGCAGCAAAACCACATTTAGGGCAGAGCACGTAAGTATCTTCACCGGTTTGGCAAGGCGCTAAGAATTCCTCAGATTTCGATCCACCCATAGCGCCAGAGACCGCTTTAACGATGTTGTACTTCAGGTGCAGGCGATCAAAGGTGCTGATGTAAGCGTCACGATGTTTTTGATAGGAAATATCTAACCCCTCATCGGTTAAATCAAATGAGTACGAATCCTTCATTACGAATTCGCGACCGCGAATAATTCCGCTGCGAGGTCTGGCTTCATCGCGGAACTTATTTTGAATCTGATAAATAGTAAGAGGTAGATCTTTATAGGATGAATATTCACCTTTAACCATCAAGGTAAACATTTCTTCATGGGTTGGGGCTAGTAAATAATCCCCACCTTTACGATCCTGCAGACGAAATAGTGATGGTCCGTATTCTTCCCAGCGGTTTGACGCCTCGTACGGTTCCCGCGGCAGCAGCGCAGGGAAGTGAACTTCCTGAAAGCCGGCCTTATCCATTTCATCACGGACGATATTCTCAATATTACGTAAGGTAATTACGCCAAGGGGCAACCACGAGTAAATTCCGGCAGCGATGCGACGCACATATCCGGCGCGAACTAAAAGCTTATGGCTCGGGACTTCTGCATCTGCTGGGTCATCGCGAAGTGTGCGAAGAAATAAGGTCGACATGCGCAACATGGGCGCAACCTTATCGCGTAATTACTTGACTGTGACGGAAGGTTCGCCTGAAAGAACTCCGGCGGCTTCCATTTCCTCAGCAAGACGCATCGCTTCTTCGATTAGCGTTTGAACGATCATCGACTCTGGAACAGTTTTGATGACCTCTCCCTTAACAAATATCTGCCCCTTGCCATTTCCAGATGCCACTCCAAGGTCTGCTTCGCGCGCTTCACCTGGCCCATTAACAACGCATCCCATAACTGCAACGCGCAAAGGAACTGTCATACCTTCAAGACCTGCCTGAACTTGTTCAGCCAGTGTATAAACATCAACTTGGGCACGACCACATGATGGGCAAGAGACAATCTCTAATTTACGTTGGCGCAAGTTAAGAGATTCGAGAATTGAAATTCCGACTTTAACTTCTTCGACTGGAGGCGCTGACATTGAGACGCGGATTGTGTCACCAATACCTTCGGCCAATAAAATTCCAAATGCAGTAGAAGATTTAATTGTGGCTTGGAATGCAGGTCCCGCTTCGGTAACGCCCAAGTGCAATGGATAATCACATTTAGCAGCCAAAATTCGATATGCGTTAACCATTGTCACGGGATCGTGATGCTTTACAGAAATCTTTAAGTCAGAAAAACCATGTTCTTCAAAGAGCGAGGCTTCCCAGAGCGCTGATTCGGCTAGTGCTTCGGGGGTTGCTTTGCCGTACTTTGCTAATAAGCGAGGGTCAAGTGAGCCCGCGTTCACACCAATTCGAATTGGAATACCAGCATCGCCGGCCGCTTTGGCAACTTCTTTAACCTTGTCATCAAATTGCTTGATGTTTCCAGGATTTACACGCACCGCTGCACAACCGGCATCGATTGCGGCGAAGATATATTTTGGTTGAAAGTGGATATCTGCAATTACAGGGATTTGAGATTTCTTCGCGATCTGCGCCAAAGCATCGGCATCATCTTGGCTGGGAACTGCAACGCGCACGATCTGACAACCAGCGGCAGTTAGCTCGGCGATCTGTTGCAAAGTAGCGTTTACATCTGAAGTAAGAGTGGTGCACATTGATTGCACGCTAACTGGTGAATCACTTCCGACCGCGATTTTTCCGACTTGCAATTGCCTAGTCTTGCGGCGTGGATGAAGCGGAGCAGGTGGGGCGCTAGGAATTCCGAGATCAACCATGGGGACATTCTGCCTCAAAAGTGGCGCAACGGCCTATTCAAAGGTTAGAGGTTTAGTGAAATTGGATTGAATATATCTGCAATGAGCAGCAATACCGTTAGTAGAGCCAGAATTACAAAGACGACAGAGGTAACAGGTGTAAGCACTTTCACATCAATGCCAGCAGGTCGCGCTCTGCCACGTAATCTGGCGATAAACGCTCTGATCTCATCAGCAATTGCAACTGCCATATGGCCACCATCTAAAGGCAAGATCGGTAGTAAATTAAATAAACCAACAAAAATATTTAGGCTGGCCACGATCAGAATAAAAGTTCCAATGCGCTCTGAGGTAGTGAGTTCTCCGCTGGCAGCTGCTTGACCTGAGACGCGCGCTACACCGACGATTCCGACTAGCCCATTCTCATCGCGTTTTTCCCCACCAAAAGTCTGTCCCCAGAGCGCAGGAATTTTAGTGGGAAGTTGAATTAACGCCTTAGCGGACGCGGTTGTGAAAGACCAAGTTAACTTTGCCGCAGATGTTACCGATGTTGCAGGGTCAAGTCGTTTGGTGCCAAATTCATTAATGATCCCAAGTACATAACGAGATGTGCCATCGTCAATATCGGTCATCCGCGGTGCCGCAGTTATTTGCTGTTCAATACCATCGCGTTTGATAGTAAATGTAAGATCGCGACCTTTAGAGTTTCGGATTTTATCTAGCTGATCTTGCCAATCAGTTGAACGATCTCCATCTATTGCAATGATCTCGTCACCTTTTTGAAATCCGGCTGCTGCCGCTGCGCTGTTGGCAGAGACGGTATCGATCACTGGAAGTACTTGATTAACACCGACTCCGGCAAGTAATAGAAGAAGGAGCAAGTAGCCAAGGATGAAGTGGAGAAAAGAGCCAGCTCCCAAAACAATTAACTTCTTGGCAGAACTGGCGAGATAGAAAGCGCGATGGGATTGCCCATCAGGCATATCATCATCTGGGGTCATGCCTTCAATGCGGCAGTAACCACCTGCAGGAATCGCTTTAATTCCAAATTCGGTCTCGCCACGTTGGTATGACCAGATGCGCTTACCAAAGCCGAGAAAGAATTCAGATACGCGCATACCGAATCGGCGAGCGGTTAAATAATGTCCAAATTCGTGCACCATCACAGAGAAGAGCAAGGCAAAAATAAAGGCGAGAATTCCGAGCAGTTGCATTAGCGGGCTACTTTCGAGACGAGTTCGTGGGCGATCTTGCGAGCATCATTCTCGATAGCACTGACATCTGCCAGATCGCGCAGCGCACCCGCTGATTTCGAACCTAAAGATTGCACGACTTCTTCCACAGTTTCGATAATAGCGGTGAATCTAATTTTTTCTGCGATAAAGGCAGCCACACAAACTTCATTAGCCGCGTTAAATATTGCCGGCAGCCCGCCGCCCAATGTCCCGCAACGACGAGCTAAATCAATTGCTGGAAAACGCGCCGCATCAATTGGCGCAAAGGTCCAAGTGTGCGAAGTTGACCAATCTATTGCTGCGGTTGCACCCTTGATACGGTCTGGAAAATTTATGGCCAAAGAGATTGGCCCCTTCATATTTGGCGGTGATGCTTGAGCGATGGTCGAGCCATCAACGTAGTGCACCATCGAGTGAACTACAGATTGCGGATGTACTACCGCTTCAATTTGTGAATATGGCATATCAAATAAGTAATGTGCTTCAATTATTTCCAGCCCCTTGTTAACCAAGGTTGCAGAGTTAATTGTGACAACCGGCCCCATCGACCAGGTTGGGTGGTTAAGTGCTTCTGCAACTGTTATATCGCTGAGATCTGAACGCTCACGAAATGGCCCACCGCTTGCAGTTAAAATCAACTTGGCTACTTCACTTTTCTTCTCACCCATTAGACACTGCCAAAGTGCCGAATGTTCTGAATCAACCGGTAGTAATTGGTCTGGTTTGGCAATCGACATAACTAAATCGCCACCTGCCACAAGTGATTCCTTATTGGCTAAAGCAACGCGATTTCCAACTTTAAGCGCCGCCAATGTGGGCGCAAGTCCGATCGAGCCAGTGATTGCATTGAGAACTATGTCGCATGTTATTGCAGCAATTTCTGTGGACGCATCTAACCCGTCAATTATTGTTGCCTGCGGAAGTGCTGCTCTGAGTACATCAGCGTTTTTAGTTACACCGATTACGGATACCTTAAATTTCTTAGCCTGCTCAATTAGCGACTGCGGATTAGTACCGGCAGCCGTTATAGCTACAACTCGAAATAGGGTTGGATTTGCTTCAACAATTTCCAGCGCCTGAACCCCGATAGAGCCAGTTGATCCAAGGATTACTAAATCTTTCATCTCGCCTACCTATTATTAACGATCAAGTAGATTTTGAGTTGGTGAATATGGCGTGCCACTGCGACGTTTAGCAATTGCAGAAAGTGCTTCGAGGACTACGCGGTTAGCCAAAATGGCGGTGATATCGGCCGTATCAAATGGTGGTGCCACTTCGACCACATCAAGTCCAACCACAGGAAGTTCCAAGCAGATACGACGAACTGCTTCAAGAAGTTCTCGGCTTGTCATGCCACCGGGTTCTGGAGTTCCAGTGCCGGGCGCCATACCCGGATCTACAACATCGATATCAACTGAGAGAAAGACTCCATCGCAACCATCAGTAAGGGTTGCAAATGATTCATCGAGCACCGTATTTAATCCGCGGTGATGAATTTCTGTCATCTCATAAGAGCGCATCCCTTGATCGCGCATCCAATCAAGAGTTTTACTATCAGGCCAATAACCGCGCAATCCGAGTTGCAAGAAACGATCCCCGCGAACTGAACCGCTTTCAATTAAACGACGCATCGGAGTTCCATGGCCAATAAGTGCGCCAAATTGATCTTCACCTGTGTCGGCATGTGCATCAAAGTGGATCATTGAAATTTTGCCAAGCCCGCGGTGCTTTGCGATTCCGGCAACGTCGGCGGATGCGATCGAGTGATCACCACCGAGAATGACTGGGATTTTGCCAGCACGTGAAATTTTCTCGGTGGCATCTTCTAAAACTTTAAGAGATGAGACCAGATCACCCGGCGGCATCAATAAATCACCAGCATCGTAAACTTTCAGCGCTTTTAAAGCGTCAATACGTAGCGCCAAATGTGGGCGCTGCGCATCATGCGGCAAGTAATCTCCACCACGGATAGCTTGCGGTCCAAACTTGGCGCCTGAGCGATGCGATGTTCCTGAATCGATTGGTGCGCCAACAATAATTACATCGGCATCAGCGAATGACTTTGGGTCATCAAGATCGCATTGCGGGATTCCAAGAAAGGTAAAACTTGGCCCATACATGTTGCCGTGGTTAACCATTGCTAAAGGATAGGCGCAAATCTTTAAGAATCGAACCCAAGCCCGAGCGAATCGAGGAGTTTGAGCCAAAGATTGCGCTTGCCACTGTTCTCATCGGCTTTATTTATCGACCATTGCGTGAGGCGAATGAAAAAGAATCTAAATGGCTCAGGAGGAAACGGCATTGGTTTCTTGCGCACCATGCGCAACCGAGTGCGCTCATTATCGACGCCGTCGAGTAGATCCAACATCACCTGCGCGCCAAAGCGAGTGGAACCGACTCCTAAACCCGTGTATCCCAATACATATGCGACGCGACCTTTATATGCGGTGCCCCAGAAAGGTGAGAAGCGTGAACATGTGTCGATTGCTCCGCCCCAGCCATGTGTGAATTTAATTCCCTGCAACTGCGGAAAAGTTTCTAAGAAAGCTTCAGCAAGATGAGCATAAGTTTGCGCATCGGTTTCATATTCAAGGCGCACTTTGCCACGGAAGTTATAAATTGCATCGTAACCACCCCAGAGAATTTCATTATCTTTAGTGAGTCGATAGTAATGGAATTGATTGCCCGCATCGGATAACCCTTCTCGCTCACTCCAGCCGATTGATTTGAGTTGCTCGGCAGTAAGTGGCTCGGTTACTAATTGAAAGTCATAAACAGGGATGACGTACTTATGTGCGCTCTTAATTAGTGATTTAAATACATTAGTAGCCAGAGCGACTTTAGGTGCATAAACACTTCCATAAGGTGTGTAGACAGCCATTCCGTTCTTTCTTTCTTCTAAACGATCCACATGTGAATTCTCAAATATCTTTATACCAAGACTGATGCAGGCTCGTTCTAAACCCCAAACTAGCCGCGCAGGGTCAACTAGTGCAGTTCCATCTGGATCCCAGAGCGCGCCTTTGTAGATCGGAGATTTAATTCGGGCTTGTATCTGCTCTTGGCTCAGGAGTTCTACATTATCGCCAAATGAATTTCGCAGTTCGGCCTCTTCTATAAGTCCAGTCATCTGCCAATCTTCGACTGCCACGCGAAGCTCGCCGTTCCATTCAAAATCACATTCGATTTTGTATTTTGAAATTGTTGCTTCAATGGCATCTAAGTTCTCACGACCCAGCTTCTCGATAGTTGCCATTTCATCTTTAAATCGGCTATACCCGTTCATAAATCCATGGGTTAGTGAGTAGCTACAAAATCCACCATTGCGGCCGGATGCACCCGCACCTGTTTCGCGCTGTTCAACCACAACGACTTCGCGATCGGGGTTTGCTTCCTTCGCTAATAACGCTGTCCAGAGACCGGTGTAACCAGCGCCAACAATGCAAAGATCTGCCGTCACATCGCCGACGAGTGATGGGTGCGGCGCTGGTTCAAGTGGGTCTTCATCCAACCAATAAAGCTGGGGTTGCATATGAGATAAATGTTTAAGAATCGATGGGTCGATGGTCGCCATCACGTTTTTCCGGAAATACCGGAAATCACCTCTGCAATTACTACTAGTAGTTGAGGGTTATTTTAGCGCGCTTTACGGCGATTAACGAACTGCCCCGCTATAACAATAGCCAGGGCGAGGAAAAACATGCCAGAACCAATTACATTTGCTTGAGCAGGAATTCCGCGGGCCGCAGCGGTATAAACGAACTTTGGAAAAGTAATAACAGTTCCGGAGTTGAAATTTGTAATAATAAAGTCATCGAATGAAAGGCTAAATGCCAAGAGTGCAGCTCCCGCAATTCCAGGGGCGACAAGTGGCAACGTCACGCGACGGAAAGTTTGAAATTCATTTGCATATAGATCCATTGCTGCTTGTTCTAGCCGGGGATCAAGGCTAGCGATACGTGCTTTCACGGTTACTACAACGAATGAAATACAGAACATCACGTGTGCGATAACCGTTGGCCAGAAACCAGGATTGATTTTAAAGACTAAGAAAAGTGAAAGAAGTGATGCGCCAAGAACGATTTCCGGAGTTGCCATTGGCAAGAAGATCAATAAGTTTGAAGTCGAACGTCCTTTAAATTTATGGCGGCCGATAGCAAAGGCGATCATTGTTCCCAAAATAGTGGAGAAGATCGTGGCCAGAAGACCAATCTTTATCGAGTTTGCCAGCGCGTTACAGACTTCAGGGGCACCACATGGGTTCTTCCAATTATCGAGAGTAAAACCCTTCCAGATTAAGTTGCTCTTGCCGGAATCATTGAATGAAAAGGCGAACGTGTACGCCACCGGAATGAATAGGTAGGTAAATGCAAAAACCATGTAGACACGAATTAAATTACGGCCAAACCAACGTTGGAACCGAGCAGCCAGCGGAATAGTCGGGATCGTGGCATCGGCAATTTTCTTACTCATACCAATTCCTCCGTTCCAGCTTTACGAATATAGACAGTAACAAGAATTAAAATCGCAGCCATCAGCGTGAAGGAAAGCGCTGCTGCAGTCGGGTAATCCACAATTTTAAAATAACGCGATTCAATGACGTTGCCGATCATCTTGGTATTTGGGCTACCTAAGATTGCCGCGTTTACATAATCACCC
Organism: Actinomycetota bacterium; assembly: GCA_009698815.1. Classification (GTDB taxonomy): domain Bacteria; phylum Actinomycetota; class Actinomycetes; order Nanopelagicales; family Nanopelagicaceae; genus Planktophila. The sequence goes on along the minus strand of WLPJ01000016.1, from coordinate 10,081 downwards.
GCTGCTGGAATGAAGGTGAGCAGAGTGCCTGCAACAACACCAGGCATGGAAAGTGGAAGTGTAACTTTACGAAAAGTGGTAAATCCATTGGCATAAAGATCCCCTGATGCTTCCAGGGTTCGTGGATCAATGCGATCGATTGAGGCAAATAGTGGCAGCGTCATAAACGGTAAGAAGTTATAGGTCATACCCATTACGACTGCAAATGCAGTTGAGGTCAAGGTGGTGCTATCGCTAATTATTCCGATGTTGCGCAGAGTCGGAACAACAAATCCTTCTTCACCAAGAATTTGCTTCCAGGCCACGGTACGAAGTAAGAAGGATGTAAAGAAAGGCGCCACAACCAAGACCAGGAAGAAGTTCTTATATTTTCCTGATTTGAAGGCAATGGCATATGCCAGCGGGTATGAAATTGCCAGCGCCAACAGAGTCGCGATCAGCGCATAAACGAATGAGCGGCCGAACTGTTCCTTGTTTTCAACAAAGGCATCAATATAATTTTGAAAACGGAAAGTCTGTTCGTATTGCCCGGTATCTCCCCCACCGACTGGTGTTTGTGTTGAAGTCTGCGCCAGATTTAAGATCGGCAAGATAAAAAATACAAATAGAAAACCAAAACCTGGCAATAAAAGCAGGTAGGGCGTACGAATCTTTCCCATCAAAGTTTTAACTTACTCTTCGTCTAGATCTTCAGGATTTACTTCAGAGCCAGCAGTTACATCTTCATCTCCGCGCAGTGCAAATGTGAAGACCGGCGCCCATGAAATATTGACTGCATCTCCCTTATTAAATGGCGCAACGCCATCATCATTTTGCTCAAAGACTATTAGCTCTTGGCCCCAAGGCATTTCAACTTGGTACTGAGTTGATACACCGATGTAGGAAACATCTTCAATGCGACCACCACTAAGAACATTTCCATTTACTGGGGTATTTAGTAAAGAGATACGGAACTTCTCTGGGCGGATGCCGACATAGATCGAATTATCAACAGCATGTGAGCGGTTCTTTGGAAGTGAGATTTTCTGGCCAAAAACATCTGCGATAAGTGAGTCGCCATCATTGCCTGAAATAGTTCCCTTAATTAGATTTGATTGGCCAAGGAAGTTGGCAACAAATGCTGTCTCAGGATCGTCATACAGATCAGCCGGCGATCCCATCTGTTCAATCTTTCCTTCATTCATAACCGCGATGGTGTCAGCCATTGTCATGGCTTCTTCTTGATCGTGAGTTACGTGCACGAAAGTCAGGCCGACTTCCTTTTGAATCCACTTAAGTTCAATCTGCATTTGGCGACGCAGCTTTAGGTCTAGAGCACCGAGCGGTTCATCTAGAAGTAATAACGCTGGGCGGTTAACAATGGCGCGGGCAAGTGCGATGCGCTGTTGTTGGCCTCCAGATAACTGAGTCGGCTTGCGACCTGCAAGGTGCGGAAGTTCAACTAAGTTAAGAACTTTATTTACTTCTGCATCAACATCTTTAATCCCACGACGGCGAAGACCAAAGGCGATATTTTCAAAGATAGTTAGGTGCGGAAATAAGGCATAGTTCTGAAAAACAGTATTGATAGGACGTTGGTATGGCTTAGTTGTTGTGATATCTGTTTGGCCCAGGTGAATACTTCCAACAGTTGGTTCCTCTAACCCTGCGATCATTCGCAAAGTTGTGGTCTTACCGCAACCTGAAGGACCAAGGAGCGCGAAGAATGAACCTTTGGGAATAGTTAATGAGAGATCATCTACCGCTTTGAAGTCACCGTACTCTTTGGTGATTCTTGTAAGTATTAAATCCCCACGTGCAGAACTAGCGTCAAACGACACTTAGTTGCCGGCGGCCTTCTGGAAAGCCTCAGTCCATGCAGTTTCTTCAGTAGGTGTGAGTGAACGGAAGACGCTCAAGTTCTTCATCGTTGCCTCACTTGGGAAGATGTACTCGCTCTTAGCCAGATCCGGATCAATCTTCTCCATCTCGGCCTGAGCGCCCTTAACTGGAGTTACATAGTTAACGTATGCCGCAACTTCTGCAGCAATCGCTGGGTCGTAGTACCAATTGATTAGCTTCTCAGCACTTGCTTTCGCCTCTGGCGTAGCAGTTGATGGAATCATCATATTGTCACCAGAAATAGTTCCGCCTGATTCTGGAATTGCGAAGTCAAACTTGCCTTCATTTTCAGAAGCCAAGATAAACATATCGCCAGACCAACCAATGACTGCAGTTGCATCCCCTGAAGTGAGGTCTTCGGCGTATTCATTACCCTTAACGCCGCGAATCCATCCATCAGAGATCATCTTTGCCATGAAATCAACAGCGTTCATGTATTGATCTTCGGTAACTGTTGCAGGATCAGCGCCTTGTGCGAGCAAAATAATTCCGATTGTGTCGCGAAGTTCAGAAAGTACAACGATCTTGCCCTTGTTAGCAGGAGCAAAGAGATCATCGAGTGTGCGAATTCCCTTGGGGTTCTTTGCAGTATTCCAACCAAAACCACCCATGATGCCTTGCCAAGTAAGAGTTGATTCGCGGCTTGGATCATATGAAGGGGATGCAAGAGTGTCGAGAATATTTACTTTATTTGGAATGTTTGCAGCATCAAACTTTTGCGCATAACCCAGGCGAATCCAACGCGCGGCCATCCAGTCAGTTGGGCAGACCAAGTCATAACCAATATCTTCATTTAGCTTTAGCTGTGCTTGTACCTTGCCAAAGAATTCGTCGTTGTCGTTGTAATCTTCAAAATACTTAACTTCAATACTCGTTGATTCGGTGAACTTATCCAGTGTTGGATAATTCTTACCTTCTTCATCGAAATCTAAATAGAGCGGCCAGTTACCCCAACGAACTAATTCACCGGAAGCGGCAGAGTCGCCACTTGATCCGCATGCTGCGAGCGCACCAGCAGCGCCAACGCCACCGATACCTGCAAGAACTGCGCGGCGTGAAACACGCGCGTTAATAATTGAACGAGCTTCTGGTGATAGAGGTGATTTCTTAGCCATGTTAGTGGGCTCCTTTTTTGCCGGAACAAGGGACGGTTGTGCAGGGCTCATTATGTAACTCTTTGGCCCCGTGAGCCAAACGATTTCGCTGTAATTTAGCAAAATTTTATAAATTTTTACCCGTTTATATTGCTCATGACGTGCTTGATGCGGGTGTAATCCTCAAAGCCATAGCTCGAGAGATCCTTCCCATATCCAGAGCGCTTGAAGCCACCATGTGGCATCTCGGCAACGATTGGGATGTGGGTATTGATCCAGACGCACCCAAAGTCAAAGGCCTTAGCCATGCGCATCGCGGTTCCGTGGTCCTTGGTCCAGACAGATGATGCCAAGCCGTATTCGACTCCGTTGGAAAGCGCGATCGCTTCTGCCTCATCTTTAAATTTTTGGATTGTTATAACCGGTCCAAAGATTTCAGATTGAATATGTTCATCTTGCTGGCGCAAATCTGCAATCACAGTAGGTGCGATGAAGAAGCCCGGGCGATCAAGGGCTGATCCGCCTGCGACCACACGAGCATGTGATGGAACGCGATTTAGAAAGCCTTTAACTCGTTCGAATTGTGCGGCGTTATTTACTGGACCAACGATGACATCTTCATTTGGCATGCCAACTGCGATCTCATTGGTGGCTTGGTGGGCAAGAAGTTTTACCATCTCTTCATAGACTCCTTCTTGGACCAAGACGCGAGTTGCTGCGGTGCAATCTTGGCCAGAGTTAAAGAATCCTGCGATAGCGATACCTGCGGCGGCAGATTCAAGGTCAGCGTCATTGAATACAACAACTGGTGCCTTGCCACCTAATTCAAGGTGAACTCGCTTTAATTGTTTGGCAGCACTTGCCGCAACTTCCATACCTGCGCGAACTGATCCGGTGATTGAAACCATGGCAGGTGTTGCATGTTCCACAAGTGCCTTACCCGTTTCGCGTTCTCCGCAAATTACATTTATGACGCCATCAGGAAGAAATTCGCCCATGATCTCTGCCATGAAAACTGTTGATGCTGGAGTTGTGTCACTTGGCTTTAGGACAACCGAGTTACCGGCAGCGATTGCAGGCGCCCATTTCCAGACCGCCATCATCATTGGATAGTTCCAAGGGGTTACTTGTCCGCAAACACCGATTGGTTCGCGGCGTATAAATGAGGTCATGCCCTTCATATATTCGCCGGCAGACTTACCTTCTAAATTGCGCGCGGCTCCAGCAAAGAAGCGGATTTGGTCGATCATTGGTGGGACTTCCTCAGAAGTCGTTAGCCCAATTGGCTTTCCACAGTTCTCGGATTCAATTGCGATAATTTCATCGGCGCGAGATTCGATGGCATCGGCGATTTTAAGTAGCGCGCGTTGGCGCTCAGATGGAGTCGAATCACGCCATTCGGTGAATGAATTTGCTGCGGCTTTCATTGCCTTGTCTACATCGGCTGCGTTGGAATTGGGCGCAGTTGCAAATGCTTTACCTGTTGCCGGATTTATTAGCGTTGTAACTTCACCTGAAGAGGAGTCAACTAACTTTCCATTTACAAAATTCTGTAGCTTTTTCATCTTAATTAAGCCCCTTCAGCGCCCGTACCAACTGATCACCATGATCTTTTGGATGATTTGTGTAACCTTCTAGCCATTTTGCAATTGTGTAATGTCCTGCTTCAGTGTGAACACCTGCTTTTTCTAAATCTGATTCTTCTAGTCGCTTCACAATATCTAATGACCCGGCGCGAACGGCTGCAAAAACTGCAATTGAATTTTCAACTGGTGCGCTTTCATAACCAAGTTGTGGCGACATCGCCCACAGATTCTCGTCATAACCTTGAATGGTTGATCCTTCAGGTTCAGCAACTAATCGGCGCAAGCGTGCGTATGACTGCGCTTCAGAATCTGCTAGATGATGAATGATTTGCCGAGCAGACCAGCCTTCTGGGTCCTTAATATCAATCTGATCTTTCATCACACCACGTGCCAAATTTAAAAAGTATTGGGTTGCTGATTCATATGCGGCCGCTGATTCTTGAATGCTCATACGGTTGAGTCTATTTACTCTTTTCCGCTGCTGCCAACTGCCCGCAGGCGCCATCAATTTCGCGGCCTCGGGTATCGCGCACGGTCACAGGTACGCCATAGTTCTCGAGGATCCGCACAAACTCTTCTTCATCCTCGCGGCGCGATGCGGTCCATTTCGATCCTGGGGTCGGGTTAAGCGGGATTAAATTCACGTGCGCATTGCGGCTCTTAAGCAAACGGCCCAGCAGATCCGCGCGCCAAGATTGATCGTTTATATCTCTGATCAGCGCGTATTCGATGGAATAGCGGCGACCAGTTTTCTTTTCGTAAGCATCAGCTGCTGCCAACACTTCACGAATTTTATAGCGAGAGTTAATTGGAACCAGGGAATCGCGAAGTTCGTCATCCGGAGTGTGAAGTGAAACTGCCAAGGTGCAGTTAATGCCTTCATCCATTAACTTTTCAATTCCATTTACCAAGCCGACGGTTGAGACGGTGACCGAACGTGCGCTGATACCTAGACCGTCAGGATTTGTATCTGTGATATTACGCAAAGTGCGGACAACTGCGTTGTAATTTGCTAGCGGCTCACCCATACCCATAAATACAATATTAGATAGCCGAGCTTCTCCCCCAGGTAGTTCACCATTCGCGCAGGCGCGAGCAGCGGCCACAATTTGTTCAGTAATTTCACCGGCGGTTAAGTTACGGGTAAGGCCTGCTTGACCAGTTGCACAGAATGGACAATTCATTCCGCAACCTGCTTGCGATGAGATACAAACGGTTACGCGATCGGTGTATCGCATCAAAACCGACTCAACCAAAACACCATCATGTAACTTCCAGAGATCCTTGCGGGTCATCCCGTTATCCGTTGTGCGAGTCGTAACTAACTCAATCAGTTTTGGAGTTAGCGCGTCAGCAATGGCTGTTCGTTCGGCAGCCGGTATATCGGTCCACTCTTCAGGGTTAGTGGATAGATGTGTGAAGTAATGTGTCGCCACTTGCGCGGCACGAAAAGGTTGAAACCCAAGTTCCTTTGCCCACGCTTTTCGCTCTGCTGGAGAAAAATCCGCTAAATGTTTCGGCGCTTTCTTGCGCTGAACCGGCTCATCGAAGACTAACTTTATTTCGTTCATAGATAACGCTTCACAAGTTCCAGCGCCAGCCATAGCGCCGGTGCGGAAAGCAATACCGAATCCAGTCGATCTAAAATTCCGCCATGTCCGGGAAGTAGATTGCCCATATCTTTTAGCGATAAATCGCGCTTAATAGCGCTCTCAATTAAGTCTCCGGATGTAGCAGTGAAAACTGTCATTAACCCTGCGATAACCCCGATACGCCAATCAAGATCGAGAATATAATGAAAAGTGAGCGCTCCACCAATAGGTGTGAAAATAATTGATCCGACTAAGCCTTCCCATGATTTCTTGGGGCTAATCTTTGGCGCCAGGGGATGCTTGCCAATTAGTACTCCGACGAAATAACCAAATGTGTCATTGCATCCGACTAAAACCACAAAAGTCATTACTTGAGCAAACCCATTACTTGGGCGCGCTAAGAGAATTATGAATCCGGCCAAGAACGGCAGATAGATAAGCGCTAAAGATGTAGCGGTTGCCTTGGCTACAAATTGTTCAGGTCCTTCGCGCAGCAACCAGATCAGAAGACAAGGGAATGCAATGGCGGTTGCGATGGCGAGCCCGGCCACTCCCCCAATCCAACTGGCATAGCTAAGGCCAACTGTTGCCAAAGTCAAAGCTTTAAACGAGATTGCGATATTGCTAGTTGATAGCGCCATGCGCATTTCGCGCAGACCAAGAATCACAGCCACTGTTACAAGCCCGGCAAAAATTACTCGTTCATATGCAAGTGCAAACCAGATTAAGGCGAGCAGAAACAGTGAGACCGCAATAGAAGGTCCCAACTTTCTTCCGGCGCGTTTGTTAATCGCCTCGTTAATGGAATGCAGATCTGACATAAAAAATTAATAGAACTCCTAGACTTCTAGAAGTTCCGCCTCCTTATGCTTTAACAATTCATCAATTTTATGCACGTGCTCTGAAGTGACCTTTTCAAGCTCTTTTTCACCGCGAGCTAAATCATCTTTTCCGATATCGCCATCTTTTTCTAACTTTTCCATCAACTCTTTTGCAGCGCGGCGAATATTTCGGATAGAAATTTTGGAATCTTCAGCCTTGCCTTTTGCGACCTTGATGTAATCACGGCGGCGTTCCTCTGATAATTGCGGCAGGGCAACGCGAATTATTACGCCATCGTTGCCTGGGTTTACGCCTAAATCAGATTCGCGAATCGCTTTCTCGATACCAGCCATGGCGCCCTTGTCGAAGGGGGAAATTATGGCAAGGCGCGCTTCAGGGATTTGAATGGAGGCCAACTGAGAAAGGGGTGTGTAAGTACCGTAGTAATCAACCATGATCTTGTTAAAGAGAGCTGGGTGAGCGCGACCTGTGCGGATCGTTGCAAAATCATCTTTGGCAACTTCTACTGCCTTATCCATCTTGCTCTGCGCATCCGCTAGAGCACTCGCTACATCTGCCATTTCTTACTCCCTATTTTTGTAAATCATATTTAAATCACCAATTGGAGATTTATGAAACTAAAGTTCCGATCTTTTCGCCACGAACTGCGCGGCCGATATTTCCGTTCGTCATCAAATCAAAGACAATTATTGGCAAATTATTTTCGCGGCAGAGGCTAAAGGCTGCAGCATCTGCAACTGCAAGTGATTTGGATAGCACGTCGCTGTAGGAAATTTGGTCGAATTTTGTTGCTTTGGGATCCTTCTTAGGATCGGCACTGTAAACACCATCAACACCACTCTTGGCCAAAAGTAAGGCCTCTGATCCGATTTCCAGTGCGCGTTGTGCAGCAACGGTATCTGTTGTGAAGAACGGCATTCCGGCACCCGCACCGAATATGACAACGCGACCCTTTTCTAGGTGTCGAATAGCGCGACGTGGAATATATGGCTCAGCAACTTGTCCCATTGTGATGGCTGTTTGTACGCGAGTATCAACGCCTTCTTTTTCTAGAAAATCTTGTAGCGCCAGACAGTTCATAACCGTACCCAGCATGCCCATGTAATCCGCGCGAGCGCGATCCATACCAACTTGCTGAAGTTCTGCGCCGCGGAAATAGTTACCGCCGCCGACTACGACCGCTAGTTGAACTCCGCCTTTAACGACATCTTTGATTTGTTTTGCAACATCACGCATGACATTTATATCTACGCCGATGCCTTTTTCGCCGCCGAAAACTTCTCCAGAAAGTTTAAGGAGCACCCGCCGATACGTTCCTCGTGTACCGGGCATGGGCGCTCCTTAACTAAGTCGTTCTGCTTCCAAAACGTTGTGGTTGTCGTTCTGGATAGTTTACTGACCGACGCGGAAACGATGGAATGCCTTGACGGCGGTTCCTGCCTCATCGAGGATCTGCTTCACAGTCTTCTTCGCATCTTTGGCAAAAGCCTGCTCAATTAGCGAGACTTCCTTGACGAAGCCAGTTACGCGGCCTTCGATGATCTTAGAAAGTGATGCCTCTGGCTTGCCTTCTTCACGGGCAGTCTCTTCAGCGATACGGCGCTCATTTTCAATGAGATCGGCAGGAACATCTTCGCGATGAACAAACTTTGGTGCAAATGCTGCAATGTGCTGTGCGATGTCGCGGCCAACTTCGGCAGCTTCTTTAGCAAGTGAGACAAGCACGCCAACTTGTGGCGGCAAATCTGGTGAAGTCTTGTGTAGATAAAGTCCAACTGGACCTTCTACAACTGCAACGTGGCGAATTTCAATTTTCTCGCCAAGTGTTGCATTGGCTTCATCAACAACTGCTTGCACGCTTTTGCCGTTAGACATTGTTGATGCAAGGAACGCTTCAACAGCCGCAGTCTTTGAGGAGAGAAGGTGCTCAACTAATTCATCGCCGAGGGCAATAAAACGCTCACCTTTTGCAACGAAGTCAGTTTCACAGTTGAGCTCAAGCATTACGCCAATGTCTCCTGAAACCTTTGCAACTACTAAACCGTTTGAGGTCAGACGACCTTCGCGCTTAGTAACGCCTTTAAGTCCCTTTACACGGATCAAATCGACAGCTTTGTCGTAATCGCCATCTGCTTCATCAAGTGCCTTCTTGCAATCGAGCATTCCTGCTGCAGTTGCTTCGCGAAGGCGCTTTACATCATTTGCGGTGTAGTTAGCCAATTTACTTATGCCTCCGGAGTTGTTGTAGTTTCAAGCACAGCTTCAGCTGGAACCCCGGACAACAATTCGTTTGCTAATTGCTCGGACACAGCGGCTTCGATTACAGCAGGAGCCGCAGGTGCAGCGGCTGCGCGAGCCTTCATACCCTCAACAATTGCATCAGTGATTACGCGAGTAAGCAGACCGATTGAACGGATTGCATCATCGTTACCTGGGATCTTGAAATCAACTTCATCTGGATCGCAATTTGTATCCAAGATTGCAATTACTGGAATTCCTAGCTTCTTAGCTTCGGCAACTGCCAAGTGCTCTTTCTTAGTATCAACAACCCAGATTGCTGAAGGCAACTTGGTCATGTGGCGGATACCGTCAAGGTTCTTAAATAGCTTTTCGCGTTCGCGGCGAAGAACCAAAAGTTCCTTCTTGGTAAGCAAAAGATCGTTTGAGTTCTCAAGTGCTTCTAGCTCTTTCAGGCGCTGAATGCGCTTGTAAACAGTTGGGAAGTTAGTGAGCATTCCACCTAACCAGCGCTCAGTGACGGTTGGCATTCCAACACGTGCAGCCTGCTGCATGATCGGTTCGTGTGCTTGCTTCTTTGTTCCAACGAATAGAACGTGTCCGCCCTTTGCGACGGTGTCCTTTACGAATTCATATGCTTGATCGATAAGTGCAAGTGATTGCTGAATATCGATGATGTAGATGCCATTGCGCTCTGTGAAAATAAAACGCTTCATCTTTGGATTCCAGCGACGTGTCTGATGTCCGAAGTGGACTCCACTGTCGAGGAGTTCTCGCATTGTTACTACTGCCATGGCAGCGCTCTCTTTCTTAGGTTTACGCGCACAGCGCAGCAAACCTGATCGGT
>WLPJ01000015.1 GCA_009698815.1 Actinomycetota bacterium | reverse complement strand
TAACCCCCGCCTTGCAAAGGCGGTGCTCTACCAATTGAGCTAGGTCCCCGTGTTAGAACGGGTGGGCCCAGGTGGACTTGAACCACCGACCTCTTCCTTATCAGGGAAGCGCTCTAACCAGGCTGAGCTATGGGCCCGCAAGAAAGATCACTCTTTATTGCAGAAGCGCTAGGTTACTTGAACTTCTTCAAGAGACCAAAACGCACGCCTTAGCGCAGATGGGGAAGCGTAGCGTTATTTAGCTGAAATCTCATCTTCCCGGTTTTGTGTGACCGAGAGTAAGGCGACACCTTCATCGAGGTTTACTAGGCGAACACCCATTGAATCGCGGCCGGTTTGGCGAACTTCGGCAGCTGGTGTGCGCATAACAGTGCCTGCAGATGTAATCGCAAGAATTTCGTCAGAGTTTGAGAGAACAAGTGCGCTGACTAATGAACCCCGTGAGTTCTCATCGATCTTGGCAGCTTTAATTCCGATGCCGCCACGACCTTGTAAACGATATTCATCTAGTGGGGTTTTCTTGCCGTAACCACCATCGGTTGCAGTAAACACAAATGCATCTGCAGTTTGTGAATCAATACGCGCCATAGTTAATAGTTCATCATCGGTGCGGAACTTCATTCCGATTACACCGCTTGTAGAACGACCCATTGGACGAAGTGATTCTTCATCTGCGGCAAAACGAAGTGACATTGCTTTTTTGGAAACTAGAAGTAACTCATCACCCTTATTAATAAGGGCAGCAGATACAACTTCGTCGCCAGGTTTTAGTGAAATGGCAATTAGTCCGCCAGAGCGAGGTGAGTCATATTCAGTAAGTGGGGTTTTCTTAACAAGTCCGAATTTTGTGGCAAGCACCAAATAAGGGGATGCGGTGTAATCCTTGATTGATAAAACTTGCGCAATTGTTTCTTCAGGTTTAAATGCCATTAAATTGGCAACGTGTTGTCCGCGTGCATCGCGGCCAGCATCGGGCAGTTCGTGCACCTTTGCGCGATAGACACGACCTTGGTTGGTGAAGAACAACAACCAGTCGTGTGTGCTGGCTACAAAGAAGTGATCGACAACATCATCTTGCTTAAGCGCCGCCCCTTTTACGCCACGGCCACCGCGACGCTGTGATTTATATAAATCAGCATTGGTACGCTTGGCATAACCGGTGCGGGTAATTGTGACTACGGCGTCTTGATCTGGAATTAAATCTTCGGCTGAGAAATCACCTTCGCTAGCCACAATTTGGGTGCGGCGTTCATCGCCATATTTGGCAGTTAGGTCGGTGAGCTCGGAGATGATTATTTGACGCTGTTTTTCTTCACTGGCCAAGATCTCATTTAGTTCGACGATATCTGACATTAGGCCGTTATATTCATCATTAATCTTCTGGCGTTCCAACGCAGCGATACGGCGCAACTGCATATCTAAAATCGCGTTGGCTTGTACTTCATCAACATCTAGCAACTTCATCAACCCAGTGCGAGCTTCTTCAGGTGTTGTGGAAGCACGAATTAAAGCAATGACCGCATCAAGTGCATCCAGTGCTTTTAAATATCCTTGCAAGATATGAGCGCGTTTTTCTTTTTCGGCTAAACGATATTTAGTGCGGCGAATAATTACTTCTACTTGATGTTGAATGTAGAACTTAATAAATTCATCAAGACGTAAGGTGCGGGGCACGCCATCAACGAGGGCTAACATATTGGCGCCGAAAGTATCTTGAAGTTGTGTCTGCTTATATAAATTGTTAAGTACAACTTTTGGAATAGCGGATGATTGCAGAACAATTACGAGGCGTTGGCCAAGGCGCTCATTACCTTCATCGCGCACATCGGCGATGCCCTTAATTTTTCCATCTTTAACAAGTTCGGCAATCTTAAGAGCTAAGTTATCTGGGTTAACTTGATATGGAAGTTCGCTGACCACCAAGCAAGTGCGCTTGTTAATTTCTTCAACTTGAACAACTGCGCGCATAGTCACTGATCCGCGACCTGTGCGATAAGCCTCTTCGATTCCGGTGCGTCCAACAATTAAAGCTTTTGTTGGGAAATCTGGGCCTTTTACAATTTTTAATAATTCATTTAAGAGTTGTTCGGGTTTTAGATCTGGGTTATTTAGCGAGTAAATAACACCTTCGGTGATTTCACGCAGATTGTGTGGTGGGATATTTGTTGCCATACCAACGGCGATTCCGGCAGAGCCGTTAACTAAGAGATTTGGGAAACGACTTGGTAGAACATCTGGCTCTTGCGAGCGTCCGTCATAGTTTGGTGAGAAATTAACTGTGTCTTCATCGATATCGTGCATCATCTCCATAGCAATTGGAGATAAGCGCGCTTCTGTGTAACGCATTGCTGCGGCTGGATCGTTGCCGGGAGAGCCAAAGTTTCCGTTGCCATCGACCAATGGATAACGCAGAGACCAGTGCTGGGCTAAACGAACAACGGTGTCATAAATCGCGGTGTCACCGTGTGGGTGGTAATTACCCATGACATCACCGACGATGCGAGAGGATTTGTAATAACCCTTATCTGGGCGATAACCCGCGTCATACATCGCATATAAAACGCGACGGTGAACTGGTTTTAAACCGTCTCGAACATCGGGCAGTGCACGACCGACAATAACTGACATCGCATAGTCAAGATAAGAGCGCGCCATTTCAACTTGTAGATCAACAGTTTCAATACGGTCAAAGTCATCGCCGGGGTTGGCCATGCCGGTGCGATCTACCGGTGTTTTATCTTCAGCCATTTAGATATCCAAGAATCTAACGTCTTTGGCGTTGCGTTGAATAAATGCGCGACGTTGTTCTACATCTTCACCCATTAATACTGAGAACAAATCATCAGCTGCTGCTGCATCATCAAGTGTTACTTGAATTAATACCCGGTGCTCTGGATCCATAGTTGTATCCCAAAGTTCCTTAGCAGGCATTTCACCAAGGCCTTTAAAGCGCTGGATACCGTCATCTTTAGGTAAACGCTTTCCGTCATCAAGCCCAATCTTGATCATGCCATCTCGCTCGCGATCAGAGAAGGCATATTGCACTGGATCTTTACCGCCCCATTTAATTTTATAAAGTGGTGGTTGCGCCAAATAAACATAACCGTTTTCAATCAGCGGGCGCATAAAACGGAATAACAAAGTTAATAGAAGGGTGCGGATATGTTGACCGTCAACATCAGCATCGGCCATCAAAATAATTTTGTGGTAGCGAAGTTTTTTAATATCGAAATCTTCATGTACGCCCGTGCCAAGTGCGGTGATTAACGCCTGCACTTCATTGTTTTGTAGAACGCGGTCGATGCGTGCTTTCTCAACGTTAAGAATTTTTCCGCGGATTGGCAACACTGCTTGGTTGCGTGAATCGCGTCCACCTTTAGTTGAACCGCCAGCAGAATCACCTTCGACTATATAAAGCTCGCACTTTGCTGGATCAGTCCATTGGCAATCCGCTAACTTGCCGGGCATGCCACGGCCTTCCAGTAAACCTTTGCGGTTACGTGATAAATCACGCGCTTTACGTGCTGCAACTCGAGCGGCTGCGGCATCAATGCTTTTGCGAACAATCTCTTTGCCTTCTTGTGGGTTTTTTTCAAACCATTGGGTTAAGAATTCGTTTACTGATTTTTGAGTAAATGACTTGGCTTCTGTGTTGCCAAGTTTAGTTTTGGTTTGACCTTCAAATTGTGGATCTGCCATTTTTATAGAAACGATGGCGGTTAAGCCTTCGCGGACATCATCACCTGTTAAGCGATCTTCTTTCTTGCGGATAAAGCCCGCTTCTTCGCCAAACTTATTTACAACAGTTGTTAGCGCGGTACGAAAACCTTCTTCGTGGGTCCCGCCTTCGTGGGTGTGAATGGTGTTAGCAAACGTGTAGACAGATTCAGAGAAACCAGCGTTCCATTGCATAGCAACTTCAAGGGAAAGTTTGGCTTTCTTATCTTCGCCTTCAAAAAATATGATTGATTTGTGTGTTTCACCGCGGGTTGAATTAAGGTGCTTTACGAAATCCGAGATTCCACCGTCGTATTTGTAGTTAACTTTAAGGGGTTCACCTTTTTCATCAACGTGCCCAGGACGCAAATCTGTCAGAGTTAAACGTAGACCTTTATTTAGAAATGCCATTTCGCGAAAACGGGTCGATAGAACTTCGAATGAAAAATCTGTAGTTTCAAAAATTTCTTGGGATGGCCAGAAACGAACAGTTGTTCCGGTTTTTTCGGAGACACCGCCTTGTTTAACTGGCGCAGTTGGCACACCTAATTTATATTCTTGGGTCCAAAAGAAACCATCGCGCTGTACTTCAACAGATAAGTCAGTGGATAGAGCGTTAACTACAGAAATACCGACGCCGTGTAATCCACCAGAGACTGAGTAGCCGCCATCGCCAAATTTTCCGCCGGCGTGCAGAACAGTAAGTACAACTTCAAGTGCTGGCTTCTTTTCTACTGGGTGTATATCAACTGGAATACCGCGGCCGTTATCAACGCACTGCAGAGATCCGTCTTCCATTAAAGTTATATTTATTTCATCGCAGTATCCGGCGAGCGCTTCATCAACAGAGTTATCGACGACTTCATAGACCAGGTGGTGCAGGCCGCGTTCGCCGGTGGAACCGATATACATTCCGGGGCGTTTGCGGACAGCGTCTAGACCTTCAAGGACTGTGATCGAACTGGCGTCATATCCGCCGGTCTTTTTCGTCACTTAAAGCTCCTTTTAAAATCTGGTTCTGGGCTTAAAACGTGCCTAGAAGGGGAATTCCTTCATTTAGCGTGGTAATCCTATCGGTAAATGGAAAGCCCGCTAGCCATAAAAAGCCATGGGTATGGGAAATGCGCCATTTTCCGAGCGTGGGTGAGGGTTCCTAGTGGGTAAGGGGGGTTTAACTGGCTCTAGCCGTAAGTATCGCGGGGGCCGCGCTCGTTCTTAATTGTTCGGAGGCCGCGCTTCCAAGATGGGGCTTGCGGGCCAATAAAAGCAAGTGAGGCTACTCCTGCTCCGGGGGCCGAGCTTTGAATGGTGTTTAGTAAATCTTGTCCCACCGCACTTAGTTGTGTGGCCCAAGCGGTGGATGAGCATTGAATTAAAAGTGCACCTTCGAGTAATGACAGTGGTGTTGTGTGGGATGCGATATCTGCACCGACAATTTCTTTCCAAGATGAGAAGAGTGTTCCTTCGGCAATTCCTAAATGCCAATCGCGTTGGTTAATTAAATCCGAAATAACTTCATTGATAAGTGTTGGGTCCCCAGGTGTGTTGGTACGTTCTTGAACAGGTTTTGATTTTTTTATAAATCCAGTTTTATAACTGCGGAATAAGTCAAGGGCAAGATCGCGTTTAGCCATCGCTTAACCTTTCCTTTGATACAACACCGGGTGTTACATAATATTTTGTAGATAATAGTTCGGCTGGTAAGTCACTTTCAACGGCTGCTGTAATAAATGTTTGCTCGGCCATCTGTGTAACCGATGTTAATTGTTGACGTCGTGCCGTATCTAACTCCGCGAAAATATCATCAAGAATTAAAATTGGCTCAGCGCCTTCTGATTTAAGTAAATTGTAAGAACCGATACGTAGTGAAATAGCCATAGACCAAGATTCGCCATGGCTGGCATAACCTTTTGCAGGAAAGTCACCTAGGTGTAGGTGTAGATCATCGCGGTGTGGACCAATTAAAGATGCACCTCGTTCCATCTCTTGGCGAGCGACCTCGAGTTGTCGGGTGGTTAATAACTGTGCGTTTTCTACGGCGTTATCGGTTAAATTATCAGTGCTGGATTTATAAGAAATAGATGCTGGTTTTACTTCATTTAAATTTGCGTAGTTCGCAGCAATATATGGGTTTAACGCGGCCACCAAAGCAACGCGTTCGGCACTTAGTTGGGCACCTAAATTTATTAACTGTTCGGTCCATGGTGTTAACGCGTTTTCAGGTGCGCGGGTTTTTAATAAGGTATTGCGCTGCTTAACAACGCGCTCATAATCAGAGATAACACCAGCTAAACGTGGTGCGCGGGTTATTAGTAATTTATCTAGGAAGTCTCGACGGTGGGTTGGTTCTCCACGGACTAAATCAAGGTCTTCGGGCGAGAAATAGATTACTTGTAGGGCGCCTAATATCTCGCGTTGTGATTTTGTAGGGTTTTGATTTAACCGCGCACGATTTGCTTTAGTGGCGTTAATTTCTAGATCAACTTGCAAAGTTCGGTTATCGCGTTCAATCTCAGCACGGATGATCGCTTGATCTGTTCCTAGATTTAAAAGTGGCAGGTTTTGGGAGACGCGGTGTGATGAAAGGTAGGCGAGATAAATTAAACTTTCTGCGATATTTGTTTTACCTGAACCGTTATCACCAATAAAGGTGGTTGGGCCAGCCTCAAATTCGAGTTCGAGATTTTTATAAGAACGGAAATTAGTCAGCGCTAATTTGGTAACGCGCACAAATTACTCTTTATGAGGCGTAACGCATTGGCATTAACAAGTAGCGATAGTTTTCGATAACCTTGCCATCGCGATCTGATTTACCGGTGAGGATTGCTGGTTTGTTTGAACCTGTAAATGAAATCTGCACAAATGATGTACCGACCGCTTGTAGGCCATCTGCTAGGAATATTGGATTGAACGCGATCGAGATTGGCTCACCATTTAACAAAATCTCAATTGCTTCAGTGGCTTGCGCTTCCTCGCCTGCGCCAGCTTCAAGAGACACTGTGTTATTGGCGAATTCAAGGCGTAACGGAACCGTTTTATCGGTTACTAGCGCAACACGACGGACCGAGTCTAAGAATGGCGCAACTTCAATAATGGCTGTTGTAGTTACATCTTGTGGTAACAAGTGGCGATATGGAGGAAATGTGCCATCCAACATTCGCGATGTCATTGATTTACCTTCACCAGAAAAGCCAGCTAAACGATCATTGCTAGTTGTTGGTGCAAATGACAAAGAAACATTTTTGGAACCGGTTAAAGATTTAGCGGCGTCGGCAATTGTGCGCCCGCGCAATAAAGATGTTGTTGAAACACCAGGAGTAGTTGGCTGCCAATTAAATTCACGTACCGCTAAGCGGTAACGGTCGGTGGCAGCAAGTGTGACAGTTTCTTCGTTTATCTCAATATGTACGCCAGTTAAAGTAGGCAGTGAATCGTCGCGGCCCGCAGCTATCGCAACTTGTGCAACTGCTGTTGCAAATACATCACTTGCAACAACTCCTGTTGTATCTGGAAGTTCAGGCAAACTTGGGTACTCGGATATCGAAAGGGTTGGAAGGGTAAATTTCGCTGATCCGGAAGTTACTAACACTCTAGAACCATCTAAAGCGATAGTGATTGGTTTATTTGGAAGTGAGCGTGAAATTTCCGCTAATAACTTTCCAGGAACTAAAACTTTTCCTGGTTGTGAGATATCTGCTTTAAAGAAAGATTTACTAGATGTCTCTAAATCTGATCCTGAGAGAATGACTTCATCCCCGGTTGCATCGATAACAATTCCGAGGAGCTCGGTTTTAATTGGGCGGTTGGAAAGACTACGAGAAACCCAGTTAACGCCATCTGTAAGTGCGCCTTGCTCGACGGTAAATTTCACGCGGTAGCCCTCAGTTTCTTTGGTTGAAAGTCTTGCATAACGTTTATAAAGTTAGATACCCCAGTTTTACCTGTGTGGTTCGCTTGGGAGCGGGTTTTATCTATATAAAGGTAGTAGTAGTAACCAGGCGCAAAATATGTGGATAACGCTAGAAAGCCCTGCTCAAAGGCGTGTTTCTCTGTTAAGAAAGTGTGGATAAGTTGTTTATAACTAACCGCAAACCAGAACTTCATTAGCCTCCACCCTTTCTAAATCGATTTAAAATACAAATAACATTTCACTAACCACAGATTCACGAGTTAAATCCACAGTTATCCACAACTTCTCCACATTTGGGGGTAAAACCTCAAATCGGACATTTGACCTAATTTAACCTCGGTTCTGAGATTTGATCCGGTTGGTCAACTCAGTGACCTGGTTATAGATCGAACGTCGCTCAGCCATTAAATGACGAATCTTCCGGTCTGCGTGCATAACCGTTGTGTGATCGCGCCCTCCGAAAGTTTGGCCGATCTTCGGCAGGGAAAGTTCGGTTAGCTCACGACATAAATACATTGCAATCTGGCGAGCATTTACTAATACACGTGAACGAGAAGTCCCACATAAATCATCGATTGTAAGGCTGAAGTACACCGCGGTCTGGGCCATAATCGTGGCCGCCGTAATTTCAGGGCCGGCGCCGGTTGGGATCAAATCTTTTAAAACAATTTCCGCTAAACCTAAATCAACACTTTGACGATTAA
Organism: Actinomycetota bacterium; assembly: GCA_009698815.1. Lineage (GTDB taxonomy): Bacteria > Actinomycetota > Actinomycetes > Nanopelagicales > Nanopelagicaceae > Planktophila. The sequence goes on along the minus strand of WLPJ01000015.1, from coordinate 19,713 downwards.
GGCTTGCAAAAGCAGTTACACGAATTAAGGCACCTTCAAGTTCGCGGATATTTGTAGAAATTTTACTAGCAATATATTCGAGTACATCATCAGGTGCGTTTAATTTATCTTGCGCAGCTTTTTTACGAAGAATCGCAATACGTGTTTCTAGTTCTGGTGGTTGAATATCGGTAATTAAACCCCACTCGAAACGAGAGCGCAGACGGTCTTCCAAAGTTGTAAGTTGTTTCGGCGGACGGTCGGATGAGATAACAATCTGCTTATTAGCGTTATATAAAGTATTAAAAGTGTGGAAGAACTCTTCTTGGGTGCGTTCTTTATTTTCTAAGAATTGAATGTCGTCGACTAAAAGAATATCTAGGTCGCGGTAGCGACGCTGGAAGGCCGAGGCTTTGTCGTCACGAATCGAGTTAATAAAGTCATTTGTGAACTCTTCAGAGGAGACATAACGCACCCGAACGCTGCCATAAAGCTCTTTGGCGTAGGCGCCAATAGCGTGTAATAAGTGGGTTTTACCAAGCCCGGATTCACCGTAAATAAAGAGTGGGTTGTATGCCTTGGCAGGTGCTTCAGCGACAGCAACTGCCGCGGCGTGTGCAAAACGATTTGATGCACCAATCACAAAAGTTTCAAAAATATAACGCGGGTTTAATTGTGAAGGCTCATCATTTTTGCGGGCACCTATTGCAGAGCCTTCGCGGCCAGTGCCCGGGCGAACCGGAGTTGGCTCGACTGTGATCGTTGGAGCTGGGTGATCTGCGAGTTCCAGTGATTCATCGACCATCACCGCGATATTGGTTTTATCACCGAGCTCGCGAGTAAGCACTTCATTTACAACGGTGCGCAGTCGAGATTCAAGAACATCTTTAGCAAAAACATTTGGCGCAGCAACTAATAAATTTGTTATGCCGCCATCGCTTTGAATTAATCCCAACGGTTTAGTCATTGTTAAAAAAGCGCGATGTTGGGGTTCCCCAAGTGAAACATGTTCAATAACTCGGTCCCAAAGGTCAGTCAGTTCGATCTCAACTACTGCCATTTAAACCCCTTTGGACTATCCACAACGTTATCCACAGGCTGTGGGTCTAAAGTTGGGCTTGAGCCTTCGTTTAAAGCCACTCTGGCGGGCGCCTGTGGATAGAGGTGAAAAGTAGGACTTTTCCCTAGGAAAAGCAAGTGGTTATCCACAACTCTCAACCCAAACTCCAGTTTGACCAAGCTCTATCCACACCTCTACCGTTGCATCCTTGCTTCCCCCGTATTTATGAAGAGTTCATAGAAGTCGGATCATCCGCGAGTTAGGTCAGCAAAAACCTAACCCGGAGCCAATCCGAGGCAGTAAACGAGAGTTTTAAAAGGAGTCATTATGACAAAACGCACCTACCAACCAAATACCCGTCGTCGCGCCAAAAAGCACGGCTTCCGCGCACGTATGGCAACTCGTGCAGGGCGCGCTGTTCTTGCAGCACGTCGCGCCAAAGGCCGCACTCGTCTCTCTGCTTAAGCGAACGAGCCACACCGGACCTTCTCGTGCTGCCTAAAAACGCACGTTTGACCGAAAGCGCCGATTTTGCTCGAGCAACAAAGAGTGGAACCCGCGTTACCTCCGAAAATTTTGTTGGATACCTGTACATCTCACCTGTCACAAATCAAGAAGCTCCAAAATGTGGGCTAATTGTTAACAAATCTGTTGGCGGTTCTGTAGTTCGCCACACATTGGCACGGAAACTACGTCACGCAGTTGTGCCACAAATTACTAAATTGCCCGGCGGATCACTTCTAGTAATTCGCGCACTTGCAAAAAACAATTCAGAATCCGTGGGTGCTGAAGTAGAAAAGTTAGTTAATAAATTACTTGAGCGCGCCAATCGAAGCGCGGTGAAGTAATGCGTAGGTTAATTGTGGCCTTTATAAATTTATATCAAAAATGGATTTCCCCAGCGTTCCCAGCACGTTGTAAGTACTACCCATCATGTTCTTCATATGCCGCCTCCGCCATTTCACATTACGGATTACGTGGTGTCCTTATGTCCATCTGGCGTCTGATGCGTTGTAATCCATGGTCGCACGGCGGGGTTGATTATGCGGTTCAGCCTGCAAAAACTTTCAAAAACATCGAAAAAACCAGTGTAGGAGTGAATTAATGGGCGCTATTTTAAATCCACTTTATAGCTTTGTCTCCGGAGTTATTGTTTTAATTCATAAGGCTCTAACACCAATATTTGGCTTTGACAGTGGAGTCACTTGGGCGCTTTCAATCGTTGGACTTGTTGTATTAATCCGTATTATTTTGATCCCACTCTTTGTTAAGCAGATTAAAAGCCAGCGCGCCTTAACAGCGCTACAGCCACATATGAAGGCGATTCAAAATAAATATAAAGATGATCGCCAGAAGCAATCAGAAGAGATGATGAAGCTCTATAAAGAGCATAAAACAAATCCACTCGCTTCATGTTTTCCAATCATTGCCCAAGCGCCAATTTTCTTCGCACTCTTTACAGTGCTAAATGGAATTGCTGCAAAGACCGACGCAGGTGTATCTGCGCCAATCGCGCGCGGTTTTCTAAAGGGTGAATATTTAGAGAGCGCGGCACAAGCAACGTTTTTCGGAGCCAAGATTTCACAGAGCTTCTTAGGTTCAACAGATACAACGGTAAAAATAGTTACAGTAATTCTCATCTTTATTATGTCTGCAACAACTTTTACAACTCAGCGCCAGTTGATGGTAAAAGGAATGCCAAAAATGGATGCCAGCAACAATATGATGTTGCAACAGCAGAAAATAATGTTGTATTTATTCCCAGTTATTTTTGCGGTCTCAGGCGTTAACTTCCCTGTCGGTGTTTTAATTTACTGGTCGACTACAAACTTCTGGACATGGGGACAGCAGTTCTATGTAATTAAAAGAAACCCAACACCTGGTTCACCAGCTTATGAAGAGTTGGAAAGAAAACGCAAAGAAAAAAATAAAGAAGAGAACCGCGATCAGAGCGGAACTGTTATTGACCCAGAAAACACAGAACCTGGACAAACAGGTGATGTGAAGGGGCAAAGAAAACAACCCAAAAAGAAAAAGAAGAAGTAAGTAGATAATTAGGACAATTACCACCAAAAACGCATAATAAACCCAGTTTTCCGATAAAGGAGTTAAAATGAGCGAAGAGAATACAGAAGTTCTAGATACTTCAATAGATGTGGAAGCAGAGGCGACCCCTGGTACAAAGAAGGCGCCAAAGACAGTTGCCCGACTAGAAGAGGAAGGCGATATCGCCGCCGACTACCTTGAAGGTTTGTTAGATATTGCAGACCTAGATGGCGACATTGATATCGATGTTGAAAATGACCGCGCCAGCCTGGCGATCATGGGTGGCAAGTTAAGCCACCTAGTCGGCCAAGATGGTGAAGTACTGGATGCAATCCAGGAGCTGACCCGCCTAGCTGTTCAAACTTCAACCGGAGACCGCAGCCGCCTAATGCTTGATATCGATGGCTTTCGCGCAGGACGCCGCAAAGAACTCACCGCTCTAGCCGAGAAAATGGCCGAACAAGCAAAGACAACTGGGGCTTCAATCAAACTTGACCCAATGAACGCCTTCGAGCGCAAGATTATCCACGACACAATCCAGACTCTGGGCCTCTCATCTGAATCCGATGGGGAAGACCCAAACCGCTTCGTAGTCATCTACCCAGCTTAAGTAGATGGAAAATCTCCAGCCGGAGTCAGTTTCACGTGAAACGTTGGCACACTCGACTTTAATTGCCCAGTACTTTCCTGGGCAGATCGAAGCTATCGCGCGCTACGCCGATTTTTTGGTGGGGGCAGGGATTGAGCGAGGGCTAATTGGCCCCCGTGAAGGCGAGCGGATCTGGGATCGCCATATCTTTAACTGCCTACCTATAACCCAACTCTTGCCCGAGGGGGCATCCCTATTCGATATCGGTTCAGGGGCTGGGCTACCAGGAATTGTTATCGCTTTAGCTCGACCAGATGTGAAGGTAACCCTGATTGAGCCACTTGAGCGCAGAGTTGAATTTTTAAAAGAGGCAGTTGCCGCCATTTCTAGCGATTTAATCGAGATTGAGGTTATTCGAGGCCGCGCGCAGGATGTTAAGAAGAGCGCTAATTTTGTAACTGCTCGCGCCGTTGCCCCTCTCGAAAAACTAAAGAAGATGAGCTGGCATATGGTTAAAACTGGAGGCTCACTGCTTGCCATGAAGGGGGAGTCGGCCGCCTCCGAGATGGTTGGCGTTAAAGGAGCCGAGCTTCACGAGATTAAACTTGAGGGCATTGAGCTCGGCCGGATCATCTCCGTTCGCAAAGGTGCTTAAATAAGCGCGTGGATGATTCACGTGAAACAAAAGAAAACAAGGTAGTTGGCGTCCGCCGCCTCAAAGAGGCGATGGCCAAGCCCACAACGACCCGAATTTTCACTGTGGCCAACCAAAAAGGCGGGGTCGGCAAGACCACCACAACGGTCAATATCGCAGCAGCCCTTTCCATGGGGGGTTTGCGGGTCCTAGTTATTGATCTGGATCCACAGGGCAATGCCAGCACAGCCCTTGGTGTACCCCACCGTGATACGGCCGGAATTTACGAAGTTCTAATGGGTGATGCCACGATAACTTCTGTAATTCAAAAAGTTGCTGGATTTCCAGCACTTGATTGCGTTCCATCTAATTCATCACTTGCAAATGCCGAAGTTAATTTAGTTTCAATGGTGGCTCGCGAACTTCGGTTAAAAGAAGCGCTAGATGAAATATTTCCTAACTATGACTACATATTTATAGATTGCCCACCTTCACTTGGTTTACTAACCATTAACGCACTTGCTGCGGCGCGCGAACTTTTAATCCCAATTCAAACTGAATATTACGCACTCGAAGGCCTGTCACAACTCCTTGAAACATATGACGTTGTTAAGAAACGGCTTAATGCAAAGTTAGATCTTTCAACAATCATCTTAACCATGTTTGATGGTCGCACACGTTTATCAAATGATGTTGCTGCAAATGTGCGGGCGCACTTCCCGAAGGAACTTATAGATATACCAATACCGCGTGCTGTGCGCGTATCTGAAGCGCCTTCGTATAACCAAACGGTAATGACTTACGACCCGCTTTCACCAGGTGCTATCGCCTACATGCAAGTGGCACGTGAAATTGCAGAACGCGGCAAACCAAAGGATGAAATCACCTTTGATTCAAATGTTGTAAATATAAATTACAAACGCGATGGAGAAATTGCATGAGTGTAAAAAGAGGCGGACTTGGAACTAATTTAGATTCGCTGATACCAAAATCTCTAACTGTTGCCGGCAATGAAGTTGCACAACAGAATGAAGTTTCAATTGATGATATCTCCCCAAACCCGCGCCAACCTCGCACCGTCTTTGATGAGACCTCACTCAATGAATTAATTGCATCAATTAAAGAGATCGGTATTTTGCAACCACCTGTTGTACGCCAAACATCTGCCGGTAAATATGAATTGGTTATGGGTGAACGTCGCTTCCGTGCCGCAAAAGCAGCTGGATTAAAAAGTATTCCAGTAATTATTAGACAGACCCCAGATAACGAGTTATTACGTGAGGCGCTAATTGAAAATATTCACCGTAGCCAACTAAACCCACTCGAAGAAGGTGCCGCGTACGCCCAACTTCTAAATGACTTTAACTGCACACACGAGGAACTCGCTACAAAGTTAGGCCGTTCTCGCCCGCTAATTTCAAACACAATGCGCCTACTTAACTTGCCACCGACCGTGCAACGCAAAGTTGCTGCTGGAGTTATTTCCGCAGGTCATGCACGCGCACTACTTGGGCTTACAGATGAAGCAGAGATCGAAAAACTTGCTAACCGAATTGTTGCCGAAGGTTTAAGTGTTCGCGCGACAGAGGAAGCGGTGGCAATTCATTCACCAAAGAAAAAAAGTGTGTCTGGAAAATCAGGCAAAGCGGCCGCTAGCGGTGAAACTCTCGCCGCCGCAGAATTATTAAGCGACTATTTAGATACCCGAGTGAACGTGCAAGGCGTCACAGGTAAAGGCAAAATCGTTATTGAATTCGCGGGACGCGAAGACCTGCAAAGAATTGTGGATTTAATAGAAGGTAAGTAAGCCTTACTTAAGCGCAGAACCGCGGCGCGACATCTCTTGCTTGACAAGCCCACCTAGCGCTTTAACGCCCTCACGAATTCTTTCAGGCGTTGGGTGGCAATAAGAAAGACGCATCGACCATGAACCTAAACCATCTGCGTAAAAGGCTGTGCCCGGAACATAGGCAACCTTGGCAACAATTGCCTTGGGCATCATCGCTTTAGTGTCGATCTCGGCAGGCAGGTTTACCCAAACATAAAAACCACCACCAGGCTTTGTCCAAGTGGCTTCCGTAGGGAAATACTCTTCAAGTGATTCCAACATGGCGTCGCGGCGAACCTTATAAAGCTCGCAAAATGAGGCGATCTGATCGCGCCACGGTTGATCTGCTAAATAACTAGAGATAGTTAGCTGTGTGAAATTAGATGGACAAAGAATGGAAGATTCCGATGCAATAACTAACTTATCTTTAAGTGATTGCGGAACAAGTGCCCAGCCAATACGAAGGCCAGAAGCGATTGTCTTAGAGAAAGATCCAAGATAGATAACGTTTTCAGAATCTTCAGCGCGCATCGCATTTGGAGCGGGGCGATCAAATCCCAAAAGCCCGTAAGGGTTATCTTCTACAACAAAGATTTCCTCTTCACGGCAGATAGAAAGAATTTCGGTGCGACGATCAGCCGGTAGCAACACCCCAGTTGGGTTTTGATAATTAGGTATTAAATATAAAAATTTGATTTTGCGACCCGCTGCGCGAACTGACTTAATGGCGTTTCGCAAAGCATCTGGAACAAGGCCGTTCATATCCATTTCGACGTGAACAACAGATGCCTCATATTGTCTAAATGTTCCGAGCGCTCCAACATAAGAAGGGGCTTCAACCAGAACGACATCGCCGGGATCAATGAAAATACGAGAAATTAAATCTAAGGCTTGCTGAGAACCTGTGGTTACAACAATGTCATCCGGGTTTGCGCGAATTCCTTCTAACGCCATTACATCGCAAATTTGCTCACGAAGTTTTGGATGTCCCTGCCCACTGCCATATTGCAGCGCTTCAGCGCCATTAGTTAAAATTAATTGGCTAACAACTTCAGCCATCATCTCCATTGGCAGAGCAGATAAATTCGGCATTCCACCCGCTAAAGAAACAATTTCAGGACGGGAAGCAACAGCGAAAAGTGAGCGAATTTCAGAAGGCAACATGCCGGCAGCACGAGTCGCGAAACGTTCTTCCAGGCGTTGTGGAGCTCCGGTTTGATAGCGAACTGATACCTCAGACATGCGCCTTAGTCTCCCACATGCTCACATAGGTTTGCGAACTGATTAAATTTAACGGCGAATTCCCGCACTTCGCAGGTCAGATAATCGTAAAGTTCCAGTTTTAGCATCATCTTCTGCAGATAAATAAAGGCGTTGTATAGCAATAATAAATGCTTCGGCCAAGGTATCTCGAAAATCAGGCCGCGCCAGGCGAGCCGCGTCGCCTTCATTGGAAAGGTAACCAAGATCTACACGAACAGCCGGCGCCTGAGTCAAACGCAGTAAATCCCAAGTTTTGGCATGTGTTCGGCAATTCAATAAATCTGTACGCGCACAAATTTCACGTTGCACTAAAGATGCAAATCTTTCTCCTACGATCGAGTGGATGCCATGCGCGTCGCTGCCATAAAAATAAGTTGAAACACCGTGAGCGCCAGGATTTGATAGTTGGTCGGCGTGAAGTGAAATTAATAAGTCGGCAGCGTTTTTATTTACGAATGAAATTATTTGATTTTCAGTCAATACATTGCGAGGCCCGCGGGTTAAGAAAACGCTGGCACCTAATGCAAGCAAACGACCTTCCAAGCGCTGGGCGATGTCGTAGACAATTTCAGCTTCTTGATCACCAAATGCTGGGTCAATCACAATAACTTTATTAGCGAGTGCTGGTCCGCGGTTGCGTTGCGCCGCGGTCTCACGCATTTGCGTTGGCGTGCCACCAGAGACAATCTTTGTTAAACGGATTAAAGCGATGATTGTTGCTGGGCCACATTTGCCGTCAACTTTAATTCCTACAGATTGCTGGAACTCTTTAACTGCCGATTCGGTGCGCAGACCAAATATTCCGTCTACCCGCCCTGCGTTAATCCCCATCTCAGTTAAGCGCGCTTGTAAGGCGGCTACATCATCGCCGCGCATCATCGGCGATGATTGCAAATTAAGTGAGCGATCGCCTAATTTCCAACGCGCTTCATCGAGGGCGCGCAGAGTTGAGTCATTTAATTGGCCCGTGACATGAAGTCCACGCTCTTGCTGAAAAGAACGGATCTCGTCGGGAGAAAGTTCTTTCATAATAAATCTAATTCAACGAATTGATTAGATGAACTCTGCTAGCTCTTTAAGAAGAGCGGGCTTTGGCTTTGCACCAATAATGGTCTTAACCACTTCACCATTTACATAGACGTTAAGCATCGGTATTGAAGTAACCCCATACTTAATTGCCAAGGCAGATTCTTCATCGGTATTTAACTTAACGATCGTCAGTTTGTCGCCATACTCATTTGAGATCTCATCCAAAATTGGTCCAACTGCGCGGCAAGGGCCACACCATTCAGCCCAAAAATCAACCAGAACTGGCTTGCTGCTCTTTAGGACAACCTCATCGAAGTTATCGACTGTGACTTTACCTGCGCTCATCTTTACTCCTTTTATCGAACTTACTTTGAACTTGCTGGAAATTTAATATTTTAAAGCGTACTAGTGCGAGAGGAACTTTTCAGCATCTAGCGCTGCTTGGCATCCCGTGCCCGCTGCGGTGATCGCTTGGCGATAAGTGAAATCAACTAAATCACCACAAGCAAAGACACCCTTCAAATTTGTGCGTGTTGACCGACCATCAACCGAAACATAACCCTCTTCATTGAGTGTTACTTGAGATGTAACCAACTCGCTCCGCGGATTATGCCCGATTGCCACAAAAAGTCCGGTGAAGTCACGCTTGGATTCTTCGCCAGTGACCGTGTTACGCAATTGTAGAGCCGAGACTTTATCGGCGCCTAAAACATCAATAACTTCGGTATTCCATAACATTTCAATCTTCGGATTTGTAAGCGCGCGATCAGCCATAATCTTTGAGGCGCGCAATGAATCACGGCGGTGAATCAAAACAACTTTCGATGCAAATTTTGTTAAGAAAGTCGCTTCTTCAACTGCTGAGTCTCCGCCGCCAACTACTGCGATAACTTGATCACGGAAGAAGAAACCATCACATGTTGCACACCATGAAACTCCGCGGCCAGATAAACGTTTTTCGTTCTCTAGTCCAATTTCTCTATATGCCGAACCCATAGCCAAAATAACGGCCTTAGCTTGCACAGTATTTCCCGAACCATCTTTAAGAATTTTTATATCCCCAGAAAGATCCATCTCAACGACATCATCAGTAATCAACTCTGCGCCAAAACGTTTAGCTTGTTTGCGCATACTGTCCATCAAATCCGGACCCATAACGCCATCGACAAAACCTGGGAAGTTCTCAACCTCAGTGGTATTCATCAGCGCACCACCTGCAGTGACAGAGCCTTCGTAGATAATTGGATTTAATTGAGCGCGAGCAGCGTAAATAGCCGCGGTATATCCGGCCGGGCCCGACCCAACGATTACTAAATCTTTGATCATGTGCTCAGCCTATCCATTTCTACTTACTTCTTACGGAGCGCTCTACGCTTGCTAAAGAGTGAGATTGCGAACTCTTTTAGCGTAGCGATCTCGGTTATTTTAAATGCGTGCGCGAGCAATAGGAAAGATACACCGCCGCCAACGAGAACGAAGGCCAAACGCAGAACACCAATAAATGGTTGCGCATCATCGCTGATCCAATGGAAATAGTAGGAGATTGCAAAAAATGGCAGCATCGCCAAAAGTGAGGCTGAATAAAGACGAAGATGTTGGCCCACAAACTGTGAGTATTCAAAACGACCAACATGTTTTTTCAGAAGTGAGACCGTCACAAAAAGTCCAACGATGTAACTAAAGGCAAATGCCAGCCCTAAACCGATCGTTACCTGGTCACTCTTTAAAATCTCTAGAAAAAGGTATGAAAGCCCTGATGAAATAATATTGATAATCAAAATAGAAAGAACCTGCGTCTTGGTATCTTCGAAAGCGTTAAATCCGCGAATTAAAATTAAGTTTATTGAAAATGCGACCAAACCTAAACTTAGAGCAGAGAGCACATAACCGATATAGCGCGAATCCTCCGATGAAATACCGAAGTAAAGAACTTCTGTCATTAAAGAACCAAATAATAAAAAGGCAATTGAGCTTGGGACTGTTACGACACCGCACAACCGAATTGCGCGAATTAACTGCTTTTTAACTTCATCCACATTTTTTTCAATTGCTAATTTCGATAAATGTGGCAACAGGGCGGTAACAATAGATATTGTGACGATCGAATAAGGTAGAAGCATTATGTAATAAGCGCTGGTAAATGGGGTAAATCCAACGCCGGTTGCAATTCCCGCCTGAGCGCTACGCACTGCGGCGCTGGTTGCAACATTTACCGTAATTAAATAACCAAGTTGTGAGATTAAGACATAAACCAAGGTCCAACCCGCGAGTGAAAAAGATTTACCAAGACCGGCAACACCAAAAATAGGACGCAATCGAATACCGGAACGTTTAACAACAGGTATTAAAATTAAAGCCTGCACAATAATTCCGAGAGTTGTTCCCCAACCCAAAAGTTGAATTTGGCCGTCAGAAATATTTTCAACAGTCAGTGTTTGCTGCATAACCAAGACTCCTGCAAAAACCACAATTACAACCAGGTTGTTGGCGATCGGCGCCCACATCAAAGGGGCAAATGAACCGCGCGCATTGGCTACTTGGCCGAGCATTGTAAAAAGCCCTAAGAAGAAGATCTGCGGCAGACAATATCTAGTAAAGGCAACTGCGATAGAGAACTCTTTTTCAAAACCTTCGGTTGAAAATTCGGGAGCATATAAACGCACCAACGCAGGAGCAAAGATCACGCCAACGATTACAAGAAGCAAGAGAATTCCAGAGATAGTAGTTACTAAGCGGGAGGCGAAACCATGTCCACCATCTTCATCTGAAAATGATCTAACAAGTTGCGGAACAAAAATTGCAGTTAGCGCACCACCAACTAGCAGGTTGTACAAAATATTTGGCATCGTGTTTGCCACGTTGTATGAATCTGCTAATAGCGCTGTACCAAGTACTGCAACAGCCAAGATTGCACGGAAGAATCCAGTGATACGAGAGAGAATTGTGCCGATCGCCATGATGCCGGAGGCGCGGAATAAATCATTTGTTTTCATGGCGCCCCTTTCGAATCCTACGAATAGTCTGGGTTATCGCTGCAACAAATAGCAGTATCGCCGCACCGACGGTAAACCAGGTAACTCGTGAATCGAAAATAGTTATATTGAGGGTAAGCCTTGCAGAAGCTCCTACAAATTCCCCATCAGTATTTGTTATCTGCGCCAATATTGTTGTCGCACCGGGTGCTATCACAGTAAATGGCAGGGCCAACTGGGTTCGTGCATTTGCCGGAATTGTCAGAGCGGAGATATCAGAGACCTGAACACGTGAATTCAGTGGGGTCACTTGAATATTAATCTTTACCGGAACGCTAAAACCATTAATTACTGTGACGGGAACTTTGCCAGATTGAGAAGTAATTTGGTATTTACCGCTTGTAACACGCAACTTACTTAAAGTATTTTCCACACCATCGGTTGCGTCATAAGAAAAGAATTCGCGATCCTTTTTATTTAAAGATGGCGATAGAAGTATCGCTAACTTCGCTCTTTGTGCCCGAACTTCATCGGCGCTTACAATTGTTGAAAGAGCAGTTAAAGCCTGGCGATTTTGCTTATATTTTTTGCGTAATACAGGGCTAAGACGTGATTTACCGGTACTCCAACCGGAATCGCTTTCCACTGCAACGCTACGATTTAAATGAAATGAAACTCGTTCGGCCCCGTATGCATAATATAAACGCAGCTCACTTGGCGCTGATCGCTTTGCCAGATCAATATCTGGGTTTCCATACGGAAGTGCGATGACACGATCTCCAGAAGTGGCAAGCAATAAGCGAGTTAGCCATTCTTTTGCTGCTAATTCACCAGCGGCGCTTTCCTTATTTACTAACTTATAACCATCAGCCATATCCGCGACTTCATCTAGAAGCTGCGCATCAATAATCCAAGTTCGTGAACCTTTGCGCTTTTGCTCGAGTGGTGTTCCAAGGCGTCCCATTGATAATAAATCAGCGGCTAATTCATCATTACGAAATGTGCCGTCAAAGAGTTGGTGGGGCTTACTCTTTAAATAAATAACAGTTGTGTCGGCGCTGGCGGCCGGTAATGATCCAAATAAAAAGAAAGTCGCAATTAAAGTTAAAAAGGCTTTTTTCATTGCGCAGCAACTTCTTCAGATGCGCCAGTACGTGCGATTAACTTCTTCTCATCTGGGTATGCCAAACGTTCCACAATTTCTGCCAAAGGAAACCAGCCGACCTCATCGACTTCACTTTCTTGCGGGGCTAAATTTCCACCAGTTTCACGGAATAAAAAGTGATGTACTGTTTTGTGAATTCTTTTCCCGCCGGCCATAAACCAAAAATCGATCACACCAAGGGAACGTTCTATCGAAGATTCGATTCCAGTCTCTTCAGCAACTTCACGAAGTGCGGCTTGCTCGGGGGTTTCACCTTCTTCGATATGGCCTTTGGGTAGCGACCATAAAATTCTCTTACCACTGCCATCTTTATGATCGATGCGGCCAATTAACAATCCGTTCTTGCCGCTGTGATCGATAACTAGGCCGCCGGCGGATACTTCATCTACGCGCTTGGCGTAGTTCTTAGCGGGAGTTTTTGGACGCTTGGAAGTGGCATCGGCAGGCGCAACTGCGCTAGCAGTAGATGAATCTTTCGTAAGTGGGGCGCGATGTGCGGGGCGTTTACGCCTGCGCTTCTTTTTCGTACCTTCGCTACCCGCACCAGGTGCCGGGGTCATAGAGCAAGGGTACTGCTCTAACCTTACCTATTGTGACGAGTGCATTGGGAGCCGCTGGGGAAGTTGCGATCGCCTCACTCATCAAAGGGGCGCCACTGGCTAGTTCGCTCGCCCAAAGCTTTGCCGCGAAAGGTTTTCGACTAGCACTTGTCGGTGGACCAGTGCGCGATGCGCTACTTGGTCGCCTCGGAAACGATTTAGATTTCACAACCGATGCCAAACCTGAAGATACCAAGAAAATTTTGCAAACCTGGGCAGAAAATATTTGGGAGATTGGAATTGAATACGGAACAGTTGCTGGAAAACGCGGTGACACAACTGTTGAAGTAACAACATACCGAAGCGAAAGTTACGATCCTGAAAGTCGCAAACCAGAAGTTGTTTATGGTGAGAATATCGAAGGTGATTTATCCCGCCGAGATTTCACTGTAAATGCAATGGCGCTCGAGTTAACTACAAAAGTTCCCGAATTCATTGATCCATTTAACGGCCTGGAAGATTTAGCAAAGAAAATTTTGCGCACACCGACCAAGGCAGAGAATTCATTTTCAGATGATCCACTGCGCATGATGCGGGCGGCGCGATTTGCAAGCCAATTAGGTTTTGAAATTGCACCCGATGTTTTACAAGCGATAAAAGATATGGCAGGGCGCATTTCTATTATTTCTGCAGAACGAGTTCGCGATGAATTTATAAAGATTCTTATGTCGCCCCATCCAAGGGTCGGAATCACCATCTTGGTAGAAACTGGCCTTGCCGAAATAGTCCTGCCCGAAATTCCAAAGTTACGACTTGAAATTGATGAACACCACCATCACAAAGATGTTTATGAGCATTCAATTACCGTGCTGGAACAAGCTATTGCTCATGAAGAACGCCTAGGCGGTCCTAATTTGGTTATTCGGCTAGCGGCCCTTTTGCACGATATTGGTAAACCAAAGACGCGCAGCCTAATTGCCGGCGGCGGAGTTTCATTTCACCACCACGAAATAGTTGGGGCACGATTAACTAAATCCCGGTTGAAAGCGCTGCGCTTCGATGGTGACACCATTGAGCAAGTTGAAGCACTGGTTGCATTACACCTTCGCTTTCATGGTTATGGCGATGGCGAATGGACTGATTCAGCGGTGCGACGTTATGTTCGTGATGCTGGCGAGCTTTTAACCCATTTACACGTACTTACCCGCGCGGATTGCACCACTCGCAATGTCAAGAAAGCAGAACGGTTAGCGGCAGTTTATGACAGCCTCGAAGCGCGCATCGCGAAATTAATGGAAGAAGAAGAGTTATCTAAAATTCGACCAGATTTAGATGGTGCCCAAGTTATGAGTTTGCTCGACATCAAACCATCAGCAGCAGTTGGAAAGGCGCTAGATTTTCTCTTGGAACTTCGTTTAGAAAATGGACCACTCGGTGAAGAGCGCGCCACAAGAGAGTTACTTGATTGGTGGAGCAAAGAAAACCCTGCCGCGAAGTAACCGTGCGCCCGCAATAAAATAAATACCTGCCACAATCGAGGGAACTAAGTAACTGTCACCAGTATTAGGTAGCAACAACGCTGCGATGACTGCCCCAGAAACAATCGCACCATTTACCACTACGTCATAAACCGAGAAAACCCGGCCACGATAAATGTCATCAATTTTCGATTGTACAAGTGCGTCATTAGTAACTTTTAAACTCTGGCCAAACAAGGCAGTTACAAACGCTGCAATAGCCAAAGTTAGCGGAGTGCGCGAAAATACAATAAAAAGTGGCCCCAAGGTGCTTGCCGACAACATCAGGCGCATCCAGCGGTGGCGCCCAACTTTACGCACACCGTAGGGTGCGATGACGGCGCCTACAACGAAACCACAAGCGGCGATAGTTAGCGTGAAACTTAAACCAGCAAGCCCTGCTTCACTATCAGCAGGGTCGTGGAAGGTATTTCTCTCTAAAAGTAGTGCGATTAAAGTTAGTGCGGTTATTCCACCACGGTGCACAGCAACTGCGGCGATACCGCGAGCAGCATCAACATTTTGGCTTAAGAACTTAACTCCTTCACGCATTTCAATCAAACCTTGAGTGAAACTTGCATTTTTGATTTCATGTTCTAAAGGACCAATCTCATCCTTCTTTAGATTTGATGCAAGTAAAGAAGTAGCGAGATAACCGAAGGCTCCCAATAAAATTATGTAGCCATCTGCACTATCGGCGTTGGTTACTGAATCCAAAATACTACGCATTCCAAGGCCAATTCCGCCGCCTAAGACCACCCAAACGGATCCACCGGTCACAGCCAAAGCATTCGCGCTGATTAAAGATTTACTTTCAATCATTAATGGAATTCCAGCTGATAACCCAGCAAGTATTAAACGATTGACTCCAAAGGCGATTAAAACAAATATTGTTATTTCAATACCGGTGTGTCCCTGAAATAAAAGTAGCGCAATAATAGAAAGGGTTACGGCACGGATCAAGTTTGAGAAAGCAATAGCGCGTTGGCGAGAAACACGATCAAGAATCGTTCCGACAAAAGGTCCAATAACCGAATACGGAAGTAGGACTACGGCGAATGCTAACGCGGCGCCCAGCGCATTTGCCTGGCGTTCTGGAGAAAATAGAATAAAAGATGCCAAAGCGCTTTGGAATATGCCATCTGTCATTTGCCCAGTCCAGCGAACCCGTAACAACCGCGAAAACTTTCGATCGGTCAAGATTTGCCAAACGTTCATAGTTAAAGGGTAGTCGGGCGCGGATGCAGAAAGGGGATTATCCTTCTCCTATTATGAAATCTAAGCGCTCGTTCATTGATTATTCACTCGATAAGCGCGCCACATTGTTGGCGCTCTTTCGCGGTGTGGTCGATGCCTGCGATGCCGATCCTTACTTAATGAGGGCCGCCAAATACCACGGTGAAAAAATTTCTCGTAAATGTCCGGTCTGCAAAAAGAATGGGCTAGTTGAACTTCGCTACACATTTGGAGATCAGCTCGGTCAATTTTCAGGACGTATTAAAACTGAAATTGAATTACTTGAAATGGAGAATGAATTCGGAGAATTTGCTGTGTACATTGTTGAAGTCTGTCGCGATTGTTCATGGAACCATTTGTGCGCTTCATTCCTATTAGGTGATGGATCTGAGCGAAAGCCACCCCGTAAGGTACGCACCCTAGAAGATGATGATTGGGTTAAAGGGTAGCCTTCGGAAATGATCCGCAGAAAGCTAATCCGCGCCGCCGTATTCCTGGCTGGCTTTGGCTTTATTGCTGGCTCCACACTCTTTGCCTTCGCCTGGTTTACCGTTTCAATTCCCGATCCAAATGCATATGTAAATAGCCAATCAACAATTATTCAATATTCCAATGGCCAAGAGATTGGCCGCATCGGTTCACAGAACCGTCAGATTTTGCCGCTTGCGAAAATTCCAATGAATTTACGTAACGCTGTATTGGCGGCTGAAGATCGCAGCTTCTATTCCAATAGAGCATTTAGCGTTACTGGTATCGCACGAGCGCTCTTTAATAACTTAAAGTCAGGCACGCTAAATGGTGAAGGCGGATCAACCATCACCCAGCAATACGCCAAAACGGCTTTCTTATCACCGAGCCGAACAATTCAACGCAAGATAAAAGAGTTGGTTATCTCCCTCAAATTAGAAAACTCATTGTCAAAAGATCAAATATTTGAAAATTACTTAAATACTATTTACTTTGGTCGGGGTTCATACGGTGTACAAACCGCTTCGCAGCAATACTTCAATCGCAACGCCAACCAATTAACGCTCTCCCAAATGGCGGTAATCGCGAGTATTTTGCGCTCTCCTGGCTATTACGACCCTTCTTTATCTAAAGAGAATGAAGAGCGTCTTAAGGGCCGATTCCAGTATGTAATAAATGGAATGTTGGATCGCAAATGGATCACCGTCGAAGATGTGGCGAAAGCAAAATACCCAACAGTTACTCCACGAACCAAAACTGGACAACTCAGTGGACCTAAAGGGCACATCGTCGCAGCGGTTCAAAAGGAGATGGGCAAATTAGGCTTTAGCGAAGATCAACTCTTAATTGGTGGGCTAGTTATTAAAACAACGCTGGTACAACGTGCGCAACAAGCAGCAGTTGATGCCGTAACTAAGTTATATCCAAAGAAGGCGCCAGAGAATTTACGTATTGGGTTGGTCGCTATCCGACCCGGCACTGGCGAGATAATTGCTATGTACGGTGGACGTGATTATCTAGTGCGTCAATTAAATGATGCCACCCAGTCGATTGCGCTAGCCGGCTCTACCTTTAAGCCATTTGCACTGGCTGCCGCCCTCGAGGCCGGCATCCCACTTACCTCAATGTGGAATGGTGATTCCCCTCAAGTTTTTGATGATCTAGGTAAGCCGTATGAGGTTTCCAATTATGGAGATGAAGGTTGGGGCCAAATAGATTTAATCAATGCCACAAAACATTCCATTAACACGGTCTTTGTTCCGCTCGGGCAGAAAGCCGGTCTAGATAAAGTTGTTGATGTCGCTCGCCGCGCCGGTATCCCTGAATCTGTTGCGATGGTCCCCGCACCTTCTGTATCTCTTGGCGTTGCCAGCCCACATGTAATTGATGTTGCAAGTGCGTACGCCACTTTTGCGGCACAAGGAATCTTTTCAAAACCATATTTAATTGCCTCTGTTTCTGGACCAAATAAAGGTTTGCTTTATGAAGGTCAATCACAAACCCAAGAAGTTTTCGCAAAAGATGTAATGGCAGATTTAACTTACGCACTCAAAAGTGTTGTCAACGGTGGAACTGGATCGGCAGCCCTTGCACTGGGTCGCCCAGCTGCCGGTAAGACCGGAACTAGCCAATCAAATGCCTCTGCTTGGTTTAGTGGTTACACACCACAACTTGCTGCCTCCGTTGCGCTATTCCGTGACAGCGCATCTGAATCCCTAAATGGCATCGGCGGTTTAACTTCCGTAACAGGTGGAACTTTCCCGGCAAGAATTTGGACAGCATTTATGAAGGGTGCACTCAAAGGCGAACCAATCATGAGTTTTCCAGCCCCAGCCAATATTGGTGGGCTTGATCCGGTCGTGATGACTAGCGGTGGAACTCAGACCATCAAGGAGAAATAAACTTTGCAAACCAAAGCACGAGCAATAATCGCTCTTGCGTTGCTTGTCTCGTTAATTAGTTTTGCAAAATTTAGCCATTGCGAAGGTTCGGGATGGGCAACTCCTGATCAATATATCCATGCTTGTTATTCCGACATTCCTGCGCTGTATGGCGAAAGAGGCTTAAGTAAGGGCGATTGGGCTTATTCCAATGGTGCAGATGCAGTTGAATACCCAGTGGTCACTGGCGCAGTCATGTGGGCCTTAGCGCAAATAACTCCAGGTGGTGAAAAGGCAGTAAATAATTATTTTAATATAAATATATTTTTTCTGACTCTTTTATTTATTTTAATCGCACTGCTTGTATTTAAGATGCGACCGGAATTTTCTTATCTATTTCCTTTGGCGCCAGCGGCAATCGCTTCGCTATATATAAATTGGGATTTATGGGCAATCATTTCCATGTTGGGTGCGATTTATTGGTTTGACCGAAAGAAATTAGATTTGAGTGCAATTGCCTTGGGTTTATCTATATCAACCAAATTTATGCCGGTATTTCTGCTGATTCCAATTGCGCTAATCTTTTTACGGCGCAACCAATTGAGCGCGGCGCTTAAGTATTTTCTAATTACTACCTTTACATTTGCAGCGATCAACCTGCCAGTTTACTTAACTACCCCAGAGGGTTGGTTGCGTTTCTACCAGTTAAATCTTTCTCGTGGCTCTGACTGGGGTTCACTTTGGTATGCCATGTCTTCACTTGGTGTAAATATGCCCAATATAGATTATTTAGTGATCTTACTTTTGTTGGCGGGATTTTCTGCAATTGCTCTTTATGTTTTAGAGCTGCGCTACGTGCCATCGCTAGCTGCGCTTAGTTTTATTGTTATGGCAACAGTTATGTGTATTAGTAAAGTTTATTCACCGCAATATGTTTTATGGTTAACCCCGCTTGCTGTGATTGCCTTGATTGATAAACGCGAATTGCATGTGTTTTGGATTTGGCAAGGCGCAGAATTGATTTATCACATTGCAATTTGGCAGCACCTGGCATCGGTTACCGGTGCCACCTTTGGTCTGCCGCTTTTTGGATATGCCATCATCTCCTTGCTGCGGATCGCGGCAACCATTTATCTAATTGCCGCCCTGGTTCGGCGCGGGCTGGCCGGGGGTTCCCAAAGTCAACGTGGACTGGGCCCGCTTTCCCACAAATCCCTGCGTGAATTTCTCTTTGAAAGCACCAACGCGTACCCTTGACCCTTCAGCGTGAGGCGCCCATCGGGATAGCCAAACAAAGAAGCACTAACCCTCCTGTCACGGAAATGCCGTGGCCGTCTTAGTCCAGAGGAGGTCGGGTTAACGCATGCGTCACTATGAAATAATGGTCATTCTTGATCCAGAACTTGAAGAACGCACAGTCACACCAAGCCTTGAGACATATCTCAAGATCATCAAAGATAGCGGTGGCACCGTAAATAAGCTTGACCTTTGGGGCAAGCGCCGTATGT
>WLPJ01000014.1 GCA_009698815.1 Actinomycetota bacterium | reverse complement strand
CGGGTGGCAGACTGAACAAACTTCTACGTAGATAGATCCGCTGGCAACTGTTGAGCGGGTAACAAACTTTTCACCGCAACCACAAGTTACTTGGGTCTCTTTATATTCTGGATGAATATCTTTCTTCATTTTTATATTCCTTTTTCTATGTCTGGGTCCGCTAAATGCGGTGAACCAGGGCATCACCATAAGTTATGGCTAGGGCCTAATACTCTCGCGAAAAGAGAAAACCGCAAAATCCGTGCGGAATTAGCCCTCGTTTGGACCGGAAGTTGTCTTCTGGATCTGCATCAAGAATTCGACGTTGGACTTGGTGCCCTTCATCTTCTCGAGCAAGAGTTCGAGTGCAGCCTGTGGCTCGAGCGCGTGCAAAACGCGACGAAGTTTCCAGACAATGTTGAGTTCTTCAGTGCCCATAAGAATTTCTTCCTTGCGAGTACCGGATGCAACAACGTTAACTGCTGGGAAGATTCGTTTATCGGCCAATCTGCGATCAAGAATAAGTTCCATGTTGCCTGTGCCCTTGAACTCTTCGAAGATAACTTCATCCATACGAGAACCAGTGTCAACAAGTGCCGTTGCCAGAATCGTTAGTGATCCACCATCTTCGATATTACGAGCTGCTCCGAAGAATTTCTTAGGTGGATACAAAGCTGCTGAATCAACGCCACCAGAAAGGATGCGACCCGATGCCGGTGCTGCGATGTTGTATGCGCGGCCCAAACGAGTGATTGAGTCAAGGAGAACAACAACGTCGTGACCGAGTTCAACTAAACGCTTGGCACGTTCGATTGCTAGTTCTGCAATTGTGGTGTGGTCATCTGCTGGGCGATCGAAAGTCGAAGCAATAACTTCACCCTTTACTGATCGCTGCATATCTGTAACTTCTTCAGGGCGCTCATCAACTAGAACAACCATCAAGTGACACTCAGGGTTATTTGTTGTGATCGCATTTGCAATTGCTTGCAAGACCATCGTCTTACCGGCCTTTGGAGGCGAAACGATAAGTCCGCGCTGGCCTTTACCAATTGGCGCAATCAAATCGATAACGCGAGTTGTCAAAATGTTTGGCTCAGTCTCAAGACGCAGACGCTCTTGCGGATACAACGGAACTAACTTGCCGAATTCAACGCGACCGCGCGCTTCATCAGGAGTAACACCGTTGATTGTTTCTAAAGTAATTAGTGGGTTGTACTTCGGGCGCTGTTCGCCTTCGCGCGCCTGACGTACCTGGCCTGTTACAACATCTCCCTTGCGCAGACCGTACTTGCGGACCTGCTGTTGCGAAACGTAAATGTCATTTGGTCCTGGCAAGTAACCGCCGGTGCGAATAAATGAGTAGCTGTCCATGATGTCTACAAGACCACCGACTGGTACCAATACATCATCTTCGCCGATTACTGGCTCGCGCTCTTCGCGAGGTCCACGGTCGCGATTGCGATCTCGGCCACGATTGCGATCTCGGCCGCGGTCGCGGTCACGACGTCCACTGACCCCGCGGTCGTTATCGCGTGGTCCGTTATCTTGAACATCACCGTCGTCTCCAGAGTTATCTCCAGAGTCATCTGAATTATCAGCAGAGTTATTTGAATTTTCGCGATTTGAATTCTTTTTGGCATTGCGCGCTTCGCGGCGGGCTTCGCGTTCAGCTTTCGCTGCGTCGCGGTTTGCTGCCTGCAAATCTGCGATCGCAGTTACGAGCGCATCTTTCTTAAGTTTGGTTGCGCCATCGATGCCGAGTTGTGCAGCAACTTCCTTTAATTTAGGAAGGCTCATAGCGGCTAGCTCTGGACTGTTTGAACGAACTGGTTCAACTTGATCTGTCATCTTTATCTTTCATTTAGGGCTTCGTCTACGATTTTGAGTTCGTAAAGGCAAAAAGCCTGGTTATTTTTTAGTGGCTACCTGCCGTCTTTCACCGTAACTTCCGGTCCTGCGCAAGTGGGGTAACCATAGCATCCCACGGCTGTGGGCTGCAAAATCAAGGCTTGCTAGAGAATCGTGGCTCCAGAACGGGCGATCTCAAGTGATTTAGCTTCAAATTTGGATCCTGCGGCGCGGATTAATTCGGCTACATCTGATTCATTTCCAGTGTGCAAAGCCAAGACGGTCGGGCCTGCGCCAGAGATAAATGCGGCTACGCCGGCATCGCGCAATTTAGTTAGCAAGGCAAATGATGCCGGCATGGCCTCGCTGCGATATGACTGGTGTAAGAAATCTTGTGTTGCTCGAAATAATAAGTCTGGACGCAAAGTAAGTGCATGCACCAGCAACGCTGAGTTTGCAGAATTACGAGCGGCATCACGATGCGGAATCATTTCAGGCAGCATCTTGCGCGCCTTGGATGTGGCAACTGAAGTTGATGGAATAAAGGCAATCGCGCGAATTCTTGTGTCAACGCTTAAGGAAATAGCCTGCGCAATTTCTTTGCCGTGCTGATCTTCCTGCCAAGCAACGACGGCGTTTCCATAAAGTGCGGCGGCCACGTTATCGGGATGGCCTTCCATATCTGTTGCTAATTGCAATAACTTTTCATCGCTCATCTTGTCGATTCCTGTTAATACAAGTGCGCGAGCCAGGCAAAGCCCGCCGATGATTGCACTTGCTGATGAACCTAAACCGCGACCATGTGGAATCACATTTAGCGCACGCACTGCAATTCCCTTTGGTTTTCCACCCAGATAGTCAAAACCTTTATTCATAGCCTTAACAAGTAAGTTCTTATCAGTGCGTGGAACTTCATCAGCGCCTTCACCAGTGACATCAATATCAAGTCCAGCATCATCTAAAATTTGCGCAACGTATCGATCATGCATGGCAAGTGCCAAACCAAATGAATCAAATCCAGGTCCTAAGTTGGCGCTAGTTGCCGGCACCTGTACCTGAATCGGATTGGCTTTAAAAGTAGGTTTCACCATGGCGCTTATTTAAGACCTAACGCCTTGGCGGCTGCGACAGCGTTAACTTTTACGATCTTTGGCTTGGCAAACTTTTCCAACGCCCAAGAAATATCTTTAAGTCCGTGGCCAGTTACAGTAATTACAATCTTCTTGCCCTTAGGCAATTTGCCAGCTTTCTTATATTTAATTAGTCCAGCTATTCCTGCCGCCGATGAAGGTTCAACGAATACGCCTTCTTTGCCTGCAACGAGGGCGTATGCGGCCAAAATTTCTTTATCTGTAACAGAATCAATCACGCCACCTGATTTATCACGGGCCTCGATTGCCTGGTCCCAAGATGCAGGATTGCCAATGCGAATTGCAGTCGCAATTGTTTCGGGTTTTAAAACTGGCTTACCCTTAACGAGAGGCGCAGATCCGGCAGCTTGGAATCCGTACATCTGTGGAAGTGAATTAGAAATTCCATCTTTACGATATTCCTTATAGCCCATCCAATAGGCAGTGATATTTCCAGCATTACCAACAGGCAGTGCGTGGATATCCGGTGCAAAGCCCAACATATCTACGACTTCAAAGGCTGCGGTCTTCTGGCCTTCGATGCGATATGGATTTACTGAGTTAACGAGTGCCACTGGATAATTTTCAGATAACTCACGAGCCAGAGTTAGGCAATCATCAAAATTGCCGGCGACTTGCAAAATCTGCGCGCCGTGAATTACTGCTTGCGCTAATTTGCCAGTTGCAATCTTTCCCGCCGGAATTAAAACTGCAGAAATCATTCCCGCCTTAGTTGCATACGCTGCAGCGCTTGCTGATGTATTTCCAGTTGACGCGCAGATAACCGCCTTTGCTCCATCTTCGGCCGCCTTTGAGATCGCCATTGTCATTCCGCGATCTTTAAATGATCCCGTTGGGTTGGTGCCTTCGAACTTTAACCAGACATCGTTGCCGAGAAGTTCAGAGAGATAGCAAGCATAAATAAGTGGGGTGCCGCCTTCGCGAAGTGAGATAACTGGAGTCTTTGCAGATACCGGCAAGCGATCGCGGTATTCCTCTATGACTCCGCGCCATTGGTGCGCCCCTGACTTCTTGGCTTTAAATAAACTCATGCTGGGGACGCTCCCTCAACACGAATAACACTGGAAATATTATTAACAATATCCATCGCCTTAAGTGAAGCCACAGTTGCTTTGAGTTCGCCTTCAGTTGCTAAGTGAGTAACGATTGTTACTTCGGCATCGCTGTTGCGCCCTGATTGGTTAACGGTCTGAATTGAAACTCCGTGGTTAGCAAAAGTTGTGGCGATTGCGGCTAAAACACCCGCCTTATCGGCAACTTCTAACCTGATTAAGAACTTAGTTTTAGTTGATTCAATAGGTGCGATATCACGATCGGCATAGTCTGTTTCACGCTGGCCAACAGAGTTAAGCGCGATATGGCGAGCAACTGCGACAACATCTCCCAAAATGGCAGAAGCGGTTGGTGCTCCACCTGCGCCACGACCGTAGAACATCAGCGAACCTGCTGATTCGGCTTCGACAAAAACTGCATTGTAAGCATCGCGCACAGAAGCCAGTGGATGGCTCTTATGCAACATCACCGGGTGTACACGTACCGAGATTTCATCCGCTGGTGTTAGCTCAGCGATAGCTAGCAGCTTGATCACATGATCCATCGATTTGGCAATTTTCACATCTTCCAAAGTAATTTTTGAAATACCTTCCCGATAGACATCATCGACTGTCACACGAGTGTGAAATGCCAGACCAGATAAAATCGCTGCTTTTGCGGCAGCATCAAAGCCTTCGATGTCAGCAGTTGGATCTGCTTCGGCATAGCCCAGAGCTTGCGCCTCTTTTAATACGTCAGCAAATTCGCGGTTATCTTCATGCATCTTGGTCAAGATGTAATTTGTTGTTCCATTTACAATTCCCATCAAGCGTGTAACAAAGTCACCCGCCAATGAATCGCGCATCGGGCGGATAATTGGGACCGCACCGGCCACTGATGCTTCGTAATAAATATCTTCACCTTTGGCATATGCGGCGGTAAACATTTCTGCGCCATGGCTAGCCAGGAGTGCTTTATTGGCAGTAACGACAGATTTACGGTTTTCGATCGCTGTCATGATTAATTCGCGGGCGGGTTCGATTCCGCCCATTACTTCAATTATCAAATCAATTTCTGGATCGTTAACGATAGAAAATGGATCAGTTGTGAAGAGCGCAGGATTAATACCCTCATGCGGCCGTATGGTGCGAACTGCGATGCGCGAGAGTTCGATCTTTACGCCCGCGCGAGTAGAAAGTTCAGCAGTATCTGCCAGCAATAAGCGCGCGACCGAACTGCCGACAACGCCACAACCGAGCATGCCGATACGTACAGGTTTATTTGCCGGGCTCATCTGCCTATTCTTTCACATCAAGTGCGAGCAGATCTGCCTCATTTTCTCGGCGGATAATTACGCGGGCTTTTCCATCATTTACTGCAATAACTGGTGGGCGCGGCACATGGTTGTAATTGCTGGCCATACTGCGGCCATATGCACCCGTTGCTGGAATCGCAATTAAATCTCCAGGTACGATATCTGCCGGCAGCGAAATATCGCGAATAACAATGTCTCCGGTTTCGCAATGTTTTCCAACAACGCGGGATGAAATACTTTTCTCATGCGACTCACGTTGCGCGATAACTGCGTGGTATTCGGCGTCATATAGCGATGGTCGGATGTTATCGCTCATGCCGCCATCAACAGATATATAGCGGCGGATAGCGCCATCTTCGAGAACGACATCTTTCGTCGTTCCAACTTCATAAAGTGTAAAAGTTGTTGGGCCAACAATTGCTCGGCCCGGCTCAATAGAAATAATTGGAATATTTAACTTATGTTTTTCGCAGGCTTTGGTTACTGCACTGCGCAGGGCTGGTAGGACTTCACCTGGTTCGAGTGATTCATCTTCAGGCAAATATGCGATGCCATACCCACCACCGAGATCAAGTTCGGGAAGTTCCTTGGCGTAAACATCGCGATACTTAGCAAGCAGAGCGATTAAACGATCAGCTGCTAATTCAAATGATTGGGTTCCAAATATTTGCGAACCAATATGTGAATGGAATCCGCGTAGTTCTAGTTCAGGGTGTGAAAACGTTACTTCGACCGCTGCCCAAGCCGCGCCGCTTGCTATTGAGAAACCAAATTTCACATCTTCATGTGCGGTGGAAATTGATTCGTGTGTATGAGCTTGGATGCCTGGGGTAAGCCGCAACATCACACCTTGAACCACGCCATGTTTGCGCGCCATCGCCGCCACGCGATCAATCTCATGCAAAGAATCCATAACAATTGTTTTAACTCCGACAGAAACTGCACGATCTATTTCGGCGAGTGATTTATTGTTGCCGTGAACTTCAATTTTCGAAGGATCAATACCGCCTGCAAGTGCCACGGCAAGTTCTCCCCCAGTGCAAACATCTATTCCAATTCCACATTCGCGGATCCATTTAGCAACTGCCACTGAGATAAATGCCTTGGCCGCGTAATAAACAGTGCCGGCGTGAGAACCAAACTCATCGCGCAGCGCGTTATTCCATCCAGTAGCACGCGCCCGAAAATCTGCTTCATCGATAAAAAATGCGGGAGTTCCAAAATCTTTTGCTAACTTTGATGCGGCTATTCCGGACAGGTGTAGCTCACCGTTGGCGAAAGAAATATTTCTCGACCACATGGGTTTTACATCCTCTCCGGCGCGCTGACGCCCAGTAAATCAAGCCCATTCTTCAGTACTTGCAGAGTTGCCGCGCATAAATTAATACGGGCGCTATGAATTGCTGAAATTGGCTCATCGCCCATTGGCAAAACGCGACAGTCGGCATAGAAGCCGTGATAAAGCCCGGCTAACTCTTCAAGGTAACGCGCGATTCGGTGTGGTTCGCGAAGTTCGGCAGCGCCAGCCACGATGCGTGGAAATTCGGCAAGTGAACCAAGTAATTCATTTTCGCGATCATGGCTTAGTTGGGCGGGATCAAAGTTTTCTAATCCCGCAGGAATCTTTAGCTCGGTTGCATTGCGCAGAACTGCAGTGATACGTGCATGGGCATATTGCACGTAATAAACCGGATTCTCATTGGTGTTTCTCTTTAAAACATCAATATCCATAACCATTGGAGTATCAACGGGATAACGAATTAAGGTATAGCGCGCAGCGTCTACGCCAACTTTTTCAACTAGCTCTTCCAAAGTAATAATTGTTCCGGCGCGCTTGGAAAGCTTTACCTCTTCCCCACCTTCCATAATCTTTACCAACTGGCCGATTAAGACATCAATGTTATATTCGGGATTATCGCCAGCGCACGCAGCAGTTGCCTTTAAGCGATGTATATAACCATGGTGGTCTGCACCCAGCATATAAATACATATATCGAAGCCGCGTTCGCGCTTATTAATGTAATACGCAGTATCTGAAGAAAAGTAAGTCAGCTCGCCATTGGCTTTTACCAACACGCGATCTTTGTCATCGCCAAAATCTGTTGTGCGCAACCAAGTAGCACCATCGACTTCAAATACATGTCCTTGCGAGCGCAATTTATCAACACCGTGTTCGACGCTGCCACCATCATGTAAAGATCGTTCTGAGAACCAGACATCGAAATGAGTTTTAAAAGTATCGAGCACGCGTTGTTGATCTTTTAATTGAAGTTGGTAGGCAGTCTCACGAAATGCGATTAAGCGCGCATCATCGGCCAGCGCGGTAATCGCTGGGTTCTGCGCCAGAACTTCTTTCGCTAAATCTGCAATGTATTCGCCTTTGTAACCATCTTCTGGAATTGGTTGGCCCATTGCGGCAGCCTGAACAGATTGGCCAAAGAGATCCATTTGATTACCGCGGTCGTTGATGTAGAACTCGCGCGTTACATCAGCACCTGCCGCCGTTAGCACGCGACCAAGTGCATCACCAACTGCCGCCCAACGGGTATGTCCTAAGTGCAGCGGACCAGTTGGGTTGGCGCTAATAAATTCCAGGTTGATCTTTACACCAGATAAAGCAGTACCGCGGCCGTACTTTTCTTGGGCAGTTAATATGGTGCGAACTAAATCTGCTTGGCTGGTGCGGTTTAAAGTGATGTTGATAAAGCCCGGGCCGGCAATGTCGACAGCACTAACTTCGGCCAGAGATTCCAGATCGGCTTTAAGCATCGCAGCCACATCTCGCGGGTTCTTGCCGGCAGGCTTGGCCAATTGCAAGGCGATAGAAGATGCGTAATCACCGTGATCGCGATTCTTTGGTCGCTCTAGCGGAATGGTCTCTGGCACGGTTCCGATCAAATCTCCACGCTCGATGGCGCGCGAAATTGCAGCCTTTATCTGGGCTGCTAATAGATCAGAATGTGAACTCACAGGGCAAGGTTACCCTGCTTGTGATTTTACTTTCCAAACCCCATTAGGTGCTCAAGTGCGAGTTGATTAAGGGCTTCATATTGATATCCGCGAACTCCGGCGGCCTCAACATCAAATGAATCCTTTGCCAGATCTTTCCAACTCTCGCCCGCCGCCATTGTGTTCTCGGTAAGTCCCGGAATATTTGAATCTTTCTGGGCTGCAATAACACGTGGATCGTTGCGATAAGCAGTTGCGCGCTCTTTTAAAGCTAAATAGGTGCGCATATTTGCAGTTGCTGAATCCCAAACACCTTTGTCATCTTCAGTGCGCCCTGGCTTGTAATCAAAATGCTTTGGTCCATCGTATTTGTAGCGCTCAAGAAGTTCCACAAGGAAGAACGCTGACTTTAGATCGCCATGTCCAAATACTAAATCTTGATCGAACTTGGGACCGTGCTGACCATTTAGATCGATGTGGAATAACTTCTTCTGCCAAAGTGCTTGTGCGATGCCATGCACAAAGTTAAGCCCAGCCATTTGTTCATGGCCCACCTCGGGGTTTAGGCCAACTAGCTCTGGATGATCGAGTGTGTAGATAAAGGCAAGTGCATGCCCAATTGTTGGCAAGAAAATATCACCGCGTGGTTCATTTGGTTTTGGTTCAATTGCAAACTTAATCTTGTAACCGTTATCTAAAACAA
Organism: Actinomycetota bacterium; assembly: GCA_009698815.1. Classification (GTDB taxonomy): domain Bacteria; phylum Actinomycetota; class Actinomycetes; order Nanopelagicales; family Nanopelagicaceae; genus Planktophila. The sequence goes on along the minus strand of WLPJ01000014.1, from coordinate 21,662 downwards.
ATTGGCTAAGTAAGTTAAAGGCTTCACGCATGCGCTCATGTGCAACGTAGGCATCCTTTGCCGCATCTGATTCGGCGCCTTCGCGACCGCCCCAACAAACATAAGTATGAGCACCAAGTTCGACTGCTAGTTCGATATTGCGCATCGCTTTGCGAAGTGCGTAACGACGAATATCGCGATCATTGCTGGTGAATGCACCATCTTTAAAAACCGGGTGTGAGAAAAGATTTGTGGTTGCCATTGGCACTTTCATGCCAGTCTCATCAAGTGCTTTTTTGAAACGGTCGATGTGTCCGCGGCGGGAAGTGTCATCGCTGCCGAATGGAATTAGATCATCATCGTGAAAAGTCACACCATAAGCACCGCGTGCAGCAAGTTCGTTAACAGTGCGCACCGGATCAAGTGCGCCACGTGTTGCATCTCCAAATGGATCGCGCGCTTGCCAACCCACAGTCCAAAGACCAAAGGTGAACTTGTCGGCAGGTGTTGGCGTCAAAGACATTTAACTTCCTCGTTTCATCGCAGAAAAAGTGCGCCGATTCAGCGCAGCTTTCGGGCCGGTGAGCCCATGATTTTGTATAAGGCAAACTTACCTCTAACCTAAGCACCAGTACATGAGTTTTTTGTAACATTCTCATGACACTCCAGCGGGAGTGGTGAAATGGCAGACACGCAAGTCTTAGGAACTTGTGCTCCGGCGTGCGGGTTCAAGTCCCGCCTCCCGCACCAGCAAGTTAATATTTATGTATGGCTAAAGCTTCTCGTGCAAAAATCAAGATGACGCAAGCCAAAATTGCGCGCGAAGCCGCTGCAAGGCGTGCCGCCAAGGCAATTGCTTCCAACTACTCAGTTGCAGATAGCGAAGTTGATTTAGATGCTTACGCCGCAGTTGATGGAGTTTGGTTAGAGCTGGGACTGGCAGCACCTGCACGCAGAGCCTTAATCGATGAAGGACTTTATAAAGTCAGTGACTTAAGAAAATACTCATTGGATGCCATTAAAGATCTACACGGCATGGGCCCAAATGCGATTCGAATCTTGATAACTGCGATGAAAAAGAGCGATATTAACTTTCGTTAATTTTTTTAATAATTAATTGGTAATAGCCCAAGCAACCAGCGCTAAGCCGATCACGAGCAACGCCACCATAACTTCGCGACGCGCTAAAAAGTCATGCACTCCTTTTATAAATGAAATAAGCAGCATTGCCGTACCTGGAATTATGACCGTCAGTGAATTAACCAGCACGCCCTCGTTGCCGCTTTGATAACGCAGATTGATTAAGCCAATCGCCAACAGTAGATAACTGGCCATTCGGTAATTGTTCAGGGCATATTTTGAAAGAGTTGCTTTTGTCATGTCTCTATCCTACAAATATTAAAGGGGCGCCGGTTTCCCGACGCCCCTTTAATATTAACTATTTACAAGACGATTAGTGATCGTCCTTCATTCCTTCTGCCATTGACTTCATGCGAGCGATCTTCAAGATTGTTAGACCGAATACGCACTTTGCCAAGATGTCAGCGATTGTGTAACCAACCTGTACGCCAACGAACTGCTCAGCAGTTGCATCTCCACCCATACCAAGAATGTATGAGATTGGGTATACGCCCCATGTCGCAATCAGAAGCAAGCGCAAGCGACCAACGGTTGCTGCAACGCCTTCTGGCTGACGATCAAGTGACTTGCCAAGTTCTACGAACAAGACATAGAGGATGTAGAGGAATGGAAGTGTTGAAAGAACACCGTACATAACCTGTGTATTCTGATCGTTTGAGATTTCACCTGGGTAACCAAGTGCGATCATTGCAGCTGATGCTGGAACCAAACGAGTAATGAGTGACTTTGAAACTTCCTTTGCAAGTGCAAGCACTGCAATAACTTCAACAAGAAGTAGAGGAACAGTTAGTAGCCAGTCAACATAACGGTATGCCTCGTTGAATGCACCCGGGTCTCCAGAAACCTTAACCATCATTCCATCAGATGCTTCTGAGAATGAGTTAAAGATTCTCCAGTAGTGGTAGCCAGCAATGAATGTAACCATTGATGACATTACGAGAGCGTTGCGGTACTTAGCCAATACACGACCTTGTGAAACAAGGGTGTAGACCGTGCATGCGAGCATAGAAACTAGTCCAAACGAGAATACGTTATAGACGAGGTTCCATTGGCCGCTTGTTAATGTAATCATGTAAATAAGCCTCCGTGGGGTGCTTAATACTTTAAGGACCGGGCGGCCCTTAAAGCTAGTTGCTGGCTATGAAATCCTCGAGGAACCTCATTTACCAGCACTTAGTGATCTTTATTGTGGGGCGTATGCGAGGGATTTGCAGCACCAATCGGGGTATTTCTAAAAGTTTTTAGGCATTTGTGGAATAAATCACGCTCAACCTTGGGGTAGTACCCGCCCCGAATACCCGGAATGTGCGCGCCGCTAGGCTTAGGCAAATGCGAGCCCAACTGAGTGAACTGCGTAGCCATTCTGGCTTTAGTGCTCTGGCCATTTCGCGCTTTATCTCGAATGTCGGCAACGGGATATCCCCTGTCGCTCTGGCATTCGGTGTCCTGGCCCTGCCAGGGGCCACAGGCAAAGATCTAAGTATCGTGATGGCCGCGCGCATGTTCCCGATGATTGCGCTGATGTTGTTCGGCGGCGTCATTGGCGATCGCTTTAAACGCAATCGCATTGTTGGTGGCGCCGATGTTTTAGGTAGCGCTTTTGCTGCGGTCAGCGCCGTTTCGCTAATCATCGGAAATTCCAGCGTTTTCTTACTTGCAGTTATGGGTGCACTCTTTGGAATTTTAAATGCGCTTTGGTGGCCGGCGATGTCTGGCGTACTTCCTGAAATATTACCTAAAGCGAAATTGCAGCATGGAAATGCGGTAATTTCGATGACTACCAATATCGGTTACGTAGTTGGTGCGCTGATTGGGGGCACGCTAGTAACGGCATTTGGATCTGGATGGGCGCTTCTGGTCGATGCCATCACTTTCTTAATTGCGGGAATTCTGGTTTGGAATTTAGACCTTCCGACAATTGTGCGCGAGAATAAAAATACTGTCTTCCAAGATCTTAGATCTGGCTGGCACGAATTTATTTCCCGCTCGTGGGTTGTAACAGTAGTGATTGCATTTGCAGTTATAAATCTTGCCTACGAATCCATGTTACAAATACTTGGGCCGCTTAACTTTGCAGATATCGCTGCTGGTCCAAAGTTTTGGTCTTTTAATTTAGCTGCTCTAACTATAGGAATGCTCGCTGGAAGCGTTATTTCACTTAAAATACACTTCTCACGGCCACTATTTCTTGCGATGCTAATAATCGCGGGCGCATCAATCTGGGATTTCTCGCTGGCAATGCAGGCACCTCTTTGGATATCCCTAATCTGTGCTTTCTTTGCAGGTGTGGCCATAGATATTTTCATGGTGGTTTGGAATACCTCACTGCAATCTCATATTCCAGAAGAGTCTTATTCGCGAGTGGTTGCCTACGATGCCTTCGGTTCTTTCGGACTTTCACCTCTAGGTATTGCCGTAGCCGGTCCACTTGCTCACGCATTTGGGGTGAGCACCATTATTTACATAACAGGCTCAATTGCCTTGGTAGCCGCTCTAGCTTCGCTCTGTGTTAAATCGGTGCGAGACTTAAAACCCGTCGCTAAGCCGTAGAGTTCTTATATGAGCAAGGAAGCCAGCGAGCGCGATAAGTTAGCAGCAGCGGTTCCACCAAAGTTGCGTGGATGGTTTCACTTAGGTGCTACTCCTGTGGTTGTTATTGCATCGCTCGTTCTCTTTATTTTAAGTAAGAGTTCGCTTAAGTTTGCGGTCGCTTTGTATTCAATTACTGCGATTATGCTCTTTAGCGTTTCAGCGATTTATCATCGCGTTCCTTGGACTCCAGAGAAGAAAAAAATCTGGCGTCGCTGGGATCACGCCAATATTAATTTGCTGATCGCCGGCTCTTACACGCCATTTGCGGTTGCACTTTTACAAGGCAACGACCGCACAATTTTGTTATCTGTAGTTTGGGTTGGCGCGCTTTTAGGTGTTGCCATGCGCGTCTTCTGGGTTGGCGCACCCCGCTGGTTATATGTTGCCAATTACCTACTGCTCGGGTGGGTTGCAATTGTCTATACGCCGCAGCTTTATGACGAGGGCGGCCTCTGGGTTCTTCTGCCGATCATTATTGGTGGGCTTCTCTACTCAATTGGTGCCATCTTTTATGCCCTTAAAAAACCGGGGCGAAATGCCAAGTACTTCGGTTTTCACGAGCTTTTCCACATCTTTGTGCTCGCCGCTTGGGTCTCTCAATACCTAGCGGTCTCGATCGCCATCTACCGCCAATAAGCCACCCCACTTTTGGAGTAAGCATGCTTTGCCCTAATCTAAGCCCATGGCCGAGAAAAAAAGCTTCCTTAATTGGGTTGGATTTAAAGAGGGTGAAAGTGCTGCCCCTAGTTCGGTAGATCGAATTCGCGAACTCGAATCCCAACTCAGCGACCTCCGTTCTCGTCGCGACATCACAACTTTGAGCAAAGAAGAATTTGAAATCTTGGCGACTGAAACCGCCATGGTGATGATCAAATCTGCACAAAGCCGTGAAGCAAAGGCAATGTCGGCATCCGAGCGCGTAATAGGTGAAGCATCACGTCAAGTAAAAGATGCGGTTGAAGGCGCCGAAATTAAAGCGCGTTCTATTCTCTCTGGCGCTGAAGCACGTGGGCGTAAATATATAAATGTTGCTGAGGCTGAAGCTGCCGAAAGAGTTGCCGAGGCAGAACGCGAAGCGCAATCTCTCTTTGATGAAAAACGTCGTGAAGCGGCCGCGCTTGCGCAAGCTGCCCGTCGTGAAGGCGAGAGGATTATTACTGAGGCCACTGATGAGGTTGGCGAATACCGTAATTGGCTAAGCGGTGTTATCTCTGAAGCAGAACGCCTTTACAAAATTCAAACTCAGTCACTTGATGCCGCCGCAAGTGCGATTACGCAGAGCCGCTCCAGATTAGAGGGTGCTTATTCTCGCCTTGCTGAACTCCATAAGAACGTAACCGATAATTTAGCTGCAGATAACAAGATAATTGATACTGGGCCAAAGAAAGTTACCAGCGAACGCACCAAGCCCGCACTCGCTGCACCGACAAAGAAGGCTGCTGCTAAAAAATCTGCAGCAAAGAAAAAACCCGCTAAACGTCGGTAATTAAAGTGGTTACCAAGCGCGGTATCCAATACATCCCTGCTATAGATGGACTGCGTGCAATCGCAGTTATTGCCGTCATGCTCTATCACTTGGGTGTTTCTTGGATTCCAGGTGGATTTCTCGGAGTCGATCTCTTCTTCGTAATTTCAGGTTATGTGATCACTCGACTGCTCTTGGATTCAATACAAGAACGTGGTGGCTTAGATTTGCGAGATTTCTACCTTACTCGAATCCGCAGATTACTGCCCCCATTAGTTTTTATGATCGTAACTACTTCAATTTTTGTTGGTTTGTGGGCGCCAGATACCACCAAGAAATTCTTAACAGATGCCCCATTTAGCCTCACTGGTGCGATGAATTGGTGGCTCGTCTTTAACCATCAGGATTATTTTGAGGCTAGCGGCAGGCCACCATTGCTTCAGCACACTTGGTCACTTGCTGTGGAGGCGCAGTTCTATCTACTTTGGCCGCTAATACTCTTAATCGTTTTAAAGTACTTAGGAAAGAGGTTAATCCCGGCGGCGGCGCTGATTATTGCCGCCACTTCCGGAGTTGCCCTGATGTTTGTCTCCTTTCAACTCGATGCCGCAAATTCGTCAAAGGTAAGCCATGTTTACTTCGGTACAGATACTCATAGCATCGGGCTTTTCTTGGGCGCAGCGCTGGCAGTTAGTTGGATCCCCCAAAACTTTAATTTGCAGGTAACGCGTCGTGCGCAAGATTTTATTGATGGCATTGGTGTATTTGGATTTATTGGAATTCTGGCAACTTTCCTACTAATCGATGAGACCAAGCCGACTTTATATAAAATTGCCTTTCCATTAGCTGGTTTATTTGGGACCGCGATATTAATTTCCATCGTGCACCCCGCATCACGATTTGCACCGCTGTTACGAAATAAAACACTGCTCTGGATTGGCGAACGCTCGTATGCAATTTATCTGTGGCACTGGGTAATTTTTCAAGTTTCGCGGCCACAAGTTGATTTAGATGGTGAAGATTGGGCGTTGTTTACTTTACGCATATTGGTTGTTTTAGCACTGGCCGATATTTCCTTGCGATTAGTTGAGCTCCCAATCCGTAGTGGCGCAGTTGCATATTGGTTTAAAGGAATGCGCTACCGAACTCCCGAAGTTAGAAAACGCCAAAAAGTACTTGTTGCCATTTCAATCTCTACAACGATTTTGTTGTCCTCTCTGGTAAGTGCCTACGCTTTACTTGATACCGCTGATAAAAACCGCGCAGTTAAAGTGGCAATTGAAGAAGCCAGCCAACCAGTAAAGACCGAAATTTCAGCGATAGGTAAGACTGGAATCTGGGTAACAGGTGATTCAGTAATTCTGGGAATTCGCCATGAGATCGAGGCGCGTAATCCGATTGCGCTCATAAATGCCCGAGTTGGCCGCCAAGCGACAGAATTACTTGAGGTAATACAGAAGGATTCCAGTGCAGCTATCGGCTCACCAATTGTCTTTAACTTAGGCAACAACAATGCGCTAACCCACGAACAAGTGGTGGCAATTTTTGAGGCGATAAAGACGGCTCCTACCCGCATCGTAATTAACACTGCAGTGCCAAGACCTTGGAAAGAAACTAATAACGCGTTAATTGATGAAGTTGCTAGCGGCTATCCCAATACTCATGTGATTCGCTGGGATCAGATATCTATGAGCCACCCTGAATATTTCGCACCAGATGGAATTCACTTAGTACCGGCTGGTGTTCGGGCCTATGTGGCTGCGATAGAAGAATTCTTGCCTTAATTTGAAATCAAAAGAAATAAAGCCCCCACCAATTTGGCGGGGGCTTTATTTACTAATTTAATTATTCGAATTGACCGCTAAATCCAAATGCCTTAGCGGATGCACTCTGTCCATCTGAGTAAACGGATGAGACTCGGAATGATGTTGATCCATCCATTGAACCCTTTGTGAATTCAATTGAAAGTTGATCTGCTGGCAATATTCCTGATTCGCTCCATTCGCCCATTCCTGAACGAACTTCAAACTTGTAGCCAGTTAATCCAGCAGTTGCTGTTGGTGCTTTCCAGGTAATAACCATTACTGTTTTAGCAGAATCTTTCCAGTTTCCGATAAAGCGTGTTGGCGCTTCAACAGCTGCAACTGCTTCACCAGTTGCTGTTGGAGTTGGTTCTTCAGTTGCTTCTGGTGCCGCTGATTGACTTGCCGCTGGAGTCGCTGGTGCCGTTGCGGTATCTGAATCAGATGCTGGACGAGAAATTACGACGATTGCAAGGAGTGCGATACCGATGATCGCTGCAATCAAAACACGTGGTGATGTTCCTTGCTTAGGAGAAGCACTTGGCTTAGCTGCGCCAGCGCTCTTGGCTGGAGTCGGCATTGTTGTGATATTTGCGCGAGATGCGCTCCTTACGCCACCGACTGGAACTGGTGGAACAACAAACTTACTTGCAGAAGTCACTTTCTTGGCAGCAGCCTTTTTACGCGCTGGTGCTTTCTTTGCAACTTTCTTAGCGGTTGACTTCTTTACCGCTCTCTTGGCAGTCTTCTTAACAACTTTTTTAGCCGCTGCCTTTTTCTTCGCAGGTGCTTTCTTAACTGCTCGCTTGGCAGTCTTCTTAACAACTTTCTTGGCAGCAGCCTTTTTGCGCACTGGTGCCTTTTTAGCAACTTTCTTTACTGCAGCTTTTTTCTTAACGGCCACGATGAAACTCCTTTTAGGGCTAAGCGATCTCGTATGGGAAAAGTTTAGCCTAGAGAGTTGAGCAAATTGATGACATGCGGTGCGATAGCGCGGAGTGATTTCCCACGATGGCTGATCGCATCCTTGGCCGAAGCCTCCATTTGTGCGCTAGATATCTCATAACCATCTGGGCGAAATATTGGGTCATAGCCAAATCCATGTTCGCCAACTGGTTCGCGCAGAATCCACCCATCAAAGCGCGCCTCTTCCGTATGGGTGCGGCCATCGGGAAGGGCCAGCGCTGCCACACATGTGAAATGTGCACCACGCTTTTCATCTGGAATATCGGCAAGGGAATTTAAAACTTTAAGAGTATTTGCAGCATCATCGCCATGAACACCGGCCCAACGCGCCGAATAAATGCCCGGCTCGCCATTTAGAAAATCCACACAAAGTCCACTGTCATCTGCGATCGCTGCGATGCCAGATGCCGCACACATTTCGCGTGCCTTAAGAAGTGCGTTCTCCTCGAATGTAGATCCAGTTTCATCGACATCGTGAAGATTCGGAAATTGATTAAGGCCTACTAATTCAATTTGCCCTGCAGCGATCTCTTCCAGAATGCGTCGAAACTCTTCTATCTTGCCCTTATTGCGAGTGGCAAGAAGTAAGTGATGTGGACTCACTTAGAAAGTGCGGCCTTCTGAATATCGCCGAGTTCTACACAACCTGCAACCGCCAAATCAAGTAGTGAATTAAGTAAGTTGCGATCGAATGGAACACCTTCGGCAGTTCCTTGAACTTCAATGAAGCGTCCATCACCGCTGCAAACCACATTCATATCTGTATCGGCGCGCACATCTTCTTCGTAGCAAAGATCTAACATTGGAACACCATCAATGATTCCAACTGAAACCGCAGCAACTGAATCGCTTAGCGGTTTTGAGTTTTCTTTGATGTGTCCTTGGGCTTTAGCCCAGGCAATTGCATCGGCAAGTGCGACATAAGCACCAGTGATCGCGGCGGTACGCGTGCCACCATCGGCTTGTAAAACATCGCAGTCAATTACAATTGTATTTTCGCCAAGTTCTTTCATATCAACAATTGCGCGCAGAGAACGACCGACTAAACGTGAAATCTCTTGGGTGCGCCCTCCTAGCTTTCCTTTAACGCTCTCGCGATCCGAGCGAGTATGTGTGGCGCGAGGCAACATTGCATATTCAGATGTAACCCAACCCTTTCCAGAATCCTTTAACCAACGTGGAACACCGGGTGTAAATGAGGCAACACAAAGAACGCGAGTCTTGCCGAATTCAACTAAGACTGAACCTTCAGCATGATCAAGCCATTTGCGAGTGATTTTGATTTCGCGAAGTTGGTTTTCATTTCTTCCGTCGATGCGTGCCATTTACTTCCAATCCATTTATTCTCTAGAGGATATTTATGTGTTGTACAGAACCCACTTCGGGTCCCAAGAATCGTCTTGCCAGTACTTCAAAAGCCCCGGAATCACCGGTTGCTAAGAACTTATGACTGGCGGGAGTACTTGATGGAGCGCGCAGCAGAGAATTCTCTACCAGCGTGCGATAGAGATCTTTTGCAGTTTCTTCAGCACTCGATACCAATGAAACGTTATTTCCCATAACGTATGAGATAACACCAGTTAATAACGGATAGTGGGTGCAGCCAAGGACCAAAGTATCAACATCGGCTTCCATCACTGGCTTTAGGTATTCCCGGGCCACTTTGGTAATCGCTTCGCCTGAAGTTTCACCACGTTCGACAAATTCTACAAATACCGGGCAAGCAATTGAAGTTACTTGCAGCTGTGGGGCTGCGGCGAATGCGTCCAGGTATGCCTTGGAATCAATTGTTGCTCGTGTACCGATTACACCGATGCGCCCCGTGCGTGAGGCAGCAACTGCGCGACGAACTGCGGGCTGGATAACTTCAATAACTGGAACGGAATAACGCTCACGCGCATCGCGCAACATGGCAGCACTCGCAGTATTGCAAGCAATCACTAGCGCCTTTACGCCTTGGTCAACTAAATAATCTAAAGTCTCGAGTGCAAAGGTACGAACTTCGGCTAGCGGCCTTGGACCATAAGGACCGCGTGCGGTGTCGCCGATATAAAGTGTTGACTCATTAGGTAATTGATCGAGAATGGCACGAGCTACGGTTAAACCGCCAACTCCTGAATCGAAAATTCCGATTGGTGCATCACTCATATAGGCAAGAGTACCCTTAAAAAAGTTAAGCCCAGAGCGTGCCGTCTAAGCCTTCTGTTGCCGCAGCGATCTCGGAGCCATAAATTCCCGTTGATAAATACTTCCACCCAGCATCGCAGACAATAAATGCGATATCCGCATCGCGCCCATCGCGTACCGCTTCGTTGGCAATAGCAATTGCGGCGTGCAAAATTGCACCGGTAGAAATACCAGAGAATATTCCTTCTGTTTCTAGCAACTGGCGAACCCGCTTTACTGAATCTTCTGCGCCAACCGAAAAACGTCGCGTTAATATCGATGCATCATAGAGTTCGGGAACAAAGCCTTCATCTATATTGCGTAGCCCATACACAACTTCGCCATAACGTGGTTCTGCGGCAATTATCTGTACATCAGGATTCATCTCGCGCAAGTATTTTCCCGCGCCCATCAAAGTTCCAGTTGTGCCAAGTCCTGCCACAAAGTGTGTGACAGTCGGTAAATCTTTAAATATTTCTGGTCCAGTGCCTTCATAGTGCGCTTGCGTATTTGCAGGATTTCCATATTGGTAAAGAAATACCCACTCGGGATTCTGTGCTGCCAATTCTTTAGCAACCCGCACCGCTTCATTTGATCCACCTGCGGCAGGTGAAGAAATTATCTTTGCACCCCACATCTCAAGTAGCTGGCGTCGCTCTGGACTTGTGTTCTCGGGCATCACACAAATTAATTTGTAGCCCCGAACTTTGGCAGCCATGGCAAGTGAGATTCCGGTATTGCCGCTAGTTGGTTCCAAAATTGTGGCACCGGGTTTTAATTGGCCGCTCTTTTCGGCAGCGTTGATCATAAAGATTGCGGTGCGATCTTTAATCGAACCAGTTGGGTTCCGATCTTCTAACTTCGCCCAGAGTCGAACATTTGGCGCTGGAGAAAGTCTGGGTAAACCGATTAAAGGTGTGTTGCCAACCGATACATCCAGAGAGTCATAGCGCGCCAAAATTATCCGCCAGCTACTGCAGGAAGAATTGTTACTGAATCACCATCTTTAATTGGGGCTTCTAAACTTCCTAGAAAACGCACATCTTCGTCATTGACATAGATATTTATAAAGCGACGAAGCGCTCCATTTTCTAAAAGGCGATCTCCGATACCCGGATATTGTTGATCCAGATCGGTGATTAGCGATGTAAGAGTTGAACCTGTCGCTACAACGGCCTTTTGATCTTTAGTAAATGGACGCAGAATTGTGGGAATACGTACTTCAATGCTCATGTGGTTATTATGGCGAAGAAGTTACTTATTCGGTAATTGAAACTTCTTCTTCAGTTACTACGCCATCGATTATGCGATAAGAACGGAACTCAATTGCAGGTGCAATCTCTTTGCGACTAGAGACCAGAACATAATGTGCGCCAGGCTCGCCCGCGTAGGCGATATCTGTGCGTGATGGGTACGCCTCTGTTTCGGTATGCGAGTGGTAGATCACCACAATCTCTTCATCGTTGTCATCGACTTCACGATAAAGAGCTAGCAGATCTTTAGGGTCAAATTCATAGAACGTTGGCGAATGTGCAGCATTTATCATCGGAAGCAAACGTGTTGGGGTTCCTGAGCCAACGGGTCCAAGAATCGCACCACAACATTCATCTGGATACTCTGCGCGAGATTGCGCAACGATTGCATCAACAAATGCGCGTGAAATAGTTAGTGACATGAGGGCTCTATCTTAACTTCGATTTAATTAGTTTTCATCCATGAGGGCTTCGATCAAACCTTCTTGCAGCCAACCAAGCCATCCGTAAACTACATAAACCCCACGCATTGGATCATCTGGGGCTAATAGCTCTAACTCATCTTGAGTTCGCTCTTGTACATTTAAGCGAACACCTAAAGCCAGGCGCATATCATTTATCGCACCGAGCCAAGCATTGGCACTATCGTGTTCTAAATCAACGGTGCCATCTTCAGCGCTCTTTAAATACATCCGCATCGCCATAGCGTGCGCTTGTTTCTTACTCCGCAAAGTTGATTCTGTATAACGTCTAAATTCTGCAGAATCGGCTTGGTCTTGATAAGCGTTCGGAAGCAATCGATGCAGTACTTCATCTTCCGGTGGTGAATCATGTGATGTGATTCCAACCATCGCAGCGAGTGGATCTTCTTGTCCATGATCGGCGCGCTCTGCTAGCAATTCGATTATCTGCTCGGTTAAATTAATTAGTATTTCGCGTTCATTTTCAGCGAATTCTGCAACGTATGAATTACTGCCGTGGCGTTTAAATCCTTCAGATTTCATATCGCCTGATCACCTCGTTGAAGTGTTGCCCAAAGTCCATATTCGTGAAGGCGCGCAACATCGTGCTCCATCTCTTCACGACTGCCGGTAGAAACAACTGCCTTGCCTTCAGTATGCACTTTCATCATTAGCGCTTGCGCTTTGGCTTTGGGATAACCAAAAAGTTCCATCAAAACATAAGTTACATATGTCATTAAATTAATTGGGTCATCCCAAACGATGGTGACCCATGGCGCATCGCTAGAGAAGATTTCGCGAATCTGCTCTTCGATACGAGTATCGGTCTTAACCATCATCTGATAATGATAGAGAATTCTGGGGCAGCAACTTGCCGCCAAATTGAGTCTGCCTGAACGATTACTTGGTAACGAACAATGGAACGCGCTTCGCCAGCGTTCGGGAAAAGAAAGTTTCCTTTCTCATCTGTCGTTGCGGTAGCCACATTCTTCCAAGCACCTGCGGTGTATTTCATCAGAGAAACGACTGCGCCAGAAGAACGTGGGCGAACCGTTCCAGAAATTAAGAATGAGGTCTTTGCCTTTTCGGTACCTGGTGCACTCAAGGAAATAGTGCGATCAATTTGTACACCAACTTCGTTACTTAAAGATTCAGCTCGTTCCCAAGTGCCATCAGTTGCGATGCGAATATTCATTGGTTTGGCGAGCAAAATGGCGGTCGCAAACTTTCCATCGACTGCGGTGTTAACAGAGCCAAGATTGCGCCAAGTTGTATCGGTTGTGCTCTTGCCTTCAATACGAATTGGCAACGAAGCAATTGGTGATTTATCTTCAAGTGATACTTGCCCACTTAAATTAATTGCTGACCCGTATAGCGCACTCGTTCTATCTAAAGACAAAGTGCTAATTACCTTTGCAGGAGCAATATTTAGCGCTGTTTGGCGTATTGCCTCCATTGCGAGCGGTTCTTCCATACCGAGCGTCCAGGCAGTAACGCCACCCAATTTATATTTGGCAACTAACTCACTTCTGATTTTGTAGCTCTGCGCATTTTGATACCAAGCTGTACGTGTTGCCGTGCAAATTGTGGAGCGACCATCGGCAGTGAGACCCTCATAAGCCTTTATATATGTAAATGTTGCTTCACCATTTTTCTCGTCATATACAGGCGTGACTTGATAGCTTGCAGCAAGGGTCGCGGCATCACGCATCACAAATGTCGCCGCCTTTGCACCAACTTTTATTGCGTTAATAAATGGCGCAGGACATATGCCATCTACCTTGGTAACCCAATCTCGACCATAACCGGCCAAGCCGAGATAAACCTTTGATGCTGGCATTATTGAAGTGGCATAAGCCACGGTCTTCTCGGTCCATGCAATTGGACCAATTGGGCCAACTTTTTCAACTGAATAGTCATAAGTCATTATTCGCAATCGATCTATATATGCAGCAATTTGAGGCCACGCATAAACGGTGTAACCCTTCTGTTTTCCAGTCGGATCAAAGTTGTACGGAGTTGAAACTGAGAGCAATTTATTATTCGCATGCAATAACGCTGAAAGTTCTTTCACAAATGCCACCCACAGCGGTGCAGTCCTAGCCCAAGTTGCATTTCCATCAACAAATGCGAACCCTTCAAAATCAAGATCAATACCATCGTAATTATTTATCATTACAAAATCCGAGATAGTTTTAGCGGTCTTAGTCCGGTTGGCAGCACTTGCCAATAAATTTGAAAGAACTAACTTATCCATTCCGTCGGTAATAGTTGGAATAATTTGGAATCCAGCAGCGCGCAGCGCGGCAAGTGGTGTTGCTATCGGAACGCTGGGATTTGCAGGTGCATACAAATCAGATACGACTGCTGATTTGTTCTTACCGTCATATTTTAAGGTGTACCAAAATGGCATTACCTCTTTAATTAAATCTGCATTGTTAAGAGCTGCTGGTAAAGAAGTCTTAATTGAATAATACGGAATCCAACCTGTCAGGATTTTTCGTGGTTGGCCAGCACTCTGAGCCGATGGGATAAAGAGGCAACTAAGAATTAGCGCTGCGGTTAAGGATTTACTTATCAGGTGATTTGCGCGAAAGACCGTCATAGATTTCTTTACAGACAGGACAGATTGGATATTTCTCAGGATCACGCGAAGGGATCCATTTCTTGCCGCATAACGCACGTACTGCCTGACCGGTTACGGCTGATTCGACGACCTTCTCTTTCTTTACATAGTGAGCAAATCGATCGTGGCCACCATCATCTTCTTGCAAATCAGGACGGGTGAGCAGATCTGTATCTCCATCTAATTCAGGAGAGTTTCTGCGGAAAATACCCATGTCCGAAAGGATAGTGGTTGCAGGTAGAATTTGAAGATGAAGGACTTGCTACGCACAGCAGATTTATCGCGCGCTGATGTCGATTTACTGCTCGACACTGCTGCTGACTTTGCGAAGAATCCACTTCGCTCCAAAGATGCGTTGGCTCACAAGAGCGTTGCTATTTATATGACTAAGCCTTCAACGCGCACCAGACTCTCATCCGAAACTGCAGTTACACATCTGGGCGGAACTCCAATTTTTATTCGCGGAGATGAATTGCAATTGGGTCGCGGTGAAACCATTGCAGATACTGCAAAAATCATCAGCGGTTATTGCGATGCTCTAATTATTCGCACTTTTGCGCAAGCTGATGTTGATGAACTCGGTGCTAACGCATCTATTCCTGTAATTAATGCGCTAACTGATGATGATCATCCAACTCAATTGCTAGCTGACTGGCTAACAATTCGCGAATCTTTCGGTAGCGATATCACTGGACGTAAATTTGTTTATCTCGGCGATGGCAACAACATGTCGCATGCTTGGTTAACTATGGGCGCAATCATGGGAGCACACGTAGTTGCTGCAACGCCTTCCGGCAAATGGGCACCAAACGCTGATGTGGTTGCAATGGCGAAAGCGATTGCTAAAAAAACTGGTGCAACCATTGAAGTAACAAATGATCCTGAATCTGCCGCTCAAGGGGCCAGTGCTTTATATACCGATGTCTGGATGTCCATGGGCGATCCTGAGGCCGAACGAGCTGAGAAGATAAAGGTGCTGGCACCTTTTGCCGTAACCGAATCTTTAATGGCGCTCACTGCAAAAGATTCAATCTTTATGCACTGTCTGCCAGCACATCGTGGTGAAGAAGTTGCAGCCTCGGTAATTGATGGAAATAAATCAGTTATCTGGCGTGAGGCATATCATCGCCGCACGACGATCCAGGCCCTGCTCTATCACCTGACCCGCGGTGAACTTAAGGGTAATTAATTTCCCCGTTATTCATTGATTTTGATTTCCCTCTTTTTTAACTGAGCAAGTAAGGTTTGCCCATGCGTGTAGCCGTCCCCTTAGAAGTAAAAGCTGGCGAAAAGCGCGTTGCGCTCGTTCCAGACATCATCAACAAATTAACTCGCTTGGGTTATGAAGTTGTAATCCAATCCGGAGCCGGCGATCACTCGCAAGGCACCGATTCTGCTTACACCGCCGCTGGCGCCACAGTTGTTAAGGGTGATGTCCTTAGCTCTGCCGACATCGTGCTTTCAGTTCAACCGCTAAATACTGCACAGATGGCCACGCTGAAAAGCGGTGCGATTACGATTTCATTCCTATCTACTGTCACCGCTGTTGATTCAATCGATGCCGCAATCAAGGCCGGGGTCACCGCATTCTCACTCGAACTTGTTCCCCGCATATCGCGCGCGCAATCAATGGATGCACTTACTTCACAGGCACTTTGTGCTGGATATCGCGCGGTATTAGTAGGTGCGGAAATGTCACCACGTTTCTTCCCGTTGTTGATGACCGCCGCTGGCACAGTTACTCCTGCTCAAGTTTTGGTACTTGGTGCTGGCGTTGCTGGTCTGCAAGCGATTGCAACTGCGCGACGCTTAGGCGCAGTTGTTTCTGCATATGACGTTCGCCCGTCATCGGCTGATGAAGTTAAATCAATGGGTGCAACTTTTATTGAACTTGAACTTGAATCACTTGAGGGCGCGGGCGGTTATGCGCGCGAGATGACTGAAGAACGCGCCGCCAAACAGCGTGAACTCTTGACTCCTTACATTGCAAAATCACACGTTGTTATTACAACAGCGGCAGTTCCCGGACGCACCGCACCACGTTTGATGACGCAAGCGATGATCGATTCTATGGAACCTGGCACAGTGATTGTTGACTTAGCTGCTGAAACAGGTGGAAACGTTGAAGGTTCAAAACCTGGCGAAATTGTCGTAACTAGCGGCGGAGTTCGCATCTGGGGCGGTAAAGATGTACCAAGCCAGTTGCCATTTCATGCATCTAGTTTGTATTCACGAAATGTTGTTAATTTGCTGACTCTGATGACTACCCCAAGCAAAGATGAAACACCGGTTGCGCTAAATCTTGATTTTGCTGATGAAATTATTAACGCATCGGCTGTTACTCATGGTGGCCAACGTCGCGACCCAAGTGCAGGAGGAGCCAAATAATGGATGCAATGGCAATTGTTTCGATCTTTGTTTTAGCCGTCTTCGTAGGTTTTGAAGTCGTATCAAAAGTTTCTTCAACGCTTCACACCCCTTTAATGTCAGGTGCGAACGCAATCCACGGAGTTATCTTGGTCGGCGCAATTATTGTGGCCGATCACAGCGAAACTAACCTCGAACTAGGTCTATCTCTGGCTGCAATCGTCTTGGCGACCATCAATATGGTTGGCGGTTTTGTAGTAACTGATCGCATGCTCGAAATGTTTAAGGGTAAGAAGAAGGGAGCAGATAAATGAACCGCACCATGTATGACTTAATTGGGCTAGCGGCCGGTGTCTGTTTCATTCTCGCTCTAAAAGGTTTATCTCACCCGAAGACTGCGCGTCGCGGAAATTTAATCGGCGCACTTGGTGCAACCGTTGCAACTCTGGTTTTATTTGTATACAACGCGCCACTAAATAACTTAGGTTGGATCTTGGGCGCTCTCGCTGTTGGTCTAATTATTGGCGTTCCTGCTGCTCGCAAAGTGCAGATGACCCAGATGCCACAGCTAGTTGCACTGTTTAACGGAGTTGGTGGTGGCGCAGCAGCGCTGGTTGCAATCGTTGAATACTTAAATCTCGGTGCTGAAGCAACGACTGCCGAAGTTATATTTACAGTCTTTACTGTAGTTGTTGGCTGTATATCTTTCAGCGGTTCAATTATTACTTTCATGAAGTTGCAAGAACTTATGACAACTCGTCCGGTCGTATTTCCCGGTGGACGTTTTGTAATTGCAGCGACTCTTGCCGCTGTTCTTGGCGCATCTGGCTGGGTCGTTGTTGAACTTGGTACAACTCCACTGCTTGTACTAGCCGTGCTTTCCTTGCTCTTCGGTATTTTGTTCGTGTTGCCAGTTGGTGGCGCAGACGTTCCGATCGTTATCTCATTACTTAACGCCTTCACTGGCTTAACTGTTGCAGCCAGTGGTTATGTTCTTGATTCAACACTTCTAATCATCGCGGGCACATTGGTTGGTGCATCAGGAACTATCTTGACTCGCTTGATGGCAGATGCGATGGGTCGATCACTCTTCGGGACTTTGTTCGGTGCATTTACTGCAAAGCCACAAGATGTGGCTGCTGCTGGCGAAGAACGTCCAGTACGTTCAGGTTCACCAGATGACGTTGCAATACTTCTTAACTATGCACGTCGCGTTGTAATCGTTCCTGGTTTTGGTCTTGCGGTTGCGCAAGCACAGCACACAGTTCGCGAACTAGCCGACTTGATGATTTCAAAGGGCATCGATGTTGCCTATGGAATTCACCCAGTTGCCGGTCGTATGCCCGGTCATATGAACGTACTTCTTGCTGAAGCTAATGTTCCATATGATCAATTAGCCGAAATGGATGAAGTAAATCCAACCTTTGGTCAGACCGATGTTGCAATTGTTATCGGTGCAAATGACGTGGTTAATCCCGCTGCGCAGACTTCACCGGGATGCCCAATTTATGGAATGCCAATCTTGGAAGTTTCCAATGCTGCAAATGTGATCTTCTTAAAGCGTTCTATGCGTCCTGGTTTTGCCGGCATCGAAAATGAATTGCTTTACGATCCAAAGACGATGTTGTTATTTGGGGATGCAAAGGCTTCGCTTACTAAAGTTGTGAGCGCGCTTAAATCTCTGTAGTTAAGAGCTAGCCAACCATCTCGGTATCGCGCACTTTAGTTTTATCGTGCGTGCACTTGGTTTTTGCTGGCAAATCGTTGCAACTGTCGCAGAGCAGAATCAATTCGTGACATGTCTTAGTTCGGCAATTGCGGAAGATTTTGCTTGGGGAGCTGCAGATTTCGCATTCGCCAATGACCTTGGTTTTAGTTGAAAAATCAATCGCCATTCGTGAATCAAAGGTATAGAGCGAGCCTTCCCAAAGGCCACTATCTGCAAACTTCTCACCGTATTTAACGATGCCGCCATCAATTTGATAAACCTCTTTAAATCCGCGGTTCTTCATGACCACAGACAAGATTTCGCAGCGGATTCCTCCGGTGCAATATGTAACGACTGGCTTTTCCTTTAGGTGGTCATACTTTCCGCTTTCGATCTCGCGTACGAAGTCACGAGACGTATCCACATCCGGAACAATTGCGTTCTTGAATTTGCCAATCTTGGCCTCAAACTGATTGCGGCCGTCGAAGAAAACTACATCATCACCACGTTCTGCCACTAATTCGTGAACTTGTTCTGGGCGAAGATGTTGCCCCCCGCCGATTACACCTGATTCATCAACTTTAATTTCCTCTGAATTATCAAATGCAACTAATTCATTTTTCACTGCAATATAAAGTCTTGGGAATTCATCCCCGGTTCCCTGAGACCACTTGAAACCAATCCTCTTAAATCCCGGATATTTCTTAGTGTGCTTTACATATTTACGTAGATCATCGATATCGCCACCGACTGTGCCGTTGATTCCATTCGGTGAAATCAAAATACGGCCCTTTAGGTTTAAGGTTTCACAGAGCGTGGTTTGCCATAACTGAATCGCGACAGGATCATTGATCGGCGTAAAGCCGTAATAGAGAAGCACCTTCTGCGGATTCATAGCGTTATTCTAACGCGGAAAATTAGCTCTCTTGGAGGCCATTGGGAGCGTTATGAACGTCGAGAACATCGCCACCAAGTTTGTCGGTGCGCTTCAAAGGACGCTTAGCATCTTCCTTATAAATCGCTGGGATTGAGCCAAGTAAACCCTTTTGGAAATCTTCAAATGCTTGCAGTACTTCAGCCTTGGTATTCATTACAAATGGGCCCATCCAAGCAACTGGTTCTTTGATTGGTTGGCCACCGAGAATAAATAGTTCAAGGTTTGGCGAACGGTTCTCTTGTTGATTAGCCGCACGAATTACGATGCTATTGCCATCACCAAAAACAGTTAGTTGGCCCATTTGTATTGGTCGCGCTTCTTCTCCTGCAAAACCGTGACCTGAGATTGTGTAAACGAGTGCGTTGTAATCCTTGCGCCATGGCAGGCGAAGTTCGGCGCCAGGAGCCACAGTTGCGTGAATTAAAGTAATTGGTGTTTGTGTTGTTCCAGGACCAACATGCCCATCTACTTCACCAGCAATAATGCGAATTAAGGAACCGCCATCTGCGCTAGATAAAAGTGAAACATCATTTGCGCGCACATCTTGGTATGCAGGTGGTGACCATTTCTTTGCAGCGGGCAAATTTACCCAGAGTTGGAAGCCATGAAATAAACCGCCACTCATCACTAAATGTTCTGGTGGAGTTTCGATATGTAAAATTCCACCGCCGGCTGTCATCCATTGTGTGTCGCCATTGGAAATTGTTCCGCCGCCGCCATTGCTATCTTTGTGATCAAAGATTCCATCAATAATGTATGTAACTGTTTCAAAACCGCGATGTGGGTGCCAAGGTGTTCCCTTTGGTTCACCTGGTGCATATTCAACTTCGCCCATTTGATCTAAGTGAATAAATGGATCAAGTTCAGCTAAATCAACGCCAGCGAATGCGCGACGAACCGGAAAACCTTCACCTTCAAAACCTTGCGGAGCAGTTGTAACGCTCTTTACGCGACGTGCACGAGAATTCGGCGCATCGCTAACGCGAGGTAGGACGGTGATATCACTGACGGTTACTGCAGGCATTTTTACTCCTTGTTCGTGAGCGCAATAGTAGTTGAACTTTCAACTACCTGCAACTTAAATCATTGCCGTCAAAATACCTAGTTAAGGCATAATGTTCAGCATGATCTGGTGGCCAAGTGAAATACCAACTCTGCAACATGGCAGATACACCTTGCGCCCACCTGCAGAGAACGATGTGACTGCGATATTCAATGCTTGCCAGGATCCGCTAATCCCAAGATTTACCACGGTACCCGCCAATTACACGATGGCCCATGCCTTGGATTATGTGCAGCGGGTTCCGGCATCTATCGAACTTAAGCGCGAACTGCCCTTTGTGATTGAATTTGGCGTAGGAGATGAAAAGGAATTTGCTGGCGTTATTTCATTTCACACAATAAGTATCGAAAACCATCGCGCAGAAATTGGTTATTGGATGCACGCTCCAATGCGCGGCAAAGGGATAGGCACAATCGCAGCGAGAATGATCACTGGTTATGGCTTTGAAACAATGGGCTTTAAGCGCATTGAAGCAGCAGTTGATTTAGATAACCACGCATCACAAAAACTTTTGATATCTGCAGGTTACGTGCGTGAGGGTGTTTTAAGGCAACGCGTTACGCGCTCTAACGGAGGACAAATAGATATGGTCGAGCTATCTGCGCTGGCTGATGAATGGCAAGGGCTAGACTAAAAAAATGGAATCACTCGCGCTATTGGTGGCTTTACTTTTGTCTCTGGTTTTATTCACTGGGCCTATATCGATGATATTGACAAGTAAATTCCTCTGGAATTACTCAATACAAAGCAAACCATTTTGGATATTCCGAAGAATTCTTGTCTCAACTATTTCACCAATTGGAATTATGATGGCGCTGTTTTTTCTATTCACACCAATTCCTCTTGGTACAAAATCGATTGCGCTATTTGGGTTGGCGATAAATGTAATTGCGCTAAAGCGCGAATACTTTAGAGAAAAATCCTGGAAAAGGATATTCAAAATTGAATCTGATGATCCGAACGGACCCGCAGGACAGAACTAAATAACTGGTGGAGGTGCCGGGAATCGAACCCGGGTCCTTCGGAATTAAAACAGGGCTTCTACGGGCGTAGTGTGGCTATCGTTTTCTCAGTTCCGAATCTCTTGCACACAAGTATTCGACAAACTCATTTGCGAAACTGTTCTCCGGTCGCGTT
>WLPJ01000013.1 GCA_009698815.1 Actinomycetota bacterium | reverse complement strand
TAGCAAGAAGCTTCTCAAGACCTGTACGGCCGCCTTCTTCGTTAGCACCTGTTGCTACGTTTCCAACGATCTCGTAATCGCCACCTGAGTACTTGCCAGTCTTGGCTTCGTCTCCCATGACCTTAGGATCCTTAACATCGATTCCCATTCCATCAAGGAATCCGTTGTCGCGGCAGTAGTCAACAGACACAATGCGATCATCGAAGATGTCGAGAAGTGCGATTGTTGCCTTCTTGCCAGCAAGCTTTGCAGCAGTCCACTTACCGATCAAACGACCAGCTTCGCAGTTATCTGTAGCGAAAGTGATGTCGACGATGTCGGCAGGATCTGGTGGTGTGTCAAGAGCAATAACGAATAGACCAGCTTCGCGGGCCTTAGTGATTGCTGAGTTAACTTCTGTTGATACTGGAACGATCAAGATTCCAGCGTGCTTTGCAGAGATAGCATTTTCAATTGCTGAAATCTGACCGGCGTAGTCTGACTCATCTTTACCAGATGAAACAGTTAGTTCTACTCCTAGAGTTTCTGCCTTAGCAGTTGCTCCTGCGATCATCGCAACGAAGAATGGGTTTGACTGATCTTTTGTAATTAGTGAAACAGCAACTGTGTCGCCGCTGCCACTATCGCTCTTTGAACATGCAGAGAGCACAAGCATTGACGCTGCGGCTACAGCAACAATTGCTGCAGTGCGGCGTGAGAAAAGCTTTGCCATATGTATTTCCTCCTATAGGTGGGTCAATCGCAACCGATACTACATAGGGTCAAGCCGCAAAAGAAGGGTTTTTAGGTGAAAAATCGATTGTTACCCAACCGTTACGCGCGGGGCTACCCGCGGATTATCGCGATTTCAAAAGGCGTCAAAGTAAGGGGTGAGCCACCCGAAATTGGGGTTGTCTCAGCATATGACCACCAGTCCATGATTTGGCTGGCCTTTTCGCATTCGCTGGCGTGCAAACTTTGTATCGTTTTGTAACCAGCCAGCACATTTGCTGTAATTTCGATAGCCCATGGCCGAAGGGAAGCGACAACGATCTTTTTAGCCTCACGGTTTTCAAATGCCACCCAAGAGTTATCTAGTGATGTGGCGATGGTGATTTCGTGTGCGTGGTGTGCGCCTAGTGCAGACAGCGCATGAAATGTTGGAGTGAATTTAATTGCGTCACCATCGGGATAAATAATTCCAAAATCCCCGAACAGTTCGTGCCATGTTCCGGAATAAGCACCGGCGCTCGCAAGAGCGAAGATCGAACCAAGCGTCCAGGCGGCACCTTCAATAGTTCGAATCCTTAGAGCCATTTCAGGATTTGCAAAGTTGATTCGCTGATCACGTGAATGTCCAGTTTCAGGATTGCCACGCGTTGAAAAAGTTATTGGAGAGATCAATACTTGTGGCGCCAGAAATTCTTGTACAAATTGAATTGACTCTCTTTGGGTGTAGAGCGTCTTAAAGATTGTTTCAGTATCAGATGAATGAAGTGTTGGAACCATTGAATACGAAATAGATTCGCCAAAGTTATATTTGTTGCGATGTAGGTCAACTAAATATGCATCAGTTCCCGGAATGAATGAGCTGAGTGACTTATTTTTGGGCAAGTCACTAACTTCAATAATTTCTCGGCCTTCACGATGAATTAATATTCGAGATCCTGCTGGTATTTGTTTATTTAAGTGCTCCACTTCCCGGTGAAGTTTGTCTCCGGAGTCAGAAGAAAGTAAGGCTGCTTCCACAATCAAACCATTAGTTGAAGCGCTAATGATTTTCTGAGCTGTCAGGGATTCTTCATTGATTCGCAGGTGGTCTATATCAAGTAAGAAAAGCGCTGTATTTAGCGCATCTAGCGGCGGTAGCGGATCGGTATTGAACTGCAATCCGATGCTCGGCAACGAATCGATCTCTTTCACGACAATCTTGGAACCATCAGGTACTTGCTTACTTGGGGGGCTGATCTCAAATGTCACGCTTTGTTGCCAAAGGCTTCCGGCGCTTGTCACAAAAGGTCGAGGTTCACTAAGTGAACCGCTATAAATCTTGTAGGTGTTATCTGTCCAGTTGCGTTGATCTTCAGCTTCTAAGACTTTTCCAGTTGAAGTAACTTTGATTGATCGGTTATCTAGCGCAGCAAAGTGCATCTGATTTGCCGCAGGAAATAGCCCTTGTGTAACTCCGTCCACGACGCGCTGTGGTGAAATAGCAGCTGGCAATTGGTATTGGTTGCCTTGAGATTTAACTGTAGATTCCATCCAGTCTGCAGTGTTAAGACAGAAACAAACTCCCCAACGGTTTACTGAATACTCAGCAAGGCCAAGTAACTCGTAAGAAATTGTAAATTTGTTATCTTTTGTAATAGTAATTTCAGTTCGAGCATCAAGTGCGCCAGCAAATAAATCTTTTATGGTGATGGTGCAGATATCACCATCTACTTTTACATCTTCACTATGTTGATCAGGATCAAGAGTTGACCAATCCCAGGGGCGAATCGCGGTGTAGAGCAGATCGATTATTTGGACATTTTTATATCTAACATTTCTAACGGCCGCACGCGCCAGATCAAAAGTAAAATCCCCGTGTTCAACTCGCGTTGTATCGGGCCAGTGGTTGGTGCTCACCGCGCTGTCATTCCACCATCGACTGCATAAGAAGCACCCGTTGCAAAAGATGATTCTGTTGAAACCAGCCAGTTAACAATTCCGATGAGATCTTTGGGATCTCCTATGCGACCAAGTGGTGTGCGACGAATTAAATCTGGACCCTTTTCTGGGTCATTGACAATTTTTTGAATAAGTGGTGTTGACATTGTTCCTGGAACCACAACGTTGGAGCGGATGCCTTGTTCTTTGTAATCAACGGCGATGATGCGCGAGAGTCCCATCATCCCCGCCTTTGATGCGCCATATGCGGTGTAGCCCGCGCCTTCCATGGTCATGCCAGTGGGCGAACCGATCAAAATTACCGAGCCATGACCTGATTTAATCAGCGCAGGCATTGCATATTTAACAGATAGAAATGCCCCGGTCATATTTACATCGACGGTTCTCTGCCAAGTATCGAGTGAGACATCGGCAATCTTGGAATCTTTCCCAACCAGTTGAATACCAGCACAAACAACGAGTGCATCTAACGCTGGAATATTAGAAAAGGCTGACCCAACGCTCTCTTCATTTGTGAGATCTACTTTTTTATATTCGCATCCCTTATTAGCAGAATCTGTACGATCAAAGTTGTAAACGGAAGCCCCTGCATCTACTAGCCCTGTGATTAGTGCTGAACCAATTCCGCCACTGCCGCCAGTTACGGCTACTTTGTATCCCGATAAGTTCATGCTTTTAATCCTATCGATGCACGTAAGAATTTAACGCTTTGCGCCGCCCATATTTCTTCCAGCGCAACCGTTTGTTCGTAACTTGATTGGCGCGGCGTCCAGAGCTCGATTACGGATGTGATGTCACGGTTTGAGCCGCCAACAGCAGTAATCACACCTTGCACATCAAGACGGCCTTGACCCAGCGCCGTTCCCTGCACCGTAAATCCCATCTGACCATTGCTGCGCACGATTTCAAAATCTTTCATATGAACATTGATTGCTCGTGGCGCAAGTGCAGGAACAACTGTATTTGGAGCCTCCACTGCACCTAATGAGTTAACCGTATCCAAACAAATGCCAACCCAGTCGCCACCCAATTGATCAATAATTTCATTAAATTGCGCACAAGTTAAACGGTCATGGTTTTCAATCGCTAACTTGATATTTAATTTGCGAAATTGATCTGCAAATGGCGCGAGCAGTGAATTGATTTCATTCATCGTAGGTTCATGATCTTTAGTATCAATAACGATGCGCAAAATCGGTGAACCCAAGATCGTAGCGATCTCAAGAAAACGTACAATATTTGCGGTTGCGATACCGCGGGTTCCAACTTCAAGTGCGATTCCAAGAGAATCTGCCGTTGTTTTTAACTGGCTCAACTCCTTGTTAGATAAGTGACCAATCGGCAAATTATCGGCAATCTGCAGTACATCTGCACCAAAATCGTGTGCCTTATCCAGAAGTTCGAAGGCGGTCATGGATATCGGATAGTCGTTGTCGATGCCGCCAATGGCCCAAGGAAAGGTGAAGCTAGAAATTCCTAAACGCATGGAGTTACTTATCTCCACCAGTTATTTGTTTAACGCTAGCCAAAACATTTTCTGGTTTGAAGATGGCATCCCAATCGTCGCGGAATAGCGATCCTTGAGCGTTCTTAAGCGCCATCAGGGCGCCATCAGATAACTTCCAATTCAATTCTTCAAATAAAAGCGCGATACTAATTTGCAAGTGTCCCATGCAGAAATCTTTAGCTGCTGCTTCAGGAACTCCCAGGTCAATTACTTTCTGCAACCCCTGGGTGATTACTTCAATACAACCATTAATCAAAGTTTCACTAAGTGCTGGTTCAAGTAAGGCCATTTGTTCAACAGTTATGCGGTGGCTCTGGCTGATAGGTGCGAACATTTCGGTGGCAATAGTTTCTACTAAATCTGCTTCTTCTTCGGTGCCCCAAGCAATCGCAAAAACCAACGCTTGTGTGGCAAGTCCACCGCCCCAATAATCGCGACGTGCTGCAGGATCAGTCTCGCCCAGTAAACTAAATACTGGCGGATGTGTTGGATGGCAGACGAAACAGCTGATGTCCTCACGCTTTTTTACGCGACTTGCTGCAATTGCTGCTGGATCTAAGAAGAGAATCTTTGTTCCGGGATCTAATTTTGGTACTACTTCATCTGAAATCTGTCTGACTAAAGCATCGGGAGTTGTAAAGATAACAACATCTGTTCCCTTTAAAGCTTCATCTAGTTCCATAACCGTCAATCCAGCCTCGCGAATTCGCGCTTGACCAGCTTCAGATTTTTCGACAAAGCGAAGTTCATATTTCTTGGTATCAAGCAACGGCTTGGTAACACGATTACCCATTTTTCCGCCTGCACCCAGAATTGTTACGACAGTCATCAGATCTCCTTATTAAAGTTTTTTCAACTCTAGCAGTAGCAATATCCCCTGCGGTAGACTCTGCCCCGTGTTAGATACCACTGCTAATAAGTATGTAATTGGTGTTGATTACGGAACACTTTCTGGACGCGCGCTATTGGTGCGAGTTTCAGATGGTGCCGAGATCGCAACGGCGGTTTACGAATACCCCCATGCAGTATTAGAAGATTTATTGCCAGCATCGGGTGCAAAGTTGCCACCGGATTGGGCGCTGCAAGTCCCATCTGATTATGTTGATGTTTTGAAAGTTACCGTCCCCGCAGTACTTAAAGAATCTGGGATTAACCCTGATTCAGTAATTGGTATAACCACCGATTTTACAGCTTGCACCGTATTGCCAGTTAAAGCAGATGGCACACCTTTATCTGAACTCACCGAATTCGTGAATAATCCACATGCTTATGTGAAGTTATGGAAACATCATGCGGCGCAGCCTCACGCAGATCGCATCACCGAACTTGCGCACGCGCGTAAAGAGCCCTGGATTTCTCGCTATGGCGGCAAAATCTCATCTGAATGGGAGTTCGCCAAAGCGCTGCAAGTTCTAGAAGACGCGCCAGAAATTTATAACGCGATGGATAAATGGGTGGAAGCAGCAGACTGGATTATTTGGCAACTCTGCGGAAATTATGTTCGCAATATCTGTACCGCTGGCTATAAAGGTATTTATCAAGATGGCAAATATCCAAGTAAAGAATATTTGGCAGCGCTAAATCCTAAATTCGAAAATTTCATATCTGAAAAGCTTGAACATGAGATTGGTCAACTTGGTGCTGTTGCCGGCAAGTTAACTGCGCAAGCCGCAAAGTGGACAGGTCTGCCAGAAGGAATTGCAGTTGCAGTCGGAAATGTTGATGCACACGTAACTTCTGCTGCCGCCAATGCGGTTAACCCCGGACAGATGGTTGCAATTATGGGCACATCAACTTGTCACGTAATGGTTTCGGAAAAGTTTGCAGAAGTTCCCGGAATGTGTGGTGTGGTCGATGGTGGAATTATAGATGGCGCACTTGGCTATGAAGCAGGTCAATCTGGCGTCGGCGATATCTTCGGATGGTTTGCCAACAATTACGCACCAGCCGATTACACAGCCGCGGCTGCTGCAAAAGGCGTAGATATACATACCTATCTCTCTGATTTAGCTAGTGCGCAACCGGTGGGGGCACATGGCTTAGTGGCGTTGGATTGGCAGAGCGGCAACCGCTCCACTCTGGTTGATCATCAGTTATCCGGTTTGATTATGGGGCTAACGCTTTCAACTAAGCCTGAAGAAATTTATCGCGCAATTGTTGAGTCAACCGCTTATGGTGCACGAAAGATTGTGCAGACATTTAACGAATCTGGAGTCCCAGTTAAAGAATTCATTGCTGCCGGAGGATTGATTAAGAATAAATTCGTTATGCAAATTTATGCAGATGTTTTAAATATGCCAATTACTATTATTAAATCTGCACAAGGTCCGGCGCTCGGTTCAGCAATTCATGCTGCAGTAGCCGCTGGTGCATATAAGGATGTGCAAAGCGCCGCCGCTGCTATGGGCGGTGTTGCCCAAGATCGTTATCAACCAATTTCAGCAAATGCCAAAGTTTATGATCAGTTATATAAGCACTACAACGACCTATACGAATCCTTCGGTCACAACGGTGCGATGCACTCACTTAGAGCCATTCGCGATCGCGCACTTACATCTATGGAAGGCAAATAATGAGCGGTAAGAAAGAGTTACGCCAGAGAGTTTGTAAATTAAATATTGACTTGCAGCGTTATGGATTGGTCGCATGGACTGCCGGCAATGTCTCTGAGCGTATGCCAGATGGTGATCGCTTCATGATTAAACCAAGCGGCGTCAGTTATGAAGATTTAGAGCCATCACAAATGATTATCTGCGATCTTGATGGCAATGTTCTTGAAGGCGATCTTTCACCATCGAGTGATACTCACACACATGCTTATATCTACCGCCACATGAAAGAAGTTGGCGGCGTTGTACATACACATTCGAATTACGCAGCAGCCTGGAGCGCTATTCACAGTTCTATTCCATGTGCGCTAACTGCAATGGCAGATGAATTCGGTGGCGAAATTCCACTGGGACCTTTTGCGCTAATTGGAAATGATGCAATCGGTAAAGGCGTTGTAGAAACCCTGACAGGACACCGCTCCTCTGCCGTGATTATGAAAAATCACGGAGTTTTCTCAATTGGTAAAGATGCAACAGCAGCAGTTAAATCTGCGGTGATGTGCGAAGATGTTGCAAAAACAACTTGGATTGCTAAGACGCTTGGCACCTTGCAGTTAATCGACCAAGAGAGCGTTGATAAGTTATATGACCGATATCAAAATATCTACGGTCAGCGCGAAAAATAGCGGTTTCATTCTTCTAAACTCAGTTTCATTCTTCTAATATCTTGTGGGAAGATTGGCCAATGGCTAACGATGAACGTTTAACCCTCTCGGTCGACTGCGGTGGACTGTTTTTAAAGAGCTGCGTACTCGACGAATCTGGCACCATGCACTCAAAGCCAGGCCGCGTTGAAACTCCATACCCACTTTCACCTGAGCGTTTTATCGAAACCATCAAGAAAATATCTGATTCGTTGCCACCTACATATCGCGCAACAATCGGTATGCCCGGAATGATTCGACATGGTGTTGTTATTTCAACACCTCATTACATGACTAAGAGTGGTCCACGCACACGAATTGATCCAGAACTTCAAGAACAATGGAGTGGCTTTGATATGCAAAGCGCCCTTCTCAAAAAGTTAGCAATGCCAACTCGCGTATTAAACGATGCCGAAGTACATGGCGCTGGGATTATTTCCGGTTCAGGATATGAAGTTGTAATTACATTAGGTACCGGACTTGGCTTTGCAATTTTTTACGGCGGTTCACTTTCACCTCACATTGAATTTTCACATGCACCTGTTCGTCGTGCCACCACGTATGACACTTGGATTGGCGAACATGAACGCCGCCGCTTGGGTAATGCCTTCTGGTCGCGTCGCATTCGTGCCATGGTTGATGAACTGCGCCCAGTATTTATGTGGGATCGTCTTTATATCGGCGGCGGAAATGCGCGTTGCATTCGCCAAGCAGATTTAGATCGCATGGGAGATGAAGTTGTGATTGTTCCAAATGCCGCAGGTGTTGCTGGTGGTGTACGCGCTTGGACGCTTGAGCAATATAAGTAAGTTAACTATTTTTTAGCTGAAAAATTCCGGCTGCAATTCCAGCAAATTCTGCAGCTCCTGTTGCCCCAGCCTCTGTGGCACCGGAAACTCGAAAACTTCCAAATTGCTTTTCTTTAGCTGCCGCGATCACTGGGTTGTTAATCCATCCACCTGCGATCACAACGTTCTGCGCCTTGCCAGTGAATTTCTCGATTAAAGCAACCATTTCAGAGGAGTCATCCACTAAATGTTCTACAGTTGCGCGAAAAAGTGCCGCCGGTGAAACTGCATCATCCAAATTGGTTACTGATAATCCGTGATAATCATTTACTACACGCATCGCACTTGCACTGGGATCAATCTTTAGGGCGGCTTCCCCAAGAGCAATCTTCTCTTCACGTGTTGCAACACCCACTAGTGCGCAAGCACGTTCTAGCGTTAGTCCCGTTGGAAGTGCGCCCAACAAGGTGTAATGGTCGGCAATTACTGAACAACTTAAACCAACATTTGCTGCAGCTAATTCGGCGATGGCATCTCTTGTTAACGGTGCTTTAAAAGTTCTTAACAAAGCTTCGGCCGTTCCCATGGAATCAAAGAGTGAGCCCTCGTTGATTGCTCCGCAATAGTAAGCAGCAGTGAAATGATCGTGTCCAGCGATTGTAATAACGGCGCCCCGCAGATTTTCTGGTGCTTCATTGTTAACGATACCGATGGGCTCGCCTGCAACTACAAGTCTTGCCAAATAGTCTTTACCACCGCCCACCAATGCAATTGCTTCATCCCAAGGCTTGCGTGATTCGACATCAAAGAAACCGGTGCGGCTAACGAGTGAAAGTTCATTTACGATTTCTGCACCTAAAGAATATGCCACCCACTCAGGTGCTGATAGAAAATGCTTTGCCTTCTTCGACTCTGAGAAATTTTTATTTAACCAGAGAGTCTTTGAAATGGAGGCGATCTCATTTAACAGCGCACCTGCACGCGCACGAAATTCATAATCTCCAAGTTCTTTCAGAATTGGTTCAGTAATTCCGCGGGGATCATGCCAAGCCAATCCAGGGGCTAGTGGATTTCCGGCGCCATCAATTAAAACTCCGGTTTCGCTAAAACCAGTAAATCCAATGGCTAATACTTTTCCGCTAGCAATTTCTGCCGCCTTTGAAGCAACTGTAATTACCGTCTTTGCCAGCAGCAACATATCGATATCGCTGAAATTCTTCGCATGTTTCCAAGGGGTTGGCTCGGCATATTCGGCTAAGACTTTTAAGTTTAAATCGGTAGCTACCGCTTTTATACGGGAGGTACCGATATCGACACCGATCAGAATTTCTTGGGACATTTTTATTCGGCGTCTCGGGCCAATTCTGCAAGTGGGGGACGGCAGACGATTGCATTAGGGCCGGTAATTGAAAATGAACCAGCAGAGAATGGAATTACGATCGCATCACCTTTTGTAATTGTCATTGCTGGAGCGTTGCTAAATGTTATTTCACCATCTCCATCTAGGACTAGGGCAACTGCAAACCCTGCTGGGAAGTTTCCAGTTCCGGGCGCTAAGTGGGCACGGAAATAGCCATCTGATTTAAGTGGCAGAACCGAACGAAGTGATCCACCAGAGAAAGAGGTGTTGGTAATTAGCGAGTTAAATTCGGCATCGGTTAGTGGGTCAAGCTTTAGCGCATCGGTAACCGTTTCAAAACCGAGCCCCAGGTGACCGTCTTTAATTCCGTCTACTGCAAAACCTTCCCATTCCAGCAGCGCGCTGAGATCTGTTGGCTCCTGAAGTTCAAGGACAAAAATTCCAGCATCAATTGCATGTGCAACACCTGCAGGAACAAGGACAGCATCTCCAACTTTTACTTCAATACGGCGAAGTGAGGCAAGAAGCGCGGCAGAATCTTGCGCGCGAACTAACCTTAATAAATCTTCTTTATTTTGTTTAGCGGCAAAACCTAAACCAACTCCGGAACCAGCGGGTGCTTCCAAAATAATCCAAGCTTCAGTTTTGCCGTGATCTAAACCTAAATGAGTTTTAGCAAATGCTTTATTCGGATGATAATGAACAGGTAGGCGCTGATCAGGATCAAGTAACTTAATTAATATTTCAGTACTAAGTCCAAAATTCTTAACGTGATCTGCACCAAGCCAGCCATCGGAATCGGCCTTAATAGCATCACGTAACAAAGTTCCATCTTCTAACCGAGAAAGTCCTTGTTCGGCTTCACCGAAACGAGTTGTTACCGAGCCAATCCATTCCTCGGGACGCATGGGACCGCCAGGACCATGTCGTAGCGCACCGATTCGATTTCCACCTCGGTAAAAGTGATCGAATTGATTTGAAGGAAGCTTGGCGGGGGTAGTTGAATTATGCGACATGGTTCTAGACTACTTGCAGGAACAATATATTTACCACCTAAATTGGAGCCAGTTAATGTCTGATGTATCAATTCGCCTGAAGCGTCTATTTAATAACGGTCGTTGCTTTGATATCGCAGTAGACCATGGCTTTTTTGGCGAGGGTACTTTTCTAGCAGGCATTGAAGATATGAAAGCCGCGGTTGATACCTTAATTACGGCAGCCCCTGACGCGATTCAGCTAACTTTAGGTCAGGCAAAGTTGCTGCAGAACCACCCAAACCCACACAAGCCTTCGCTAGTACTTCGCACGGATGTGGCAAATGTTTACGGAAAAGTAATTCCAGATCACCTATTTAGTATTTTGCTGGAAGAACCAGTTTTGCAGGCAGTTCGTCTTGATGCCGCAATTGTTGTAGTCAATCTGCTTGACCTGCCAGGTCGCCCCGAACTTCGTGATGCTTGTATCCGCAACATTATGACTTTGAAAGCGCAGTGTGAACATTACGGTATGCCGCTGATGGTAGAACCGCTGGTGATGAAAGATTCTTCAGCGGGTGGGTATACATCCGATGGTGAATTAGAGAAAGTTGTGCCATTGGTTCGCCAAGCAATCGAGCTTGGGGCAGATGTTATTAAGGCTGACCCAACTGATGTTGCCTCCGATTATCACCATGTGATTCAAACAGCTGGAACTGTTCCAGTTTTAGTTCGTGGAGGCGGTCGTGTATCTGATGAAGAACTTCTAAATCGCACCGCTGAAGTTTTAAAACAAGGCGCAGCAGGAATTGTTTATGGAAGAAATATCATCGCTCATCCAAAACCTGCCAAAATGACGCAAGCGCTTATGGCGATGTTGCATAAGGGCACTTCTGCTGCAGATGCGCTAAAGATTGTTAACCCTTGAAATGTCATCGCAAAAAATAGTTAAAGTCGGAATCATCGGCGGCGGCTTAATGGGCCGTGAGTTATTAGCACTTGTTGGACGCTGGGATGCGTTATTAGACCATCCAGTACGACCAGTAATCACGGCGATTGCAGATACATCAGATGCGGTACGTGAATTCTTTACCAATGCTGGGGTCGCCGAGTCATATAGTGATTACAAGCAATTGCTGGCTAGCCCCAATGTGGATGTCGTATACATCGCTGTTCCGCATAACCTGCACGAAGAGATTTACATCGCAACCGTTCACGCTGGTAAGGATTTCTTGGGCGAGAAACCATTTGGAATTGATCTAGCAGCTGCTGAAAAAATTGCCGTGGCGTTAGTTGGAAAGCCCAACTTTGTACGCGTATCTAGCGAACTTCCTTTTTATCCTGGCGCGCAAGCTGTTGTACGTGAAGTTCAGACTGGCAATCTTGGTGAAATAGTTGAAGTTAGGTCTGGGTTGTTACATTCCTCAGATATTGACCGCAAAAAGAAAATCAACTGGAAACGCCAGCGTAAGTTCTGTGGCGATATTGGCGTATTAGGTGATCTCGGAATGCATGCAGCACATATTCCCTTGCGTTTGGGTTACACGCCGACAAAAGTCTTTGCCGTACTGGATGACATTGTTACTCACCGCGAAAATTCTGCAGGGGAACAACTTCCTTGCGATACTTTCGATAACGCTGTTTTAGCGATGCGCGCGAAAAATCCAGGCAACAATCGCGAATTTCCGATGTATTGGGAGATGAAACGCATTGCACCAGGTGAGAGCAATACATTCTTCTTTTCAGCTATTGGCATGACTGGTGGCGTTCGATTTAGCACAAAGAACCCTGCGGTTTATCACACCTTTGCACTGCGAAACGGCGAGCAAGTTTGGTCTGAGATACAACCCGGCCATGTAACTAACTGGCCAGTGATCACTGGTCACATATTTGAATTTGGTTTCCCTGATGCGCTGCTGCAAATGTGGGCGGCATATTTTGCAGAACGTGAAGGCAAGCTTGGCAATCGTTTTGGTTGTGCAACAGTTGCCGAAGTAATTAACTCACATAAAGCATTTGCTGCTGCAATGAAATCTCACGAATCTCGCTCAGAAATATCTATGTAACCATGGCTAACTTCGCATCCACAAAGATTGCGGTTATCGGCAGCACGATGATGGATCTAACTGTCTATGCAGATATTTTGCCGGCGGCAGGTGAAACACGATTTGGTGAAAGTTTCACAACCGGATTTGGTGGGAAAGGTGCTAACCAAGCAGTGATGGCTGCTCGCACTGGCGCCCGCGTAACAATGATTACCGGAATCGGTAAAGATGGCTTTGGTGATGAAAGCCTGCAGAATTTTAAGGACTCACAGATGGATACATCATCCGTGCTGCGATTTGATACCCATACAGGCGTGGCACATATTTGGGTTGATGGACAAGGCCAAAATCGCATCTCCATCGTGCCAGGTGCGAATTTTCAACTAACGCCGCAAGACGCCATTGAACAAGTTAGTAAATTAAAGGACGTTACCGTTCTAATCGCGCAATGCGAGATTCCACAAGAGGTAACTTTGGCGGCCTTTCGCACTGCGCAAGAGGTGGGAATCACAACAATTTTAAATCCTGCACCTTATCAACCACTCACAGATGACTTGTTGGATCTGACAGATTGGCTGATTCCAAATGAAATTGAATTTGCAGAATTAGATAAATCTCATCGCGAACCAAGTTCGGATGCAGTAATTGCATCGCTGCGCAGTAAAGGCCGCACAATTGTCACACTTGGAAGTGAGGGAGCAGCGCTAGTTACCAAAGATGGTCACGTAAAGAGATTTGCCGCAAATAAAGTTTCAGTAACAGATACGACTGGTGCTGGTGATTGTTTTATCGGTGCCTTTGCCGCTGCCTTAGCATCAGGTGCAACGGAAGAAAGCGCAATTCAGTTCGGAATTGATTGTGCGACTAAAAGCGTTATGCGTAAAGGGGCACAATCTTCATACCCAACTTTAAATGAAATTGATTTCAGCCTGATTTCAAAATAACGCTGCTGTAGGGAACTGCATCACCTGTGTGAATAATTCCTAAAGCTTGGCTCACTTTCACTTTGAAATCCTCGTGCGCGATAATCGTGGTTGGTAAGCCGCCATGATGCTTCTTATATTCAGCAACCGTTGCGGCATCAACCTTTGCTTCAAATTCAGCGGCAAGAAACATCCCAGTTAAATCTAAGTGCGGCAAGATCGCATCCAGAACTTGGCAGACCGTTGGAGTTCCCATCACAAGTGCCAGATCTATAGTTTCGACGCCCGGATACGTTGGAAAAGGGCCATCCACAATTGCAATCGTATTTACATGGCGAAAGCGCGCCAAGAGTGAAGCAAGGTCGCCATTAATAATTCCATTTTTTATCATGAAATAATAATTCCCTAGTAATCGCCTTCGCACAAGCGCTAAACTTGAAAAGTGCCCGAACAATTAGCCGATCAGAAAGCCGCCCTAGCGCGGATTCAAGAACATCTCGAGAAATCTAGCGAACGAGTCTTGATTGGAATCATCGGCAAACCTGGCGCAGGAAAATCAACCCTTTCCAAGTTCTTAATGGGCAAACTATCTAAAGAGTTGGTCACCGTTGTTCCAATGGATGGTTATCACCTGAGCAATAAAGTCCTAAAGGATTTGAAACGATCTGATCAAAAAGGAGCGCCAGATACCTTTGATGTTGCCGGCTTTGTCTCGCTGGTGAAACGAATTCGTTCAGAACAAACTCAAAATATCTACTATCCGATATTTGATCGGGCAATTGAAGAGTCAATCGCTGCCCAAGGCGTAGTTACGTCCGCCACCAAGGTAGTAATTATTGAAGGCAACTATTTACTCCATGATGAGGGTGGCTGGGAAGTACTTAACGATCTCTTGGATGAAAGTTGGATGGTTGACGTCGATGATGACAAGCGAATCTCGCGGTTAATTTCGCGCCATATCGCTTACGGCAAAGATCCGGAAGCCGCTAAAGCTTGGGCAAAAGGAACTGATGAAGTAAATGCAAAGTTAATCGAACGCGGGCGTGCCCGTGCCGATTTTGTTGTTGCTATTGATTAACTACGAAGGGCAACTGCAAACGAACGGAAATCTTCGACCAAGATGTCGATCTCTTTCTGTCCGTGGGCAAGGCTAATCAACCACTGCTCATCTAGCCCCGGAGGCGTAATAATTCCGCGGTTAAGTGACCAGAGCCAAGATAACTCGGCAACTGCAAAATCTGTTGCTTTGTAATCGCGATAGTTGCGAACTGGCGCTACAGACCAAGTAATACAGCCTTTAACTCCAAACCCAACTGTATGTGCTGGAAGTTGGAACTCTTCGATAATTTCAGTAATTCGATCGAGAGCTTGTTGGTTGAGCGCTTCTGCCGCAGCCAAAGTTTCTGCTGTACAAATTTTATCAACCGCTCTGATACCCGCCATTGCTAGCGGATTACCGTTGAAAGTACCGAAGTGCGCCATCTTGCCGTTGGATACAAAATCCATGTATTTCTTTTTCCCGCCGAATGCAGCGAGGGTAATTCCGCCACCGATTGATTTGGCGAGGGTAATTAAATCTGGTTGAACGCCAAGGCGTTGTGCCGCCCCTTGATGACCTGCAGTAAGTCCTGTTTTAACTTCATCAAATATAAGGACGATGCCATATTGGTCGCAGAGTTCGCGTACACGTTCTAGATAGCCAGCATCAGGTAGAACGATGCCGATATTTTCAAGAACTGGTTCGACAATAAAACAAGAAATTGTTTTTGAGTGCTTTTCAAATATACGTTCCAGCGCATCTGGGTTGTTATATGGAACAACAAAGACATTTCCAGCAACTAAATTTGAATCTGCAACCGGAGTTGGATCTTCAGCATCGCCAGCTTTTTCTACAGATGGTTTGCTGGA
This sequence comes from Actinomycetota bacterium, assembly GCA_009698815.1. Taxonomy (GTDB): domain Bacteria; phylum Actinomycetota; class Actinomycetes; order Nanopelagicales; family Nanopelagicaceae; genus Planktophila. The sequence continues at coordinate 15,374 of WLPJ01000013.1, read as the reverse complement.
AACAACGAATGGGTCATAGCTACCGTGGTAGCCGCCTTCGACCTTTACGAGGTCGTTCTTCCCGGTCGCTGATCGCGCAACACGTACGGCATACATTGTTGATTCGGTGCCCGAGTTAGTAAAACGAACTTGATCAATTCCAAAGCGGCGACAAATTCGCTCTGCCGCATCAGTTGATATTGGAGAAGGAGTTACAAAGAGCATTCCGGTATCTAGCGCCGCTTTCGCTTCTTCGACAACAACAGGGTTGAGATGGCCGGCGAGCATTGCGCCGAAGCCCATTGAGAGATCCAGAAGCTGGCGCCCGTCGACATCGGTCATCCAGGCACCTTTGGCCGAGACGATTGAGATCGGATATGGATCCCAATGTTGAAAACTGGAGGTGACGCCAAGGGGGAGTGACTTCATAGAGCGCGCGCTCTCGGCCTGTGAACCCTTGGTGTTGTTAGTAAATAGTTGCCACTCTGAAGCCAGTAAGGAAGCTACTTTTTCAGGAGATATCGGCGTGGATGTTGCTGGTCTTGATCTAAAAGTTTCCGCATGATGCGATTGTGTAATCATTTTAAAGCTGTACGGCAAAGGTTTCTGATTTAGAAACTCGTTTGAGAAGTACTCTCCCCGTCATTTTCATTCTTTCGAATGTGAGATAAGTATCTCCGAAGTCAAAAAAAGTTGCAACCCCACCCCATTTTTATGCGAGAAGTTCGGGCGTGTCTCCTAAACTTCCGATTGTTATGGAAAAACCAACAATTATTCTTGCAACAAGCAATGGCGTAGGAATGGGCCATTTAGCGCGCGCATCTGCGATAGCACTTGCCTTAAAAGAATATGCAAATCCAATTATTGTTTCTATGGCCAGCGGAATTGCTGAAGTACCAGAATTTATGGGAATACGTTGTGAATATATTCCAGGCCGCGATCGTTTATGGATGTCGCGCGAAAAATGGGACGCGTACTTGCGTGACAGATTATTGGCGCTAGTCGATGAAACTAGCGCAAGAGTTTTATCTTTCGATGGCGTAGTTCCATACCCAGGTGTTATTGCTGCAAAATTTGGCCATCCAAAACTTTCATTAGTCTGGGTACGTCGTGGTCTTTGGCAGAAGAAACCGCAACGCTTTGTACTTGGTTTGCAATCAAAGATGATGGATCACATCGTTGAACCTGGTGACATCGCGCGCAGTTATGACTTTGGGCCAACCGCTATCCGTAAAGATGCGACGCTAACTTCACCCGTTTCGCTCTTTCAAAAAAACGACGCCTTTACGCGCGATGAAGCGCGCAAAATTCTGGGGCTAGATTTGAACCGACCCGCTGTTCTGGTTCAACTCGGAACTGGCGATAGCGATGTGAACGAGAAGATGACGGCAGCGTTATCAGGGTTACTTGGGTGGAAAGACTTACAAGTGATTTTGACTAAGCAACCACTTGATAAAGATGGCAAATCACTCGCGCCAGACGGTTTAGATATTCGCGTTGTGCGTTACTTCCCCCTGGCGAAAGTGCTGCACGCCTTTGATGCCAGCGTTTGCGCCACCGGCTATAACGGGGTTCACGAATTGTTGCCGGCGCGAGTTCCGACGGTTTTTGTCTCAAATATTCGCGGAACAGATGATCAAGAAGCGCGCGCTAAATGGTGCCATGATTTTGGATTTGCCCTGCGCGCCGATCAAGCAATTCTGGCAGATGTGACAGCCAAAGTGAGTCAACTACAAGATCCTGAAATTCGCGCACGTTTATCAGGTAAATGCGGACAATTGCCTGATCCAACAGGCGGTGTGGAAATTGCCAAGATTCTCTATGAACTCGCGATTGCGAAAGAACCCATTCGCCCTTCGAGACTCACTTATCTACGTTTAACCATTCAAGAACATATTAATCGCGGAATGCGCCATGTTGCATATCTCGGTCTTCGCAGAGCTGGCCTCATTTATCGTGCACTCCACCCACATATAGTTGTGCAAGTTACGCGCCAAGAACCACCAGTTTGGGGTGATCAAAACACAGCCAAAGAGCTACATGCGCTAATAAAAGGCGAGCAACGTTTTGAACATTTAATTACTGGGGCATCCCAAAAATATAAATCTCGTCGTGCGCAAATTGCCGAAGCCGCGTATGGTGAGCATGTAGAGGTGATAAAAAAGAAATGAAAATCAGAACTTGGTTTAAGAAGACCCAAATTGGCCGCGTTGTCTGGCGCGTAATTATTGGCGCAATTGGGGGGCTAATAACTGTACTTGGCGCAATTGCTTTGGCTGGTCCCGGCCCTGGAATTTTAATTCTCTTGGCTGGTCTTGGAATTTTGGCAACTGAGTTTGCTTGGGCAGCGCGTGTAATGGTGCACACGCGAACTTATGCACAAATAGCCGCTGATAAAGTTGGGATACCCAAGTGGGTGCAATTCGCTCTCATAGCGGGGGCCGCAGTTATTTCGATCGTGGCTATCTTGTATTTATATTCGACAGGAAAGATCTAAACAAGCGTTCCTCTGAAAATGGCGCTTTAGAACTGAGACCTAATATCCCAGAGATCCTTAAAGACGGGGTTAAATAAAGTGCTTGCTAAATATTTAACTCCATCTGATCCACCGGTACCAGCTTTTTGACCGATAGTGCGTTCCACCATTTTCACGTGGCGATATCGCCATTCTTGTAAACCTTCATCAATATCCATCAGCCTTTCGCAGACCATTGCAGATTCTGGATCGTTGCGATGAACGGCAAGTAATACTTCAATAACGCGTGGATCTGATTGATAGTGAGTTGATTTATCGCGTTCCAGAATTTCTGCGGGAATTTTATGTCCTCGCTTACTTAAGTAAGCCAGCGTTGAATCCCAAATCGAATTGCGAGATGTAATCTCTTTTATCTCTGCTTGCACATCTTTCGGTAGGTGCGATGACATCTTGCTATCACGTCGACCTAGTAGCGCCTCCACTTTTCTAAACTGTGCAGATTGAAAGCCGCTAGATGATGATAAATATCCACGGAATGCGTTGAATTGCAGGGGTGTCATCGTCTCTAAAATATCGACTTGGGTCACACAAACTTTAAGAATTGTACGAATACGGCCAAGCAGAGCTAGTGATTTATGGGTATCCCCGGATTCTAAGGATTTACCCGCCGCGTTAAATTCGTGAATTAATTGCTTAAACCAGAGTTCATAACTTTGGTGAATGATAATAAATAACATTTCATCATGTTCGGGCCCTTCAGATAGTGGCTTTTGAAGATTTAACAGGTCATCAATTGCTAGATAAGAGGTGTAGGTGAGCGCTGAATCAAACTCTGAATCGCTCATGTAACTCTCGAATCTGTTTTTTCAATTTTTTCATATTGGCGAGTTGCAACTAGGTCGCGAATTCGCGCAAAGCCATCCCAAACTTCGACATAGGAAGTAGGAAGTGGTGCAATAGCTAATCGAATCGAATCTGGGGTTCGGTAATCTGGAATTACATCTGCAAATTCACGAAGTGCTACGCAAATTCGATCAGCATCTGGGTGACCGAGTGAGATGTGTCCGCCACGCTCTTGCGGGTTGCGCGAGGTCAATAAAGTAAATCCCAGTTCAGCAAGCCACGCGTCATAGAGTTGAATCATCATCTCAGTGCCAATCGCTGCTTTCTCAGATATCGCTCCGATGCCAGCTTCTTCAATCATGCCAAAAGCACTTTTTATACAACGCAAACCGATTAGAGATGGACTGGCGATTTGGAATCCACGAATACCTTCAGCTTTTTCAAAGTTGGGACCCATTGCAAATTGGTCACCTTGCGAGAACCAGCCTTGAATCGGGACTTGAAGTTGCGCCTGTACTTTCTTATTTACATATAACCAGGCAGGAGATCCAGGACCTGAGTTTCCATATTTATAAGTACAACCAACTGCGATATCAACTCCATTTTTATCGAAATCCATTTCAATTGCTCCAACTGCGTGGCTGGCATCCCACAACATAAGCGCGCCATGTTTGCGAGTTAAATCTGTCAAAGATTTAATGTCATTGCGCGCACCTGAGCGATATTGAATAACTTCTAGCGTTACAAGTGCTACGTCATCGTTTAAATAAGGAGCGAGAATTTCTGGGGTAATTCTTTCATTTTCAGCAGACCCTGGAGTTTCGTTATCGATAATTACCAAGTTAAGACCAAGTTGCTTGGCTAGCCCTTCAAGAATGTAACGATCTGTTGGAAAGTTAGCGGCGTCAGTGATTACTGTCTTGCGTCCCGGCCGGGCGTTTATCGCAGCAAGTGCTAGTTGGTAGAAATTAACTGATGTTGTGTCGCACGCTAGAACTTGGCCAGCAGCAGCTCCCAGTGTTGCGCGACCAATTAAATCGCCAGTTGGCTGAGCTTCATCGACCCAGTGGCCCCATCCAGTTACTACTTCTGGACCCCACTCATCTTTCATAAAAGAATTAACGGCATCAATTGTCGAAAGTGGAAGTCGACCTAGTGAGTTTCCATCTAGATAACAGATATTTGGATCACTAACCACAAATTGTGAGCGAAAACGTGCCAGCGGATCTCGAGAATCTAGGTCCAGTGCGAATTGTCGGTCAGTGGCTTTCATGGTTGAAAGGTACGCTCTCCCATCGTGGCGCGCAATCTTGTAAATATCGAAGAGGTCAGTAAAGCCTTTGATATTAGAGCGCTGCTCGAAAGAGTTTCTTTAGGTGTTTCTGAGGGCGATCGCATCGGAATAGTTGGTCGCAATGGCTCAGGGAAAAGTACACTTATGAAAATTATTGCAGCGGTTGAAAGTCCGGATGAAGGTCGAGTAACAAAATCAAATTCGGTAAAAATCGGTTTCCTTTCACAAGTTGATTGGGCAGATCCAAATTCGACTGTCGGTGATGTTGTACTTGGCGATAAAGCCAAACACGAATGGGCTAGCGATGCTGGAATTCGCGAAGTCTTTACCGGTCTATTTGGCGGATTTGATGACCACTTATTTGAGAGAACTTTTGGGACTTTATCTGGGGGAGAAAGACGTCGCGTCGGATTGGCAAAGTTATTAATCGATGACTTAGATCTAATTCTTCTTGATGAGCCAACAAACCACTTAGATGTAGAAGGCGTTGCCTGGCTGGCCAGCCATTTAAATAACCGTAAATCGCTAGCCGTATTGGTTATTACTCACGATCGTTGGTTCTTAGATGCAGTTACTGAACGAACTTGGGAAGTCGTCGCTGGAAAAGTCGAAGAGTATGACGGCGGTTATTCAGCATTTGTGTTAGCAAAGGCGGAACGAGCGCGCCAAGCAAATGCAATGGATGCCAGGCGAAATAACTTGATCCGCAAAGAACTTGCCTGGTTGCGACGTGGCGCACCAGCGCAAACCACTAAACCAAAATTCCGCATAGATGCTGCAAATGTTTTAATTGCTGAAGAACCCGCGCCGCGTGATCAAGGCGAACTCTTAAAGTTTGCGCGCAACCGACTTGGGAATACGGTATATGAAGCACATCATCTACACGTGCGAGCCGGCGATAAAGAATTAATTGATGATCTTTATTGGAATGTGGGGCCAGGTGACCGTATTGGAATTGTTGGAATCAATGGCGCCGGTAAAACCACTTTGATGCGTACTTTGGTCGGAGAGATTCAACCTTTTGCTGGCAAATTGGTCACTGGCGTGACTGTTAAAGCGGCATTTCTTACGCAGCATTTAGATGAGCTAAATCCACAGTGGCGAGTTCTTGAAGCAGTTGAAAAAGTTGCAGCTCATATTGAGCTTGGAAATGGAAAATCACTTTCCGCATCTCAACTCTGCGAACGATTAGGTTTTGATAAAGATTCACAATGGACACCAGTTGGGGATCTCTCTGGTGGTGAAAAACGCAGACTGCAACTGACCCGCCTTTTAATGGATTCTCCAAATGTTTTATTACTAGATGAGCCAACAAATGATTTTGACATAGAAACTCTTACCGAACTTGAAGACTTACTTGATAGCTATGGCGGAACTCTGGTTGTAATTTCCCACGATCGCTATTTCCTGGAAAGAGTTTGTGATCAATTTGTTGGCCTGTTGGGTGATAAGGCCTTGCGTGATTTACCACGTGGTGTTGATCAATACCTTGAGCAAAGGGCATCTGCTATACCAGGTGTGGGGGTAGAAGAAAAAAGCAAGACGGTTTCATCTGCAGCAGAACAACGTCAATTTAAGAAAGATTTAGCACGTTTAGAACGCCAGATCGAGAAAGTAAAGGTGCGGATATCCGAACTCGAGCAGGATCAGACCAATTCCGCATTCGATCCAGCAGAATTATCACGAGTAACGGCAGAACTGGAATCTGCGCGAATGGAATTGAACTCTCGCGAGGAGGAATGGCTAGAAATAACTCTTCTGCTTGAGCCATGAGTTAAAATAAATTCATGAGTAAAATTTCACACGCCGTAGAAGCAATTCTCTTTCGAAGCCGTTTTTTATTGGCTCCGCTATATCTTGGTTTAGTTGGCGCATTGGCGCTTTTGGCTTATCGATTTATCGTGGAGTTTTGGCATTTGGCTGAAAAAACTGTAGAAATGTCCGCCAGTGAATTTACCTTGGCGCTTTTGGCGCTGCTCGATCTAACGCTCTTGGCGAACCTTATTTTGATGGTGATCTTTGCCGGATATGAAAACTTTGTCTCCCGAATTGATATCGCAACTGAATCTAAAGATCGCCCGCATTGGATGGGCACGATTGATTTCAGTGGGCTAAAAATAAAGCTGATCGGTTCATTGGTTGCAATTTCAGTTATTGAACTCTTGAAAGATTTTATCGGGCTCGCCGGTGAAGCCGAAGTTGGAGAAGGAACCATTTGGCGTATCGCTATACATCTAACATTTGTAATATCTGGAGTTCTCTTTGCGTTAATGGATTGGATTGCAGATAAACGCAAGTTTGACGGCACACATTCCTAGGCAGCTCGTTTCTGTTGAAACTAATCTAATTTGAATAAGAGCAATTCTCGTTTAGATATTCTCGCGGCAATCTCGGGTTTAATGATCGCCGTACAAGCACGTGCCAATGGAGAACTCTCGTATCGCATGGGAAATCCAATTGAAGCCGCACTTGTATCTTTTGGTTCAGGCTTAATTATTATTTCCTTAATTTCAGCTTTCAACCCGGCAATTAAAAACGGAGCTAGAAATCTTCGTGGTGCCCTTAAGCGCAAAGAAATCCCGCTTTGGACTCTCTTTGCCGGCATGCTTGGTGGAAGTTTTGTAGCTGTGCAAACTCAAATTGTTCCAATTATCGGCGTTGCTATTTATTCGGTGGCATCGATTGCAGGACAAACTGCTGCATCTCTAGTGGTAGACCGCATCGGATTAACTGGTGGTGGGAAGAAGCACATAACAGTTAGGCGGGTAGCGGCCGCTGGAATAACAGTATTAGCAGTACTAATTTCCGTCCTAGATCGCATAGAAGCTAACGATCTTTCCGTTTTAGCGGTCTTGTTGGGTTGCGTTGCTGGGGCAATTGTTGGCGTACAACGTGCGCTTAACGGTCAAATCAACGAAAGTACACAACAAAGCTTTACGACTTCTCTGCTCAATTTCATTATGGGAACAACAATTCTGGTGATCTTCCTAGGTATTGGCATGCTGATTAACCGCACCGAGATAGTTTCACTTCCGGCTGGACCATGGTGGATGTATACCGGTGGAACTATCGGAATTATTTACATTGCTTTCACTTCAACGATCGTTCAACATTTGGGAGTTCTTACCTTCACCCTTATTAGCGTTGGAGGGCAGCTAGTCGGTTCGCTATTGATTGATTTCTATTCACCAACTGAAGGTGTCAATGTCAGCGTTTACTTGGTAACTGGGATCGTTATGACTTATTTAGGGGTTATTGTGGGCGGCGTCGGTAATTTACCGAAGCGGAAATTAGCGAAGCGATAATAAAGAAAGCGGCAATCGCGTATGAAGAACTCTTTACCCATGGCAGCGTCGCTGCGTAATAGCCAGCCAAAGTAATTCCAACACCCCACAAAAGTGCACCAAGAACATTTGCGGATAAGAATCTGTAGTAATTCATCTTGGCAGCGCCAGCGATCGGCGGGACAAAAGTACGGATCCAAGGGAAGAAGCGCGCCGCAACAACTGCCCACCAACCAGTTTTATCATAAAAAGATTCGGCGTTTACAATCATGCGCTGCATTCGCGGTGACTGTTTCTTATCTAAATAAGGGCGCCCAACAACGCGTCCGATTACGAAGCCAACTTGATCTCCAAAAAAAGCAGCAAGAAAAATGATAGATACTAAAATAACAATATTTATATTTCCGTGAGCTGCCGCAACTAAACCTGCGCTAAAAAGAATTGAATCTCCCGGCAAAAAGAAGCCAAAAAGTAAGCCAGTCTCAATAAAAACAATCGCACCGATTACTAAATAGAAGATAAATGGGGCAAGCGAAGAAAGTTGGGCATCAAATGATGCGGCTAACTCCATTTAAACGCTCTTTTTAACCGCAGCAGCCACCTTAGTGACCACTTGTGAATCGAAAACGCTAGGGATAATAAATGAGGCATTTAACTGCGATGGGCTAACACATGATGCAATTGCTTCGGCCGCTGCAATTAGCAACTCATCAGTGATCTTATGAGCATTTGCATCGAGTAGCCCACGGAAAATACCTGGGAAGGCTAAGACATTATTGATCTGATTTGGTTGATCGCTTCTGCCGGTAGCGACGACGGTTGCATACTTGCGTGCTATCACAGGATCAATTTCAGGATCTGGGTTTGCCAGTGCAAAAACAATCGAACCGGATGCCATAGACGCAACATCGTTTTCCGTTAAGACATTCGGAGCACTTACCCCAATAAATACATCCGCGCCCTTCATGGCATCAGAGATATTTCCGGTGAAGCCTTGCGTAACGCAACCGTTTATATCGAAGGCAATTATGGTCTTGGCTCCGCTCTTGGTGAGCAACCTAGTAATTGCAGTACCTGCAGCTCCAGCACCACTCATCACGATTCTTACTTCGCCCAATTTCTTATTTACTAAAATTAGTGAATTAGTTAAAGCAGCCAATACGACAATTGCAGTTCCGTGTTGATCATCATGGAAAACTGGAATATCTAATAAATCACGTAAGCGTGCTTCGATTTCAAAACAACGAGGTGCAGAGATATCTTCCAAATTTATTCCACCATAAACAGGAGCGATTAGTTGAACGGTACGAACAATCTCATCAACGTCTTGAGTATCTAAACAAACTGGCCACGCATCAACATCGGCAAATCGCTTAAATAGCGCTGCCTTACCTTCCATAACTGGTAAAGCTGCGGCAGGCCCAATATTTCCCAAACCTAAAACCGCAGAACCATCAGTAACAACTGCAACTGTATTTCGCTTCATCGTTAAACGACGCACATCCGATGGATCATCAACGATGGCTTGGCAGATTCGAGCTACGCCAGGGGTGTATGCACGCGAGAGGTCATCGCGGGTCTTTAGTGGAACCTTTGATTGAACTTCGAGCTTTCCACCAAGGTGGAGCAAAAATGTGCGATCACTAACTTTGCGAACGGTTAATCCAGAATGTGCAGTGAGCGCAGTGGTGATTTCCTGTGCGTGGTCGGCATTGATGGTGTCACAAGTTACGTCGATTACAACTTTTTCCAATAGTGATTCAACAACATCAAGAGCGGTAATAGTTGCACCGGCCCCCGTAATTGCAGCGGTAATTAAAGCAACAGGTTGTAAATCGGGAGATCCTTCAACACGGATTGTGATTGCGTATCCTGGGGAAGTTGATGCCATTTAAACAACACCGTAAAGGCGATCGCCGGCATCACCAAGACCGGGAACGATGTAACCATGCTCATTCAATTTTTCATCTAGTGCACCAGTTACGAGTGTGATTGGAACACCAGAATTTGCAAAAGCATCTTCCAAAACTTTTACACCTTCAGGCGCAGCAAGAATGCAGATCACAGTTATGTCGTTAGCGCCACGTTCGATAAGAAAGTTAATTGCAGCAACCAATGTGCCACCAGTTGCCAACATCGGATCAAGCACGAAACATTGGCGACCGGCTAAATTCTCAGGCAAGCGATTGGCGTAGGTGCTGGCTTGCAGAGTTTTTTCATCGCGAACCATTCCGAGAAAACCTACCTCGGCAGTTGGAATCAAACGTGTCATTCCTTCAAGCATGCCAAGTCCGGCTCGCAGAATTGGTACAACAACCGGACGTGGATCGGAAAGTTTTAACCCCGTGGTTTGTGTGACTGGAGTCTTAATAGAAACTTTTTCAGTTCGGACATCGCGAGTTGCCTCGTAAGCCAGAAGAGTTACAAGTTCTTCAACTAGATGGCGAAATGTTGGCGAATCCGTTTTTTCATCGCGCAGAACGGTCAATTTGTGAGTTACCAGCGGGTGGTCGGCGACGTGAACCTTCATGGTTCATACCCTACAGGGGTTTCCATCTAGCCCAATGAGTGGGAATATGTCCGATGTGACGGACGCACTTGTGAACGAGGTAGATATCGCAGTTGCTGCGTGGCACGAGGATGGGCGCTGGAACTTAGCGCAATTACCTGATGCACATGATCTACCACACATTATTGATCGCCTTAAGTCACAACAAACAAATGGTGGTGCAATCGCACTCTTAGCAATCGATGAAGAATTCTTTATGGTGATTAGAGTCCTTGGTGCGCACATCAGTATGTTTTTGAGTGATGTAACTTGCGCAATAGATTACGAAGTTGCGGCAGACTTTTTGGAATTATGTGATCTTGATTCCCCGGATGAAGAAGATGAACCGCTTCCAGTCGGACACTTAGATATTTTATCTGACTTAGGTGTCAATCAGATGGAACTTTCTGCGCTGTGTGATGATGCAGAACTTTTTCCTGATGAACAGCTGGAAGCAATCGCTAGCCGATTAGGATTTGCAGAAGAATTTTCAGAACTATTGGAGCTCTAAGAATTTCTAATAAGTCAGCAGAATCGCTTATGGATCAAGCGATCGAAATTGCGCGCCAAGCAATTGCTACCGGAGACGTTCCAGTGGGCGCAATTGTTGTAAATAATGCTGGTGAAATAATCGGGCAAGGTTCAAACGAACGCGAAGCCAACAACGATCCAACAGCGCACGCCGAAATAGTAGCCATCCGAAGCGCCGCATCTCGTATTAAAAATTCACGCCTAGATGGTTGCACGCTCATAGTCACGCTTGAACCATGTGCAATGTGCGCAGGCGCGATTGCGCAATCACGTATTTTGAATCTGATATTTGGAGCTTGGGATGAAAAAGCGGGCGCGGTGGGCTCGGTTTGGGACGTTATTCGCGACCCACGCGCACTTCATAAAGTAAATGTGACTGCAGGAATTCGCGAAAGTGAATGCGCAAAATTGTTAACTGACTTCTTTGAAGGTCAGCGTTAACTAAACAAGCAATTGATAAGAAGGATTCAAGATAGTAAGCACTCCTTCTTCTTCGCCAACCATTCCTTCTGCGCGAATTTGAGCACCAACTTCCAAGCCCGCGATTTCGCGGCGACCTAGGAAGTGCAGAGTTACTCCACCAGATTGATCCCAAACTTCTACCTGTAATAGTGGAGCAGCACCCTTTGCCCCGCTCTTTATCGCAGTCACTTGACCTTGCACTTGTGCGCGCTGGCGCCATTGAATCCTGCCGATCGGCGTTAAATCTTCGGCGTAATGGCTAATCGGTTCGGTTGGCTTTATGACATCTTTGATTGGCTTAAATGCTTCGGGTGAGGAAACAGAAGCTTTTGTAGCAACGGTCTGCGGTTGCACTGTCAATTGTGATCCAGAAGTTATGCGATCCACGTCAAAGGGAACAATCGTTGCAACCACGCGTTGTAATTGCGAAATTGGAGCGGCAATTTCTTCAGCCGTTTGATCGTGGAGTAAACGCCCTAAGAAACCAGAATAAGCGCGTCGAGGAAGCAGAAGAGTTAATTCAATATCATTTTTCTCTGTCATGCGGATTGCGTAATCAACGGCAGCATTTGCTAACCGGCGGTCAGGGCAATCAATTAATTCAAGAGTTACATCATCGAGGGCATCGGATTTTGCCCATGCATTCTTGATATCTTCTGCTCTGCGATCATCGATTACGAAGTGAACCGCGCTCAAATTACGAGGCTTCAAGCTGCGCGCATAGCGAATTGCACCAACAGTTGCCAGGTCCACGTTATCGACCAAGACTGTGACGTTATGTCGAACAATTGTTGTCGCCCGCTCTTGTTCTTGACGGACCAGCAAAGCTTCTTGTTCGCGTGTGTATTGACGACGCAAACGCAAGAAAGTCATCACCAATATAGGCGCCGTTACCAGAACTAACCAGGCTCCTTCAGTAAATTTAACAACTGAGAAAATTATGACTATTGCAAGAGAAACAGATCCTGCAGCCGCATTGATTACGACCTTAACTCGCCATCCTTTTGGTTTTGTTCGCAAAGAATATTTTGTCATACCAAAGCCAGCAAGTGTAAATCCAGTAAAGACGCCGAGTGCGTAGAAAGCAACAAGATGTTCTACGGAACCGGCAGTAATAATCACGAGTAGTAATCCGCCACCAGCAAGTAAGAAAATTCCGTTTGAGAAAGCTAATCGGTGCCCACGCTTAGTTAATTGGCGAGGCAAGTAACCATCGCTAGCAACAAAGTTGCAGAGCAGTGGAAAGGCACTGTAAGTGGTGTTTGCACCAGCAAAGAGAATAAGCATTGTCGCTAGCTGAACCATAATAAACATAAAGGTGCCAAAGGCGCCTTCGCCTACGGCCGCCTTGGCAATCTGTGAAATAACGGTGGGAGTTCCTGATTCATATGGCATGGCTTGGATGTGATGTGCGAAATATGAAACTCCAAGAACAAGCATTCCAAGTAAGCAGCTCATAATTACCAAGGTGCGTCGGGCATTTACATGTTCAGGAGTTTTAAATAGCGCGACACCATCTGAAATTGCTTCTAGGCCAGTTAGTGAAGATCCGCCGTTTGCGAAAGCGCGAAGCAGAATAAATATTGCAGCACCTGTCAATAACCCTTGTTCTTGCCCAAGTTCCACTGCACCTGGAAGATCGGTAGCAAGAGTTGGCAAAGTTCCTTGTGACAAGCGCCAGAATCCCATTCCGAACACAATCAACATGCAACCGATGAAGAAGTAGGTTGGAAATGCAAAAGCTTTTCCTGCTTCTTTGACGCCGCGGAGGTTTCCGTAAGTTAAAAGGATGATTACCGTAAAAATCATCGGCATCTTCCACGGCGATAAAGATGGAAAAGTAGAAATAATTGCAGCAACTCCGGCTGCTGATTGAATTGCAAGCGTGACGATGTAATCAAGTATCAGCGCAACTGCTGCGATCTGAGCAGTAACTGGTCCAAAGTTATCGCGCGAGACGACGTACGCACCACCTGTTTTTGTGTAAACATCAATCACGTTGCGATAAGAAAGAGTGATTAAAACCAAAATTGCTAATACAACTGCCGTCATTGGCATCAAGATTGCAAAGGCAGCAAGACCAAATGCTGGCAACAAAGCGATCAAAATTTGTTCGCTTCCGTAAGCAGAAGATGAAATACAGTCGGATGAGAGAATTCCGAGGGCATAGCGCTTGGATAAACGTTGGTGACCTAAAGAGTGCCTATTTAACGCACCGCCCAGAAACGCCCGCTTGATCTTGTAGCTAAGCGGATCGCTCAGGTGCGCATGTTCCTGCATTGCAACGGGCTGCGGCGCACCATCTGTCCATGACTTTGGCACACAAACTCCTTCAGTTACCGCGGCTGGCGCGTCTAATTACCTGTTCAGTATGCTCATCTTATGCGCACTCAGTTATATATAGATGGTCAATGGGTCGATGGAAACGGGACTTTGGATGTAATTGATCCAAGTGATGGCTCGGTAATTGCCAAAGTTGCCACAGCCGGAGATGCCGAAATGGAGGCCGCCCTTGCTGCCGCCGATCGCGCCGCACCGGCCTGGGCTAAAACCGCACCTCGCGTTCGCGCCGAGATGTTGCGTAAAGCATTTGAGTTAATGATTCAAGAGGCTGATTACCTCGCCGAACTAATTTCCAAAGAAAATGGCAAAGCACTTCCTGATGCAAAAGGCGAAGTTGCATATGCCGCAGAATTTTTCCGTTGGTTCTCTGAAGAGGCCGTTCGCATCTCTGGCGATTTTCGTATGTCACCAAGTGGCGACAAGCGAATTCTGGTAACTCATCAACCAGTTGGTCTCTCACTATTAATAACACCTTGGAATTTCCCGGCGGGGATGGCAACGCGCAAGATCGGCCCTGCAATTGCAGCGGGCTGCACCATGATTTTAAAGCCAGCAGGTGAAACTCCACTTACTGCGCTGGCAATCGTTGACATTCTAGATCGTGCCGGAGTTCCTAAAGGCGTAGTCAATTTAATTCTGCCAACTCCAACCGGCCCAGCAATTGCCAAGATGTTGCACGATAAACGCGTTAAGAATATTTCATTTACTGGTTCAACCGAAGTCGGTCGCATCATTCTGAAAGAAGCCGCCGATAATGTAATTCGCTGCTCAATGGAGCTCGGCGGCAATGCACCGTTTCTTGTTATGGATGATGCCAACATAGACGAGGCAGTTAAAGGCTTAATGTTGGCCAAGATGCGAAATGGTGGCGCAGCTTGCACCGCTGCAAACCGCGTTTATGTGCAACGTCCGGTTGCAAAAGAATTTATGGAAAAGTTCGCTGCCGCAATGGGGGCATTTGTTATGGGACGCGGTCGCGATGCCGGCGTTCAACTTGGCGCGAGCGTTTCAGTCAAAGAACGAAATAAAATTGCCGAACTCGTTGATAATTCAATCAAGGCAGGCGCAAAGGTGTTAATGGGTGGCAAAACCCCAGATGGCCCAGGTGCTTTCTATCCTGCAACAGTTTTAGAAGTTGATAAAAAAGCCGAAATTTTGAACCATGAAGTCTTCGGCCCAGTTGCTCCGATTGTTATATTTGATAAAGACGCAGAGGGTATTGAATTAGCTAATAGCACCGATTTTGGTCTAATTAGTTATGTTTATTCGCAAGATCTAAAACGTGCGATCCAAATATCTGAGGCGATCGAATCAGGAATGGTTGCGATCAATCGCGGCATGATTTCAGATCCTGCTGCACCATTCGGTGGCGTTAAGCAATCCGGTCTTGGCCGCGAAGGTGGCTTTGATGGTATTCACGAATTCCTGGAGACGAAATACATTGGGGTAGAGATTTAATTAATCCAGCGGAGGATGAGGGATTTGAACCCTCGAAAGGTTGCCCTTTACACGCTTTCCAAGCGTGCGCACTCGGCCGCTATGCGAATCCTCCTGGCGGGATCGCTCCCGACTGGCTAAGGGTATAGGTGTAACAACTATCCTTACGCCAGATCC
>WLPJ01000012.1 GCA_009698815.1 Actinomycetota bacterium | reverse complement strand
TCATTCACCACAGCACGCGTTACACGCGGTGCTGCTACTTCGCCTGCCAATTTCCATGCGACTACAAAGAAGCATACAAATTGGCCCGCAGCGTCAAAGCCAGCGTTTTACGCAGCTTTTTACGCCGTGGATGAGGCCACAGGAGGTTCGATCGGATAATCCCGATAGATGCCAAACCTAAGGCCTCAACTCCACAAAGGAGTTGAAGGCCTTTTTTTATTACCAAAAACCAAACCAATCCAGAGAAAGAAAACGAGAGAGAAGAAAGTGGGTGAGAACGATGAGCGTTCTCTACAGCGAACTACAGGTACCAGGCTGGGCGCAAACAGGCGAGAAGATCGGTCTCTATGAAGTAACCGGTGCTTATGACTCGGCCATCGCCTTTACATTGCCATGCCATAACGCTGATCCTGAACTCTTCTTCTCCGAAAGTGATGAAGGAATTGCTCAGGCGAAAGCGCTTTGCGGCAGCTGCCCTGTGCGAAATAAATGTTTAGACGGCGCCTTATCCCGTGAAGAACCATGCGGTGTTTGGGGCGGTCAGTTAATCGAAGATGGCGTAATTATTGAACGCAAGCGCCGTGCGGGACGTCCACCGCGCATTGCAGCGTTCGTGTAATTACTTCTATCGGCAGGTATCCGTTGCTCGAAAAGCCCCGTGCTTGGTTTCTCAATAAGAATCCTGGCGCGGGGCTTTTCTATTTTTCAAAATGAACTATTAATTGGAGACTTCACCTCTTACTATTTAATGCATGAGATTGCGCATATCTATAGCTCTAGGCTTGGTTGCATCCATTTCTTATATTGTATTGCCGCAATATTCTATGGCAAGCAGCACTCCACGTGCATGGTCTATTGATTCACTAACCAAGATTGATTCGAGTAAAGCACGAGTGGTATTCGGAGATCGAGTAAATTCGATCAATTTGCCTTCCAATTGGAGTATCCGAGACATCCCAAAAGTTATTGATAAAGCGACTCCTTGGATAAGGTCGACTTTTCAATATGCAATTCCCGCTTGTACTCCAAAAATAATAGTTGGGTGCATAGAGAGCGTGAGTTATAAAACTTCTAGCAGTAACTGGAATCAAGCAACACTTTCTTCTAGAGAACTCTCTGATAGAAGTGGCGAAGCGACTGCTGGAACTACGGATGGACGGACAGGTAACATAATTTCGGAGAGGCAAATTGGTCAATGGCCAGCCGATATGAAGAACCACGCGCCTGCCGCCGGGCGTGCTTCCTATTGGAATTTTAGCAAGGCTTCGCATGGAGGTGGAACTGAATATTTACTGCGAGTTAATGTTCGTGGAGACATTTCAGCAGAGCCGATATTCAGCACATGGGATCCTGTTACTGGCACTCGAGAATGGAAAAATGGAATTGTTCAAAGGTATTTAGAAATGGCAATTTTCCCAGTTGATGGACTAACAGAATATGAGTTCCCAGAAGATATCGAGATTAAAGTTAAATTAAAGCTCGGGACCGTGGCAAAAGATTTATGGGGATGGTTTGATGGAAGAGTAATAAATCCAGAGATAACGCTTGATACCAATTCTTCCGACGGAATTGTTGAAGTTTCCGGTTCGCCTGCAAGAGTCCCAATAGGATTGACGCCAGCTAAGAATGTGAGTGAATTCAGCGCAGAGTTTAATTCTCGTAGAAATTGCCCTGCCGGCGTTTTACCTAGCTCTTGCCCAGGTTCGTGGGGTGGAAATACTGTTGGTATTTCCACTGATGGAAATCAGGATATTTCAGATTTTATTTTTTATGAGAAAGAATTCGGCTTGGCTGCAACCGTCGCATATAAGACTGCATGGTGGGTAAAAACCACCCCTTGGCCAGATGTGGCGAACGTTGCAGACTGTCCAGCATTACAGAGTGGATTTACAGGCATAGTTACCACGAATGCCACAATGTATGGGAAATCTGCACCTAAGTGGGATAGCAGCGATAAAACTTTTGTGTTTCAGGTCGCTTCCCCACATCTAGATTTAGCGGGGAATCCAAATAAGGGTTTTTATTCTCTGGTTATACCTAAAGAAATCGCCGAATGTCGATGGGGTAAAGATATCGCCAAAGCAAAGATTGTTGTATCAATCATCTCTGCAGACGGAAATACAAATGTGGGAACATCTAGTTATTCAATCAAAAATAATTTACTAACATTTAATATCTCTGGATTCACTTATTCATCGCCAACAATCAAAGTTGGATTAATTGCACAGCCAATTGCACAGCCAATTGCACAGCCAATAAAGAAGGTCACTATTATTTGTGTGAAAGGTAAATTAGAGAAGAAAGTTACAGCCTTGAAACCAACCTGTCCTGCAGGATATAAAAAGAAGTAATTCCGTAGTTATTATTTATTCATGACCATTGCACATTACGCATACACCGCACTTGATTGCGATAACCCTGTTGAGTTAGCTTACTTTTATTCAAAAATAACCGGGCATAAAGTGGAACCATTTGATGAAGGTGAAACCGCAGAAACGTGCGAATGGCTTGAAATACTCGATGATAAAGGCTTCACGAAGATGGGCTTTCAGAAAATTGATAACTATCAAAGACCAACTTGGCCAATCGGTGGCCTGCCACAGCAGGCACATATGGATTTTCACGCCAAAGATTTAGATATTGCTGAAAGAGATTTACTTGGAATAGGTGCCGTTAAGGCTGAGTTTCAACCAAAACCAAATCGCTTTCGTATTTATCTTGATCTTGCAGGACATCCGTTCTGCATGGTGCAGAACGCTCACGACACTTGTAACTAAATCGGGAGTACTCTTTAGATATGGCAACTACAGCGAAGAAAGCAACGGCGAAGAAAGCAGTGACAAAGAAGAGCGCTGCGAAACTAGAAGTGGCGAACCAGGGAGTTGATTGGCGTTCACTTTACTTATATGCGGTCAGCCTAATTACTCTTCTGGTCTGTCTCTTTACAGTAATTAGCTTGATTAACCGAGGTCTAGATCTGATCGTTCCTGATGCTGGATATGTTGATCCTTATGCAGTGCAGGGCGATCCCAAAGTTGATCCAGAAGTTATTAAACAAGCCAATATCGATCAGAACCGCCGCAGCGCAATCCGCGGGATAACTAGTTCACTCGTGACTTTGCTAGTGACAGTTCCAGTTTATTTATATCACTGGAAGATGGTTCGAAAAATATCTTGTTAAACGCCAGCGGGTGCTATCTCGGGGAACCAAGAAAGTGCTTCATCGCGAAACTTTCCTTCAGCTTCTAATTGACAGAAAATGCCAGTTGTTCCCAAAGTAACGCGGTGAATTAATACATATTCAGCCGGCAAATTAAGTTGGAAGCCGATCTTGGCTGTTGGATTTCGCGGATCACCGACGCGGGCGCTTTGATCGCGCAACCATTCGCGTGAATATTTAAAGGTTTCGGTGCGAAGTGGTTCAACAAGTGGAACCAAGAAATCTAGAACGAGATTTGGATCAACATCCACATCTTCCAAGATAAATCCATCTTTCTTGAAGCCTTCATATAAAGCCTGCGCATCATCATCTAGGGCGTGCTTTAAAAGATTCTTAAATGGTTCGGGAAAGCCATTTGGCAGACGATTGCAGGCGCCGAAATCTAAAACTCCGATGCGACCATCGGCGAGCAAACGGAAGTTTCCAGGATGTGGATCAGCGTGCAATAAACCTGCGCGCTCTGGACATGTGAAATGGAACCGCGCCAAACGCATTCCGGCGTTGTCACGTTCTTCCTGTGTGCCACTTGCAATGATTTTAGAAAGCGGGATTCCTTCTAACCATTCCGAAACCAGAACTTTATCAGCAGCCATGACAACTTTTGGAATCGCTACATCCGGATCATTTTCGTAGGCCTTCCAGCAAGCTTCTTGCGCCTCGGCTTCATATTTGTAATCGACTTCTTCGATGATGCGCGCGCGCAATTCTTCGAGCAACGGTTTCATTTCAACACCAGGCAAAACTAATTGGAAAATTTTGGCAAAGCGTTGGATCTGATTTAAATCAGAGATTAGAGCTTCAGCAGCTCCTGGGTATTGAATCTTTACCGCAACCGGGCGACCATCTTTCCAAACGCCTTTATGAACTTGGCCGATCGAAGCCGAAGCCGTTGCCTTGTCATCAAATGAGGTGAAGTTATCGCGCCAGTTTTCGCCTAACTCTTTTGCCAAAACTTTATGTACTACGCGAGTTGGCAAGGGTGGCGCTGACTCTTGTAACTTGGTAAGTGTCTCGCGGTAAGGCTTGGCAATATTTTCAGGAAGCGCTGCTTCAAATACCGAAAGCGCCTGCCCGAATTTCATCGCACCGCCCTTTAGTTCGCCAAGGACTTTAAAGAGTTGCTCTGCCGTCTTCTCTTGAATATCTGAAACAACTACTGATGAAGATTGACCGACTAATTGTTTGCCGAGTCCGAGGATGCCCCGACCTGCAAGTCCGACCGGAATGGAAACCATCTTTGCCGAACGGACAGCGGTGGAACTCGGGATCTGAGTCTCGTTCGACTCCTTCTTAGCCATGCACCTATTGTTCAGAGAAATTGTTCAGGGCGCTAATTGAAAACTAATTACCAGCTACACCCACACATGGGATGGCGCGTGATGGTGATGTGTTTTGTGTTACAGAGGTCAAGTAAATCGATTGAAATTGCCTCAGTAGATAGCGTGCATATCCCGGTATCAATTAGCTGCAGTAATTGCGCAGCCAAAAGCGAGGCAACGTAATTGGCCCCAACGATTGGCAGCTCATCCTTAACTGTTGCTTTCTCCAGAAGTGTTGCTCTGCTTTGCTCTGCAATTGCTAGTTCGCAGCAACGGCTGCAAGGTGATATTCCAGGGACAATTATTGGAGTTATTGTTAAATATCCACCACTAATTTCACTAACAATTAAATGTTCTTGTCCAGCAGACATCCAAAGGGCAAGGAGTGCCGAATCTATTTCTCCAAAGTGGATTTTAATTACTTTCTCAGCAAATCCCACGGGTAATTCTTCAGCGTTCTCTTCAGAACTTTGCGGAAAGAGTGCAACTGATTTAGCTTTTTCGTGGCAGAGCGATGCAAATACCTGTCCATAATCAATGGCTGAGATAAATCCCCCAGAAATATCAGCGTCGCAGACTAGTTCGCGGCCGCGACGAAAAGATGGCGCAAATTGCGTATGTGTAAGGCCGCTGGCAACAAGTGCTGAAAATAAATGTTGAGCGGCGCGAGAATTTCCAGAAATTTCTATATGTGCACTTTGGCGAGCGCTCACCGTTGCAACTCCAGAATCACAAACTCCGGGCAACCACCTTGTCAGAGTTAATTCTGGTGCAATTCGATTTTTCAGCTGCGCGTAAGAGGCATCTTTACTGCGATCACTTCCCTTGGCGGCGCGTTCGGCGATATTGGAGATAAATCTTTGCGAAATTTGGATGGCACTCGATTGCGTTTCTAGAAATTCATAAGAGTGCAGTTGTGCCAACAGCTCATCCAAGTCTGAAGCGTTGATGGCCAAGACCGCTTCCAATTCACTGCGGGTGAGGCCGCGCTTTAGCGCAGAATAAATTTCGGGGGCAAGGGGTGAGCTAATCGCTAGCCGGCTGCGCATGGTTCCAAAGAGAAATTGGCCCGCCTGCTCACCTGCATAGAGATTGATTCCAGATTTAAATTTAAGCCCTTGAATTCTTTCTTCGCTCATCTGCAAAGGATTGGCGCCTGCCGCAGCCAGCGCCCGAGCGCATGTGTGTAGCCGCTATGTATGCCGCGAAAAATTAACTATGAGGCTAAAAATAAATTCACCCCGTGCGCATCAACGTGTGATGAATAACGGGGTGAATTTTTAAATGGTGAACTTGATTACTGAGCTTTGCCAAGAATTCTGTTGACCTTGGTGCCACAGACTGGGCAGATACCCTGCGCCATGCGACGACCAGACTCGGAGATCTTCACAGTGCCTTCGAAGTCACGCTTCGCTTTGCACTTCACGCAGTAAGCGTCACCTTTGTATGTCTCTGCTGTCATAATTTCCTCCAATCGCCGCCTGAGCTCTGAGCGCCCACACGTGCAAGCATGACGATACCCCTGCTCACGCTCAAATACGCTGAACTAGCCCTTGTTTGTGCGTAATTTTTTTAGCTCCACAGGCTCAGCCAAGGCGCGTTCGGCCGCCTCATACCCATCCAAGTAGGCGCTGGCCAGCTCGGCTCCCTCAAATCGGGCCAAAACCTCGGTGAAGGCTTCGCCATGGTCAAAATGCTGCAGATGGATGGCCTCATGGAAGAGGACATAGTCCAGAGCGTAATCCGGGGCCAATTTAAGTCGATCTGAGATGCGGATCGTGCGATCAACGCTGGTGCAAGATCCCCAGCGCTCGCGCATCGGGCGCCAATTGATCGAAGCGGGGCGAGCGGTGATCTCTGGGGCTAGGGATGCCATTAGTTCGCCCGTGCGCTCCATGAGGCGCTCCTCGCTCGGTATCCGTGAACTCTCTTGGCTACGAATCTTGGCGATCATCTCGGGCACGATGGCGTGTTCATCGGCTTTACTCATGCGCGCAGGGATCGAAACAATTATTCGTCCGCCTTGGCGATAGGCCGAAATGTTTCGCTTGCGTCTTGCAGAGCGAATCACAATTATCTCACCCTCTGAAATTCCAGGCAGGGTTAAGTCATCTTCGCCTTCATCGTTTTCAAATGACATAGTCAAAAAGTACTCCTGGAATCCCAAATTAGATTGAAATCTGCAATATCTAAAGTACGTGTTGAGAGATTTAGGCAAAAATAATTTTGCACTACAACCCAAATTACAGGCGTGTCAAATCTCTTTTTATTTGATTCTAGGCAACTTTGGACATAAGTTGCGCTTACGAAGTCCTCGGATAACTGTTTGATCTATCTGCAAGGGGAAGGCAGATAAATCAAATTAGCGGCCGGGGACTTCGCTTTTCCTAAAGGTTATTTAGCTAAAAAAATAATTTACAGCAAGCCAGAGAGATCATCTGGAATCGATGTGCTGGCAAGAAATTTTTCTGGGTCTAATAAATCATCTGCCGTTGGCAGCAGACCGCTCCAAATCTGATCACGTTCAGAAATTGACTTAACTTCACGGATCTTCTTCCAGAAAGTGCTCGCCTCGCGAGTTAACTTTGGCGAGACTTGCAAGCCAAGCATTGAAGAGAAAAGAAGTTGCGCGGGTGCTGCCGATGCACGACGTCGGCGCAGCGTTTCGCGCAATTGTTCAATTGCTGGCAGACGATCTCCGGCGGCGAGTGCGCTTACTTCATCAGTCCATCCATCTATTAACGCTAAAACAGTTTCGAGTTTAAGGAGTGCGATCTTTTGTGCAGGTGATTCTTCAGGCGTAAATATTCCGCTATCTAGGGCAATGCCCATGGGATCACCTGGTACTACCCCATCGCCGATATTTTCTTGGGCTTTTTCAAAGGCTTCTTGCGCTTGTCGTTGAATGGCATCGATATCAATATTTATTCCTTTGCCATATTCGACAACAGCGCTTTGAATATAAGAAACTAACCAAGGATTATTTGCAAAGAGTCGAGCAACCGCGCTTTCGCGAAGTGCGTGATAGATAAAGACCTCTGATTTTGCAATCTCTAATTCAGTGGCCCAAAGTTCAATGTTTTCAGGGATAACAATGGCGCGCGCTGGATCAAGTAAGGGCAGGCCAACATCATGTGCGCCAGTAACTGAAGTAGATAAGGTGCCGATTGATTGGCCAAGTTGGGTAGCGATCATGGTGCCAATAAATGAGCGCAACATCATGGTGATCATCTCTATTGGAGGCGCTCCTTCAGCGTTTTCACCCGCCTGTGCGGTTATAGCTTGATCAAGCAATTTGGAAATCGCAGCCGATAGCCCCGCAGCCAATGGCTCCATGGTCTTATGCCAACCAACCATCGTTTCATTTACCCAGTCCAAGCGGCTGGCCGCAGTCGGAACCGTTGGTGCGGCCGGGAAAGCTGTTGCTTCGTTAAGCCAAACTTCAGAAATTTCAAATGCGTTTCTTACAACTTCTAAATCTTTTGTACCAAGTGGTTTTAAACCTTGAGCCGAGACAAATTTCTTCGCGGTTTCGCGCGCAGTTGCAATTGAGAGCACGCCTTCATTGGCAGATGCACCTTGCCCTGCTTGTGAGAAAAGTGTTGTGAATGGATTTACAAAACCGGCAGGGTTAATTCCTAGTTGTTCAAATTGCGCTTTCATCTGCTCTTGCATTTGGCGCATCATTGCTTCGAAATCAGGATGGCCGTTTTCTCCAGAATTTTCAGAGTCGTCAGGATCGTTTGGGATGAATCCAAAACTGGCCATAACCCGCCCTCTTTACTAATGTGAAATCTGACTTATTGCTTCCAACAACGCCAATGCGAGTTTTCTTCCCGCAAGAGATAGGCTACCGAACATGTCCAACGCATTTATGGCACTTATTTGGTGGGTTATCCCACTGGCTGGCCTGATCGGCGCGCTGGGTTATGTTCTCTGGGTAACGCAATTTAAATCTAAGTTCGAATCAGAGACCACTCGTTCAGTCGGCCAATTCCAACGTTTTCAAGATTCTTTCAGGGATGCCGAAATAACAATGGCGAGCGAAGAACCAGATCAAGTCGATCCAGTACAACCACCTGTGGAGCGCTAACTTTAAAGACGATGGCTTGAAGTAATGATCCAGATCCGACTTCCGAGGCTAGCGACTTTTATTCTCGGACTCTTCTTCGGACTTGCCTTAATTGCGCCACTGCCTTTTGTGGTTTTAACTCCAGGAAGCGCCCAAGATGTTTTAACTAAGGTAATAACTCCCTCAAAAAAGCCTTCAGTTACTCCAACTTTTTACTCAAGCGATGGAAAGATTTACTTGCTCTCAATTCTAATTACCAATCCATCTGCCTATGTCACCGGATTTGAGCTGATTTATTCCTGGATGCGCAGCGATTATTCAGTTATGCCTCGCTCGCTCTTTTACAAAGATGGGCGAAGTGCTGAAGCAGAAAAGAAAATTGCCAAAACAGAGATGGTCGATTCCCAGTTAAGTGCCAAATTCGCCGCACTGAATTATTTGGAAAATAATTATCCGCAGCTAGGTACTTCAAAAATCACACCGAGTGATATTGAAATTTCACTTGCCAAGACTGGTGGCCCCAGTGGCGGGTTGGCTTTCGCACTTGGCATAGTCGAGTTGTTGACCCCCGAAAATATTTTAAAGGGACGAATCGTTGCAACGACCGGAACGATCGATGAGAAAGGCGGCGTCGGAAGTATCGGTGGAATTGCCGAAAAAATCTTGGCTGCCAAAAAAGCCGGAGCCACAATCTTTATAGTTCCTGAGAGAAACTGTAAAGACCTCGCACCTAGCGTTGCAAAAATCCCTGACGGAATTAAAATAGTTGCAGTTTCCAGCCTTGAAGAGGCCATATCGGCGCTCAATTCGAATCGCCCGCGCAGTTGCGCTAACTTAGGAGCATGATGAAAAAACCAAGTCCGCTAGCCCTTACCTTCATAATTTTGGCAGTTATCGCCGGGGCGCTAGTCGCACTCAGTGGTGTTTATGTGGATTGGCTCTGGTTTAAATCCGTTGGCTTCACAGCTGTTTGGTCAACAGTTCTTACCACCAAGGTCGCGCTATTTATCGCTTTTGGATTAATCACTTCATCAATTATTTCTCTAAATATTTTCCTGGCCTTTCGCTCTCGCCCATTTAACGTTTCAATGGCGATGGAGGCAGATAACCTCGAGCGTTATCGCGCAACAATTGATCCAATTCGCAAGCTCGTCTTTGCCGGTGTTGTCGTGGTGCTCTTCTACTTCGGCGGTTCCAGCGGCGTGCAACTCTGGAGCTCTTGGTTGCTCTTTAAGAACTCAACAGATTTCGGTGTTAATGATCCACAGTTCAACATGGACATTTCATTCTTTGCTTTCCGCCTGCCGTTTTATCAAACTCTAATCGGCTGGGCCATCTCCACTCTTATCTTGGCAACACTTGCCAGTGCCGCTATTCACTATCTCTACGGCGGGCTTCGCCCACAACTTCGCAGTGATCGCACATCGGTGGCAGCGCGCGTTCAACTTTCAGTTCTTTTAGGTTTAATTGTTCTAATCAAAGCTGTTGCATATTGGTTTGATCGTTTCGCACTTGCCCTTAAAGAGAGTCGATTAATAACAGGACTTACTTACACAGATGTAAATGCAACTCTGCCTGCTAAATCAATTCTTGCCGCCATTGCCGTGATCTGTTCACTTCTCTTCTTCGCCAATATTGTCCGCAAATCTTGGTTACTGCCGGCAGCCGGAACCGCCTTGATGGTTGGCTCATCTGTGTTAATCGCCGGTGTTTATCCAGGGGCCGTGCAGCAATTTCAAGTAAAGCCATCTGAATCATCTAAAGAAGCCCCTTATATTCAACGAAATATTGACTCTACACGCGATGCCTTTGGTCTCTCTGAAGTAGAGATGAAGGATTATCAAGCAACTCTTTCAACTAATTCAGGTCAACTAGCATCTGATGCGGCAACAATTGCAAATATTCGATTGATGGATCCGAATGTTTTATCAGCAACTTTCCGTCAACTTCAGCAGATCAAGCCTTATTACACATTCCCAGAATCACTAGACGTTGATCGCTACACAGTAAATGGCGTGCAACGCGATGCTGTTGTTGCGGTTCGCGAATTAAATATTGATGGAAACCCAAGCCGTAACTGGATTAACGATCACTTGGTTTACACACATGGTTTTGGTTTTGTCTCTGCATTCGGAAACACTGTCGATGCTGACGGCAAACCGAGCTTCTTGGTCGGCGACCTTCCACCAACTACTGGCCTCGGTAAATTCGAACCACGTGTTTACTTTGGTGAGAACGTCCCTGATTACTCAATCATCGGCGGACCGAAGACTGATACCCCAGTCGAATTTGATTATCCAGATGACGCATCTGCAAATGGCCAGAAGAATTACACCTACACCGGTAAAGGTGGAGTACCAATGGGCGGTTTGCTCAACAAACTCCTCTTTGCAATTCAATACCAAGAACAACGCATCGTACTTTCAAGTTTGATCAACGCTGAATCAAAGATTCTCTACAATCGTTCACCTCGCGAACGCGTTGCCAAAGTTGCACCATGGTTGACTCTTGATGGAGACCCATATCCAGCAATTGTTGATGGCAAAGTCCAATGGATTATTGATGGCTACACAACAAGTGCTGGCTATCCATATGCGCAGACAACTTCACTTGGCACCGCAACCACTGATGCGCTAACTGCTAACTCAACATCGGTTACCGCCCAGAGCAACCGAAATATCAACTACATCCGAAACTCGGTAAAAGCCACGGTTGACGCCTATGACGGCACTGTTGTTCTCTACCAATGGGATGATAAAGATCCAGTTCTAAAGACCTGGATGAAGGCATTCCCAAATACAGTGACACCAAAGAGCAAAATGTCTGATCAGCTACTTGAGCACATTCGCTACCCAGAAGATATGTTCCGCGTGCAACGTGACGTGCTTAGCTCGTATCACGTGAAAACAGCGGCCGCCTTCTATGGCGGACAAGATTTCTGGCGTGTGCCACGTGATCCTTCAACATTCGGTGCCAATGCCGGAGCGCAACCTCCTTATTACATGACAGTTGAAATGCCAGGAGCTACTAAACCAACATTTGCACTGACAACTCCATTTGTTCCACGCGGAGGCCGCGAGAATTTATCTGCCTTTGCAATGGTTGATTCCAACTACGGGCCAAATTACGGAAAAATAACCGTCCTACAACTTCCACGCAGCACCAACGTTGCTGGACCTTCACAAGTTGCATCTAACTTTGAAGCTAAGCCAGAAGTTGCAAACTCACTTTCCTTGTTGCGTCAAGGCGGTTCCGATGTTGTGCTAGGAAACTTGCTCACACTTCCAGTCGGCGGCGGGTTGCTTTATGTTCAGCCGGTATATGTAAAGGCAACATCTAACTCTGCGGCTTATCCATTGCTGCAGAAAGTACTTGTCTCATTCGGTGATGTAATCGGTTATGACAGTTCACTTAAGGGCGCACTCGATCAAGTATTTGGTGGAAACTCTGGAACATCATCATCTGGTACACCAGTTACAACTACAACTAATAACGCATCTGCCGATCTAAAGTCAGCGTTACAAAATGCTAAGCAAGCACTTGCAGATGGAAATGCCGCACTTGCAAAGGGAGACTTTGCAGCATATGGCCGTGCACAAGATCGCTTAAAGGCAGCACTTGCTGCAGCGATTGCTGCTGAAGGACGTAAGTAAAGCGATTTGGATATTGCTTAACGACCCTTTAGACTGACACTTCCGACGCGGGGTGGAGCAGCTCGGTAGCTCGCTGGGCTCATAACCCAGAGGTCGTAGGTTCAAATCCTGCCCCCGCTACTAGTACTTAACTTATCCTCACTTGATTCTGAGTGAGTTTGTAACAACAAAGAGCGAACTAACTGCCATTGCCGCTGCCGCATACATGGGAGTCAATAATCCAGCAGCAGCAATTGGTAAACCAATTACATTGTAGGCAAATGCCCAACCAAGATTAGATTTGATGGTTGTAAGCGTTCGCTTGGAAAGGGTTAAGGCGTCAACAGCGCTCATTAACTCTGGGCGCATCAAAGTTATATCGGCGCTGGAAATTGCTGTGTCTGTCCCTGTTCCCATCGCCATGCTTAAGTCGGCTGCGGCAAGTGCTGCGGCATCGTTAATACCGTCACCGATCATTAAGACAGTATGGCCAGCGGCTTTTAAAGCGTTTACTCGCGCCAGTTTTTCTTCTGGAAGTGCGCGCGCAATTACATGCTCACCTTTGATTCCGACAGTGCGAGCAATTGCCGCCGCACTTTCCTCGTTATCTCCGGTGACAAGCCAAGGGGTAATTCCCTTGTCAATAAGCGCTGAAATAGTTGAGGCAGCATCTGCTTTGACTTGATCACCGATTGCAAATACAGCAATAGCAACACCATCCCAAGCAAGGACTGCCACTGAATATCCATTTTCTTCACCACGAGTTATTGCTTCAACGATCGCTGAATCAAATGCGGTTGCACTGTGGGCAATTGCTTTAGGCGATCCAATTAAAACAACAGGTGAAATGGCACCGAGCAATACTCTTCCTGCAACGCCAGCACCTGGTGTTTGCGCAAAGTCTGTGATTTCAGAGCGAACCGCACCTTTAGATAGTGCGTGAGATGAGATTGCTTGACCAACCGGGTGATCGTTAGCAAGCTCTAAAGAGAGCGCGGTTGAAAGAATGGTTTTTTCATTTAGAAAATTGGCAAAATCTGGTCCCAAAACTTTATGCGCGCTAGTTGGAATAGCCGCCTCAATAACTTTCATAACACCAGTCGTTAAGGTGCCAGTTTTATCAAGAACAACAACGTCGACTTTTCGCGCCAGTTCTAGAACGCGCGGCTGGCGCAGGACAATTCCCCGTGATGCGCCGCGACCTGATGCCACCAAAAGCGCGACTGGCGTTGCTAATCCGAGCGCACATGGACAAGCAATAACTAAAACCGTGATCGCAATCTGAATCGATTGCGCCACAGAATGCCCAGCGCCGTCATTGCCTAAGTAGTACCAAGCGAAAAATGTGGCGATAGCAAGCGCTGTAACAACCGGAACAAATACGGATGAGATTCGATCGGCTACGCGCTGAATTGGGGCTTTTACACCTTGCGCCTGAACCACCATCGCAGTGATTCGAGCGAATTCTGTATCACTTCCGACACGGGTAGCACGCACGATAATTCGCCCGTTGTTATTTAAAGATGCACCAATTACCCGTGAACCAGGTGATATTTCAACTGGCGTTGATTCGCCAGTGATCATTGAGTTATTTACAGATGAAACACCGGAGATCACCAGCCCATCAGTTGCGATACGAGCGCCTGGCTTAACTACAAAGTCATCGCCAATTGCTAACTCGGATATTGGAATTATTACTTCTAGACCATTTCTTAATACGGTCACTTCTTTAGCGCCAAGTGCCAGTAAAGTGGAGAGCGCACTACTTGCGCGATGCTTCGCCCGAGATTCCAGATAGCGTCCCAAAATTACAAAAAGCAATACACCTGCAGCGATCTCGGTATATACATCTCCCTCACCAGTTGCATTTGAGTAAATAGACCAACCAAATGCACTGAATGAGCCAAGTGAAATCAGCGAATCCATTGTTGGGTGGAAGATATTGTGAAGTGCGGCGCGATGAATTGGCAGCGCGACAATTAATATAAGTGGTGCGGTCAATCCGATTGCCAGCCATGCAGTGGGGGAGTACAAAGGCGGCAGAATATTTAGAGAATCTAGAATACGAAGGACTTCAGCATCAACTCTTTCATGCCATTGATGCACCATGGAAATGGCAATTGTTGGTATCGCAAAAATTAGCGCAAAAAATAGAGCACGACCAGATTTTCGATTATGTAGAGCAGGGTTTGCTCCATCTTCAACCAACGTCGCTGAATATCCGGCGCCCTTAATCTTCTTGATTATTTCGCTGCTTTTTATTTCGGCCGCCGCCAAAATGTGAACGGTCTCGGTTGCAAAGTTAACGCTGGCACTTACTCCATCGATCTCTTTCAGTGTTTTTTCAATTGAATTCACGCATGAAGAGCAGGTCATTCCAGTGACTGAAAAGGTGCGTGGTTCAACGGCCATTTAATTTATCTACAATCTTTTGGTGAATCGCAGAGTTGGTAGAAAGCCCACTTCCACCGAGGCTGCCGTCCACCCCTGCAGTATTGGTAAATCTTCCACCAGCTTCACGCACAACGATATCTAGCGCTGCCATATCCCAAATCGCCAACTTGGGTTCGATAGCGACATCGACTGCGCCTTCAGCAACCAACATATGTGACCAGAAATCACCGATGCCGCGAGTACGCCAGGCTGATTTTAGAATCTCTTGGAATGGCGCTAAACGATCTTCCCAACCAATAAAGTCAGAGTAAGAAATAGAAGCATCTTTAATTTCACTTACCTGTGACACTGAAATTCGCTTCGGTGCGCCACCATTTACCGAAACGAATGCGCCATTTCCTTCGCTGGCATGCCAGCGGCGAAACAGTGCGGGTGCGCTAACTACGCCAACGACAACAACATCAGAACCATCGCTCTGCTTTTCGATTAAACCAATTAATGTGGCCCAAGTTGGAACACCGCGCAAGAAATTCTTGGTTCCATCAATTGGATCAATTACCCAATAACGCTGGGCACCTGCTGCGTCATCACCAAATTCTTCACCAACTATTCCATCATCTGGCCGGTGGCTTTTTAGCAAAGCGCGAATTGCTTCTTCTGATGCTTTATCTGCATCAGTTACGGGGGTGTTATCTGGTTTTGTTGTGACAACTAAATCCAAAGATTGGTAACGAGCTAAAGTTATTGAATCTGCAGCATCGGCTAGGCGCATGGCAAGTGCTAGATCATTACCCCGCGTAAGAGACATGTTGTCAGTCTAGCGCGGGCGGGTTTGAATCTTTGAGTTCGAGCAAGGTGCGCAGACTGGCAACGCGCGCAGACCTTTCGATATTTGCAACGCCTTTTGGCGCAGCCCATTCATTTAATTGGCAGCCCACTTCGTGGTGTGAGCAATTAGTCATGCAATTTTGAACGACTTCATAAAGATCTTCGAAGGCGGCAACGATGCGGTTGGAATCTAAATGGGCAAGACCGAATGCGCGAATTCCAGGGGTATCGATTATCCAACCTTCTTTTGGTGATAAATCAGCGGCTAATGGCAGCGCAATTGCACTCGATGAGGTGTGACGACCACGACCAGTCACATCATTCACATCACCCGTTACGCGATCTGCGTGCGGAACAAGGGCGTTTATTAGCGTTGATTTACCAACTCCAGAATGTCCAACAAGTACCGATGTCTTACCTCTAAGAATTGAAAATAATTGATCTAAATCAACTTCGCGCGAATCAGATTTAATTGCAGCAGTTGCAATCTCAACTCCGAGAGTTTCATATTCGTGCATGAAATCTGGAACCGGTGCCACATCAGTCTTGGTGACCAAGATGATTGGCTTAATATTTTCGTGAAATGCGCAGACTAGGAAACGGTCGATTAAACCGCGCCGCGGTTCTGGATTTGCAGCAGCAACCACAACTACCAATTGATCAATATTGGCAACAATTGTGCGCTCCATTTTGGCAGCATCATCGACAGTTCGGCTAAGGCTGTTGCGACGTGGCTCAATCGATACGATGCGCGCAAGTGAACCCGTTGTTCCGGTTACATCTCCTACTAAATTAACTAAGTCACCAACAACGACAGATTTCGGCCCCATCTCGCGGGCTTTCATAGCGGTGACGATCACACCTTCATTTGTTATACAGGTTGTGCGTCCGCGATCGACAGTTGTTACTAGTGCGCTGATCGCATCGGCATGCGCAGGTCGGTCTTTACTGCGCGGGCGCGTACGGCGACTTGGGCGAATGCGAGCATCAGATTCGTCGAATTCGCGCGGTGTCATGAGATCAAACTCTGCCAAAGTCCAGGGAAATCAGGCAGTGTCTTACGAGTTGTTGCCACATTTTCAATTTCGACATCAGGAATCAAAAGGCCAATGACCGCACCTGCTGTTGCTAGGCGATGATCATCATAAGTATGAAAAGTTCCACCGTGCAAACCTTTACCAAAAGCACCTGCCGGAGTTATGCGAAGTGATGTTTCATCTTCAGTGACGTTTCCACCAAGTGAGTTAATTTCGCGGGTTAGCGCCGCTAAGCGATCAGTCTCGTGTAAACGAAGATGGCCGATACCGCGCAAATGTGAAGGTGAATCAGCAAGTGCTGCCAACGCAGCAATCGCGGGCGTTAATTCACCAACATCATGTAGGTCGATATCAATTCCATCAATAGATTCTCCGCCAGTAAGCGTTAAGCCCTCTTCATTAAATGAAACCTGCGCGCCCATTTGCGTCAAGATTTCACGCAACTGATCCCCTGGTTGAGTAGTCTGCTTTGGCCAATCTGCAATTGTGATTGATCCACCGCAAACCATGGCAATAGATAAGAAAGGTGCAGCATTTGAAAGATCTGGTTCGATAACCAAATCAACACCGTGCAACGCCCCAGATTCAACGCGCCAACTTTGTGCTGCCTTATCAACAGAAACTGTTGCACCAAAGTCACGCAACATTTGCACGGTCATATCGATATGTGGCATAGATGGAAGCGCCCCACCTTTATGTGTTGCAGTAATTCCATTGCTGGTACTTGGTGCGATCAAAAGAAGTGCGGATAAGAATTGACTTGATGCGCTGGCATCAATTGTAAGTGCGCCTCCAGGAATTATTCCTTTACCCTTTACAACAAGGGGCAGGCTGTAGCGCCCATCGTGTTCAATTTCAATTCCCAGTTCTTCAAGAGCTGCAATGACTGGTGCAAGTGGACGTTCGTAAGACCTGGGATCACCATCGAATGAAATATCTCCTTGCGCCAGCGCTGAAAGTGGCGGAAGAAAGCGCATTACCGTTCCAGCATTTCCTACATCTACTTTGGCAGGGCCCTGCAATCTTGAAGGTGTAATTTTCCAAACTGGGTCTTTGCCAACTGTCTGGTCAGTTACGCCAACTCCCATTGCCTTAAGGCCAGCGACCATTAGCTCGGTATCGCGCGAAATAAGTGGGCGTTTTAATATAGAAGGCGAGTTGGCTTGAGCAGCAAGAATTAGCGCGCGGTTGGTAACGGATTTTGAACCCGGAATAACTACTCGCGCGCTGACTGCATTTCTCCCACGTAGTGGAGCAGGCCAGAGCATAAGCGGCAGTCTACTCTCTACCCATGTGCGGTCGTTATGCCCAAGCGCAAGGAATGGACGAGATCATCGAGCGGTTCGATCTCGATGCATCACTAGTTGATAAATCTCTACCACTGAATTGGAATATCGCACCCACAAATGAGATTTACATTATTCGCGATAATCAGCAAGGTCGAATTCTAGATAGCGCATCCTGGGGCTTAATTGCACCTTGGCAGAAGAATTTCATTGAGGCACGTAATTCACAATCACATGCCATCAATGCACGCAGTGAATCTATTCATGAGAAACCAACTTTCCGCCAAGCATTTCGCACAACGCGCTGCTTAATTCCAGCAACGGGTTATTACGAATGGGCGACATCGCTGGGCAAGTATCCGCCAAAACAACCTTTCTATATTTCATCAGCGGCAGAGAACACTTCACTTTCCATCGCCGGGATTTGGAGTACCTGGAAAAATGAAAGCGGTAACGAGATTCAAAGTGCTGCGATTATTACTCGCGAAGCAGTTGGCGATCTTGCAACGATTCATAGCCGCATGCCGGTATTTATGCCGAACGATCGTTGGGATTCATGGCTAGATCCACAGAACCGCGAAATCGAAACCTTAATTGCGTTAATGGATATTCCTGATCCTGCGCGCGGATTGGTTACGCGCCCAGTGGCGCCGCGGGTAAACCTGGTTGCCAATAACGGGCCCGAACTCATTGACCCTTTCGAATTGGGTGAAGCACAGACTCTCTTTTAACCATCACTTGTTGGGCATTTCCAACTCCTTTGGGATAGTGTGTAAGAGATGGCATCGAAAGATTTAGTCCTAGAAAGCGCTACCGATCGCAACGCTCGGTTCGAGCGCGATGCCATTGTGTATATGGACAAGTTATATGCAGCAGCCCTTCGTTACACAAAGAATCCAGATGATGCGCGCGACTTAGTTCAGGATACTTATTTAAAGGCCTTTAACTCCTTCCACCAATTTGAAGAAGGCACAAATCTACGCGCATGGATGTATCGCGTTCTGACAACTACTTTTATTAATTCATATCGCAAAGATCAAAGACGCCCCCAATTAGCATCCGGCGAACTTGAAGATTGGCAGTTAGCGAAAGCGCAATCACACACCAGCGATCTCGGAAAATCTGCAGAAGCCGAAGCCTTAGAGAACTTGCCAGATAGCGATATCAAACGTGCGCTGCAAGAAATCCCAGAAGAATTTCGAATCGCAGTTTATTTAGCCGATGTAGAAGGATTTTCATATAAGGAAATTGCCAATATCGTTGATGTTCCGGCCGGAACAGTTATGTCGCGATTGCATCGCGGTCGCAAATTACTGCGCGAGAAGTTAGCGGATTATGCAAAGGAACTTGGTTATTCAACCGAGTCAAAAAAGAAAGAAGGAAAGGGGGAGAAGTCATGAGCCATATCGAAGAGATTCCATGCGTTGAAGTTCTCTCCTCCGTTGTATTTATCATCGAAGGCGTTGCTGAAGAATCACAAAATCCGCAAGCAATCGCATCCCACCTAAATACTTGCTCAGATTGCCAGGCCGAAGTTAATCATGAACAAGCGATGCATATGTTGTTACAAGATGTGTTGCGTCGCTCATGTGATGAGAAAGCCCCTGAAGAGTTGCACCGCAGCATTCATGAAGAGTTATTGCGCCAAGCAACTGGCGGCGCCGGCGTTACCGAAGTTGTTACCCAGTTCAGTATGACTGAGATATCTATTGAAATAGATGAGTTTGGAAACGTAGAACACCGCGAAATTCAAATTGAGCAGACTCACGTACAACATTTTGTTGATGAAGAAGATCAAAAGTAATAATGCAACCGGCTGAAGATGTAATCGGCGCAGTCGGATTCTCTGTCATGACCGTCCGTCCAGGCGATACTTGCTTGGCAATGGGAATTTCGGATTTACCAATCCTTGCACCAGGTCACTTGATGAGCGTCATGGAGAGCGCTTGCGTTGCAGCACTTGTTGAACATCTAGAAAATGGCGAAACGACTGTCGTTGATAAATTTGATATTTCGCTAATTGGCTCTGTAGGTATTGGTTCTGAAATTCGAGCCAATGCTCGTTGTACTGAAGTTGTAGATAGAACAATGATGTTTGAATGTGATGTTTACGAAGGAGAGCGGCATATTGCTTATGCCGTTATAGAAAGAACGGCAGTCGAGCGAGTATCTTTCCTCGCGCGCACCGCCGCTCAATCTTTATTAAATAACCCTGATCAGTAATTAAGCCACTCTTTTTAAGCTTTTTTCGTGGCCCAGAAGATTTCTGCAATCTCATCGATCTTTGCGATCAGATTGTCTGCAACTGCCACATCTTGAGTTCCCTTTGTGCCGGCAGCTCCTGCCAACTTTGTCGCTTCATTAAATAGTGAGTGAAGATTTGGATACTTCTCAAAGTGTGGCGCCTTGAAGTAATCAGTCCAGAGAACCCAGAGGTGCTCTTTAACTTGATGTGAACGCTCTTCCTTAATTGCAACAGAACGTGAGCGGAAATCTGCATCTGGGTTAGCTGCATACTTTTCCATGCATGCCTTAACAGATAGCGCTTCGATCTTGGCTTGTGCTGGATCGTAAACGCCACATGGCAGATCGCAGTGAGCATGAACAGTTATCTTTGGTGTGAATAAGTTCTTCATTTTCTCTCCTTATTGGCGACTTGTTTTCTTCTTTATTTCAAAACCTGTATGTGTGAGACTACCGCCCATGAGCGTCTTTGGCATCTTTGGGCGAGTTATCGTTGAAGGTACTTCGATGCAGCCCACGTACAAGCCGCTGGACTGGCTCCTTGTTCACTACGGCTTCTTCGGTAAGAAGTACTTATTTATTCGCCTCGGTGACGCGGTGGTTATCGAACGTGAAAAACAGCCCGGTATCTTCTATATAAAACGTGTCACCGAGATCGCACTTGATGGGCAAGGTACGAAAAGTTATTTCGTGCGTAGCGACAATGAGGCCGGAACTGATTCGCGCACCTGGGGCTATCTAAACAAAGACGAGATCGTTGCTAATGTAATTATGCGAATCAAAAAGAATTAACTCTTAACGAGTAAAGGCCTCATACATCAAAGCTTTCGCCTCTTCTTCGTGCAGATGGT
Organism: Actinomycetota bacterium; assembly: GCA_009698815.1. Classification (GTDB taxonomy): domain Bacteria; phylum Actinomycetota; class Actinomycetes; order Nanopelagicales; family Nanopelagicaceae; genus Planktophila. The sequence continues at coordinate 11,239 of WLPJ01000012.1, read as the reverse complement.
GGTTACCGGTTGCAGGAGACGCGGATGCGCGACGAGAAATTCGGCGAAGTACGCGACCATCGACAGCGGTGCCGCCGATTATTTCTGTTGTACTTAAAGCAACGTGTGGCCATGGGCCTTGGTTAGCCGGCTCATCTTGGACCCAGAGCAAGTTAGCCTTTGGATGTTTCTTCGCTTCAACTTCCATCTGTGCAACTGGGAATGGATATAAACGCTCGACGCGCATAATGGCGGTGCTGTTGTCATTTAACTTAGCGCGCTCAGCAACAAGGTCGTGATAAATCTTGCCGGAGCAGAAGATCACACGCGATGCGTTATTGATTGTGGCATCACCAATGACTGGCAAGAATGTTCCTGATGTAAAATCACTAATTGCTGAAGCAGCTGCGCGCAGTCGTAACATTGATTTCGGTGTGAATACGATCATTGGGCGACGCTTTGGATTTGCGGCGTGGAAGCGCAGTAAGTGGAAGTAAGAGGCAGGCGTTGATGGCTGAGCGATTGTCATATTCTTTTCAGCAGCCAGTGATAGGAAACGTTCGATTCGCGCTGATGAGTGATCTGGACCTTGGCCTTCATAACCGTGTGGCAAGAGCAGAACGATTGATGAACGCTCGCCCCACTTTTGAAGGGCGGAAGAAATAAATTCATCGATTACCGTCTGTGCACCATTAGCAAAATCTCCGAACTGACCTTCCCAGAGCACCAGCGCTTCAGGGCGAGCAACGGAGTACCCATATTCAAATCCCATCGCTGCATATTCAGATAGAGGTGAATCAATTACAAAGAATTGGCTCTCATCTGGAACTAGCGAAGATAACGGAGTCCATTCAGAACCATTCTCTTTATCCACGATTACTGCATGGCGATTACTGAAAGTTCCGCGGCGTGAATCTTGGCCAGCCAAACGAATTGGACGACCCTCTTTTAGAAGTGAACCAAAGGCGAGCATTTCACCTGTAGACCAGTCAATTGTGGCATCGTTAATTGATTCTGCCCGCTTTTGCAATTGTGGCAACAACTTGGGATGAACGTTAAACCCTGCTGGAACTGCAATCTGCGTTGCTGCTATCTCGCGAATTAAAGGCTCAGAGATAAACGTTGGAACATCCTCGGCATTAGGAACTATTGGTGGCTGGAAGTTTGGATCGTGCTCTTCTTGGTAATTGGCAACTGATGCATAAACCTGTTCTAGTTGTACTTGGTAATCACGTGCCAACTTTTCCGCTTCATCTGGCGTGATATCTCCACGGCCAATTAGGGATTCGGTATACAAAGTACGTGTTGAACGCTTGGCATCAATTAACTTATACATAAGTGGCTGAGTGAAACTTGGCTCATCGCCTTCGTTATGTCCGCGGCGACGGTAGCAAACCATGTCAATGACTACATCTTTATTAAATGCTTGACGATATTCAAATGCCAAACGAGCAACGCGAACACAAGCCTCAGGGTCATCACCATTAACATGAAATACCGGAGCTTCAATTGCTTTGGCAACATCAGTTGAATAGCGAGAAGAACGTGATGCATGAGGGGCGGTTGTGAAACCAACTTGGTTATTTACAACAATATGAATGGTTCCGCCTGTGCGATAGCCGCGCAGTTGCGAAAGCTGCATTGTTTCGAAGTTAACTCCTTGCCCGGCAAATGAGCCATCTCCATGCATAAGAATTGGCAATACCGAGAAAAGATCTTTTACATTTAGACGATCTTGTTTAGCGCGCACGATGCCTTCAAGAACCGGGTTAACTGCTTCCAAGTGTGATGGATTGGCAGCCAAATAAATCTTGGTTTGCGCGCCAGACTCAGCGGTGAATACCCCTTCAGTTCCCAGGTGATACTTCACATCGCCAGAACCGTGTACTTCATTTTCTTTGTAATGTCCTTGGAACTCTTGGAAAATCTGGCCGTAGGACTTACCCGCAATATTGGCGAGCACATTTAAACGTCCGCGGTGCGGCATGCCAATACAAACTTCTTCCATATTCTTCTCCGCAGCCGCCGATATGACTGCATCAAGAAGCGGAATTACAGATTCTCCACCTTCGAGTGAGAAACGTTTCTGTCCGACGAACTTGGTCTGCAAGAAAGTTTCAAAGGCTTCAGCATCACTTAGCTTTTGTAAAACGTGCAACTGATCTTCACGAGCTGGTTTTGTGAAACCAACTTCAACATGTTCTTGAATCCACTTACGTTCTTCAGGATTTGAAATATACATATATTCAACGGCAACAGAGCGGCAATATGAGTCGCGCAGGATTCCCAGAATTTTGCGAAGTTTCATAAACTTCTCGCCACCAAAACCTCCGGTTGCAAATTCACGATCTAGATCCCACAAAGTAAGTCCATGAGTAACAACGTCAAGATCAGGATGTGAGCGCTGTACATATTCCAGCGGATCGGTATCTGCCATCAAATGGCCGTATGTGCGATAAGCCTGAATTAGCTGTTGGACGCGCGCTGTTTTGTTGATCTCTTCATCTCTAGAGAATTCGAAGTCTGATGCCCAACGAATTGGCTCGTATGGAATACGAAGGGCTGCGAAAATTTCGTCATAGAAGTTTTCTGCACCAAGCAGAATTTCGTGAATGCGACGCAGGAAATCACCAGATTGCGCTCCTTGAATAACGCGGTGATCATAAGTACTTGTAAGCGTGACGACCTTGCTAATGGCCATACGCGCCAAAGTTTCTTCACTTGCGCCCTGGAATTCTGCCGGATAGTCCATTGCACCAACGCCAACGATTAAGCCTTGGCCTTGTACTAAACGCGGAACAGAGTGGACTGTGCCGATTGTTCCTGGGTTAGTTAGTGAAACAGTTGTGCCTGCATAATCTTCAACAGTTAAAGTGCCGCCACGTGCCTTCTTTACGATTTCTTCGTAGGCAACCCAGAACTGACCGAAATCAAGCTCTTCGCAACCTTTAATTGATGGAACCAATAATTGACGTGTTCCATCTGGCTTTGCCATATCAATTGCAATACCCAAGTTGATATGTTCTGGACGACCAAGTGCTGGCTTGCCATCGAGTTCACCATAGAAGACATTCATCTCTGGCATCGAACGAAGTGCTTTGATCATTGCATAAGCGATGATGTGAGTGAAAGAAAGTTTTCCACCACGTGTGCGCTTTAAATGATTTGTAATAACCGTGCGGTTATCGATCATCAACTTTGCAGGAATCGCACGCACACTTGTTGCAGTTGGAACAGATAGCGATGCTTCCATTGATGCAACAACTCGACCGGCAACTCCGCGGAGTGGTTCCATCGTTGCAGCGCTTGGTGTAATCAAAACTGGAGCAGGTTTAACTGGCGCTTGCGCGGGAGCCGGTGTTGAAACGATTGGCGTAGCGGGTGCTGGAGCGATAACAACTGGTGCAGGAGTTGAAACTGGAGCAACCGGTGCAGGAGTTGAAACAATTGGTGCTGCAAGTGTTGATGGCGCAGGCGTAGAAATTTTTTGCGTTGCTTTAGGAATAGGTGGAGTTCCCGATTTTGATACCGGTGCTGAATTAGTCGCACTCACTACCGGTGCTGAATTAGTCGCACCAGGTTTATATGTTTTAAAGAATTCAATCCATGAAGGTTCGACGGAATTTGGATCGCCTTGGTAGCGCTCGTACATTTCTTCGACGAGCCAATCATTGGCTCCGAAATCTGCCGACACGGGCAACCCCTTCTTCACGATTAACGCGGAAATAAACGTTTAATGCGTGGCTAAGACTATCGGCTGAGCGTGGCATGAATAAATCCTCTCTCGCCAACCCGAGGGGCGATATTGCCCACAATCCCATTCTCAGCGCGACAGTGGCGGCCAACGTTGGCAGAGTTCGGCTATGAATTCTGCCGTTCGCCCACTTGCGATTATCTCTGGCGCCAGCCGCGGCTTGGGCTTTGAAACTGCTCGCGGATTGGCAGCACAAGGTTTTGATTTAGCGCTGATTGCCAAAGATGCCAATCGCTTAACTGGCGCTCGCCAAAGTTTGCTAAACGAATTCTCACAATCACATCCGCAGCTTTCAATCACGACACATGCCGCAGATTTAGAAGATCAGAGCCAAGCTCGCAAAATTGCCGAAGAGATAAATGGTTCGCTACCTGTTGCGCAAGTTCTCGTTCTAGCACATGGCGTAATGAGTGAAAAAATGTCGAAGACTTTGCGGACAACCGATGCCGAATGGAATCGCGTGATGGCAATTAATTTAAATTCAGTCTTCACACTCGTTAACGCAATTGCACCTGCGATGGCAGAGGCGCGAAATGGCCGTATCGTTATTTACTCTGCATGTCTTGGTCGTATGTCAGGACCTGGAAATGCAGGGGGACTCGCTCCATATCGAATTAGCAAGGCCGGAGTGAATGCACTTGTTCGCAACTTGGCGCATGAAACCGGAATGGGTGCGCGTGGATTTTACGTTGATGCAATGTGTCCAAATCATTCGCGCACAGATATGGGAGGTGCTGATGCACCACGTAGCGCCGAAGAAGGTGCCGAGACTGCAGTTTGGTTAGCAACTGCTGATATTGCAGAACGCGGATCAGAAAATGTAACCGGACTACTTTGGGAAGATCGTAAAGTAGTTCCCTGGTAATAAATTATTTACGATCTTTGGGAATTATCGTTACTGCAAAATAAAGTACTGGCAGAGCAAGTAAGAAAAGCGGAATTGCACCGATTAAGAAGCCGCCTTCGAATTGATACTTAACAACGCCGAGCACAATTAAGTTCGCCAACACCGCAGGTGCGCGACCCCAACTCTTTTTCTGCGCAAATGCACGACCACATGCAATAAGGCCAAGCCCACCGATGAAGGCAAAACCGATTACGCCCATCAGTGGCGGTATCTCGCGATCTTCATGAGTAAAGCCCATAACTGCAACCCACAACCCTAGGGCGAGCACAATCGCACCTTCTATATACAGAAGGGTTGTCACGATAGAACGCTTGCGCGCTTGCTTGGCATGATCGGTGCTCATAAGTGGGAAGGGTAGCAGTATGAGTTTTTCGCGCATGAGGACTTAAAGAATAGAAAAATTGCATAAATTCACGAAGCAATTTGTGATTGGATCAGATGAAATTTTCTATTATTTGTAACCAAGTGAAGGCAGAATGGGGCTGTGCCAGCAAAAATAAAAGCAAAGGTAGCGGTTGACGCTATGAAAAAAGCTGGATTAAATCCATTAGAACCTTACAAAAATTCAACCACAAAATGGAAATGTGAATGTTTGAAATGCAATCACATTGTTTATCCTTCATACGCTTCAATCAGGAGCGGTCAGGGTGGATGCATTAATTGTGCAGGGATGTATGTTGACCCTGATTCTGCCGAAGTATTATTTTTAGCAAATGACTTAAAGCCGCTCATTAAATATCCTGGTGCTAGTAAACCTTGGAAAAGCACTCACACGGTTTGTGGAAATGAAGTTTCACCTACTTATACCAATATTAGAAGAGGCCACTCTGGTTGTAAATTTTGCACCGGCAATTTTGCTGATGAAGGAAAGGCACGGAATCTATTTATCGCACGAGGGCTCTTGCCCTTAGAACCGTACAAGTCTGCCTTGTCAAAATGGAAATCTATTCATCAAGAATGTGGTCGCGAAGTTAGTCCAAAGTTTAACTCTATTCAACAGGGTGGTTCTGGTTGTCAATTTTGTGCAGGAAATAAGAAAATTGAAGAATCAGAAGCAAAGCAATTATTTAAATCAAAAGGCTTAGAGCCCTTAGAAAGTTTTCCAGGAACAAACCTTCGCTGGAAGTGTAGACACACAAAATGTGGAAGAACTGTTTTTCCTCGTTACTCATCAATACGACAAGGTAATAGCGGTTGTGGATATTGCGCTGGCAATGTTATTGACCCAGAGGCAGCAGCAAATTTATTTAGGAAGAATGGTTTAGAACCGATTGAAGACTACATCAATAGTGCAACGCCATGGCGTGCGATTCATATCAATTGTGGACGAGAGGTTTCACCTAACTATAATTCAATACAACAAGGGCAGAGTGGTTGTGGATATTGTGCGGGCAACGTGGTGGACTTGGATGAAGCAAGGAAATTATTTATCAGCAGAGGATTAATTCCACTAGAACCATTTCCAGGTGCGAAAAAACCCTGGCTTTGCATTCACTCGCAATGCGGAAGGGAGGTGTTTCCAAAATATGCCAATGTTTTAGATGGCAGTGGCGGGTGCAAAGAATGTTCAATTAACTATGTAAATCCTGAGCTTGCTTTAGAAGTTTTCAGAAGTGCAAATTTGGAGCCACTTGAACCATATCCTGGAGCAGGACGAGGTTGGAAAAGTATTCACACCATATGTGGAAATGAAGTCTCTCCTCACTGGGGTTACGTTAGAAAGTATCTAGCCGGTTGCAAATATTGTGCTGGCAAATCAGTGACTGAAAAAGATGCCTTTGATATTGTCCGTCGTAAAGGATTTAGTCCTTTGGAACCATATCCTGGTTCACAAACTCCTTGGAAAATGATTCACGATAAATGTGGGCTGGAAGTAAGTCCCCGCCTTAATTCACTGAAATATGCATTAGAAGAGGGTAGTGGCTGTAACAAATGTGCTGACTCAACATTTAACTATATAGCGCCAGCGATAATTTATTTGATTACTAACTCAGCGCTTAGCGCACATAAAGTGGGAATTTCAGGAGCAACTAAGAAACGTTTGCAACAACACAGAAGAGAAAATTGGGAGACTTTTAAAACGCTCAAATTGGATTCGGGTGAAATAGCCTACAAAATTGAACAAGAGGTTCTTGAGTGGCTGAAAGAAGCTTTTGGTTGGACTCCATACCTCACTAAAACCGAGATGCCACAAGGAGGCTATACAGAAACAATAGATGCATCTGAGATTGATCTAGCAACTATTTGGGCAAAGGTGGTGGAGTTAAGTAAGGCAAAGAAGATTCCTTAAGCGGTGCAGTGCAACTAACACTCGCTATCCTTACCCTCATGGCCCGCGAATACGATCTCGAGATTGCTGCAATTGGAGCAACTCTGCTTTCGATCGAAAAGGTCTTGGATCTTCCAAAGTTAGAGGCTGAAGCGGTTGAACTTGAGGCTGCTGCCGGGGTTCCGAATTTATGGGATGACCCGGAAGCGGCACAGAAAATCACAAGCAAGTTATCTCGGGTGCAGAGCACGATTGCACGGCTTACCGGCTTACGACGGCGCGTTGAAGAGTTGCCAATTCTGTTTGAATTAGCAGGTTCTGAACCAGATGGTTCTGCGCTTAAGGATGCAGAAGGCGAACTCGATTCGGTTGTGAAGGCAATTAGCGAATTAGAAGTTACGACTTTGCTTAACGGTGAATATGACGATCGCGATGCTTTGATAACCATTCGCTCAGAAGCAGGCGGTGTTGAAGCAGCTGACTGGGCAGAAATGTTGATGCGCATGTACTTGCGTTACTGCGAACGCCACGAATTTAAAGTTGATGTACTTGAAACATCGTATGCTGAAGAAGCCGGAATTAAATCTACGACCTTCCGCGTAAATGCACCTTATGCCTACGGGACCTTGTCGGTGGAGCAAGGCACACACCGTTTAGTTCGAATCTCTCCATTTGATTCGCAATCGCGTCGCCACACATCATTCGCTGGTGTGGAAGTTGTGCCGGTCGTTGAACAGAGTGATCACATTGAAATCGATGAAAAGGAAATTCGGGTTGATGTATATCGCTCATCTGGCCCTGGGGGACAAGGTGTAAACACAACAGATTCGGCTGTCCGTCTGACACATATTCCAACTGGAATTGTTGTTTCGTGTCAGAACGAGCGTTCTCAGATTCAAAATAAGGCAACTGCAATGGCTGTTTTGCAATCTAAGTTGTTAGAGCGTCGCCGCCAAGAAGAACAAGCCAAGATCAATGCCTTAAAGGGCGATAACTCAGGCTCTTGGGGCAACCAGATGCGTTCATATGTTTTGGCTCCGTATCAAATGGTTAAAGACCTACGTAATAACCACGAAACAGGAAATACATCTGCAGTATTAAATGGTGAAATTGATGATTTCATCGAAGCTGGAATTCGCTGGCGTCGTTCTAGCGCCAGCTAAATTAAATAGTTCTGCGCCAGATTATTTTGACTCGCTTAATGCCAATTTTTCTTTAGTAATTATTTTCACATTGAGCGTAATTCACGCCTAAAAAGTCACATCAATTAGCTGAGATTTCGCCAGATTCTGCGCAATTCCCGCCGATATCAGGCGCATTTGGCCGATCTATACCTAAACTAGGCCTCAGTACGGCGCTCTTACCCCTCGTATCCGAACGAGACGCCAAAGAAGAACGAAGGAGTTCGTGTGATTCGCTTTGAGAATGTGACGAAGTTATATAACGGCCAAGATCGTCCAGCCCTGGAAACGGTAAGCCTAGAAATTGTTAAAGGTGAATTCGTATTCCTTGTGGGACTTTCTGGTTCTGGTAAGTCAACTTTTTTGCGTCTGATCTTGCGTGAAGAGCGACCAACTAACGGAATCATTCATGTGGCTGGAAAAGATTTAGGAAAGCTTGCCAATCACAAAGTTCCAGAACTTCGCCGCCAAGTTGGCACCGTTTTCCAGGATTTTCGTTTGCTGCAGAATAAAACTATTAGCGAGAATGTGGCATTTACTTTGCATGTGCTTGGCTATTCCAAGAAAGAGATTGCGCGCGAAGTTCCTGAGGTTCTCGAATTGGTCGGTTTGGAAGATAAAGGCGATCGCATGCCAAATGAAATCTCTGGTGGAGAACAACAACGTGTGGCAATTGCCCGAGCCTATGTCAGCCGACCAGCAATCATCATCGCTGATGAGCCAACCGGAAACCTTGACCCAGCAACATCTGTTGGCATCATGAAATTGCTCGATCGCATCAACCGCGAAGGCACCACAGTTTTGATGGCAACTCACGATGCCGGAATCGTTGATCAGATGCGCAAGCGCGTGATCGAACTCGATAGCGGACATGTGATTCGCGATCAGGTCCGCGGCGTCTACGGATACACAGGCTAGTTAGATTCAAGGGATAAGGTAAATACATGCGCGCAGGATTTTTGCTCAGTGAAGTTCGGATTGGGCTTCGTCGTAACCTAACGATGACCTTTGCGGTCATCGTTACAACCGCAATTTCACTTTCTCTGCTCGGAATTGGCCTGCTATCTAATGCCCAAGTAAATGCGATGAAAGATTATTGGTATGACAAGATCGAAGTTTCGGTTTATCTCTGCGGTTCTCTATCTGAATCACCAAGTTGCGTCGGTGGAATTGTTTCACCAGAACAGCGTTTGACGATCAAGAGCGATATCGAAGCGTTGCCGGTTGTCCAAAGTGTGTTTTATGAATCTCAATCAGAGGCATATGCGCGATTCCAAGAAAGGTTTAAGGATTCAGCAATTGCACAAAATGTAACTGCAGATCAGTTGCCTGAATCATTCCGCGTTAAATTAAAAGATCCAACCCAGTATGCAGTTGTTGTCAGCGCATTCTCGGGTCGCCCAGGTGTGGATGTCGTTCAAGATCAACGCAGCATCTTGGAAAAGTTCTTCAAACTACTTAACGTGCTTCGCAACGGTGCTTTGCTGGTCGGACTCTTCTCGGTATTAACCGCTGGTCTCTTGATCTCAAACACTCTACGTATTGCAGCATTTAACCGGCGCCGCGAAACTGGCGTTATGAAGTTAGTTGGAGCATCGTCTTGGTCAATTCAATTGCCATTCTTGCTCGAAGGTATTTTCTCTGCGCTTATCGGCTGGGTATTTGCAACAGGGCTACTTGCCGGACTCAAAAGCGTCGTTGATTCAAAGGTGGCACCGCTGCTTACCTTTACCAACTTCTTTGGATGGAATGAAGTGTGGGTCGCATCCGCTTGGTTATTGCTTGCAGGTTTAGGCGTTTCCACAGTTGCCTCAATTATTACTCTGCGCCGATATCTCAAGGTCTGATCGGGCGCTGCCGTGGTGAAAGAGGTCGGCCGCAAACTCATCGCGCAGAATAAAAAAGCGCGTCATGATTACTCCATCGAGGATGTTTACGAATGCGGAATTGTCTTAAACGGCACTGAAGTTAAATCACTTCGCGCAGGGCGCGCATCTTTAATCGATGGTTACGCCATGGTTGAAAACGGTGAACTCTGGTTAGCCGGCGTTCATATCCCGGAATACACGCAAGGCACTTGGACCAACCACGAACCACGTCGCAAACGTAAGTTACTTGTGAATTTACAAGAGTTAAAGAAGTTGCACCTGAAGGTAAAAGAAGGTGGAATCACTTTAATTCCGTTGCAGCTTTACTTTAAAGATGGCAAGGCAAAGATTGAAATTGCAGTTGCCCGTGGCAAGAAAGCGCACGATAAGCGCGCTGATTTAATTGAACGCCAAGCGAACCGCGAGATAGATCGCGAAGTATCTCGTCGCCGCACCGGAAAAGATTCCTAAGTAATTGTCTCTAGTAATTCAAACGGATCGCTTAATTCTGCGCCCAATGCAGCTAACTGATGTTGGTGACCTTCTTGAGTATCAATCTAATCCCGAAATTATTCGATATATACCGTGGCCGGCAAGATCAATGGATCAAGTGAAAGCTGCCGCTGAAAAAACAATTAGTACTGGGAAATTTACTTTGCAAGAAGATAACGATTACATCGTTCTTGTGTGGGAGCTTAAGAGTTCTGGAAGAGTAATTGGTCAATCAAATATGGGGTTGGTTTCAAAAGAAAATAAGACTTCGAATATTGGCTGGGTTACTCATCAAGATTTCCACCGTCAGGGTTATGCATTTGAAGCGACCAAAGCGCTACTAACTTACGCATTCGCCAACTTTGATCTACATCGCGTGATTGCAGATATTGATACTCGCGTCCCAGAATCGGCCGCCCTTGCTGAAAAGTTAGGCATGCGCCGCGAAGCAGAATTCAAAGATGGAGAATTTTTCAAGGGCGAATGGTGCGATATGTGGCTATATGCAATTCTTAAAGCAGAGCTCCACGCTTAAAAATCACTTTTACTTGGGGAATTTCTCACTTGTCATCTGTGTTCCGTACAATAGGAACACAACTACATAGTGGAATTTGCTTTCCACACCCATGGGGGTGAACGGTCTCGACTTTGGTTGTTGAGGCAGGGGAAGCGGGCCGAGGAAGCCAGGATGATCTCGTTAACCAATAACCTGTGCAAAAAATAATCGTCAGTACAACTGCCGATGATCTCACTCTTGCTGCCTAAGCAAGCTCTGTGATCCGTTAGCCC
>WLPJ01000011.1 GCA_009698815.1 Actinomycetota bacterium | reverse complement strand
GTTGCTAGGTCTGGAACAAGGTTTGCTCCTGCAGCACCTGGAACTGGGTTGTATGCAACCAAAGTACGTGTGTGAAACGAGTTCATAAACGCGAGGTCGCGTCCTGTGTAGATTCGGCTTGGATCCATGTGATCAAGACGTGGTTCGTGCTCGAGCAGTGTAAGAATTCCACCGGTCTTTGGAGTAGCAGCAGCATTTGCAACGGTTGATCCTGAAACCAATGCGGTTCCAAGAAGCAATGCGCTTGCAGATGCAACGACTACGGTACGACGAAGAGCGAAACGAGGGCTCATTCCGTAATCCTTTCGATTGGGATGCGCCCAAACTCCATCCATACTTCATGGCGGAACCGAGGCGCGAGTGGGTTGAGTCAATCAGAAAATGTCCGAAAAGTGAATACTGAAAGGTAACTAGCAGGGTGAATTAGTGGGGCGTTACCGGATTGTTACTTGTCGGCGCGAGGATTGGGTCCGACTTATTTGTCGGCGCGAGGATCTAGCGCATCGCGCAGGGCATCGCCAACCAAGTTAAAGGCCAGGACCACAATAACTAAGGATGCCGAAGTAATAAGGAAGAAGCTTGGCATCACTGTTACGAAGCGAGTTGCATTCGATAGCAGGATTCCCCAAGTTGATGCAGGAGGCTGAACGCCAAGGCCAAGGAATGAGAAGACCGCTTCGGCTGCTAGATAACCGGGTAGTGAAAGTGAAACGACGACGATAACTGGCGCCCAAAGATTTGGAACAAGTTCTTTCAAGATGATGCGACGACGCGATGCGCCCATCGCTTGTGCTGCGGTTACGAATTCGCGTTCGCGAAGTGAAAGTACTTGCGAACGAATCAAACGCGAGAATCCTGGCCAACCAAAGAAAGATAAAAATAAAATTAAAAAGACAATGCGAGCGCCGTTTCCTTCGGCAATTCCGGCCTGTTCAATGCGATCGACCATCGGTTCGCTAAGAGCAACAATCATAAAGAAGGCAGGAAATGCTAAAAGGAAATCTGTGAGGCGACCTAAGTAACCATCGACTCGGCCACGGAAATAACCACCAACTATTCCAACAAAGAAACCAATTGTGAGTGCTGTTGCCGTTGTAAGAATGGCAACCATAAATGAAATGCGTGAACCATAAAGAAGCTGTGCAAGTAAATCGCGACCTGTACCTGGAATTAATCCAAGTGGGTGCTGCAGACTAAATCCAGCATCTGGTCCCCGCGGAATTCCACTGCTATCCAGGTTTTCTAGGTTTAAGTCACTTGGATTGATGCCGAGTATGCGACATACGATCGGTGCGAAAAGCGACATACTGAGTAGGAAAATACTGATCCCGGCAGCGACCATGCCTACCTTGTTGCGCTTAAAGCGGCTCCATGCGATCTGGCGTGGGCTGCGACCTGAGATCGTTGTTGTATCAACTTCGGAGTTCAAAGACATGCGGGCTACTCTATACTTGGCGGTAGGAATTAGTCACTTCGTATAAGTATTTAAATCTGGAGGCATCATGTCATTCACAATCAAATCAAAGCTCGCGCTCACCATTGCCCTCGCGCTCACACTCAGCGCATGCGGTGGAGGCGATGAAGTCGCACAGGTTGATGACCAGAGTCTTGTAACTGAGGTTGAAGAAGCCCCCCAAGCATCAGGTGGTTTTGATGCACCAGTGGTAACCCCAGATAAAGTTAGTTACACCCTTTCATCCCCTGCCAGTTTCACACCCGGCAAGTTCGCATCTGGCATGTTGCCTGGTCAGATTAATGAGCGCTTTAATCTCAGCGTTACCAACGGATCTGCCGCAGAACTAGATCTAGCGATTTTAATTGTTAAGGGTTCAACAACAACTGGTGAATGCGTAGATATTTTCGATGGCGATAATCAAATGGAGGGTGCACCAACTACTCCACTTGCCGCTGGCGCTTCGGCTAAATTCTCTTGGGGACTTTCTTGCCCAGGCAAGAGCGGCGAAGATATTTCAGTCGTTCTCTCAAACGCAAACGTAACCTTAATCGAAGTTACTGGAAAGCTTTCCTAATTCTTTCGCTTTAAATAGGCAAAGAACGGAATTGGCACAAGCACGCCAACAGCCATTAAGAGCACCCACAGCTGTTCTAGATGAGCGCCAATCATTATTCCGGCAAGTGCTGGGCCTGCGATTCCGGATATGCCCCATTGCAAACTAATCAAAGCGCTGGCGCGACCACGAATATGTTCAGGTGTTAACTCCTGCATCAGCGCAGGGCTGGTTGGCGCGTAGACCATCTCACCGAATGCAAAAATTAATTGACTGACGCAAAGCGCGATACCTGCCATAAACATGGAAAGGTAGGGAGAAACACCAACGGCGAGCCAAGAAAGTCCCCAGATAAACCCGACCGAAACCAGCGCTGTGTATTTAGAATATCGCTCGAGAATTCTTAGAACTAAAGGCTGAAAAGCAACTATCGCAAAAGTATTTACGCCAAAAATTATTCCCAGCCAATTTGGCGCTAAGTCCAAATATTGCGTTGCATAGACCGGTAGTCCAGATTGCAGTGGACCATATCCGAAGGTCAGCAAAATGATTCCGGCAAAGGTAAGAATGGTTAACTTGCGGTTGGCAAAAAGTTCGCGGTAACTGCCAGATTGTGGCTCATCCTCTTTCGCCACATATCGACCAGCGGCAGGGGTATTTAGACCAAAGATAATAAATAGAAATATTAAATAGGTAACGCCATCAATTAGGTACATAACTTGATATGAAAATAGTGAATTTTCACGGATGATTACTGATGATAATAAGCCGCCGACGCCCAGCCCTAAATTCATCAACATAAAGTTAAAGCCGAAGATTTTCGAGCGAATCTCCACTGGGGTAAGGCGAGTCAACATCACCATCTGCGCCGGCCAAATACATTGATTTCCAATTGCAAATAAAGTCATCACTATTACAGCTGTTGGCTTGGTAGATACAAATGCAAAACCAAATCCAGAAAGGGCTGAAACAACTAGTCCTATGATCATCACAATTTTCGGACCGATGCGATCGACCATCGCACCCAATGGACCAGAGCCAGCGATTCCGACTAGCGCACCCCAGGCCATTAGCAGGCCACCGAAAGAAGTTGTGAATCCACGCATTTCGTGGAGATAGACCATCAAAAGTGAAAGCGTCATTCCGCGACCAATAGCACTCAAGGCAATTCCGGCAACGATGCGGCGAGAATGCGGATTGAGAATAGAGGTGAACTCTTTATAGGGCATTTTCATGGCGCGCATCAGCGCAGTCTATATCTGAGACAATGACCTTGTGTCCACATCAAGTAACAAGAATTTTTCATTTCAAATCAATCACAGCGCAGAAAACTCATTAGCGCGCGTTGGCACAATCTCCACCCCGCACGGTGATATTCAAACTCCCGCATTTATTCCGGTTGGCACAAAAGCCACAGTTAAAGCAGTTCTGCCAAGTGCGATGAAAGATTTAGGTTCACAAGCACTACTAGCAAATGCTTATCACCTCTATTTACAACCCGGCCCCGATGTTCTAGATGAAGCTGGCGGCTTGGCAAAATTTATGAATTGGCAAGGCCCAACATTTACTGACAGTGGAGGCTTTCAAGTTCTCTCACTCGGTGTTGGTTTCAAAAAAGTATTGGCAATGGATGCCACCACCTTTAGATCAGACCAAGTTATTGCCGGAAACAAAGAACGTCTAGCTCACGTCGATGATGACGGCGTTACCTTTAAATCTCACCTCGATGGCTCGATGCATCGCTTCACCGCCGAAATATCTATGCAGATTCAACATAAAATTGGCGCCGATATCATCTTTGCCTTCGATGAGTGCACCACTTTGCATAACACTCGTCCCTATCAAGAGTTGGCGATGGAGCGCACCTACGACTGGGCAATACGTTGTCTGGATGAACATAAGCGCCTGACAGATGCGCGCAGCGATAAGCCGTATCAAGCACTTTTCGGAGTAATTCAGGGCGCGCAATATGAAGATTTGCGAAAGAAGGCAGCTGGCGATTTAGGTTCGATGTCATCATCCGGCATCGAATTCGATGGTTTCGGAATCGGGGGCGCACTTGATAAGGATGCACTCGGCACGATTGTCGGGTGGGTTAATAAGACTTTGCCTGAGAATAAACCAAAGCATTTGCTAGGTATTGGCGCTCCTGAAGATTTATTTGTAGGAGTTGAAAATGGCATAGATACCTTTGACTGTGTCTTGGCATCTCGTATCGCGCGATCAAGTGCGGTCTACACAATGCAGGGTCGATTTAACCTTTCTAATGCTCCGTACATCAGAGATTTCAACCCTATTGATTCCGAATGTGATTGCTACACCTGTGCCAATTTCACACGCGCCTACCTGTGCCATTTATTCCGTGGCAAAGAGATGGTGGCAGCAACACTTGCCACAATTCACAACGAGCGATTTGTGGTGCGTTTAGTTGATCAGATGCGTCAAGCGCTAATTGATGGCAACTTCACAGAGATGAAGGAAGAATTCTTAGCTCGCTACAAGCACCGTTCGGGACAATCTCGCGATTAATTACTTCCCCATTTAGTAATAAAATCTACCGCCCTCATCTCGTAAATGTTTTCAGCTCCATCAATCTCATCCATCTGCTGGCCTTTATATGCAAAACCAAAGTAATTTATTACTGCAATTGACGCAGCGTTATCGGGGCTTACTGTGTAACGAAAAGTTTGCACCTCAGGAAAAGTTAGCGCCCAGCGCCACATTCCGAGCAGTGCCTCTTTAGCAAAGCCCTGGTTCTGATATTCACTTTCGATACCTAACCCAATTTCTACCATGCCATCTGAATCAGGTGCGCCATGAAAACTGGTACTGCCAATGATCTCTTGCTTATCTTTCAAAACAATCCAACGTACGAACCATTTATTACAAGCCGGATCTGCTTTTACTTGGGGAACTCGCCAAGCTAGCGGGCCTTGAAAATCAATAAGAACACGTAGCGGGTTGGTAAAACCCCTTCCAGAAATAGCGGGTGAATCATCGCGCTCTTCAAAGAGAGTTATCAAGTCAGGAGCCGAGATGTGATGAAGTTCTAGCCGAGCAGTATGGATTACTGGTTCGTGCTGCAACAACTACTTTGCTCCAACTTTAGGTAAATGCCAATCATATTTAATCGAAAGCTCACGAACCAGAATCACACAAACGCTAGCCAAGACAACAGATAGAACTTCATTAACCGAAAAATAGTGGCAGCTTACGTAAACCAGTGAACCTGCAAGACATGAGGTTCCGATAGTTTCGCGGTGTAATAGAACTGGTTCGACTTGGCACAAGACATCGCGCAACAACCCCCCGGTTACCGCGCCGATGAGACCAAGAATGACTGCAGCAGCAAAGGGCGCATTCTGGGTAAGTGCAAATTGTGCGCCTGATACCGAACAAACGGCCAGACCAATAGTGTCTAGCGTTAACACAAATCTGCCCACTGGTTTATTTCGCTTAACACCCAGCGTGATAACAACTGCGAGCAAAACCCCTACGAATAGCCAACCGTGCAAGACCCATGGCGGACGTTCTCCCAATAAGAGATTCCTTAAAGTCCCACCCGCTAGCGATGCTGTGGCCGCAATAAAGGCGATTCCGCCATAATCCAAACCTTTATCTGAAGCGATGCGCGCACCAACTAGCGCGAAGGCAAATGTGCCAGTTAAATCAAGAATATTTACCAGCAGATCTAAATCCATGGCTTAAGTATAAGGCCGAGCCGATAGTTAAAGAATATATAGGTTTTTTGCCTTTGCAGCCGCTTCTTCACGACCGCTGGCCCCGATTTTGCGATAGATATTTTTCAGATGCGTCTTCATCGTGTTTTGAGAGACGTGCAAAGTCAAGGCAATTGCACCTATCGGTTTGCCCGTCTCTAGATGTCGCAAAATTTCTAATTCTCGTTTGGTCAGCGAAGCGGATGAGGTAAGTGAATTTTCATTGCGAGACTTAAGGCGAGTTGTGATTAGTGATGCTAAATCTTCCAGGTAAACAGTGGGCTTTTCACCAGCAATATGTATGATTAAATTAAGAATTCGGGCATCTTGTCGTAAGAAAGTTTCTTTAGCGCCCACACGAGCACCAATTTCTAACGCTTGGCGCATTGAAACAAGTGCCAGAGCTTCACGGTCAATATTCTCTTCGGTTTCAGCTAAACATTTATAAATTTGCTCTTTTGCAGTGCTATAAGGCATTTTCTTCAGGTCATAGGAGGTCGGGGTCTTTCCCGTGGCTACTTCATAAATTGATCTGACTCTTTCAACCAATAAGAAATTGGGTAGTCGTTCGAGCAATATGCCAACGCGCGACCAATCGTTCATGGTATTTCTAATAAACAATTCAGTCAGATCGCAATAGGTTGCCAAGGAATTATTAAATGTAATTTCCCGAACTCGGTCTCGTCCGGTACGTACCAGTTCTAAAGCACCAGAAGGATTTCCTTTAATAGCCAAATCGCGGGCCATAAAGCTCTCCGCTACATATACCCAGACATACTGCTTCCAAGCTGTGGCCAGATTTCTAATCTGTTCGAAAACAACTAGCGCTGCATCGATCTGGGAAAACTCTAAGAGACAACGTGCCTTCACATACATGACATCTAGTGGGCCAAAAATCCCTGCATACCCCTCACGCTCTGCTTGAGCTATTGCGTTATTAGCAGCTAACAGAGCACTGGTGAATTCACCTTTATAGAGAAGTACACATGCATTGATTGCTCCCAGCGAATACTGCACCATTGCACTGGAGTCATCACCGGCTAAGTTGATGGCCCTTTCCTGGAGTTCATATATTCGATCCGAACTATCGTAGATAATCTCTTTGGCTACAGCTACTTTCAGAATTGAGATTTTATCTACAGGAGCAAGGTCTAACTCCTTAGCTGTAGCGCCAACAGCAGTGGCAACATTGGAATCTAAATTAGTATCCAAACCGGTGGCAAAGTCCACATACGCACTGGCCGCAGCAGTGAACTTCTTTATGAAATTCTCCATTTCAGTACCTTTGGAAGCAGAGAGCATTTCCGCAATTAAACTTTGCGCGTTCGCGTATTGGAAATCAGCCGTATAGCCAATTAACTCGACGGTTTGACGCTTTATTCTGCCAATCGGAGTGTTATCACCAACCAATTCGGCCATTCGCAGCAGATCTTTCCCGCGCCCAATGGCAATTAGTTGCCGCATGTTTTGCCTAAAGAGATTTCTATACTTCTTCTGATCACCTGCCGCTTTGGCATGTTCTAAAGCCTTTAGCGGTTGACCTTTAGATTCAAAATGCTCACTAAGTCTGAGATGAATCTTCCTGAATTCGGATTCTTTTACCAGCGAAGATTGGCTCAGCCCGGCTCTAATCACAGGACTGAAAATATAGCTATAGACCGGATCTGGTGTAGGACGTATGAATATAGCCTCTGCTGCAAAGCTATTGATTTTGCTAAAAGAATACTTCTCTTGCAGAACAATTTCTGCAGTTTCTGCTGAGAATTCATTGCAAACCGAAAGTGAGACAAGCGCCTCTATATCGTCAGCTTTCATAGTTTCAAGTAATTCATGTACTAAATATTTTATTTGCTCTGAACCTTCCAGAAACGTGTTCGCACTAGAATTTAACTGAGAGCCCCGCGCAAGGTTGTTTAAGATTAACTGCACTGCTGCTGGCCAGCCATTTGCTAACTTTAAATTTTCAAGTGCGCTCGTATCCTCTAGATTTACTCCGTGCAGTGATGCCGCAATTTTAATTTCATCACTTGAAAACGCTAAATCATCCTTACCAAAAAACTTAAAATTGGGCAGAGATTGCAAACGGAAGATTGCATCTGCAGGAATGTTTCGCCGTATGGCAATCGTATGTACATTGTTAGGTACTAAATCCAAGAAGAACTCTGCTAGTGGAGTGGCATCAGCGTTCTTAATTCGATTATTATCCAATACCAAAATCAAGTGCCCTGAATAGTTTGCAATTTCAGTTAAAGTATTTTTTAAGACTTCGGGTGTGCTCATTTCTGCTTCAGATGAGAACCAGCCACCGAAGTTTGGTAATACATTTCGAACCGCTTGAATCAAATGGGCGTTAAATGAAGTTTCGCTATCGGAATCATCAAATGAAAGCCAAACCACCGGGTAATCCAATGTCGATACGTATTCGGTGACGAGCGAAGTTTTCCCATAACCTGCAGGAGCAGCTATTAGGGTTATGCCGGCTCGATCAATTGCCACATTTGAAAGAATTGATTTACGAGTTAGAAAATTTGGTGGCAGTACTGGTGGCAGGGTGCGCGCTAGGGATATCCCGCTAATCACCCCAGTTGGGTTAATTTCTCTCGTCACCCGCGTGCTCATACCTAAGGGTGATGCATCTATGGGTGCATTGGCTACTAAAAATCACCCTTAAGGGGTGATCAGTTGAGGTGAGATGTTAAAAGGCTGGCGAAGGCTTCTTCCAGAACGCCAAGGGCATCTTTAAGCAGTTCATCAGAGATAACGATCGGTGGCAAGAAGCGGATGACGTTTGCGTATGTGCCGGCGGTCAAGATCAGTACGCCTTTGCTCTGGCAGTATTTAATAATTGTGGCCATTGCCGCAGGATTTGGCGTGGTTGTGCCGGCTACGACCAGTTCAATCGCCTGCATCGCACCACGTCCGCGTACTTCACCAATGATCGGATACTTGGCAGCTAAAGCGTTTAGGGAATCGCTAAGAATCTTTCCGATGTGGCGGGCACGCTCTACCAATTTATCTTCTTCAATAGTTTGAATTGCGCCAAGGGCTGCAGCACAGGCAATTGGATTTCCACCGTATGTGCCACCTAAGCCACCAACGTGTGATGAATCCATAATTTCGGCGCGAGCGGTAACGGCGGCAAGTGGCAATCCGCCAGCGATTCCCTTTGCAGTGACGATCATGTCGGGGACAACGTTTTCATCTTCGCAAGCAAACATTTTACCAGTGCGGGCAAAACCAGTTTGAACTTCATCTGCAATAAAGACAATACCGTTTTCAGTTGCAAATTTAGAAAGCCCTGGCAAGAAACCCTTTGGTGGGACGATAAATCCACCTTCACCTTGAATTGGTTCAATGATTATTGCAGCGATGTTATGTGCACCAACTTCTTTTTCGATTTTCGATGTAACCACGTCAAGAAAATCTTGAGCCATAGTTGCTTTATTTCCTTCATAGTGGAAGGAGTAAGGCATCGGCATGCGGTAGATCTCGTTGGCAAATGGTCCAAAGCCTTCCTTATATGGAACATTCTTTGCAGTAAGTGCCATCGTTAAATTTGTACGTCCATGATAAGCATGTTCGAAAACAATGATGGCCGGACGCTTTGTGGAATGACGGGCAATCTTGATGGCATTTTCAACTGCTTCAGCGCCAGAGTTTTGCAAAATTGATTTCTTCTTATGTGTGCCAGGGGTAATTCGATTTAAGGCTTCGCATACTTCGACGTAGCCCATGTATGGGGCGGTGGTGAAGTTGGTATGTGTAAAAGCTTGTACCGCTTCAACCACGCGAGCAACAACGCGAGGGGCAGCATTTCCTACATTTACAACACCGATACCTGCGCCAAGATCAATAATTCGGTTGCCATCGACATCTTGCAAAATCGCACCTTCACCGCGTTCGATAAATGCGGGAATCGCCATGCCTAGCCCTGCAGAGACCGCTTCTTTGCGGCGCGCAATTAATTCAAGTGATTTGGGACCAGGAATTTCGGTTGCCAAGTGACGAGATTGCGGGAGAGGGTCCTTTGATGTCATGGCTAAATTATAGAGCCTTCTTTTTAACTTCTGCGCCGTGACAAGTTAGGCTCAGCTAGTGAAGATCAATTCTGAACTCCGTAAGAGCGCTCCACTGCTCGATGCTTACCTCTCTTACTTTGAAGGTAGCCACACTCCTTTCACGATTCCTGGTCATAAGCAACGCGCATCACAGATTGATCCTGCGCTCGGAGCTGTTGTTGATGCTGACATACCTTTATATGGCGGCTTAGATGAGATCAAGTTAACTAATCAAATTTTAAGCAAGGCTGAATCCATTGCAGCCGACTTTTGGGGCGCAGATTTTGCGCGCTTTTCAACTGGTGGATCAACTCATGCAAACCAAGCTGTAATCCTGGCGCTCGGTAAACCAGGTGACAAAGTTGCCTTAAGTCGCACAGCCCATCGTTCTGTTCTAAGCGCGCTGGTTTTAGCAGGGTTAGAACCGATATGGCTGTCACCTGAAATCGATGCCGCAACAGGTGTTCCTACGGGAATTGCCCTCTCTGAGTTTGAACGCGTACTTGAGCAAAAGCCAATTGCGCTTCTGCTCACCGAGCCTGGATATTTGGGAACTATCTCGGATATTGCCCCACTTATTGCCAGTGCTCATGCAAATTCGATTCCGGTAATTGTTGATGCCGCTTGGGGCGGACACTTTGGTTTTCACGATGCGTATCCAAAACATGTTATGCAACTTGGCGCCGATGCTTTAATCACCAGTGTTCATAAAGCCTTGCCGGGTTACAGTGCATCTGCGCTCTTATTGGCCCGCACAACATTGCTCAGTGCCGATCGCCTGGAACAGAGTTTTGAAACAACTCACACAACCTCTCCTGCTGGTGCTCCCCTGGCATCAATTGATGCAGTCCGTGCGCTATTGCAGACCCGTGGGCAAGAGTTATTAGGCGCGCTACTAACTAACGTGACCGAATTTAAACTGGCCGTACAGGCCAACTTTGATTTACCAATTTTCTTAATCGCCAGCGATTTCCCAAGCGGGCGCTTTGATCCAGCCAAAGTTGTCTTGCGTGCCAATCAATTAGGCGCAGCTGGCGTTGAGATCGAACGGGCGCTAATTGAACGTGGCATAAGAGTTGAGATGGCCGATCGCGACACCATCGTATTTCTAGCAACACTTGCCGACACCATAGCTGATTTTCAAAAGCTGGCAATGGTTCTTGTTCCTATTTTGAAATCACTGCAAAGCACTCCTCGACCAAGTGCGACCGCACTGAGTTGGTCAGTTGTGCCGCAAGTAAAGATCTCAATGCGCGATGCTTATTTCGCTGATACTCAAATGGTTACGGCCAGCGATGCAATTGGGCGAGTCTCCGCAGATTTGATCGCACCTTATCCCCCAGGCGTTGCCGTTATCGCACCCGGTGAACTGTTAACTGAGCAGATTGTTAGCGGGTTAGTTGCATCTCAAAAGGCAGGTGTCCGTATCGCCTATGCAACAGATCCAACACTTGCTCGCTTTAGAGTCGTTAACCCTCGTTAGCAAATTTCTTTAACGCACCGCCAGAAAGTCTGAAAACTGTCCATTCATCCATAGGCACTGCGCCAAATGATTTATAGAACTCAATTGATGGCTCATTCCAATCAAGGACCCACCATTGAAAGCGTTCATATCCGCGTTCGATACAAAGTTGCGCCAAGGTCTTCATAAAACCTTTACCAATTCCGTGGCCGCGATATTCAGGTTGTACAAACAAATCTTCTAAATAAATTCCGGGTTTGCCCAGCCATGTTGAGTAATTTAAGAACCACAGCGCAATACCAACGATCTTGCCATCGACCTCAGCAACATGGCAGAAAGCAACTGGCTGATTGTTAAATAAAGAGCCATTAATCTGGTCTATCGTTGCAACCATCTGCTCTGGCGCTTTTTCATATACGGCTAGCTCGTAGATTAAACGATGAATATCTTCAACATCACTTGGAATAGCTAGCCGAATCTGCATTGACCGAGTTTAGGGCAAAAGAAAAACGGCCAGGTTTCCCTGGCCGTTTCCCCTCGTGTTTAGGTTAAGAATTAACCGATCTTTGCGATCTGTGCATCTGCCTTCTTCTTGAACTCACCGTCGATAACGCTGAATCCAAGTGCTGCGCCTTTGTCCTTAGCGCATGTTGGCGATAGGACGTAGTTTGCAAGAGCCTTTACAGCTGCTGCGCGTGTCTTATCTGGGTATGCAGTATCTGCAAGTAGGTAAGAGACGATACCAAGTGTGTAAGCGCCTGCTTCCTTAGTTGCATAATCGAAAGTCAAGATACCGTTTGCATCAACTGCTGCTTGAGCAAGGAATGCTGAAGTGCTGATAGAAGTTGGCTCTACAGCGCTTCCTGCTGGGTTGATTACGTGTGCAACCTTCAACTTATTTGCAACAGCGTAGTTAACTTCTGCATACGTAATTGAATAAGGAGTCTTTCCAGCTAGTTGAGAAACGCCAGTTGAAGATGAAGCTCCAACGATGCGACCCAAGTTTTCAGGTGAGTTGATATTACCTGGGAACGAGCTTGTGAAGACAGAAGCCTTGGCCTTTGTCCAAACTGATGCTGCAGACTTGTTTAAGTAGTTTGTGAAGTTTTCTGAAGTACCTGAAGAATCTGAACGGTAGATAACCTTGATTGGCTTATCTGGAAGTGTGTAGCGAGTAGTTGTTGCGATTTTCTTGGCAACGACTGGCTGACCACTTGCATCTTTAACAAGCTCACCATTCTTTGTCTTATAAACAATCTTGTCGTACGCACGATTGTTATCTTTCACAATCGCTGCATCGTTCCAACGTGTAATTGTTCCAGCGAAGATGCCAGCAATTGTTGTTGCTGAAAGTGAAAGCGTGTTACGTGATGGAAGGTTGTGCAAAATTCCGATTGGTGCTGCTACTACTGGAACGTGAATGATGCTAGAACGCTTTGTAGTTGCTGTGTGCGCTGCATCTGAGAACCAGAAATCTCCAACAGATTTGTCGGAGTTTGTACGACCAGCACCTGAACCAGATGCTGCGTATGTGAATGAATGACCTGAAGCGGTAGCAAATGGAGCCTTGCAGGCTTCGATAAGAAGTGCTGGGAATGATGCACCAGAACCCTGTAGATCTACTGCGTGAGCTGGTGTCGAGGCGACAAGCCCAAAAACGAGTGCGACTGCTGCAGATTTTGCGAGCATTGAAACTTTCATTAATTTTCCCCTTATTAGATATAGGTGACGTGCTAGGAGAAAACTAGGTACCTGCGGTTAACTAAATACGCCTCGCTGGCAAACGTTGGTTAACTATTAGGTGAACAGCAGGTAACGCTTACCCGAAACGGCCGGTGACGTAATTCTCAGTGCGTTGATCTTTAGGCTGAGAGAAAATCTCGCTAGTGCGGGCAACTTCGATCATTTCACCTGGGCCGCCATCAGATAAGAAGAAAGCGGTGTAATCAGAGACGCGTGCCGCCTGCTGCATATTGTGGGTAACAATCACAATGGTCATTGAATCTGAAAGTTCACGAATAGTGTCTTCGATTCGCAGAGTTGATCCCGGATCGAGTGCCGAACATGGTTCATCCATTAAGAGAACTTGTGGGCTTACCGCCAATGCGCGGGCTATACACAAACGTTGCTGTTGTCCACCGGAGAGAGATCCACCATGGGCATCTAGTCGATCTTTCACTTCATTCCAAAGACCAGCGCGAACCAAGCATGATTCTAATAACTCGTCTTTATTTTCAACTTTTAGTTGAGCCAACTTAAGACCTGAAAGCACATTTTCGCCAATTGTCATCGATGGGAATGGGTTTGGCTTTTGAAAGACCATACCGATTTGCAAACGAATCTTCGTCACGTCAACACCTGGGGCATAAACTTCTTTTCCATCAAGTAATACTTCACCGGCCATCGCCGCCCCCGGAATAAATTCGTGCATACGGTTGAGCGTGCGGATAAAGGTTGATTTACCGCAACCCGACGGCCCGATTAGTGCGGTTACCGAACCTGCGGCAAAGTCCAGATTTATATTTGCGAGTACGTGATTCTTACCAAACCATGCGTGAATCCCGCGCGCTTCTAAGCCAGTTCCAGTTGCCTGAGTTGGTTGAGTACGTGCCTGCTTTGCATTTGCGACACTTGCCAATGAGCTGGGCTGCGCAGATGTGGACATTTCTTTCTCGCTTTCAGGAGTCTGGATCATTGGGAAACCTTTCGGTTTGATAGAGCGCGTGCTGCCAAGAACAGGATCAGAACAACAATCATCAAAACTAGAAGACCTGCCCACGCACGAGTTATAGCTTCTGGGGATCCAGCGTTAAAAGCTTTCCAAATGTAATACGGCATTGAACCAACAGAGCCACTAAATGGGTTTGGATTTACTTTGTCACCACCGCCAGTGAGCAATAAAATTGGCGCTGTTTCTCCAGCGATGCGAGCAACTCCGAGGATTATTGCTGTCATTAATCCGCTGCGCGCCGCTGGTAGAACAATCATGGCAACTGTTCGCCATTGTGTTCCTCCAAGTGCGGTACCAGCTTCACGCAAGTCGTTAGGAATGAGCAATAAGACTTCCTCGGATGTTCTCGCAATAGTTGGAATCATCAAAATTGTAAGAGCAAGTGCGCCCATTAAAGCAGAGTAATCTTTTGTAATCGTATATAAAATTGCTGAGAGAATAAATAGCCCTGCCACAATTGATGGAACACCTGACATCGCCTGAACCAAGAAGCGAATCGGTCCAGCGAACCTGCCCTTAACTTCAGTTAAATAAAGTGCGGTCAAAATTCCAATCGGAACACTCATGAAGAGTGCAAGAGTTACTAAGGTTAAGGTTCCGGTGATGGCATGCAATATTCCACCAGTTGCGATTGGATCAGTCGATGTTGCCATCGACATATCATTTGTCAGTAGCCCAAAATGTAGCCCTGGCAGCCCCTTTTGAAGGACAGTAAAGAAAATACTGGCAATTGGTAATACCGTTAACACCGCACCAAGTGAAACTAAAGTGCTAATAAGCAAATCTTTTGCCGCAGGCGCCCCGCGACTGATAAATGCAAATGTGGAAGTAAAAACGCCATAAGCGACGAAGAAAATGAAGGCGTAGGCTAATTTCCCCTTCATCTCAGTTGCAGCAACGAATCCAAAGGCGAAGATAACTGCTGCAATCAAAAACCCGAATTCTCGGATTCGATCTACTGGTCGTTTAGCCCAAGGCTTTTGCGGAGTTGCTACGGCGGTCATCGTCCCGACTTTCCAGTTCGCTTAACAATGAAGTTTGCAGCTGCGTTTACGGAAAGCGTTAAGAAGAAAAGAACTAATCCAGCAGCCATTAGAGCTTTAATTTCATAAGCGCTAGCTTCACCAAACTTAAGGATAATTAGAGAAGCAACGTTTCCACCGGCACCCAGAAGAACATGCCAGTTAATCTGAAAAACAATGTTTAACACTGTGTAAACGGCAACAGTTTCACCCATGGCGCGACCAAGACCAAGCATCGCTCCGCCGACAACTCCACTGCGACCATGTGGAATTACGACCGCCTTAATCATTGCCCAACGAGTTGCACCAAGTGCGAAGGCGGCTTGAATTCGATCAAGTGGAGCCTGCGCAAATATTTCACGCGAAACTGATGTGATGATCGGAATGATCATGATTGCAAGCACAACACCAGCCACAAATGGTGAGCGTGTAAAGAAATATGGCTTTACTTCAAATAGCGGGATCCAGCCTAAATATTTATTTATTAGCTTTCCCCAGTATTCAACGCTCGGCATCAGAACCAGGAAGCCCCAGATGCCAAAGAGGATTGACGGGAATGCGGCCATCATGTCAATTACCGCAACAAGTATTTTCTTTAGCCAACCTGGTGCGTAGAAGTTTAGGTAAAGGGCTGAAAACACTGAGATTGGAACGGCAATTACGACCGCAACCAGTGAACAAAGGATTGTTCCGACCAACATGGCGGAAAGGCCAAAATTACTTTCAACCACGTTGGCAGATTCATCGAGGGTGATCGACCATTCAGCATTGGTGATAAAGCCCAATCCCTCTTGCTTTAAAACTTCGAAACCACGATATGCCAAGAAAAGCGCAATCAAACCTAAAATTACAAGTGAAGATAAGCCTCCACCTGTAACAACGCCGCGGAAAACTTTATCTGAACGACGTGGTTCGGTAGTGATATCCCGGGGACTTGGGATCAAAGTTGTTATCGACATATTATGCAAACTTTCCTGTCACCAAGAAGATAACTCGACGTGCAACCGAAACTGCGTGGTCTGCATAACGCTCGTAGTAACGGCCAAGCAAAGTTAAGTCAATCGCTGTTTCCACACCGTGTGGCCAAGACGGTTCAACTAGTGTGGAGATTAGCTTGCGATGCAGCTCATCCATCTCATCATCATCTTTTTCAACCTGTGCGGCAAGTGATACATCGCGAGTTGAAATAACAACACCGGTCTTGGTGGCAATCTTCTCTGCAGTTTCGCCGATTGCTTCAACTAAGGAAAGTAGTTCCGCTGGAACAACACTGCCTGGATGGCGAAACCGGACAAGCTTTGCAACGTGGTGTGCTAGATCGCCCATACGTTCAAGGTCGGCAGACATACGAAGTGCAGTCACAAGTGCGCGAAGATCTGAAGCAACTGGTTGTTGTCTTGCGATGATGTCAATAATTCGTGCATCCAAATCGTGTTGTACGGTATCAATTTTTTCATCAGAGGTAATAACTTCTTCGGCCAACTTCAAATCTTTTGTCATTACAGACTTTGTCGCTCTGGCCATGGAGTCCGAAACCATCACACTTAATTCAAAGAGGGTTTGCGAGACGCTATCTAGTTCATCTTGGAATACGGATCTAATTAGAGGCATGACCGCACGCTAGGCGCACCGGTTGAATGGAGTCAATCCATTAGGTGAACGGACGGTGAACTGGTGCGACATGGGGCTAGGCTTTCCACATGTGGCGCCGCGAGAAGAGTATAAATACGCAAGAAAGGCGTGATCTACCTATGCTCCTGCTCAATACGCTCAACCAGTTAGATGGCGCGAGCCTGATTATCGCGCCAGGTGAGATTGCGATTTTTGCGAATTCCGAGGCCGAAAAACTCGGCATTTTGCGCGATGGGCGCATCCAAAGCGAAGAACTGCTGGCATCAATTCGCGTAGTACGCCGCACAAATGTGAAACAAACCGGAACTATTGAAATTGCTCGTGGACCGATCGGTGAAGGCAAACGTGAAATCACCGTAAATGTAATTCCACTTTCCGAAGGTGAACTTGTCTTGGTTATGTTGCGAGATGAAAGTGAAGCCCAACGTGTGCACGAAGTGCGCCGAGATTTTGTTGCAAACATTTCACATGAGCTAAAGACTCCAATTGGTGCGCTCTCATTGCTAAGTGAAGCTGTCATGGAAGCTAAAGATGACTCAGAGGCAGTGACTAAATTTGCATCTCGCATGCAGATAGAAGCAAAACGCTTGACTGATCTTGTACAAGAAATTATTCAACTCTCACGAGTTCAAGATTCAGATCCGTTGCATGAGGCAGAAATTTTGCTTGCTTCAGATTTGATTAAAGAGGCTCTTGATCAGTGCCGCACAACGGCTGATTCACGAAAAATAAATTTGTATTTTCAAGAGTCAGTAGATGGTTTTCTTCAAGGAGATCGTGGTCAGATGACAATGGCTATCCATAATCTGATTGAAAATGCAATTAATTACTCACCTGCAGGAACAAAGGTTTCGGTAAGCACCTCTGCCGAAAATGGCATCTTATCTATCGCTGTCTCTGATCAAGGAATAGGAATTCCCGAAGTTGAAGTAGAAAGAATATTCGAACGCTTTTACCGCGTAGATCCAGCACGTTCGCGGGAAACAGGTGGAACTGGACTCGGTCTTTCTATCGTAAAACATATTGTTACAAAGCACGGTGGCGAAATATCCGTGTGGAGCTCTGAAAACGTGGGTAGCACTTTCACTATTCGCCTTCCAATCCACGAATCAATAGAGGATCACAAATGACCAAAGTACTTATAGTCGAAGATGAAATCTCTTTCTCTGATGCACTCGCTTATCTGCTCAAGAAAGAGAGCTACGAGGTTCAAGTAGCAGTAAATGGAAAAGATGCAATTGAGTCATTTAACTCATTTTCACCGGATTTAATTCTTCTCGATCTCATGATTCCTGAAGTTTCAGGCACCGAAGTTTGTCGCGTTATCCGCAGCACATCACAAGTTCCAATCATTATGTTGACTGCTAAAGATTCTGAGATCGATAAGGTGGTTGGACTAGAACTTGGCGCCGATGATTACGTAACCAAGCCTTACTCATCTCGCGAACTGCTTGCGCGTATGAAAGCTGTCATGCGTCGCAACTCGGGTGATCAATCCAATTACGATGAAAATCAAGAACTCACTGCCGGACCAATTCGAATGGATTTAGATAAGCACCATGTAACCGTTAATTCAATTGCCGTTACTTTCCCGCTCAAAGAATTTGAATTACTTGAGTATTTGATGCGCAACAGTGGTCGCGTGTTAACTCGTAGCCAACTAATTGATCGTGTGTGGGGAAATGATTATTTCGGCGATACCAAGACTCTTGATGTTCACATCAAGCGCTTGCGTGCAAAAGTTGAAGCAGACCCAGCAAACCCAACAATCATCCACACTATTCGTGGACTCGGCTATAAGTTAGAGATTTAACGACCTAATAGATTGTCGGTCATTGCATTTCCAAATTTATTCATCGGGTCAATCTCTTTTACCAATCGTACAAACTCGCTCATCTTTGGCATAACCGAGCGAATGTATTCAGGGGATGCCGAATAAACTTTGCCCATGTGTGGGCGATAGTTAAATGGCGCTAAAACCGCTTCAACGACCTTTACAAACTCATACACGGCATCGACTTTCTTCCAGGTGAAGTGAATACCAATGCAATCGCGCTGATAGTGCGGACTCATCCAAAGCTCATCTGCAGCGATCGCACGTATTTCGGTAACCCATAAAATCTCGCTTATCTGAGGGGCGATTTTCTCAAGGGCAGCGATTGCAGCCGGTGCATCTTTGCGATCGACAAAGAACTCACTTTGAATCTCATCGCCAGCACTTGGTGTGAACTCCATTTTAAAATGTGGCAAACGCAGGTGCCATGGCCCACTAACAGCCAGCTGTTCTGTGCAAGGTTCTGGATCCAAACCCGGCAAAGGATGGCGATTAGATGTTGCGGGATACGCTTCAAATAAAGTTTCTGGTGCAACAGATCCGCTGCGAAACTTTGCCCAAACTTCTCCCCCGCCGGCTGCTGCCCAAGTTGTGAAATAACTGACGCTGTATGCAAGTGACATGATTTCATCAAGATTTGCGGCATACGTTTCTCGCGACATTCCGCGATAAACAGTTTGTTCAATATTAAAAGTTGGCTCGATCGCTAAATCTACCTTTATAACTATTCCTGCAACACCTAGCCCAACCAAATATCCAGCAAACTCAGGGCTTTCCAAAGTTATTTTCTTGATACTTCCATCTGGCAGAACAATTTCGAGCCCTCGAACTGCTGTGGCTAGATTTCCATTTCCAACACCCGAACCATGCGTCGCAGTTGCAATCGCACCTGCCACCGAAATATGTGGCAGTGATGCCATGTTGTGCAGCGCCCAGCCTCGCTTTTCTAGTGCCACGGCTAATTCACCATATTTGATTCCTGCGGAAACGGTAACTATCTGTTTTTCTTTATTGATTACCAAATCCTGCGGCAAGTTTTCAAAGGTAACCGAAATTGCATCGGTATCTGCCATTGCATTAAAGCAATGGGCGCTGCCTCTAGCGCGGACCTTTGGGTTTGTCGCAACAATTTGCGCTAATTCTGCAGTTGTAGCAGGAGCAAATGTTTGCGAATCTGCAAAAGTTACCGTGCCCGACCAATTCTTCATTAGGAGATCATTCCAGTAGATAGGGCGATTAGGAGCAGTGAACCCAACCCAATTCGATAGGCAATAAATGGCGCAAAGCTCTTAGTTGTTACATATTTTAGGATCCAGGCAATGACGGCATATCCGATTACGAATGCGATAGCGGTGGCGACCATGGTTTCGGGTAGTGAAAAGACTTGATTGGCGGAAGAATCTGCGATCGCACCTTTTAGTTCATACAAGCCGCTGCCGAATACTGCTGGCAGTGCCAAAAGGAATGAATAACGAAGCGCGGCTTCACGGCTGTAACCAAGAAAGCGTCCCATCGCAATAGTTGCACCAGAGCGCGATACACCTGGCACCAGCGCAAGTGATTGTGCTAAGCCATAAAGAATTCCGTGGGCTGGAGTTAACTCATGCAATTGGCGTTCGGTTTTCCCATACTTATCTGCAATACCGAGAATAATGCCAAAGACAATTAGCACAATTGCGATCAACCAGAGTGAACGGAAATTATCTCGAATCAAATCTTGGCCAAGGTAACCCAATACAACGATCGGCAACGATCCAATAATAATTAGCCAACCCATACGAGCATCGCGCACTTCATCGCCTTGCAACTTCCGACGAGAAATTTGATTCATCCAAGCCAATGCGATGCGCAAAATATCTTTTCTGAAATAAATTAAAACAGCGAGTTCCGTACCGATTTGAGTAATCGCTGTGAAGGTTGCACCTGGATCCGCATTGGTTCCAAATAGCTCTCCAGCAATTCGAATGTGAGCGCTAGATGAGATTGGAAGAAATTCCGTTAAACCTTGCAAGGCGCCTAAGAAGATCGCTTCCAGCATTTAATCCTCTTTCTCGGGCGCCCACCTTGCAATAGTGAAAAGAATAGCGCTTGAACGCTTAGACTCAATTCATTATGAGCCTGGGTCTTATTCTTCTCTTGATACTAATCGGCTTTTTGATTGGTTTATCAAAGACCGCAATCGGCGGAATCGGCATGGTAAACGCTGCGCTACTAGCAACAATTATGCCAGCTAAGGAATCAACTGGAGTCTTGTTAGTACTTTTGATTGTTGGAGACTTCTTCGCAATTGGCGTATATAAAAAACATGTCGAATGGAAAATGCTGCAGAAATTGATTTGGCCGGTGATAGCCGGAGTAATTGTTGGTGCCTATTTCTTATCGCACTCTTCAGATGAGTCACTGAAGAAGACAATCGGTTGGATAGTTCTTCTCTTGGTTGTTTTCTATCCAATAAGCCAGCGCTTGCAGCGCCAAGATATCGATATAAGTTTAAAGTATCCAAAACCACTTCGGATCGTCTTGGGGTATATGGCTGGCTTTATGAGCATGGTGGCTAACTCAGGTGGTCCACCTATGAGTATCTATTTACTCATGCGTCGTAATTCAGTTATGAATTTTCTAGGAAATACTGCATGGTTTTTCTTCGTGATCAACGTATTTAAGGTGCCATTTACTTTAGGTCTTGGTCTTCTTGATTTCCAATCGTTTCAATACATATTTCCAGCGTTACCCGCCGTACCTGTTGGTGCGATTTTGGGTAGAAAATTGGTAAATAAAATTGATCTAGAACTATTTCAGAAGATTACTCTTGTCACGGCAGTCGCCGCAGGTCTAAATTTAATTATCTCCTAGGCTCCCACAATTGATTTTGGATGCGTGATACGGCGTGAGTTTACTAAAACCTCACTTGCAATTAGAGTTACATGTACTCAGTAACGCTCAACGGAGGAAAAATGTCTCAGTCGCCATTCTTGTTTATGAAGGAAAACTCACAAACAGTTCTGTGGAATGACTCGGCTGATCCAAAAGAATTAAAAGATGCCCTGACATGGGGAATCGTCGGAGCAACCTGCAACCCGGTCATAGCACTCAGTGCGATTAAGGCAGATAAAGATTTCTGGGTTGGGCGCATAAAGGATTACGCCAAAGCCAATCCAGCAGCAACCGATGATGCAATCGGTTGGGCGATGGTGAAAGAGCTTTCACTTAACGCAGCAAAGATTCTCGAACCAGAATTTGAAAAATACAACGGTCGCAATGGGCGCCTATCGATCCAGACTGACCCAAGAAATTTCCGAGATGCCAAGGCGCTTACTGAGCAAGCGATTGAATTCTCCAAACTTGCTAAAAATATAATTGTAAAGATTCCTGTAACTTTCGAAGCGATCAGCGCCTTCGAAGAAGCCACATACGCAGGAGTAAGCCTTAACGCGACCGTTTCTTTCTCTGTCGCACAAACAATTGCAGTTGCTGAGGCGATTGAACGTGGGCTCAAGCGCCGCGAAGCCGAAGGTCTAGATATTTCACAGATGGGTCCTGTCTGCACAATCATGGTGGGCCGCGTTGATGACTGGGTAAAAGTTTCAGCAGAAAAATCAGGTGTGATGCTTGATCCAGGAATTATGGAATGGGCTGGCGTTGCTGTATTTAAGTACGCACACAGAATTTACAAAGAGCGCGGTTACCGCACTCGCTTGCTATCTGCAGCCTTTCGCAATCACATGCACTGGAGCCAGATTATCGGTGGAGATTGCGTTATCTCTCCCCCTTACGGTTGGCAGGTAAAGATTAATAAGGCCGGCATCATGCCAAATCCAAATAGCATCGATGAGCCTGTTTATCCACGCATCTTGCAACCAATGCTTGATAACTTGCCTGAATTCCGCAAGATGTATGACGCAGATGGCTTAAAAGTTGATGAATTTACCAACTTCGGCGCCACGCTTCGCACGCTGCGCGGCTTCTTGCAATCAGTAAATGATCTTGAATCATTCGTCCGCGACGTGACAGTTCCTAATCCCGATAAGTAGATACGTGACTACCTGCTTTGGTCTCGCAATCTTGACCAAAGCAGCAGTCGATCTGACCTTGGCGGTTAATCAAGAAGCGCAAAAAACTTGGTCAAAACCTAGGGATACCCGTTGCCTATTTTGAAAGCATGACTTATAGTTAAAAACACCCATTATTAGTCCGATTTCACTCAGAGTAGGAGCCATTAATGTCTAGTACAAACCAGCAGTCCGGATCATCGCATGCGCCACACCGCCTAAAGCGCGGAGTTCTCACGGTTCCAAATGCCATCGCTTTATCCGCAGCCGCAATGGCGCCGGTGCTGGCAGTTGTACTTAATGCCCCTGCTGGAGGTGCCGCTGCGGGAGCCGCGTTGCCACTTTCTTTCCTCATTGCATTCATCTCCTGCGCATTCGTTGGAAACACAGTCGTGCAGTTCTCTCGTCGTTTACCATCAGCTGGCTCTTTTTATACTTTTAACTCAAAGGGTCTTGGATCTGGAGCTGGTTTTTACACTGGTTGGCTCTTCTGGATTGGCTACGCAGTTTTGGCACCGGGCCTATTTACAGCCTTCGGTGCCTTCCTCCACGACTATGTCGCAGCAACATTTAACACAGATATTCCATGGTGGTTGTTCAGCATTGGCGCAATGGCAATTGTTTTTGGTCTCTCGGTGCGAAGCATCAAGGCCTCTGTCAACGTCGATCTTGCTCTACTAGTTATCGAGGTAGTAATTTTCCTTATCTTGGGTGCAACTGCAATTGCCCTTGCCGGGGACGGAAACACACCAGCAGTATTTTATCCATCTTCTGCGCCTACCGGTTTCTCTGGCGTCGGCCTTGGAGTAGTTTTTGGAATCCTGTCATTTATCGGTTTTGATGCAGCAGCAACTTTGGGTGAAGAGACTCACCATCCTCGCCGCAGCATTCCCTACGCCATCACTGGTGCCCTCGGTGCTGTTGGTGTCTTCTACGTATTATTGATGTATTCACTAACCGCAGGCTATGGATTAAATGACCCAGCCAAATTGGATGCATTCCTCAAAGACGCTAACCCATTCGTAACTCTTGGTGCAGAAATGACTCCTTGGCTTCTGCAGCCGATCCAGCTCGCCGCAATTGCCGGCATCTTCAGCTGTTTCCTCGCCATCCACAACACCACAGTGCGAGTTATGTTCTCTATGGGACGCGACCAAGTTCTTCCAGCTTCTCTCGGCCGAGTTCACACTAACTGGCATTCACCATTTAGATCCATCGTTGTGCAAACTATCTTCACTGTTGTAGTTGGTATGGGTACAGGTATCTGGCTCGGACCAGGTGCGACAGGTGCCTACGGTTTCACAGGCACTATCGGCACAGTCGCGATCGTGATCGTCTACATCATGAGCAATATCGCGCTAATCCGATACTTCTGGCGTGATGCTGAGCGGACAATACTTAAGCACTTGATTTTGCCACTGCTGGGCGTAACTGCACTTTTGTATCCGCTCTATGCAGTAAGCAACCCTAACGCGTCCTACCCATATAACCTCGTCCCATGGATTGTGCTGATTTGGCTCGCCATCGGAACTGCGCTCTTCCTTTACTACCGTGCAAAATCTCCTCAGAAGATTGCTGCCATCGGTACCTTTGTCGCTGAAGAAGATTCCGATAAATAACCTGGAGCTAACTCAGGACTGAGAACTTGATCGACTTCGACGGTAAAGAAGTCTTTACCGAACTTGCCGAACTCGCTGACCCTGCACATACAGCGCTGCTCATTGTCGATATGCAATACGACTTTATCGATCCGAACGGTTTGTTTGGCAAGCTCGGAATTGATCTCTCGATGTACGCCGAATCGCGTCCGCGGCTAGCAACATTGTTAGCCGCCGCTCGTCGCAACGGAGTGCTTGTTGTGCATATCCAAAATACAGCGCTGGCTGGAAGGATGAGCGACTCGGCATCACAGATTCGCTTTAACTTGCGGATGCATAATGTGGCGCGCCAAGACGCACCACCATTGCGTTACACCGTTCCCGGCACTCCAGGGCATGAGTTCGTTGAAGAGTTCACACCTCTTCCGGGCGAACTCGTTGTAAGCAAGTACAGATCAAGTGCCTTTTGGGGAACCAACTTAGAACTACTACTTCGAAGCAATGACATTAAGACAGTCGTTGTCGGCGGTTGCACTACAGAAGGATGCGTAGAATCAACGGCGCGTGATGCGATGTTTAACGATCACTATGTTGTTATCGCAGCAGACGCTGTTGGTAGCGATGACAGAGAACAGCATGATGCATCTATGTTCTTGATGCGACATCGATTCGACATAGCCAACGCCGAGGAGATCAACGCAGTTTGGGAGAGCCATCCGGCTCACAATCGAGGGGAAAATAAATGAGAAAGCTCGAAGGTCGCATTGCCTTGATCACCGGCGCAGCCTCGGGCATCGGCAAAGGCATCGCAATAACATTTGCTAGCGAGGGCGCCAATATTGTTATTGCCGACCTGGTCACCGAGGCACAAGCATCTGATGTACTCACCGCAATTAAAAAACTTGGGCGTGAAGTGCTCTTCGTTCGCACAGATGTTAGCGATGAAGCTAGTGTGCGTGCGATGGCTGCACAGTCGCTTGATCGCTTTGGTCGCGTTGACATCCTCGTGAATAACGCGGGGATCTTCACCGAATCACTTCTTGAAGATATGCCAATTGAAGATTGGGATCGCGTGGTGAATACAAATTTACGTGGCACCTTTCTCTGCACACGAGTCTTGATCGGCCAGATGCTTGAACGTGGTGATGGCCGGATTATTAACATTGCTTCGCAACTCGGCCAGATCGGTGGTGGTGCCGTCGCGCACTATTCAGCGAGCAAAGCAGGTGTTATAGGCTTTACTAAGGCACTAGCCCGTGAAGTTTCTCGCCGCGGCGTTCTAGTAAATGCCATCGCACCTGGACCTATCGAAACACCGCTGCTCGCCAGCGAGACAGAAGCGTGGCGCAGTGCAAAACTTGCCGAGCTACCAATCGGTCGCTTTGGGAGTGTCGACGAGGTAACACCGACGGCGCTACTACTAGCCTCCTCGGACGGTTCGTACTATGTCGGCCAAACGTTGGGCCCCAACGGCGGAGATGTGATGCTCTAGGCCGTGGGCCTGGAGCAGATAGATTGTGAACATGAATATTCAAGAAATTGTTGCCGCAGCACACAAAGCTAACGTGAAGTTAATCCGTTTCGAATATTGCGATGTTAGTGGCGTCGCCCGCACCAAAGCAATTCATGTTGCACAACTCGAACACAAACTTCTTGAAGGCGTTAGTTTGACGCGTGCACAGATGTCGATCAATATGCTTGAACAGTTAATTCATGTGGAAGGAATGGAACCGGTCGGTGAGATAAGACTGGTACCCGACCTTGCAACATTTAGCGTACTTCCATGGGTACCAGCGAGCGCAAGTGTTCTCTGTGATCAGCTCGGTCACGACCGACTAAATTGGGGTGCCTGTCCTCGTTCTTACTTGAAGGATGTAATTGCGCGAGCAGCTGGCCTCGGGTTGACCGTGCAAGCAACATTCGAAAATGAATATTACTTAGCGCGCGAAGAAAATGGACGCTATGTCCCCTTTGACTTCGTTGATCACGCACCGGTTTACAGTCCGATCGGTCATGACCTTAATGCCAAACTTATGGTCGAAATAGTGGATGCACTTGAATCACAGGGGATATTCGCCGAGCAGGCTATTAACGAGTTTGGTGCGGGACAACAAGAGATCTCAATCCGACATACAGATGCGTTGGGTGCTGCCGATAACCAAATGAAATTCCGCGACACTATCCGTGGCGTTGCGCTACAACATGGGCTTCTAGCCTCCTTTGCTCCAAAACCATATCCTGAACAAATCGGCAGTGGTGCACATGTGCACTTCAGTCTTTGGGATCTCGAGGGTAAGCGCAGCCTGCTCTATGACAAGAACGCAGAGCGAGGTCTTTCTAAGATTGGACGACATTTCATCGCCGGAGTTGCCGAGCACTTGCCCGCGCTAGTTGCTCTTACTGTTCCGAGTTACAACTCTTACCGCCGATTGAAGCCAGGTGCGTGGGCATCGGCAACGACCGCCTGGGGATTCGATAATAAAGAAGCGGCTCTGCGCGTTTGTTCACCGTTCTACAAACGAGAAGAACAGAGTTACAACATCGAATTTAAAACATCGGATGGAAGCGCCAATCCTTACCTCTCACTTGGCGCTTTGATTGCATGTGGGTTGGATGGGATCGAACGCGAATTAGAACCGGGCGAACCGTGCGAGCATGACCCAACTCGATTGTCACCAGAAGAACTTAAACGTGGCAAGGTCCGCCCTCTTCCGACATCGATGGGCGCAGCACTCGATGAACTTGAGAAGGACCAGTTTCTTCTCGATACGATGGGTGACTTACTCTCTCGTTGCTATCTAGCAATACGTAGATCCGAGGCTGAAGCATTCGCAGCGGAGGATGAGGAATTTGAGATCCGCAACCACTTCTACCGGTTCTAAGAAAGATGCCACAAATTATTGATTTAAGCGATGTCCGCGTTATCGATAACCACTGCCATGCAATTGAAGCGGTGCAGCAGAACGAGATCGCCATTTTTCGGAGCTTCTTCACTGAATCTCCAGATGCGCAGATTCAGAGAAGCGATGTTGCAGAAACGGCATTTTATCGCCGGCTTATCCGAGCGATGGCTAAGTTTTACGGTGTTACAACTGAAGAAGAGGTATTGCGCGTCCGCGAACAGCAGAGCGTTGAGAGCCTTGTTAATCGCTTGTTCCATGATGCCGCAATCGGTGGCGTTGTAATTGATACTGGATATCCTGCGCCAGAAAATGCGATGGATGTTAAAGCATTTAGAACTGCCAGCGGCAGCGACTATGTGGCGCTGCTCCGACTCGAAGTCACATTTCAAAAACTAATCACGCAACATGGTACTTATGACGATTTCATAGGAGCCGTCCACCAATTACTTTCCAGCGTTCGAAGCGCAGGGTTCGTTGGTTTCAAGAGCATCGCTGCCTACCGCACCGGGCTGCAGATCCAACGATGGTCATTAAAAGAAGCGCAGGAATCATTTACTCAGGCACGGAAGGAGTTCACAACAAGTGGCACCGTGCGTCTTGGCCACAAACCGCTCCTTGACACTTTGTTGCACCTCGCCTTCGAATCTGCAGCTGCGCAAGAACTGCCAGTTCAATTCCATGTCGGGTACGGCGACCCAGATGTCGACCTTCGCCAAGCCTCACCGTTGGAACTACGTAGCATTTTTGAGGAGCCGGCTTACCGGTCTATGCCGATTGTTTTGCTGCACAGCTGCTGGCCATATTTTCGCGAGGGCGCATATCTCGCTGCGATTTATGGCAACGCATATCTTGACCTTTCATATGGAATTCCTTTTTTATCGGTTGGTGAGATGACATCAGTAACGCGCGCTGCACTTGGTTCTGCGCCGTTCACCAAACTTATGTATAGCTCAGATGGAGTGCGGGTGCCTGAACTTCACTGGATCGGAGCGCATGAAGGTCGGCGTGCAATCGGTACTGTGCTCAGTGAATTAGTAGCGGACGGTGATTTAAGTTCGAATGAAGCGCGCCGTGCTGGCGAAATGATTCTGCGGGATAACGCCTTGAAGTTATATGGATTCCCATCAGGAGCCAGTGCATGAAACAGTTGGAGGGCAAGCGGATATTCGTTACCGGCGGCGGTGGCGCATTGGGACGCGCAAGCAGCCTGCTCTTCTCGCGCGAAGGCGCAATGGTTTCAGTAGTCGATATTAATACTGAAGCAGCTGAAGAAACCGTTCGAATGATCACGGCGCAAGGTGGCACAGCCGTTGCGATCATCGCCGATGTGAGCGATGAGACGCAAGTTCAGCGAGCTGTTGGTGAGGCAGTTGATGCTTTTGGCGGATTGGATACCTTATTTAACAACGCTGGAATTATGCCGCACCAAGATAAATCGTTTCTTGATGCAGACCTTGACCAGTGGCACTTCATCAGCAACGTCAATCTACACAGCACAATGCTCTGCTCGAAGTACGCAGTTCCACATATCGCTAATGAGGGTGGCGGTGCTGTGGTCAATATGAGTTCGTTTCTAGCGGTAATTGGATGCACCTATCCGCAGGATGCTTACGCAGCGAGCAAAGGAGCAATCTCATCGCTGACTCGCTCAATGGCGGTGCAACTCGGAAGTAAAAATATCCGCGTTAATGCGCTAGCACCGGGACCAATCATGACTGCACACGTTGAGCAATTTTTTCCAGATCCCGAGGCGCGACGGATTCGGCTAGAACGTGTTCCTCTTGCACGTTTCGGAGTTCCAGAAGATGCAGCGGGGCTTGCCTGCTTCCTCGCCTCCGAAGCAGCGTCATGGATCACCGGACAAATCATCGTGCTCGACGGCGGTATTTCCAGTAACTACCTTTAAATTATAAAAATTTAAGAGTCACCCTGCAAGCCGGATTAGGCAACTATTTTGAATTTTCGACCAGCACTTGATGATGTATATATATCTGAGCCCACAGTTACTAGCATCAGCTGATCACTAGCGCTCAGTATTCCTGGAGCACCTTTAAATTTACTGAGCTCAGTCCAAGTTCTACCCTTATTTGTGGATTTATAAAGCGAATTACCACTCAAAGCGTAGAGACCTGAATTACGCCATTCAATCTGGGTGAACTTAAGAGCGCTCTTAATTTTAGAGCTTGTCTTGAAAGCATTTTCAGTAAACACTAACTCGGAATTCTTCAGCGCAATAGCCGTTCCCGACATCTCGGGTGAGACTGCAATATCTGCAAATGTGTTTGCTCCTAAAGAACGCCATGACTTCCCGGAATCTGCCGAGTACATTAAATTTCCACTCTGTGAATCCGCACCGTATAGATCACTTCCGGCACCTTCCAGGAAGTGGAAATCGACTTTCCCAACCAAGGAGATAGCTTTCCAACTTAGCCCACCATCAATAGATTTAACGAGTCCCATTGGGTTTGGCGCTTTAGATCCTTGAGCAGGATGTCCGCTTGCAAAGAGCGCCTTACCTAAGGCTGTAAACCCCATAACATCTAGTTTCTCTTTCCCAACAAGCTTCATATCATTCTTACCAACTAGCTCAAAAAGACCCTCGTGAGTTAAGACAAACATTTTATTCTCTACAACTTTTACCTGATGAATATGTGATACTGAATCAAGAGTTTCTGCACTTGCGCCATTGCTAAGCGCCATCAACGCAATAATTGCGAAGGCAGAGAAACCGACCCTTAAACTCTTAACCTCTGCTTTTTTCATCTCTTCCTCAATCTCGATTGTTCGTGATACTTCTAGACTCGGCCCGCATATGGCATCATTCCGGAGACGCTGTAAATATTGGAATACCTAAGACCTGTAGCAGTTGATCTTGCCTCCCACATCATTTCGCCACCCGCATAAATACTTATGTGGTGGATGGTGCTCTGCGTTCCCTTATATGAATAGAAAATTAAATCTCCTGGCTCCATTTCAGCAAGTGGAATCTGCTTGGTGTAGGTATAAAACAAGCCTGAGTTGAGGCGATCCCAAATCGGCCAACCAAGCCCGGCGTATTTATATGCGGCGTACACAAGTCCCGAACAATCGAATGAGTTAGGTCCTTCGCTACCCCAAATATATGGTTTGTTAGCCAGCACTTGCCGCTTTGCAAATTCAACAGCCTTAAGCCGCTGCTCTTCAGTTGTGCGTGACTTCGTCGCACCCGTAGGCCCACCAGTTTTCCAAATTTTGGATTGATTCTTTACTTTACTTGCCTCGTTAGCGCGAGTCTCTTCCAAGATTGCGAGCTGACGTTTCTGCTCAAGTGTGATTCGTACTTTCTTGGCGGATGCGAGATCCCGTTGTAATTTATCTTGAACTGCTTGAAGTTTATTAACTTCTTTCTGTTGTTCAATTTGGGCGTCGTCAGCCTCTTTTTTTGCTGATGCCACGCGCTCGGTTACTAGCACTTGCTTTTGTTTTGCTTCTTCGGCAATTACTTTAGCCCGCTGTGCAACGTCTTCAGCAGCTTTAAATCTCTTGAGCGAGGTTTTGTTACCAGTGCCTAAATTTTCCAGAGTTGATAAATTATCAATAACTTCTTGAGGGCCACTTGAACTCAAGATAGATTCTAAGTCAGCAACTCCACCTCCATTTATATATGCATGAGCTGCTAATTTTCCTATTTCGCGATGAGTTGCAGAAACTTCAGCCACTGCCGCTAAGTAGGATTCATTGGCAGAATTTAACTCTCGTGTAGCAACTAATAAATCTGCTTTTGCTGCTGTATATTTTTTCTGAGCCTGATCGGCAATAGAGCTTAATAACTTTAAATTTCCTTTTGCGCGCGCTAATTTCTTTAAGGCTTCATCTACGATTTTTTTCTTCGCTAATTCTGCTTTTTTCGCCGCCTCAATCTGCGCAAGGGTTGGCTTATGATTGGTGGCGTTACTCGGAGGTGCTTGGGCAGACACAACTAAGAGAGTAATAATCAAGGTGGCTAGAGATTTCAATTTAAGGAAATTCATAACCTTCTGGCCCCCACAAATGGTTTTCTTCCAAACTTCTTCGTCAAAGGTACTACCTCAACCTTTTTACCTGGCCTCGGAGCTTGAACCATCTTTCCGCCACCCATATAAATTGAGACATGGCTAATTGGTTTACCAAAGAAGAGTAAATCTCCCGGCTTCACATTTGCATAAGAAACCGACTTTCCATATCTAATTTGTACCCGCGATGAGTGAGGTAGCGAGACGCCAGCTGTTTGGAATGCTCGCATAGTCAATCCAGAACAATCCCACCTCGTCGGGCCGGCCGCTGCCCAGACATAAACATCACCAATTTGTTTTAGCGCAAATTTGAGAGCGAGGGACCCACGAGAGTTGTCGCCCTTGTAAGAGGCGGCATAACTTTTTGAGTCATTCAAAATCTTATTTTCTCGATCGGCTTCTTCACGGAGAAGACGTTCTCTATCTGCCTTCGCTAGCGATTTAAGAAGTTTTTCTGCCTTGAGTAAAGCAGTCTTCGCTTGCGCCACTTGGAGATTAAGGCGCTTTTCCTCGGCAATCAATAGCGATGTTCGATCAGAGAGAACTAACTGTGTGGCTTGCACTCTCTGTTTTGTTGCTGCAAATTCTCGTACTTGCTTCGAATATCCCTTACTAAAACTCTCGAGCACCGAAGCATCAGACAGATACTGTGTTGGATCAGATGAAAATAGCAATTCAAATGTGCGGCCAAAACCACTTCCCTGGTAAGCGGAAATGGCAATTTTTGATAAAACCTTACTTGCTATCTCTAAATCTGCTTGGATAACTGCCTCTCGCTTTTGAAGAGTATCTGTCTCCTGTTGAAGTGATTTGATACGTATTTTTGCCTCATTCGCTGCCTCATATTTTTCGGCAGCAAGCGTTCGAAGACGATCAATATCTCGTTGTACGGAAGCTACCGATGGAGCGGCCTGTGCTTGAACAGACTGCGCCATGAAAGCGGCAACAAGCAGTAAGGAGATCGCTCTCTTCATTTTCGCGGTCCTTCGACCTTATTTACTCTTAGCCAATAGCTTCTTCATCAGAGTAATTTCAGATGATTGCCCCTTTTGGATATCAGTTGCAATCTTTTTGGCTTCGCTATTTTTTGTGCGATCGAGCATCGAAACCCTCTCTAGCGCACCTTCATGATGAGCAATCATCGATTGAAGAAAAGCAGTGTCGAATTTGCTCCCTTTGAGCTTTTTCAAGGAATTAACTGCGCTATCAGGGAGCATGCCACTCATACCCATATCGTGGTCCATAGTCATAGATGACTTAGTTGCGGTCAGCCAATACTTCAACTGGGCCATCTCTTTTCCTTGTGCAGAAATAATTGCCTTGGCCAACTTCTTCACTTCTGGGCTAGAACTATTTTTAAGTGCCATGTTGGACATATCTATGGCCTGTTGATGATGAGGAATCATGCCCTGGGCAAACATGGTCTCATTCATACCTAGATTTTTAAGAGTTTTGGCATGTGAGATAGCGGTGGCAGGGGCTGAAACAATTCCATTTGAAAATACAGTCAAGAAAACGGCAAAGAGCAGAACTAGTTGTTTGTTGCTTTTGGGCACCATGCGCATACCGAAACTTTACCAGTTGCGACTTTTTATGCGGCGTTTGAGAAAGACTCGAGCCTGAATTGTGATTGAAAATACAGGTTTGTGCACAGCCGGAAAATTGGAAAAAGGCCCCGATCTCTCGAGGCCCTCCCATGCAAATCTGCTGCAACTCTTTTGACCATTACCAATAGATCGAGCTAAAACAGTTAAGACTGTGGTGGAGACGACGGGGTTTGAACCCGCTCCGATTGTTTGGTAAACGAACAGGCTGCCAATTACAACACGCCCCCATCACGGAAGTGAAGTTAGATCTAAATCTGGCGCCAAAAAGCAGTGAGCAAGTCACCTGTGTATAAAGTTTTATGGAAAGCAAAAGGGAGTCGGCATGACGCCAACTCCCATTTACTACCAAACAATCGTTAGTCGAATTATTGCATAACTTCTCAGTTACTCGCAGTAACTTTTGAT
Source organism: Actinomycetota bacterium (assembly GCA_009698815.1). Classification (GTDB taxonomy): domain Bacteria; phylum Actinomycetota; class Actinomycetes; order Nanopelagicales; family Nanopelagicaceae; genus Planktophila. Next base: position 182 of record WLPJ01000011.1, on the reverse strand, counting down.
TATTTAAGAAGAGTCAACCTATAAGCCGGAACTCACGTTTGGAATCTCATCAAGGCTCATATATATGGTTTTCCCTAATTCTTTGGCTCTAGCCATTTCAATATCTGCACCTCTGGATTCACCGGGAATTCGCAACACTGCATCACATTTTTCTAAAAGCCTATGAGCAACCGGATATTGGT
>WLPJ01000010.1 GCA_009698815.1 Actinomycetota bacterium | reverse complement strand
TGGCGGACAAGATGTATTCGTTCACTACTCAGCAATCCAAGGAAACGGTTACAAGTCCCTTGAAGAGGGTCAGTCAGTTTCATTCGAGGTCGTACAGGGTCCAAAGGGTCCTCAGGCCGATGCAGTGAACGCTAACTAATAACACTTAGTTTAGAAAAAACCCCGTCGCGAAAGCGGCGGGGTTTTTTAATTCCTACTTCTTTGGAAGCGGTGGAATCTCACCAAACTTCATTTGTGCGGCAGCAACATCTTTTACTGGAGACAAATCTTTGCCCGCTTTCCACGCATCTAAATACTTAAACGGCAGAACAACGCCGCGACGCACCCACCAAACATTTGGTTGTGTTGGAGTTGGCCAAGAAATTCCAAAGTGCAGATGTGGCGCAGTTCCACGTGCGCTGCCAGATGAACCAATCTTTCCTAGAATCCGTCCAGCTTTTACAACAACGCCAGGTTGGATAGATGCAACAACGGATGATAAGTGAGAGCCGTAATACCTGACTCCATCATCGCCAATTATGGATACATAAAGCCCACCACGGTCTATTCCAAGATTAGTCTTTCCACTCCAGTTATCCACACGGTTTACTTCATCGATCACACCATTTACCGGCGAGACAAATTTGCAACCCTTTTTTGCCAAGATATCGGTGGCTGCATAATCATGATGCGCGCGGGCATAGTCCACTGCGCAGTCAGCAACTGGAAAGATAAATACAGGCGCTGCCTGCGCTGGGGCGATATTAATTAGCATAAGAACAATTACCAGAAATAACTTCAAGAAAGTGCCTTTCGATCAAGTCGTGCGGTGACCGCCATATGCGGAACCGTTAGTGCCCAAACAACAACAAGTGTTACCCAAAGGAATTGATCACCGAGTGAACCACCACGGAAAATTACGATCGCTGTGGCAACTACAAAGGTTCCAATCAGCGCTGGCGTTCCTGGTAAAACAGCCTTGATAAATGCTCGCTTTAAATTTCCCTCTGCAAACGCGGCTTGCGAACTTGGCAGAGTCAGCGTCAAGCGCGCGGTATGGCGCATGGCATGCCAACATCCGAAATAGACCGCAAATGCGACAAGTGGGGGTGCGGTAGCTGCCAATAAATAAAGCAGAACCAGATCAATTGCCTCACCATCGCGTCGCTTCTGAACCAAGCGCAGCAGCACAATTGCGGTCAACACCATGGTCCAGAGCATCAGATCGTTGTTTAGTCCTTGATGCCAATCTAAAAGCTGAGGGTTTACTTTCTCAAGTGCTGAGTTACTTTTCTCACTTACCAAAGGAATAACTACGGGCAAAGTACCGGCAGCGGCTGCATATAAGTATTTTTGGAAATACTTTCGGTCAACGGATCTGCGATCAATCTCAGAGATAAAGGCAGCATCGCCAATACCAAAGTGCACCGCGCTCATCACAACTACACCAATAAATCCGATTACGTTCCAAGTTAATAGTGCAACCACTGCTGCAATAGCCACGGCAACGTAGCCAAGAATGAACAAGGCCATCTTGGCCGAACTAGTCCGGGGCATTGTTACCAAGTGATCGAGGGCGCCATGTGGAATTCCGACAGCCAAGGCAATCAAAGCCACGACTACCTGCCAAGTTATGTCACTGCTTTCAATTAACTGCGCAAATATGAAAGAAAGTACGATTGCAAAGCCGATCGCAAATCGAGAAAACTTTCTGACTTTAAGGAGAAGCTCAAGTTCCAGATCTGGCACGAACTCCCCCATTTCCCACAGATTAATACTTTATATCTGTAACACTACCAAAGCGCGAGGCGCGAACTGGGTTTATGCATGAGAGGATTTACCCGTGCAAAAATGGAACTACATGGCAATGTTGATCTTCACCATCTGCGGATCTTTTTGGCTTGAGGTTTTCTTAAAGATTGGGGTTATTCGTCGCATAAAACGAGTTGCGTTAAGCGTCTTGCCAATTAGCGCCTTATTTTTAATTTGGGATGCCTACGCCATCGCACAGGGACATTGGTTCTTTGACCGCGAACAGATGTTAGGCATCTATGGTCCATTTAACATCCCACTTGAAGAATTCCTCTTCTTTATCGTGATTCCCATGGCAGCGATCATGACTATCGAAGGTGTAACAACGGTAAAACCACATTGGCGCAAGGATGAGTTCGGGCAATGATTTATAGCGATATTGCAATTACCGCCTTCGCCATCGCTGTGATGGCTGATCTCTTCCTCTTTAAAAACTCACTACTGACGCGCCCAGCCTTCTGGACTTCATATGCAATTATTTTGCCTTTTCAATTACTCACAAATTGGTGGCTGACTTCAAAAAATATCGTTATGTATAGCCCTGATGCAATAGTTGGTCTTCGCATCTTCTCCGCACCTGCCGAAGATTTACTCTTTGGTTTCGCACTTGTTCTAAGCGTGATGGGAATGTGGGAGTTCTGGGGCCGCCGTGGAATGCAACGCGATCCAAATCCAAATAAAGCTAGAGGTAAGAATTGAAAAAGATTGGCTTTCTCTTTGATCTAGATGGCACGCTCGTTGATTCAACCGCTGCAGTGATGAACTCTTGGATCACCATGGCAAATGAAGCTGGTATTCCACTTGAAGCACTTGCTGGTCATCACGGAGTTCCTGCGGAACAAACTTTACGAAATGTGATTCCAGATCGCGAAGAGGCAGAAATTCAGAAATGGATACGCCGCGTTACTGATTTAGAAATTGCAGATATCGAAGGGGTTCACGCTGTACCAGGTGCTCTGGCATTACTGGCCGAATTAAACGATCGCGAAATTCCTTGGACAATCGTGACATCGTGTACAACCGATTTAGCAATTGCTCGCACTCGTGCTGGCAAAATTCCAATGCCTGCCAATTCAGTTACCTTTGATCAAGTAAGTCGCGGTAAACCCTTTCCAGAACCATTTATTCTCGGTGCCGATCGCTTAGGTCTACAGACAGATCAGTGTTGGGCAATTGAAGATGCACCAGGTGGTGTGACATCTGCAAAAGAGGCCGGGTGCACTGTTGCCGGAGTCTTAACAACACATACGCGCGAAGAGTTGCCGCATGCTGACCATCACTTAGAACATTTAAATCAATTACTTGGTAAGGCAGGTCTTTAAGTGCAGTAAAGTTCGCTTAATCCCCACCAGGGACGGTAGCTCAGTTGGTTAGAGCCCCGAACTCATAATTCGGTCGTCGTCGGTTCAAGTCCGACCCGTCCCACCACAGTTATCCAACTAATGCGCAATGGTTACTGCGCCCCCAGTTTTAATCGATTCCTCGCAAGCGATCGCAACACGCAACGCCTCGCGAGCAGATTCAGGCGGACATGGGTTGGAAATTTTGCCTTGCGCAAATTCATAAAAGGCGGCAGTTTCTGCTGCAAATGCTTCGCGAAATCTTTCGATAAATCCTTGATACCTAATATCTGCGAAATTCAATTGGGCATCTATGTCATGAATAGGTGTCTTGCGATTAAGCCCGACTGAGATTGAATCCTTGGAGCCAAAGATTTCGATGCGCACATCGTGCCCAACTGGATTGTGGCGTGTTCCGGTAATTGCCACCTGAACACCGCTGGCTGTTGTTAACGAGATAAGCGAAACATCGGCATCGTCGTACTTGGCATATTGCTTATGTTCACGCACTGCTTGGGTGGCATAAACCTTGGAAATCTCGCTTTGAGTTATCCATCTGATTAGATCAAAGTCATGAACATGTAAATCACGGTAAATGCTGCCACTACCTTCGAGAAACTCGAGCGTGGATGGAAGATGATCATGAGCATACATATGCATTGCATATAAAGTTCCAACTTCGCCACCGGCAACCAGATTGGCTGCTTTACTAATCGGCGGATCAAAGCGTCGTTGAAAACCAACTTGAATCTCTGTTCCAAATTTCTTGCAAACTTCTATTACAGAATCAGTATCTTCAACAGTTAAGGAAATTGGTTTTTCGCAAAGAATTGGCTTACCCAACGGAATTAAGTTGTCCAATAATCCAATATGTGAATCTGTTGCTGTGGCTACTACATAGCCATCAAATTTGGATTTTTGAATATCGGAGATTTCACCGTGTTGGGAATTGAATTTGTCAGCTAGCGTCTTTGCACCAGCAAGTGTTCGATTAAAGACGGTCACATCGGCGCCAACTTTTACGAGATCTTCAGTGCGTATCGCCCCCATGCGTCCGGCACCAATAACAGCGATTTTCATTTGGCGCTCGATCTCCCGCTTCCACGTTGATAGGTCTGCACTATATAGTTCGTATCAATAAATCAGAAGATCTTGAGCAGGTTAACCTTGAAAAGGATTGTGGAATTCATGCAACTCGACCTGATTACCGTTGGTCGAATTAGCGTTGACCTTTTTGCTGAACAGATAAATACATCCTTTAGCCAGCCGCAAACTTTCCATAAATCAATCGGTGGCTCACCAACTAATGTGGCAGTAGCCGCAGCAAAGTTGGGCCATAACAGCGCCATAGTTACTAAGGTCGGAGTCGATCCACTTGGGCAATACGTTCAAAATAAGTTGAAAGAATTTGGCGTAAATACTGATTTCGTTAAGGTTGCGCAAAGCGGCCTGACTCCAGTTGTACTTGCGTCACAAGATCCACCAGAGGATCCAAAAATTATTTTCCATCGCCAACCACAGGCACCTGATACACAATTGATCGTTAGCGATATCGATGCAGAATCTTTGTTAGCGGCCAAGATTTTCTGGGTGAGCGCATGCGCACTCTCTAGTGGTGAAACTGCAAAGAGCGCCATCACTTGGCTACAACGACGCGGCCGCAAGTCAGAATCAATTATCGATTTAGATTACCGGCCATCATTTTGGCCAGACGTCGACGCGGCAAGGGCTGCAGCACAAGATGCGATTTCCTTGTGTACAATTGCAATTGGAAATATTGCAGAATGCCAAGTCGCACTTGGAATTTCTGATCCTCAAGAAGCGGCCTCTGAACTTCTAAAACGCGGCGTTCGAATAGCGATCGTGAAGATGGGCGGCGATGGAGTCCTGCTTGCCACCGAGAGTGAGCGAATTGTTATTGCCCCGCTGCCAATAAAGTTGGTATGTGGACTCGGTGCCGGTGATGCCTTCGGTGGCGCACTCGTACATGGCTTGCTTAGTAGGTGGGATTTAAAACAAATGGGTGAATTTGCCAATGCCGCTGGTGCCTATTTGGCTTCTGAGTTAATGTGCTCCGATGCGATGCCAAGTATTGAAGTTCTCAATAACTTTATTGGCACAGGAGGTAAGCGGTAATGACTCTTGATCGCAAGCGCTACCTTGAACTAATTGAGGCAAGGATAAATAACCCAGCATCACTTCAAAAAGCTTTAAAGAAACGTGCGCGCAGAACCGTTGCAGGCAAAGACGGCAAATTGATGTTGCTTGCAGCCGATCACACGGCGCGCGGAATCATTGCGGCTGGAAATAATCCCACTGCAATCGCTGATCGATACATATTGCTCGATAAATTAATTCGCGGTTTAGCGGTTGCCGGCGTGGATGGCGTAATGGCTAGTGCCGATATTTTAGAAGAACTTGCTTGGCTTGGAGCACTTGAAGAAAAAGTAGCCATCGGAACAATGAATCGCGGTGGAATTATCGGTGCCTCCTGGGAGCTCGATGATCGCCTAACTGCCTACGATACCGAACATATAAAGAGTATGGGGCTAGATGGTGGAAAAACACTTTTGCGTATTGATGAAACCGATCCCGGAGTTGCTAGAACAATCGAAATGGTTGCGCAAGTAACCACACAGCTGGCGGATCTAGAACTCGTTTCAATGATTGAACCACTCCCCTATATGAAGAACGCTGATGGACGTGCGGTGCTAGATCCTTCTGAAGAGAAGTTGATCAAGGTAGTTTCAATCGCATCCGGACTTGGTTCATCGTCTGCATATACCTGGTTAAAGATTCCAGCCCCTTCTAATCCAGAAAAAGTAGCAGCAGCAACTAGCTGTCCGATTTTGTTACTGGGTGGAGATCCCGGAAGTAATTGGGAAGAAGTCTTTGCCAAATGGGAAAAGGCGATGACCGTTCCTAATATTCGAGGTCTCGTTCCTGGTCGCGCGCTCTTGTACGGTGAAGATTTAGATGTAGAAGCTGCCGTATCTCGCGCCGCTAAAATAGTTAGAAAAGGTTGATGATGAGTTGGTATAAACCTGCTGGAACTTTGGCAACTAAAGAAGCTGAGATTTCATTAACACCAACGGATGCACAATGGGAATTCTGCGGCTTCTACACATATGACTTTGCTAAAAACGCTGAAGTAAGCGTTGAGTTAAAGGGGCGCGAAGGGATTTTGCTTCCTTTATCTGCCCAAGATGTGAAGGTGGATGTAAACGGTCAGTCCTTCACCTTGAAAGGTCGTACTGGTGTTTTTGCAGCGGTCTCAGATTGGATCTATCTCCCAGTTAACGTATCAGTAAAATTTTCTGGAAAATCTGGCGAAGTAGCGCTATTAACTGCTGAAGCAAGTGAACAATTCCCAGTTTGCTACACACCAGCCGAAGCAGTTTCAGTTGAAGTTCGTGGTTCTGGAAAAGCAACTCGTCAGGTAAATAACATTGCAACTCCAACAAGTTTTACGGCATGTCACAAAATTCTGGTCTGTGAAGTGATTACTCCAGGCGGAAATCTCTCATCTTGGCCTCCGCACCGCCACGATAAGTTTCCGGGATGTCCCACAATTAACGAAGAGGTTTATTACTTCCAAATCGGTAAAGAAGGATCTGATCACGGTGACAGTGAAGGAGTTGGCTTCTTCCACGTTTACACCGTCGATGGATCACTCGATGAGACAGTAACGATCCACGATAAAGATGTTTATGTTGTCCCCCATGGTTATCACGGGCCATCTATAGCATCGCCTGAATATCCAATGTACTTTTTAAACGTTATGGCGGGCCCCGCAGCCGAACGCAGTATGGCTTTTTGTGATGATCCAGCACATCACTGGATTAGAGATTCATGGAATGATCAAGTGCAAGATCCCCGTTGTCCAGTTACTTCGGCCCAAGGCAAGGTTAAAAAATGAAGAAAGATATTCGTATTGCAGTTCTCGGTCTTGGTTGGATGGGGCAAGCTCACTCTCGCTCTGCTCTGCGAATCCCTTCACTCTTTCCCAACCGTGGTTTTCAACCAATCTTGCAAGTATGTGCCGATGTGGATCCAGCGCGACAGAAGAGCGCAGTTGAAGATTACGGATTTGCGCGTGCCACTGGTGATTGGATGGAGGCAGCAACAGCGCCTGATGTTGATGCAGTTTGGGTAACTGCGCCAAATATGTTGCACCTACCGATGATTGAAGCAGCTACTAAAGCGGGTAAGGCCGTCTTTAGTGAGAAGCCAATCGGTGGAAAGCCAGAACAAACTGTTCAGGCATATAAATCAGCTAAGAACGCCGGAGTACCGACTGGAGTTGGTTACAACTATGTTTGGGCTCCCCTTGTATTGCATGCCAAGAATTTGATTGCTAGCGGTGCACTCGGAGAAATAACTCATTACCGCGGACGTTTCTTAAGTATGTATGGAAGTGATGAACTCGGCTTACTTACCTGGCGATTTAAATTAGCTGACGCTGGCTACGGAGTTTCTAGCGATATTTTGAGCCATAGCGTCTCGATGGCGCAGTTCTTAGTTGGACCAATCTCTGAAGTTGTTGGTATGCAGAACACCACAATAAAAGAGCGTCCTCTTCCAACGGGAAATGCTGGACATTATTCACGTGGCAAAGCAAGTGATCCAAAGGGTGCTGTCGAAAATGAAGATTTTGCTTCGATGCTCTGCACATTTGCTAGCGGTGCAACTGGAACCTTTGAAGTTAGCCGCACTGTAGTCGGACCAGAAAGCCAGAATGCTTTTGAAATCTATGGCACAAAGGGTTCACTATTATGGAATTTAGAGAAGATAAATGAGTTGCAATACTACGAACTCGGCAGCTCGTTAAATACTGGATATACAACCATCTATGGCGGTGATCGCTTCCCATTCCATGGCGCCTTCGTGCCGGGACAGGCAAATGCCATTGGCTTTGAGGATCTTGTTGCTATTGAGGATTACTCATTTATGCAATCAATCGTTGAGGGGAAAGCTTTTGGCCAGAGTTTCAAAGAGGCGGTAGATGTAGTTAGCGTGCAGCAGGCGCTAATCAACTCTTGGACTTCGCGTACCTGGGAGAAAGTTAAAGATTTAAGTCTCTAAACCAATCCAAAGATTCTGGATTGGCAAGTGCACCCAAATTTGTATTTGTAACCTTGTTAATTTCATTTGCTACAGCAATTTCCACCAATTTATTGCTTTTAGTCCGCGGAAAATCTGGCGCTTGCATAATAAGGGCCGGAACATGGCGCGGGCTAGCTTTCTGTTTTAGGGCTAATTTAATTTGGCTAATCAGGCTTTCACTAAGACGGGCACCATCAGATAACTTAACAAAGAGTATGACCCTGGTGTCGCCTTGCCAGTTTTGGGCTATCGCAAGTGATTCAAGAATTTCGGCAAATTCTTCAGTGATGCGATAAATCTCGGCAGTTCCTATACGCACTCCTGCGGCATTTAGCGTCGCATCTGAACGCCCATGCATGACGTATCCGCCTTCTGCAGTTACTTCTACAAAATCCCCATGCGTCCAAACATCTGCAAATCTTTCAAAGTAAGCAGACCGAAACTTACCTTTATCTGGATCATCCCAAAAATAAAGTGGAACTGAAGGAAAAGCGTTACGGCAAACTAATTCACCCTTTACTCCAACTGCTGCAGGCTGGCCATCTTCATTAAATACTTGAACATCCAATCCCAGCGCAGGCCCTTGAATCTGTCCGGCATAGACCGGCAGATTGGGAACACCGAGCATAAAACATCCACATATATCGGTTCCACCAGTTATCGAAGCTAGATGGATATTTGCTGAAATATTTTCATAGACATATTCAAAGCCTTCGTGGCTAAGTGGTGATCCAGTAGACGCTATCGTGCGCAACTTGCTTAGATCATGCGCTTGTTTTGGTTGCAGCGATAACTTACGAATCGAGTCTATGTATTTGGCAGAGACTCCCAGAAAAGTAAGATTGTTCTGCTGTGCGATATCAAATAAACGTTGTGGGTTAGGAAATAACGGATTGCCATCAAATAAAACAATACCCGCACCAGTTCCGAGTCCCATAAAGAGCCAGTTCCACATCATCCAACCGCAGGTTGTGTAATAAAAAATATTATCTGTGGGCCTAATATCTAAGTGATACTTCTGTTCGCTTAATACCTTTAAGAGCACACCCGCTGCGCTATGGACAATACATTTTGGTTTACCAGTTGTCCCAGATGAAAATAGGATAAATCCTGGTCGATCAAATCCGCCTGGAATCGAGATTTCATGGCTCGGATTGCAAGTCGCTATCCAATTGCTAAAGCTTAGATAAGCAGAGCTTTGATCGCCGATTGCAATTACTTTTTTAAGGGTTGGAAGTTGCGAGACGATTTCAGCGATCTTTTGAGAGCAATCAATCTCTTTTCCGTTGTATTGATAACTGGTTGTAACCAGTAAGACTTTGGGTTGAATCTGTTCAAACCGGTCTAATACGGTGGCAGTTCCAAAGTCAGCCGATGTACTAGAGAAAATAGCGCCAATCTTGAGAGCCCCCAGCGCGAAAAATATAGTTTGCGCAACATTTGAAACTATCGCCGAGACGACATCACCTTCTTTTAAACCGATTTGTTGAAGGCCAAAAGCTACTTGATTTGCGATCTTGCGTACTTGGCCACGTGAGTACTCTTTCTTTACTCCAGATTCACTTATCTCAGTAATGACGATCTGTTCATCGCTACCTTTTAGAAGCGTATCTGCAATGTTTAATTGTGCATCGGGAAAGAACTCACTTCCTAGAAAACCGCTACCGGTTAACCCTTTAGCGCCTAGATTGCCAATTACGCCGTTATCTTCGAATACATAACGCCAGAAAAGTTCTGGATTTTCAATAGACCATTTGTGCAGGCTCGGAAAATCACTAACTTGGGCATACTTTTGTAGCGTTTCAATCGCCAAATTATCCGTAGATGAAGGAGACCACAACGCGCGTTGCATTACTTAGAAGCGATCCAGTTCCATCACCTTGCACCAAGCTGCGATAAAGTCTTTAACAAACTTCTCTTTGGCATCATCGCTGGAATAAACCTCGGCGACGGCGCGCAAGACAGAGTTTGAACCAAAGACCAGATCAGCACGTGAACCTGTCCACTTTACTTTTCCGGACTTGTTATCGTGCGCTTCAAATAGTTCGGTGCCTTTCTTAGGCGCCCAAGTTGTATTTAGTGATAACAAATTAACAAAGAAGTCATTTGTTAGCGCACCTTTCTTCTTGGTTAAAACTCCAACCTCAGATCCATCAGCGTTGGCACCAAGTACGCGCAAACCTCCGACTAGAACTGTCATCTCTGGCGCAGTCAACGTCAAAAGTGCGGCACGATCTACCAGATGATATTCAGCTTGTATTTGGTTCTTACCCTTTACAAAGTTACGGAATCCATCGGCCACTGGCTCAAGAACTGCAAAAGATGAAACATCTGTCTGTGCTTGCGTTGCATCGGTGCGGCCTGATTTAAATGGCACCTTCGCTTTACTGCCAGCCTTCTTTGCCGCTTCTTCAATTGCAGCGTTGCCACCGAGAACGATGAGATCAGCCAGTGAAACCGGTGACTTCTTATTCTTAGCATTGAACGCCTTTTGAATCTTTTCGAACTTCTTGAGAACCTTGGCAAGCTCCTTAGGGTTATTTGCTTCCCAACTGCGCTGCGGTTCAAGAGCGATGCGAGCACCATTAGCGCCACCGCGCTTATCTGTGCCGCGGAAAGTCGAGGCAGATGCCCATGCAGTCACAACTAATTCAGATGTGGAAAGACCAGAACCAAGAATCGCTTTCTTTAGTTCAGAAATCTTCTTTTCGCTTAACTTAACTTTGCTTGGCTTTGGCAGTGGATCTTGCCAAATTAACTGCTCTTTTGGAACAAGTGGTCCAAGGTAACGTGCAATTGGTCCCATATCGCGGTGCGTTAACTTAAACCAAGCACGTGCAAAGGCATCAGCAAATGCATCTTGATCTTGCAGAAACTTACGAGAAATCTTTTCATATGCAGGATCTGTTCGCATCGCTAGGTCAGTTGTGAACATAACTGGTGCATGAGTTTTGCCCGCGATGTGCGCATCTGGTACAGCCTTTGCTGCTGATTCATCAGTTGGAATCCACTGAGTTGCACCCGCTGGGCTCTTGGTCTGCTTCCACTCATACTTAAACAAAGTCTTAAAGTAAGTGTTATCCCACTTAGTTGGTGTTGGAGTCCAGGCACCTTCTAGGCCGCTAGAAATAGTTTCGGCGCCATTTCCTTTACCGAATGAGTTCTTCCAGCCAAGGCCCATCTCCTCAATTGCAGCACCTTCAGGTTCTGCGCCAACATACTTGCCCGGATCTGCAGCGCCATGTGCTTTACCGAATGTGTGACCACCGGCAATTAGCGCAACAGTTTCTTCATCATTCATCGCCATACGTGCAAAAGTTTCACGAATATCGCGCGCTGATCCCAAAATATCTGGCTCGCCATTCGGACCTTCTGGATTTACATAAATCAAACCCATCTGCACCGCTGCAAGTGGCTCATCCAATACGCGATCACCTGTATAACGCTCGTCGGCAAGCCATTGTGCTTCCTTGCCCCAGTAAGTCTCATCTGGTTCCCAAACATCTTCGCGTCCGCCACCGAAACCAAAAGTCTTAAGTCCCATTGAGTCGATTGCAATATTTCCGGTCAAGATCATTAAATCTGCCCAAGAAAGTTTCTTTCCATATTTTTGCTTAATCGGCCAAAGTAAACGACGGGCTTTATCTAGGTTTCCGTTATCTGGCCAGCTGTTAAGGGGTGCGAAGCGTTGCATTCCGGCACCACCGCCGCCACGACCATCGCTTGTGCGATATGTGCCGGCGCTGTGCCATGCCATACGAATAAAGAATGGACCGTAATGTCCGTAATCTGCTGGCCACCACTCTTGTGATGTGGTCATTAATTTTTCAATATCACGCGTTACCGCTTTTAGATCTAGTGATTTAAATTCTTTCGCGTAATTAAATTTCTCATCCATCGGATCAGCCTTTGGAGAATTGCCATTCAAAATTTTGAGGTCTAGCTGGTCAGGCCACCAGTCACGGTTGTACTTTGCTCCATCGTCTTGCTTTGCGCCGGTATAAGGGCATTTTGCAGTCTCTTCCATGGCATCCTCCAAAAATAATTTACTTGGGTAAGACTATCTAACGCTGAACTAAACGCCACTTCAGAAAATCTCAAAATATAAGAATTAACCCGATGTGTACGGACGACCCATGACCTCAAATGCGCGATCAAAGACTTCAGCAAATGCGATTGAGTCAGAATGCGGCATTAGCCAGCCTTGTCCCCCGCGAATTCGACGTGACATCGAATCAGCCATTAGTTGATACGGATCACAAGCAGCGAAGTTTTCAACAGTGATCTTCCCATCGATCTCAATTTCCAGAGTGCTTGGCTTGTTGTGTGAATTAAAGGCATCATTGCCGGTTAAAGAGACACGGCCCTTTGTGCCAATGACATCAAAGTAAAGAGTGAGTGGGGTGTTCATTGAAGTAAGCGCTTCAGCATGCGCACCACCAATATCAAATGAAGTTGTTACGGTTTCATCGCATCCACCTGGATGCCAGTTAACTTGAGTTGCAATATTGCTAACTGGGGCAAAGTCCATCAACCAAATAGGAGCGGCAACAGAATATGGCCCAAGGTCATAAAGTCCCCCGCCACCTAGTTCGTGAATGGCGCGGATATTGCTTGGATCAAGACCGTCGTAGGTAAATGCGCTACGAATGTCTTTTACTTCACCGATTATCCCTGAATCGACAATTTCCTTAAGGCGAATGGTGCGGGGATGCCAACGATTCCAACTGGCCTCCAGAAAAATAAGTCCAGTTTCATTTGCAACAGCAATTGCTTCCTTTAGCTGTGCAACGTTCATCGCAGCTGGCTTTTCGCAAAGCACATGCTTGCCAGCGCGCATTGCTTTGATTGACCATTCAATATGTAACGAATTTGGAAGTGAAATATAAATGGCTTCAACTTTTGGATCAGCAAGTAACTCGTCATAATCTGTATAAACCAGACCAGAAGGTGAAAGTGATTTACCACGCTCTATATCTTTAGAGCCAACTGCATAAATTTCACCATCGTTTGAATTTAGCAGCGCTGGATAGAGCGCCAACTTAGCAATATAACCTGCACCGATAAATCCCCAGCGTACTTTTTCCATGGCGGTGAGAATACTTGCAAAATAAGTAAACTCCAATTTTCCGATCGAAAAGAGTCATGAAAACCCAAAAATTATTACGCCATCGTTGATTTTCTCTTTTGAAGGCGCTGACTGCTCTGGCGATTCTTGATACGCAAATACTGGCAAAGCTACTTGAAGACCAAGAAATGAGTGCTAGCACTAAAGCAGTTGAATCAGTGCCATCCAAATGAGTGGTGACGGCAAATTAAAAGTTAGGCGCAGTAGTACTCTTAAAAGTTGATGCAACTGGTGAATATATTTATAACTTAGCTAGCGCTAAGGATGACCCTACCTTTGCTGCGTCAATTATTGAATTTATTGCTAAAGTAATTAGAAAAATGATTAAATAGGGCTTCCCCCATTTTTTCATTTCTTTTTTGTTTCAGTACACGCGCGTTACTTATCAGGGCTACCTTTAGGGGTGCCCAATTCAGCAACAGTACTTGTAGCAAGTGATGACGCATTTGAGTTAGCAACTCTTAGCGCCTCACTTCGTTTGCATTCTATAAATGTTGTCGCAGAAGCACACACTGAAGAAATTGCCGAAAATCTTTATAAATTCTTATCTCCAAAGGTTGTTTTAATCGATTTGCAATTTGCCGGTGAAGAAGCGCTGGCACTAGTAAATAAATTCCGCAAAGTAAACCCCGCCCTTGGCATTGTCTTGATGACCGCATGTCCTGATCTCAGACTGCTTGGGCTTTCGGAGAAGCAGATACCTACCGGATCGCAAGTGATTTTGAAGAAATCTGTGGCGGATTTGACCGTAGTAAGCCACGCAATTGTAAATTCGATTAAGGCAGTTTCTGAAAAGAAAAAGATGTCATGGATTGATAGCCATGGCTCACTTCATGAAAACGCATTCCAGTCAGTGCTGACCGACTTCACCGATATACAAATGGAGACTTTCCGTTTGGTGGCCAGAGGGCTAAGTAACTCTGAGATCGCTAAGGTGCGTTTTGTAAGTGAGAAGTCCGTGGAACAGATAGTTGCTCGTATTGCACAACATTTACGCATTGCTCCTGATAGATCACGTAACTTACGAGTTGTTTTAACTGGCGAATACTTTAAGTGGATCGGCTCACCGCGCCACTAGCGCGAAGTAAATATCCCAACCCAGTAAAGTGTGCGTCATGAGCGCGCCACTGTCTTTGCCTGAAATTCGTGGTCGCTGGAACGATGTTTTAGATCATCTAGAAAGCCATGATCGCGTTGCCTGGATTGCCTACTTCGATGCCCGCTTGGCTGAGTTCGATGGCCACACCCTGATCTTGGATTTCTCAGATTCGCGCAAATTTGCTGGCGGACATGAATATTCCCCAACTAGAGAAAAGTTGGAGAATTCACTCAAGAGCTCAATCTCTCATATTCTTGAAATTAGCGTTGCGATAGAAGAGTTAGCATGAAAAGAGTTGCTGCAATTTTGGCGCTGAGTCTTGCCATCATTTCTCTGCAAACTGTTGCTATTAACGCTGCTATCTCCAAGTTAACAATGACCCTTAAGCAAACCCCGGGCGGCGCTGAACCAATCGTTACTTTGTACGGCTCCTTAAAACCGGCTAAATCTGGAATCAAAGTTTCGGTACAGATTCAACTAAATGGAAAGTGGCAGGATACTCGTTTCACAACCAAGACTGCCAAGGTCGGAACCTGGCAAGTGATTGCTGTTGCAACCGCGCTCGATGCCAAAGTTAAATATCGCGCCAAGGCAAAAGTTGGAAGTAAATACATTTACTCAAATATTCGCGAAATTACCGTTCGGGCAAGCGCCGAAATTTCAAACGCTTCTTCGGTTGCAATGGTTGATCAACTTGGACCTGGTGGTCGCATACATGGCGCTGACATAAGCAGGTGGCAACATCCCAATGACGCTCCCATTGAATTCACAAAGATGCATGCCGCTGGAATGCGATTTGTAATGATTAAGGCATCCGATACCCGAGATGATACTGATGCCTTATCTTTGAAATATGTGATTATGGATCGTTCCGCCGCACAGGCCGCTGGTTTGTATACAGGTTTCTATCACTATGCAGTATTGCCAAATGTTAAGACTGATGAACAAGTAATTATTGATGCGCAAACCCAGGCCCAGAAAGTGGTTTGGAGAATTGGCGCTCTGGGTGGATTTAACGAACGCGATCTACCTTACGCGCTAGACCTTGAAAATAACTGTGTCGCGGCATCTGGCAAAACATGCACACGCTATCTGCCGAAGGCGCAGATAACTTTGTGGGCAAAAACTTTTCTAAAGCTCGTTAAAGAAAAGACTGGACGAACCCCAATCATTTATTCTTATCCAAGTTTTCTGGAAGGTGCCATGGTTCGTGATGATGAACTGCGGCAATACCCACTTTGGCTGGCCCAATATGCAATTGATCCGGCAGATCCAATCGCTCAGCCGGGTTTGAAAGAGGGTGGATGTTATGTCCACTCTTGGACAACAGCTAATTGTTCATCGCAATGGATTATTTGGCAGTACTCATCATGCGGAATCGCACCGAAGTATGGCGTCCCGGGCTCTCGATTAGACCTTAATGTTTTTCGGGGCACTCCCTCGTCTTTTCTTGATTTGATTAAGGGAGTTTGGGTTCCTGAAGTTGCAGATCAAATGCCAAAGCAGGAACCAAGCTCTCTGACATATAAGAATATAAAATTTTCAACTGCAGATAAGCCAGTGTCATTAGAAGTCGATGTTATCCGCCCAGATGGTCGACCTGTTGTCACAGGCACAGTTCGCTTTTACGTTAACTCATTAACTCCAATAAATCCAAAACCTGTTCAAACTGTGGTTCGCTCAACTAGTGGATCATGGAAGCTAAGCATTAAAGGAATTCCTGCAGGTTTATGGGCAGGCCAAATCGGATTTATTGATGCGACAGGAACTCACGCAGATAGCAAGGCGCCAATTGAATTTGCGATCGGTGAGGCAGTAGAGGGATCACCGGCGCCAACTCCAAAACCTTCTGCCACGGCAACAAAGAAGCCAACGACAGATGGCTGCCGAAATCAAATAAAGAACTAAGTAATTTCGGGTAATAACCCTTAGAGTTGCCCATTATGAGCCAGAGCAAGAAGTTAAGCGCGGGTGTAATTCGCAGCGACTTATTGATGGCAGATGGCCGCACAATCCGTTATTACGATTCCCATGGTCAAGCTCGCACGGCTGCCGATCAACGCCCACAAGAAGACCAACCCGGAATAGGTGAATTGCGCCTTGATCCTTTGGTTAATGAATGGGTTGTTATGGCCGCGCACCGTCAAGGTCGCGTCTTCTTGCCGCCGAAAGAGCTCTGTCCACTCTGTCCAACAAACGGTGAGCTATTAACTGAAATTCCTGATTCTAATTACGAAGTCGTTGTCTTTGATAACCGATCACCATCGCTTCGCAAACCAGAAGGCGATTGGGCGGCGCCAGATATGGTCAGCACCAAAACTGATGCGGGAACAGCCGCCGGTAAATGTGAAGTAATTTGTTTTACAGATAATCACGGTGGCTCTTTTGGTGAGTTAACTCCGCAGCGTGTTCGCGTACTGCTGGAGGCATGGTCTGATCGAGTTCGCGAGCTATCTCTTGAGCCATATATCCATCACATCGCACCATTTGAAAATCGTGGTGAAGAAGTTGGCGTGACGCTATTTCACCCGCATGGTCAGATTTATGCATATTCATATCTGCCACCGCGTGTTCAGAAAATGTTAGCTGTTGCAAAATTACACTTTGAAAATACTGGTCGCGTCTTATTCGATGATGTTGTTGCCCGCGAATTAAAGGATGAAGATCGCATTGTTGCTAAGAACGAACATTGGGTGGCTTTTGTTCCATACGCGGCTCGTTATCCATTTGAAATTCACGTCGCACCACTGAAACCAGTTGCTGATTTAGCAGGACTCTCCCCCGCACAATCCGATGCCTTCCCAGAAATTGCGCTAGAAGTTACACGCAGACTCGATGGTGTATTCGGAATTGCGATGGCCTACATCGCGACTTGGCACCAAGCACCTGTACGTGAAGGACGCGATTTACTACGTCTACATTGGCAGATCACCAGCGTTCGTCGCGCACCTGGAAAATTAAAATACTTAGCCGGCAGCGAATCCGCGATGGGTGCCTTTATTATGGATCTAAAGCCAGAACAGTCTGCGGGTCAATTGCGGGATGTAGTTCTTTAAAATAATGTCACTGGCACATACTTTTACCGCCATATTTTCAGGTAACCCCGAAATAGTTTGTGAAGCACCTGGGCGGGTAAATCTCATTGGCGAACACGTTGATTATTGCGATGGTTTTGTAATGCCCTTTGCAATTAGTGACCGCACCTATGCCGCGATAAAGCGGCGTCCCGATAGAAAAATCCGTATGTCATCTATGCAGAGACCTAATGAAATCTTTGAAACATCCCTTGATGATCTACAGCCAAGTGGCGAAGGCAACTGGGAGCGATATATCTGCGGGGTGATCTGGGCCTTTGGCGAACGCATCACCGACGGTTTGGAGATTCTTGTAGATGGCCATGTCGCACTCGGTGCTGGACTGTCATCTTCGGCGGCGCTGGAATGTTCGGTGGCCTTTGGACTCGATCAATTATTTGAAACCGGCTTTTCACTTGCGCAATTGGCAAAGTTGGCTCAGCGTGCTGAGAATGATTTTGTTGGAATGCCATGCGGGATCATGGATCAATCAGTCTCTCTTATGGCACAAGCGGGCAATGCGCTTTTACTTGATTGTCGCGACTTAAGCACAGAACAGATCCCGCTTGATTTAGCCAGCGCCGGGCTAGAACTATTGATAATTGATACTCAAGCACATCACACCTTGGTTGATGGTGGCTATGCCGAAAGACGCGCATCTTGCGAATCAGCTGCAGAAAAGTTAGGTATAAAAGCTTTGCGTGATTGCTCAATAACTCAGTTGGAAGACTCTCGCAATAAATTAACCGAACTTGAATACATGCGCGCAGAACATATTGTCAACGATATAAAACGAGTTCATGAATGTGTAGATCGTTTAAAGAATAATGATTTCATCACTGTTGGACAGATTCTGACTAAGTCGCATGCTTCACTACGTGATTTATTTGAAATTTCATGTCCGGAGCTAAACTTGGCCGTGGATACCGCACTTGAAAATAACTCACTCGGCGGCCGAATGATTGGCGGCGGCTTTGGTGGAAGTGCTATCGCCCTCTTTAAGGTTGCAGATATTGATCAGGCTAAGCGCGCAATCGCTGCAGCATTTAAAGAAGCGGGATATACCGAACCAAGGTTCTTTACTTCACTGCCAAGTGCGGGAGCGAAAGTTACTATTTAATCTAGCGGTGTTACGGAAATAACTTCTACGCCACCAATTGAACCCAGCACCTCAACTAAATCTGATGGATCAGTACCCGGCACGGCAACTGTTACTTCATCAAAGCCCCGGCCATCTTCGGACTTTAAAACGATGAGTCCGCGAATATCGGCACCCGCGGCGCCAATTGCTGATGCCAGGAGACCAAGTGACCCTGGACGATCGGGTAGAGATATATGCAACTTAAATAGCGCCATGGGAGTAACGCTACCCCATCACTTGTTACAGATCTATTTCCACGCAATCAGCGCGCGTTAACTAAACCGCTGGCGCTGTTCCCAATGTGACCTTATAGGTCTTACTTGAGCCATCAGGCAAAGTCATAACAACGGTGATCACTGATCCAGGTGCGTAAGAACGAATCTTGACGATTGCAGCGTCACGATTTGAGATCTTTGCGCCATCGATCGATTTAATAATTGAACCAACGATCACTCCAGCTTTTTCGGCACCTTCATTTGGAGTTAGTTGAATGATCTTTGCTTGAGTATCAGCAGTTACATCATCGAAAATAACGCCCATTACTGGTCGGGTTGATTTTCCAGTTGCGATAATTTCATCGATTACACGCCTTGCTTCATTAATTGGAATTGAGAAACCAAGTCCAATACTTCCGCTAGTACCTCCAGAAGTTAGCGTGGCAATAGCCGAGTTGACTCCGATGATTCGACCTTGCGCATCTACGAGTGCGCCACCTGAATTACCGGGATTAATCGCCGCATCTGTCTGAATTGCATTTACATAGGAAGTTGAATCAGTTGTGCCAGCAGTAACCGGTCGGTTTAGCGCAGAAATAATTCCTTGTGTAACTGTGTTAGCAAGTCCTAGAGGGGAGCCAATTGCAAGAACCTCATCGCCCACACTTACCTTTGAAGAATCACCAAGTGCAATTGCTGGGAGGTTGCCTTTCTTAACTAAAAGAACAGCGACGTCATACATGCGATCGCGTCCCACAATGGTTGCGGCAATTTCTGAACCATCAGCAAATTCCACCTTGATGGTGCCAGATGTGAGCGCACTTTCAATCACATGGTTATTGGTGATGATGTAACTAGAAGTTGCGTTGGTTTTGTAGATAGAACCTGAACCAGTCCCACCACCAGTGGCAGTTCTTACTGAAATTGAAACTACCGACGGAGTAACCAGTGCTGATATTGATTTAGCATTTATCGAGTTGCTGCCAATTTCAATCGCCGTCTTATTCGCCGGGCAAGTGCCAGTTTTGGCCAAGGTCAGCGCTTGCGTGCGATTATCGGCACAAACAATAACGCTGCTTACTGTTGAATTATTTGCCGCTGTGGCAACGCCTCCAGCAATAAAAATTCCAGCAAAAAATGCAGCAGTCACTTTCATTGGTGTGCCTTTAAATTTCATGGTCTGATAATGCCTTTGTTTATTTAGAGTTTCCTGTGATCTACTTGATAAGTTTATTAGGCTTCTACGATCCAGGCACCTTCTGTGGCCACTTTAATCTTTGGCAGCGCAGTATTTGTCGGTCCAGTTACTACTTTTGCCTCATTAAAGGGGTCAAAGACTGCGCCATGGCAGGGACACTGTAAATTCTCTGCCGCTGAATTAAATTGCACGGTACATCCTTGATGTGTGCACACCGCCGAATAAGCGAAGATGCCGTTTTTGGTTCGAAATAGAACTGCAGGGGTTCCGGCTTTTGAAACAAAGTTGTGGGTTTGGCCAACTTTGACCACAGCGTCTTTAATAATATTTTTTGGACCCGATGATGCACCAGGTACTGATTTAGGAAAGACTCTGCCAAGGCCGGCGCCGGCAATTGCGATTGCTGCAACTGTTGATCCGCGAATGAATCCGCGGCGATCTAATGAAACTTTACTGCGGCGGCGCGAACCATAAAGGAATAAGAAATAGCTCAACCATAAAATTGTGTATGCCGAATTACTGGCCAAGAAATAAGGTTTAACGTTCCACGTGCTAGCTAGCCAGAGAGTTAACGACATCGCAAATCCACCGAAGGCCGCCCAAGTTGGCGCTATCCAAAGTAAAGTTGCTGCACCAATTGAGAATTCGGCGAGCATAATAAATATGCCAACTTGAGTTGAGTTTTCTATCAATTTATTAAAGATCAATCCGATAGGAGAATTAACCGAAAACGCTGAAAGTTGGGTTCCGATAAATGTGGATGAGCCAGCCTTTAGAAATCCCGGATCACTAGCCTTATCAAAGCCTGCATATATCCAAGTAACGCCGAGCCAGATACGCATGATGCGCAGCGGCCAGAGTTGATTGCGCCAAGATTGCTTGAGGTTCATAAGTGAAATTTAGACCCTTGAACGATAAATCACTCGCTGGCTGCCCCACCTGGCCTCGATCCAGGGACATCCGAATTAACAGTTCGGCGCTCTACCAACTGAGCTATGGGGCAATAATTTCAAACGGGTCGTGCAGTCGCACACTCTAGCGCACGAGGTGCAGCGGGTCTAAATCGAGCGAAGTGCCAGGTCATGTAGCCCACGGCGCGTGGTTTCGAGGGCGACGAGGCCCGCAAATGCTGAATTATATTCCTGCTCATTTTCAACAGGATTTAACCGCTGCAGTGAGGATTTCAATTCGGCAATTGCTCGCGAAATCCCAACTTCGCGCAACCTTGCCACAATACTTTCCACGTAATGGCCGGTGACTTCACCATCTGCGCGAATTGGTTCAACATTTAATTCAGTAAATAGCGCTTGCATATTTTCATCAGCGATATGTGTAATCTCGATTGAACTCTGTTCGGGATGCGCACCTATCACGGCAGATAACTGGCTATAGGCCGGATGTGTAAACGCATTTGCTTCGATCTCTGCCCAGTTTGATATCAAAGCGGGCATTTGTAAGCGTGCTTTTAGCACTTCTCGCTCCAAAATCAATCTTGGCTCTTGTGGATTAGGACGCCATTGCACATTAGCAATTGGTTCTTCAACTGTCGTGGAGTTACCTGTTTGTGGTTGCTTCTTAAGACCTTGATTAACCGCTGCGGTTACCAATTCAACTTCTATGCCCAGCCAACCGGCTAGCAGTCTGGAATATTCGGGGCGCAACGATTTATCACGAATTTGCGCAACCAGTGGCGCAGTTGCATTTAGCGCATTAACACGACCTTCGGCGCTATCTAACTTATGAAGTTTAAGTTCAGTGCGGATGGCAAATTCAAAGAGTGGAACTCGCTTTGCAATTAAATCTCGCAGCGCAAGATCACCTTTTTGCTGACGTAGATCGCAAGGATCTAGCCCATCTGGTTCGACTGCCACAAATGTTTGGGTAACAAATTTCTGGTCTTCACTAAATGCCCGCAGCGCCGCTTTTTGTCCAGCCGCGTCACCATCAAAGGTAAAGATAACTTCACCGCGAAAAGCGTCATCATCCATCAATAACCTGCGAATGATTCGGATGTGGTCTGCACCAAAAGCGGTGCCGCACGTTGCAACCGCAGTTGTGATACCGGCTAACTGCGCTGCCATTACATCTGTATACCCCTCAACAATTACAACTTGGCGCTTCTTAGCGATCTCTTTCTTCGCCATATCAAGGCCGTATAAAACCTGACTCTTCTTATAAATTGGAGTCTCAGATGTATTTAAATACTTTGGACCTTGATCCTCTTCATCGCTGGCAAGTTTGCGTGCACCAAAACCAACAACATCTCCTGAGATATCGCGGATCGGCCAAGTAAGACGGTTGCGAAATTTGTCGATTGGGCCACGTTGGCCCATCTTGGAAAGCCCGGCTATCTCTAACTCATCAATTGTGTAACCTTCGGCGCGTAAATATTTGGTAAGGCCATCCCATTCATCCGGTGCATAACCAACTCCGAATGTCTCACAAGCGCTCTTATCAAATCCGCGTTTAGTCATCAACTCTCGCGCGTGCGCTGCATTAGGGGATGTATTTAATTGATCCTGATAAAACTTGGCAGCCAAGGCATTTGCCGCAATTAAACGTGAACGGTTTCCGGCAGGTGCGGGTGTGAAATTTCCTTCTTCATAACGCAATTGATAACCAAGGCGATCAGCCAGACGTTCAATAGTTTCGGTAAAACTTAAGTGATCCATCTTCATTACAAATGAAATTACATCTCCACTTGTCTGACATCCAAAGCAATGGAAGAAGCCTTTGCTTGGGGTTACGTGAAATGAAGGCGACTTTTCATCGTGGAAAGGACAAAGCCCTTTCTTCTGTCCCCCGCCAGCTGATTTAAGTTGTACATAATCGGCCACAACTTCATCTATAGGAGAGCGTTCGCGGATGTAGGTGACATCCTCTTCTTTAATGCGGCCGCCGCTCATAGGCCCATGTTATCTGAGCGCACTGAGACGAGCATGTAGGGCATATGCGCCTGGATCGGTCAGACTGGCGATCTGATCTATAACGATACGCATCCGCTCAGTCTGGTTTGTGGCCATCTGCCAGTCTTTAGCAAAAATCGAATCCAAGTTCGTCGCGGCATGCTTATGCAACATCTCAACCAATTCTTTAATAACAATTTGCTGTGCGGCATAACGTTCTTGTGATGCGGCAGCGTTGATTAAGTAGTGGCCAGCAATGGCTTTGAGAAAATCCACTTCGACTTTTTGTTCGCGTGGAATAACTAAATCAGCGGTGTAACGCAGTAGTGGTCCGTCGCCATGCACCTTACGAGTTTCTAGCTCGGCAGCCAGAACAAACCGACCTATGAATTGCGAAGTGGAATCTTTCAGCCTCGCCAAAGAGCGGTGCGAACCATCGTAATAACGAGGCCAGCAAGAAAGTTGTTGCAAGCGTTCTAGCGCGGCTGCAGCTTCTTCCTTCGTTGCCGTTGATCCATATCCAGATTGCATTTCAGTGTGCAAAATATCGAAATCGCGCTCAAAGTTTTCCACTTTAACTTGGCCAACAAAGATCGCATCTTCTAAATCATGAACCGAATAAGCACAATCATCTGACCAATCCATGATCTGCGCTTCGATGCATTTGCGATCATCTGGTGCACCCTGGCGCGTCCAATTAAAGATTTCTACATCATCGTCATAGACGCCAAATTTGCGTGCATTAATAGCGCGCGACCATGGATATTTTGTTCCGGCATCAAGTGATGCTCTAGTTAAATTAAGCCCAACAGATTTTCCATCAGCATCTACTGTCTTGGCTTCAATACGCGTAAGCAATCGAAAACTTTGCGCATTTCCTTCAAAGCCGCCAAAATCTTTTGCAACTTCAGCAAGTGCTTCTTCGCCATTGTGGCCAAATGGTGGATGGCCTAAATCGTGAGAGAGACAAGCAGTTTCCATTAAATCTGGATCGGCCCCAAGTGATTCGCCAAGTTCGCGTCCGATTTGGGCGCACTCAAGTGAATGTGAAAGTCGCGTACGTTGAAAATCATTTTCCCAAGGGACTGCAACTTGGGTCTTTGCAGCTAAGCGGCGCAAGGCTGCAGAATGAATAACCCGGGCGCGATCGCGCATAAATTCAGTGCGGCCAGCGCGCTTTGCAGGCTCAAAGAGAAAGCGCTCTTGATCGGCTTCACTGTAATTTTTTGCCGTGCTCATAGCCCTACCCTAAATGATCGCTGATATGAATGCCGCGCCTGCCAAGGCTCACATATGCCAGATATGCCCCGGCTTCGCGTATTAAATAGCGTTTTCCAGAATTTGCCAGTGCATTTGGTCCTGATTTAACAGGTGAGCAGCTTGCAACTGCTCCTAAATCATTTGCCATAGTCATTGCACGTCGACAATGAAATGGATCAGTAACAATAATTACATCTTTCATATCTTTTATCTTCATAAACTTTACATAATTTTCGGTTGATACCCAAGTATCACGTCCAACTTCTAGAGCGGTAATTTTCTTTGATTTGATTCCGTTAGCACTCAGCCAATTTTTTCCTGATGCCGCCTCCGTCGTGCGATCACCTGGAGCACCTGCTCCAACTGTGATGATCTGAGGCGCCATACCTAAGCCATAAATTCGTTTTGCTTCCTTAAGTCGCGCTTCTAAAACTTCACCGGGGCGACCATTTAACTGCGCAGCGCCCAAAACAACTATGACATCACCTTTACGAGTTAAGGTGTTGTTGGCGGCCTGCCAGGTAACACCGAGTGCGTATAAAGGAATGGCGATAACGATCAATAAAATGGCAGCAATTACCCGACGAATAACTTTAAAGAAAATCATCCGCCTGAAATCGCATCCTCTAGTTCAACAGATACATCCTCATTTGGATCAAGTAACCAACCATCTGGCAGCGTTGGTGGGCGACCATGGCTTACGCGACCGCGTGGTTTCTCTGCAATATCAACTGGGTAAGGCTGATCAGTTAATTGATCCAATAATTGACGTAGTTCGGCCAATGAAGAATGCATCCCAAATTGGCGACGTAGCTCACTTGGCACTCTAAAGCCCTTTAAATACCAGGCCATATGTTTGCGCAGGTCGCGACAACCGCGATCTTCTGATTCAAAGTAATCAACAATTAGCTCGGCATGACGGAACATAACTTCACGGACTTCATGAAGGCTTGGCAGTACTTTCTTATCGCCGCCATTAAATGCTTCAACCAAATCAGCGAATAACCAAGGCCTGCCCAAGCAACCGCGGCCAACCACAACGCCAGCACAGCCTGTCTCTTTCATCATCGCCAAACCATCGCCACCAGACCAGATATCGCCATTACCAAGAACAGGTGTTCCGGTTGGTTTTAAGTGTTCAACTAATCGTGCGATAGCCGACCAATCTGCTTTACCTTCATACATCTGTTCTGCAGTGCGGGCATGCAGTGCAACCCAAGCAACGCCGCTATCAGATGCTGACTTTGCTGCTTCTAAGTATGTGTGGTGATCAGTGTCGATACCAATACGCATCTTCACGGTTACCGGAATTCCAAATGGTTTTGCGGCCTGTACTGCTGCATCAACGATGGATGCGAATAATTTACGTTTATATGGAAGCGCCGCTCCCCCGCCTTTGCGCGTTACCTTCGGAACAGGGCAACCGAAATTCATATCAATGTGATCAGCTAAATTCTCTTTACCGATCATTGTTACCGCGGCACGCATCGTGTGTGGATCAACGCTGTATAACTGCACCGAACGTGGCCATTCGCCAGCGCCGGGAGCAATCATGCGCAACGTATCTGGCCGTCTCTCAATTAACGCGCGTGCAGTAACCATTTCAGATACAAATAGACCAGCACCTTGTTCGCGACATAGTGCGCGAAAAGCAGAGTTGGTTATTCCCGCCATTGGCGCAAGCACCACAGGTGGATCAATTACATGGTCACCACTAGCAAGTGGAAGGGTTAAAGCCACTTAATTAGCAACCGAGAAGTCTGCGGGTTGGCGACACTTGTTAGCAACCTTGAAGTCTTGGAGCGAGCCAAGCTTCCACTTGATCAAGTGCGATTCGTTCCTGCGCCATTGTGTCGCGATCGCGAATTGTCACTGCCTGATCTTCCAAAGTTTCGAAATCGATAGTTATGCAATAAGGGGTTCCGATTTCATCTTGGCGGCGATAACGACGACCAATCGCGCCTGAATCATCGAAATCAATGTTCCAATTCCTACGCAACTGTGCCGCAAGATCGCGTGCCTTTGGTGAAAGATCAGCGTTACGCGAAAGTGGCAATACTGCAACCTTTACTGGCGCTAAACGATGATCCAGCTTAAGTACCGCGCGCTTTTCCATTTCGCCCTTAGCATTTGGCGCTTCATCTTCAGTGAATGCATCCATCAAGAAGGTAAGTGTGCAGCGATCAACGCCCGCTGCAGGCTCAATAACAAATGGTGTCCAGCGCTCGTTCTTCTCTTGATCAAAGTAAGAAAGATCCTTGCCTGATGCTGCTGAATGCGCCTTTAAGTCAAAGTCGGTGCGGTTGGCAATACCTTCGAGCTCGCCCCATTCAGTGCCGGCAAATTCAAACTTGTATTCGATATCTGCGGTGCGCTTTGAATAGTGCGACAATTTTTCTTTCGGATGATCATAAACACGTAAGCGATCTGGATTGATGCCTAGATCTTTATACCAAGCCATCCGTGTATCAATCCAGTATTGGTGCCAATCTTCATCTGTGCCTGGCACAACGAAGAATTCCATCTCCATCTGCTCAAATTCGCGTGTACGGAATATGAAGTTTCCTGGCGTAATTTCGTTGCGGAAAGACTTGCCAATCTGGCCAATACCAAATGGTGGCTTGCGGCGAGAAGTCGTCATTACTTGATCAAAGTTAATAAAAATTCCTTGCGCGGTTTCAGGGCGCAGGTAAGCCAGCCCTGATTCATCTTCTACTGGTCCAAGATAAGTTTTTAACAAGCCAGAGAATTGCTTGGGGGTTGTGAACTGACCTTTGTTTCCGCATGCCGGGCAGTTAACTTCAGTTAGCGATTCGGGCTTCTTCTTATGCTTTGCTTCATACGCCTCTTCTAAATGATCTGCGCGATAGCGTTTGTGGCAAGAAGTACATTCGGTAAGTGGATCGCTAAATGTGGCAACGTGACCGGACGCTTCCCAGACTTCGCGTGCCAAAATCACACATGAATCAAGACCGACCACATCTTCGCGGCCCATGACCATTGATTTCCACCATTGGCGCTTAACGTTATTTTTTAATTCAACACCGAGCGGACCATAATCCCAAGAGGCGCGTAATCCGCCATAAATTTCAGATGAGGGATATACAAATCCACGTCGCTTTGCAAGTGAAACAATATTTTCTAAACGATCTACGGCCATTTCAATTTCCCATCCGGCTGGCTGTCGGCGAAAAGCAACGGATGTTGCTTGCGTGTGCTTAGTTTATCTCGTATGCCCCAGGTTCATCAATTGCGCGTGCTAAAAGCGGAATCGCTTCTAACTTTGTGCGCATAGCACTTAGCGCGCGACGATATGAGCCAACATTTTCCCATCGAGTCACAATTGCCCACAAAGTACTTTGATCAAGATTTTGTCCATATTCACCATCAATGAATCCGGCGCAAGATGCCAGAGCTTCGTATGCGGTTTTGGCAGCGATTGCAAAAACGGCGCTTTCGGCCAATGGAACTTCAAAGCGTGCGATAGCGATCATGAGCATAAGAGTAATAGCGATATCCTTCACACATGAACTTAGCTATTGCCTTTGCCGCAATAACCGTATTAGCGACCACTCTTGGCGGCTATGTCGCGCTGAAATCTAAAGACCAATTCCACCTCGTGTTGGGACTATCTGCGGGTTTACTTCTTGGCTTGGTCGGCTTTGATCTACTGCCAGAAGTATTTGAAATGAATACCAGTTCATTCCTTGGAGTCCCACAAGTCTCTGTTGCAATATTGGCTGGATTTTTATCACTTCACATTATTGAGGGTGTCTTTGGTAGCCACGAACCTGCCGAGTCAGATTACGGCCACGACCATGAACATCAGAACATTGCAGGTACCTTGGGCGCACTTGCCATGGGTGGTCACGTTTTTCTAGATGGTGTTGGGCTAGGCGTTGCATTCAAAGTTAGTAACTCACTTGGCTATGCAGTGTTCTTGGCAGTATTGGTCCATGCATTTAGCGATGGTTTAAATACGGTTTCGCTAATCGTGAAGAGTGGACATTGGACGAAGAAAAGTTTTAGATTGCTCGCAGTTGATGCGGTTGCACGAATCGGTGGGGCATCGGTTGGTACCTACTTGGTTTTAAGTGATGCACTTCTTGCCCTCTATCTGGCGCTCTTCACGGGCTTCGTTATTTATCTTGCAACTTCCCATATCTTGCCTGAAGCGCACTCTCGCCACTCTTCACGCTGGACATTTTTTGCAACGATGATCGGCGTATTAATCATGTGGGGCGTAGTAACAAGCCTTTAAGCTTTACCGCAATATCGACTGTTGGGAAGGTCAAGCCTTCCCAAACCTACGATCTCGCTCCGAATAAATCTCGATCGCTTTCCATAACTGCTTTGGCGTCATATCTGGCCACAAGACATCCATGAAAACGAATTCGGCATAGACAGATTGCCATGGCAAGAAGTTGCTGGTCCGCTGCTCCCCTGATGATCGCAAAAACAGATCTACATCGCGCATCTTTGGTGAATACATATATTTAGCAATTGTTTTCTCGGAAATCTCATCTGGCTTTAACTTTCCGCGCTTAATATCTCGGGCTAACTCGGTTGCACCATCTACGATTTCTGAGCGGCCACCATAGTTAACACACATGTTTAAAGTTAAAGTTTTATTCTTCCTGGTTAGCTCTTGGGCTTCTTCTAGCTCTGAAATAACCGATTTCCATAACCTTTTCGGACGTCCCACCCATTGAATCTTTACGCCCATCTCATTTAAACGATCGCGGCGCCGGCGCAGAACATCACGACTGTAACCCATCAAGAATTTAACTTCTTCTGGTGTGCGCTTCCAATTCTCTGTTGAAAATGCGTAAGCACTTATCTCTTTTACGCCAAAACCAATGGCTGCTTCCACTAAATCAAAGAGAACTTTCTCGCCGGCTTCGTGGCCAGCCGTGCGTGGCAATCCGCGCTCTTTTGCCCAGCGTCCATTTCCATCCATAACAATGGCGATGTGTTCGGGAACCTCAATCTTCTTAGCCACGGTTTCTAAACTCTTTCCACAATTGGCAGGCTACGTAGCCCACGTTCCAGGTGCCATTGTAAGTAAGCAACTACCAAACCACTTGCCTCGCGGCGATTTCTTGGTTCACTGGCTTGCGCGATATCCCAATCACCACTTAAGAGCGCACCTAACAACTGCAACGTTTCTGGTGCAGGAGTTGCACAAGCCGATGATCGACATTCCGAACAAACAGAACCGCCACCGACTAGCGAGAAGTAACGATGCGGGCCAGGTTTTTCACAACTTGAACAATTTGATGTCGATGGTGCATAACCACCGATGGCAAGGGAGCGAAGTAAAAAAGCATCCAAAATAAGAGATGCGTCATAGCGATTTTCAGAAAGGGCTTTCATGCCGCCGACGACCAACTGAAATTCTTGCAGTGCTGGTTCATACTCTTGCGAAGTAAAACGTTCGGCAGTTTCTAAAATTGCTGATGCAATCGTCCAACGTTGGTAATCATCAGTTAGCGATTCGCCATAGTTATTGATCGCTTCAACTTGAGTAATCGTGTCGAAGGTACGGCCCTTATGTAACTGAATATCAACGTGGCTGCCAGGCTCAAGGCGCGCGCCAAATTTGGACATGGTGCGTCGAACCCCTTTTGCCACACCGCGAACTCGGCCATGTTCGCGAGTTAGTAAAGTGATGATGCGATCTGCTTCACCCAGCTTTTGGGTGCGCAAGATAACTGCTTCGTCACGATAAAGGCTCACGAAGGTAAAGGTAGTCAGCGAATAGCGCGATTTATTGCAGACACGACCGCTTTAAGTGAAGCAGTTGTGGTGTTGGGGTCAATTCCTACCCCCCAAAAAACTTCGCTACCAATTGAGCACTCAAGATAGGCAGCAGCAGATGCATCGCCGCCGGCAGATAGTGCGTGCTCGTAATAATCAAGGACTCGAACATCGACGCCATATGCTTGCAAAATATTGCAGAATGCGGCGATCGGACCATTTCCTTGGCCAGTAAGTTCTTTAACTTCACCGCGATCAAGAATTGTCACAGTTAAGTGAACATCTTCATCGAGGACCGAAGTTTGTGAAAGACCTTTCAGGCGGAATCTTCCCCACGGCGCTGACTCAGTTGGCAAATATTCATCTTCATAAATATTCCACATAGCATCGGCAGTAATTTCTCCACCTTCCGAATCTGTCTTAGCCTGCACAACACGGCTGAAATCAATTTGGTGACGTCGTGGTAAATCAAGGTGATGTTCATTCTTCATCAAATAAGCAACGCCACCTTTGCCAGATTGCGAATTAACGCGGATGACTGCTTCATAAGTGCGACCAATATCTTTTGGATCAATCGGCAGATAAGGAATAGCCCAAGTAAATTGATCTTTATCGACCCCAGCTGCCTTGGCATCTTTTTCAAGGTGATCAAAGCCTTTCTTAATTGCATCCTGATGCGAACCAGAAAATGCGGTGAAGACAAGGTCTCCGCCATAAGGGTGACGCTCAGTTACGCGCAGTTGGTTGGCATATTCCACAGTGCGACGGATCCCATCAATGTCTGAGAAATCAATCATCGGATCAATTCCATGTGAAACTAAGTTCAACCCAAGTGTCACAAGACAAACGTTTCCGGTGCGTTCGCCATTTCCGAATAAAGTTCCTTCAATGCGATCAGCACCTGCCAAATAGCCAAGTTCGGCTGCTGCAACACCTGTGCCACGGTCATTATGCGGATGCAGTGAAACGATTACGTTCTCGCGATTTTCTAAGTTGCGGCACATCCATTCAATTGAATCTGCATAAACATTAGGCGTGGCCATTTCAACTGTGGCAGGTAAGTTCATGATTGTTTTCCATTGTGGAGTTGGTTTCCAGATCGCATTTACCGCGTTACAAACTTCAACCGCAAATTCTAATTCGGTGCCGGTGTAGGACTCAGGTGAATATTCAAATGAAACTTTTGTACCCGGAACTGTTGATACCAAATCCAGACATAACTGAGCGCCATCAGTTGCAATTTTCTTGATGCCTTCTTTATCAAGACCAAAAACCACGCGGCGTTGCAGCGTTGAGGTCGAGTTGTAAAGATGAACAATTGCTTGCTTTGATCCCTGAATGGACTCATACGTGCGGCGAATAAGTGGATCGCGAGCCTGAGTTAATACCTGAATAACCACATCATCAGGGATCATGCCTTCTTCGATAATTTTGCG
This sequence comes from Actinomycetota bacterium, assembly GCA_009698815.1. Lineage (GTDB taxonomy): Bacteria > Actinomycetota > Actinomycetes > Nanopelagicales > Nanopelagicaceae > Planktophila. Next base: position 7,887 of record WLPJ01000010.1, on the reverse strand, counting down.
TACAAAATCGAAATCAGTTTGTGAAGCAGATGGAAAACCAACTTCAATCTCTTTATAACCCATCTCGACGAGCAACTTAAACATAGCTAACTTGCGCGGCGTATCCATCGGATCGATCAGCGCTTGATTGCCATCGCGCAGATCAACTGAGCACCACTGTGGCGCTTTGGTCATCTGCTTAGTTGGCCAAGTGCGATCTTTAAGATCTACTGGGATAAAGGATGAATAGCGATGAACTGGCATCGCCGAGGGTTTTTGATCTGGAAAATTCTTTTTTGATGACATTTTTTAAAGCTCCTAATTTTTTGGGTTTTGTCGGGTTTTACCGGTGCGACAAACCCCGCGGCGAGGGGACCGGTTTACTTGGCCCCGCCACGGCAGCGAAGGAGGAGGCTGCGAAGTGATGTCATGGATAGATAGTAACGCGGCTAAGCAAATAGGAGCAAGTAAGGCTTAGAAAACGTGAATCTGCTCCATTACTTCCATGATTTTCACAGTTTCTGCAAGGCTCAGTATTGGACTTTCGGTTAGCCCCTTAGCGATGCATTCTTCAACGTGAATCCCTTGATATTGCATGCCGCGGCCAGAAATCTTTTCTTCATATTTGCGCACTAACTTGTGCTGGCTATCGAATATAGAAAAAGTAGTTTGTTGGAAGAACCAACCATCAATCTCAATTCTGCCTTTTGTGCCATGGATTGCCGCATTAATTGTGCCGGCCATCGTCATGCATGAATTAACCAGTGCCAGACTTCCATTGTTATATTGCAATACTGCTGCAGTGGCTGAATCAACTCCGGTATCGGTCATGATTGATTTTCCGCTTACTGAATCTGGAAAGCCTAAAGTTCTAATCGCCATATGAATTGGATAGATTCCTAGATCATAATGAGCCCCGCCGCCTTGTTCGCGGTTCCACAGGCGAGGTGCTCGCTCGATTGGCAAGAACTGGCTGTGATCTGCATATACAAAGTGCGGTGTGCCAATTTCTCCAGAATCTATCGCAGCAAACACGGCAGTCATCATTGGCAAGAAACGAGTCCACATAGCTTCCATAACAAAAACATTCTTGCGTTTGGCAGCAGCATAAATCTCATGTGCGTCCGCAGCGTTCATAGTGAAAGGCTTTTCAAGTAAAACGTGCTTGCCGGCTTCAATGGCTAAAAGCGCATGATCACGATGCAAGGTCTGTACTGTGGAGATATAGATAACATCTACTTCAGGATCTGCCACCAGCGCTGCATAATCTGGGTGGCGATGTGGAATATTGAACTTATCGGCAAAGGCGTTGGTGCGTGCCATATCGCGAGTTGCAACGGCTTGAATCTTTAACCCAGCATGGCCAAAATCGGTAGCAATGGTGTCAGCGATTCCGCCTGCTCCTAGATAACCCCAACGTAGTGCCACATATCCTCCAAAAAAAGTTCTGTTAAACCCTTAGGTAGGGATAAGTGTATTTGCGAATATCTGCCACGCAAGTAGTGATTTAGCAATCAGTGAAAGTGTTATGTAGGTGCGCTCCCCACGAAGATAATCCGACCATTTACCAATCTTCTTGTATTGCAAGAATTGAACGAGTGCAAATGAGTTAAAGAGTGCAAAAATAGTAAAGACAATGAAATAGACGAAGGTTGGCGCTTTATTCTCGCCAGCTCCACCTATTGCAAAGACATAGAACACAAGTGCCAGCCATGGAACGATTCCGGCAATGCAGCCGAAGATAAATGGGATCCAGCCGCCATTGCCAGGCTCTTCATATTTTTCTTGCAGCCAGCCAAAGAGAATCATGGAAGCGTTGACTCCAAAGATCGAAATCAAAGCGGTGACGTCTGAAATTCCAGTTACCTGTGCGATGAGGACAATCATTACTGAAGAGCTAATCGAATATTCAACCCAACGGAAGAAGTTTCGGTGGGCTTTTAGCCCTGCGATGTAACGCGGAAAGAATTTAGGGCTAACAACAATAAAGTGGGCAAGAGCAGATAGTCCCAAGAAAACTGCCACACCAATTGCAAGTGGTGCATCCCATAAGACGATTAGATCGCCGTAGGTACTTCCTGGAGGTCCCGACATATATCGCGCAGTTATCGGAAGCGTGAAATCAGATGCGAGTGCAAGAACTGCCACCATCTGTCCCAAGTGAAGAACGCCTGCAATTAAATTGATGCGGCGCAAACCGTTATCTGTAATCTCTTTAGCCATGCCCAAAGAGTAATAGCCGAAGTGCGGGAAATCTCGTTAAAGAACCGGCAAATACCTATCTAATTCGTAAGCGCTAACCTGACGGCGATAGTCCTGCCATTCGGCCCGCTTATTTCGCAAGACATACTCAAATACGTGCTCGCCCAAAGTTTCCCGGACCAGTTGGCTCTTCTCCATAACGGTGATTGCCTCATTGAGATTAGCAGGCAGAGCATCTGGTGTTTGGTTATCTACTAATTCATATTTCTCTTCGATGCCCTTGAGGCCAGCAGCCAACATAACCGCGTAAGCCAGGTAGGGATTGCAGGCAGAATCTGGCGAACGAAATTCAATTCGTGTTGAGTTCTCTTTATTTGGTTTATACATCGGAATTCTTACCAAGGCGCTGCGGTTGTTATGGCCCCAGGTAATTAAGGCCGGTGCTTCTCCCCCGCCTTGCAGTCGCTTATACGAGTTAACCCATTGATTTGTCACTGCTGTGATTTCAGATGAGTGCTTCAAAATTCCGGCAATAAATGAACGAGCTACCTTGGATAAATTAAATTCGGCTGAAGCATCATAGAAAGCGTTCTTCTCGCCTTCAAAGAGTGAGACGTGGGTGTGCATGCCGCTTCCCGGATGATCAGTAAATGGCTTTGGCATAAAGGAGGCGTAGAAACCTTGTTCTAGTGCTACTTCCTTGATGACATGGCGGAAAGTCATGATGTTATCTGCAGTGCTTAAAGCATCGGCATAACGCAGATCAATTTCTTGTTGGCCAGGTGCGCCTTCATGATGGCTAAATTCAACAGAGATTCCCATAGCCTCAAGCATCGTGATCGCCTGGCGACGGAAATCATGTCCCACAACTGCTGGGGTGTGATCGAAATATCCACCTTGATCAACCGGTACAGGTTGTTCACCCTTAACTGGTGCGCTCTTGAATAAGAAGAATTCAATTTCGGGATGCGTGTAACAGGTATAACCCATTTGTGCCGCTTTATTTAGCGTGCGACGTAACACATTGCGCGGATCAGCAGGTGATGGAGACCCATCTGGCATGGTTATGTCGCAGAACATGCGCGCCGCACCTGGTGCTTCAGTACGCCAAGGCAAGATTGAAAATGTTGCAGGATCTGGCTTTGCCAACATATCTGATTCGGTAACTCGCGCAAATCCTTCAATGGCAGAACCATCAAAACCAATACCTTCTTCAAAGGCATTTACTAATTCAGCCGGTGCAATTGCAACAGATTTTAAGTAACCCAAGACATCGGTAAACCACAAGCGGATAAAACGAATATTGCGTTCTTCAATTGTGCGCAGCACAAACTCTTGTTGCTTACTCATCTGTGGATTTAGGTGGGGATCTATTGATGACATACCCCAGATCTTGCCAAGGCAAAGTTACGGCTGTGTTACGCGCCCTATTCACTCCAGCGCGAAGTCATCGGAAGTCGCCTGTCCTTGCCAAAAGCACGCTTAGAAACCTTAGGTCCAGGTGGATATTGGCGCCGTTTGTATTCAGCCTTATCGACCATCGCAATCACCCGGCGCACCAACGCCTCATCAAAGCCGGCCGCAAGCAACGCCACCGATCCTTGATCTTCATCAACGTAGGCCGTTAATACACGATCAAGTAATAAGTAATCTGGAAGTGAATCGCTATCTTTTTGATCAGGGCGAAGTTCAGCACTTGGTTCTTTCTCAATTGAGTTAACCGGAATTGGCGCCGTTTGCCCTGCGGTAATTGCGACTTCATTTCGCCAACGTGCCAGTGCCCAAACATCAGTTTTATAAATATCTTTAATCGGTGCAAATCCACCAACAGCGTCTCCATAAAGAGTTGAGTAACCAACGGCCAGCTCTGACTTGTTGCCAGTGGCCAGGACCAGATGGCCTTCTTGATTTGAGATCCCCATCAAAGTGGTACCTCGCACGCGCGCTTGAATATTCTCTTCTGCCAAACCCTTTAGAACTAAGTTGTTCATATAGGCATCGACCATCGGCGCAATTGCCACGGTGCGAAAATGAATCCCGGTGGCATCAGCCATTGCCTGTGCATCAGCAATTGAATGATCAGATGAATATTTACTTGGCATAGCAACAGCATTTACGCGCTTGGCACCCAAGGCATCGATAGCAATTGCTACAACTAGCGCCGAATCGATTCCGCCAGATAAACCAACTACGACGCTGCGGAAACCATTTTTTTCAACATAATCGCGCAGCCCAATAACCAAGGCTTGCCAGATTTCTTCGCGATCATCAAGGCGCACCGCAATCCCTGGAACCAAAGCACGAGCGACCGATACTTCATCTTCAGAGATCACTACGTCTGGCGAACTAGTTTTTGTCGCAACATCAATATCAACAACAGCAACACCATCTTCAAATTGTGGGGCGCGTGCAATTACTGAACCGCCACCATCGACAACAATGCTGTCACCATCAAAGACCAAATCATCTTGACCACCGGTCATATTTACATAGACCAGTGGCGCACCTGCCTGGCGAGCGCGCTTAGTGACAAGTGCAAGACGCACATCATCTTTATTTCGCTCATACGGTGAGCCGTTGGGAACGATTACCAAACCTGGTTTGCGGGCGGCTAATTGCGAAGTGATCCCACCATCAATCCAAAGATCTTCGCAGATTGCGATACCGACATCGACGCCATGAATGCGCACCACCAAAGTCTTATCCCCTGGCACAAAGTTACGGAACTCATCAAAGACGCCGTAATTAGGTAGATGGCATTTGGCATAACGCGCCTTGATCACACCACCCGAAATAACCGCGACCATATTCTGTGGCGCACCATCTACTTGATCGAGATAGCCGACTATTGCCACGATTTCACCAGTTAAATGCGCAGCAAGCTCTGCAATTGCGCCTTGGCTGGCGATTTGAAAGGAAGGTCGCAGCGCCAAATCTTCAACTGGGTATCCAGTTAAAACCATTTCGGGAAAGACGACGATATGAGCGCCCGCTTCTTGGGCGGTGGCTACCTTTGAGCGCACCAGCGCAGCATTTGCCGCAAGGTCACCAACTGTTGGGTTGACCTGGGCCAGCGCTATGCGCAACTTCATACTTCAAGAGTAATCCATTACCATTATCGCAAGACCCTCAATTGCATTACCCGGAGACTTCTCGCGAAGCTTCGAGGCTGGAGGAAGCGATGAAACCAAGGTCTGTGAATACAACGACCCTTTACGGTGGGGCCGAGCATCGTCGCGTCACGATCTTGGATTTGAAGAAAGCGAAAACTGCCGGCGAGAAATGGGCGATGCTCACCTCATACGAGCAGATGACCGCCGAGATCTTTGATAGCGCTGGCATTCCGGTACTGCTTGTCGGCGATAGCGCTGGCAATAATTTTCTGGGACACGAGAACACGATCCCCGTAACAGTCGAAGATTTAATACCTCTCACCCGCGCAGTTGTTAGCGGATCAAAGCGCGCCCTGGTCGTGGCCGATCTGCCTTTTGGATCTTACGAATCATCGCCTGAACAAGCACTTGCTACCTCCACTAGATTTTTCAAAGAGGCGGGTGCGATGGCAGTTAAATTAGAAGGCGCCCATCTTGCAACCGTTGAAAAATTAACTTCAGTTGGAATTCCAGTGATGGGCCACTTAGGCCTTACCCCACAATCACTTCATCAATTGGGCGGCTATCGCGTGCAAGGTCGCGAAGATGGCGAAGTGATTTTGCAGGCAGCTTTGGCCCTAGAAAAGGCTGGCGCATTTGCCATTGTCCTAGAACTCGTCCCTGCAGAACTGGCTGCAAAAATTACTGCAGCTCTTGCAATTCCAACTATCGGAATTGGGGCCGGTGTTGACTGCGATGCACAAGTTTTGGTCTGGACAGATCTAGTTGGGCTAACTGCCAACCCACCAAAGTTGGCCAAGGCATATCGCAATCTACGTTCTGAAATTTCGGCTGCGGCACAAGAATTTGCTGCCGATGTGCGTGGGGGAACCTTCCCTGCGGCCGAAAATACCTTTAACTAACCCAGTGCCAGAATCGAAAGCGTCTAGATTCGCAATTGATCTAACTCCGCTAAAGAAATACCCCGATTTTCGTAATTTATGGGCCGCTGGGCTGATCACATACATGGGTTCGATGATCACCTACGTCGCCGTTCCCTTTCAGATCAAAGAAATGACCAATTCTTACATCGCAGTTGGGCTATCTGGGGTCGTCGAAATCGTTCCGCTAATTCTCTTTGGTCTCTATGGTGGGGTGCTGGCCGATTATGTCGACCGCAAGAAGATGGTCTGGGTTACCGAATTCGTCTCTTTGTTGTTGGTGGCAATTTTGCTGGTCAATTCATTTCTACCTGACCCAAATTTGATTCTGATCTATGTGGTCATCGGTTTATTTGCCGCCGTCAATGGCCTGCAACGTCCCAGCGCCGATGCCATCTTGCCGCGATTGGTTGGTCATGACGATTTGCCAGCAGCCAGTGCGTTAATGAGTTTGCGTTGGCAGGTCGGAGTGATCATTGGTCCAGCTATTGGCGGAATTTTAATTTCATCTTTTTCAATTTCGGTTGGTTACATGGCAGACATCGCAACGTTCCTAATTTCACTTGCCTTTCTGGCAAGAGTTCGAAATGTGCCAGCCAACCCAGAGGCCGAAAAGCCATCTCTGGCAGGCTTAATCGCTGGTGTTCACTATGCATGTAGTAGACAAGATTTATTAGGAACTTATCTAGTTGATTTAGCTGCCATGTTCTTTGCCATGCCAACTGCGCTGATTCCATTTTGGGCAGATGAACTTGGTAGCCCTTGGGCGCTCGGATTTTTATATGCCGCCGGCACTGTTGGGTCAGTTGTCGTAACTCTGACAAGCGGTTGGACAAAAAGGTATCGCTTCCATGGTCGCGCAGTTATTTGGGCCGCCCTCGGATGGGGCGCCGCCATTGCATTGGCCGGACTTTCCAACTCTTTGATATTGGTCTTGCTATTTCTGGCACTTGCCGGGGCAGCCGACATGGTTAGCGCCCTTTTTCGTGGAACGATTTGGAACCAAACCATCCCTGATGAACTTCGCGGACGACTTGCCGGAATCGAACTGCTTTCTTATTCAGTTGGACCATTGGCCGGACAGATGCGCGCGGCATCAATGGCAGCCGCTACTAGCTTGAACTTCTCAGTAACTTCTGGAGGCGTCTTATGCATTATTTCGGTGGCAACTTTGGCGATATTTCTCCCCAAATTGCGAAAATATGATGCCGAAACCAACGAATTTGCAGTCCAAATGCGAAAAGTTCGTGCCAAAGACGAAAATTTTCCAGAAAATCGGTAAGTGAAAGCAATATTTTTTCTTAAATGCACAAAATATTAAAAAAATAACTTGCGACACGCACTGCATTTTTTATCACTATGTACTAGCAATATTTTTACATTTCCGTCACACTTATCCACGAACAGGTTTGGGTGACGGATCCGAACCATTCCGATAGGAGAAGTACGTGGCCGCAGCTAAGAAAGCAGCACCAAAGAAGCGCCGTAAGAAGGCAGCAGCTCCAGCAGCAGCTCCAAAGAAGCGCCGTAAGAAAGCAGCAGTAAAGAAGGCAGCTCCAAAGCGTCGCAAGAAGGCAGCAGCTAAGAAGGCAGCTCCAAAGCGTCGCAAGAAGGCAGCAGCTAAGAAGGCAGCTCCAAAGCGTCGCAAGAAGGCAGCAGCTAAGAAGGCAGCT
>WLPJ01000001.1 GCA_009698815.1 Actinomycetota bacterium | reverse complement strand
TCATATCCGGTATTAGCCCCGGTTTCCCGGAGTTATCCCAGAGTTGAAGGCAGATTCTTCACGTGTTCCTCACCCGTTCGCCGCTAATCCATCACCGAAGTGATCTCATCGCTCGACTTGCATGTGTTAAGCACGCCGCCAGCGTTCGTCCTGAGCCAGGATCAAACTCTCCATAGAAAGTTTTGTTCATGGCTTACGAGACAAACAAACTGTCGTTTATTTTGTCTTTACCAAAGGAAATCAACGAGTATTGCAAAACCCTGAATAAACAGTGTTTTACGCATACTTCATTGAAGTATTTATTTAGAAGATGGGCCTTGTTAATTGCAAACAAGTTTGCATAGCAAAGTTAGCCATCTTCTGGCATTAACTTATGGCACGCTGTTGAGTTCTCAAGGTACGGATGCGCACTGCTTCGCGGCTTTTGGCCGGTTTTCAGGGCAGACCGCCAAACCTAGTCCATTCACGCGCGCACGGTCAAACCGGCCTTTGTAAGTACTAGATCGGGCAAGATGCTGTACGGCCTAATTCGTCCGTTCACACAGCAAGGAGCGTAACTATAGGCGCATGCGGGGCAGGGGTCAAATCGCGCTAACCCCATCGCTAGTGGGATTGGTCATATCCTTAATATCGCAAAAATCGCGTATTTATACGTAAATATGGGGGTAAACGCTGGCAGGGATGGCTTTTAGATAAGTTCGACGGCAGCTAAATCGCGTTTGCCTTTGCGCAAAACTGCATATTTACCGCATAAAAAGTCACTTTTTTGAGGTGCAAAATCTTCGCCAGAGATTTTGGAGTTGTTTAAATAAGCTCCGCCCTCTTTAACGATTCGTCGCGCGGCAGATTTTGAGTCAACAACTCCGGTAGCCGCCAAAAGATCTACCCAGGTTGGGATTGGTTCCCCACTTTTTACAGTTGTACGTGGCAGTTCAGCTAACGCTGATGCCAAAGTTGCCTCATCTAGATCAGAAAGTTCGCCTTGACCGAACAGTGCGCGTGCCGCCAGTTCAACACGATTGCAAATTTCTTCAGAATGAACGATTGAAGTCAACTCACGTGCAAGTGCGCGATGGGCTTCGCGTGCACCAGGGTTTTCATTATGCGTTTTTTCGAGCGCTTCGATTTCTCCGCGCGATTTGAATGAAAACACCTTGAGGAAGTTAATAACATCCTGATCATCGGTGTTCAACCAATATTGAAAGAAAGCGTACGGCGATGTCATCTCTGGATCGAGCCAAATCGCGCCACCAGCGGTCTTACCGAATTTACTGCCGTCGGCTTTGGCAAGTAGCGGAATAGTTAGCGCATGTCCGCTACCACTTTCAACGCGGCGAATTAAATCTAAACCTGCAACGATATTTCCCCACTGATCTGATCCACCTAATTGCAAAGTGCAGTTGTGGCGGCGGTAAAGTTCTAGAAAATCATAAGACTGCAATACTTGATATGAGAATTCGGTATAAGAAATACCACCAGCTTCAAGGCGTGATGCAACTGAATCTTTAGCAAGCATTTGATTAACGCTGAAATGCTTTCCGATATCGCGTAAGAATTCAATTGCTGAAAGTGGTGAAGTCCAATCTAAATTATTTGCCACAATTGCTGCATTAGGTTTCGCCTGAAAATCCAGGTATTTAGAAACTTGTACACGAATGCGTTCCACCCAGGCCGCAACTACATCGGTGGTATTAAGAGAGCGCTCTTCGTTCTTGCCACTGGGATCTCCGATCAACCCCGTGGCTCCCCCGACTAGTGCGATTGGGATGTGGCCAGCCAACTGAAAACGACGAAGCGCTAAGAGCACAACTAAATTGCCAACATGCAGACTTGGGGCGGTTGGATCAAAGCCGATGTAAAGCGTAGTTGGATTCTTGAGCGCTTCAATTAGCGCTTTTTCATCGGTTGATTGCGAGAAGAGGCCGCGCCATTTGAGATCGGCAATTAACTCGTTAGATAAAATAGTCATGGCGGTATTCATGCACCCATCATCTCGGAAAAAGCTTTGCGTTGGGCAGCAATTACCTTTGCAAGTCTCGACAAATTTGTCGTTGCTGACTTGATTTGATCAGCAAAGGCCGTCGGTCCTGTTGCCCCGACAGTGGTGCGAGAGGCAATGGCTCCTTGAACCGTTAGGACTTTACGAATCTCCGGAGTGAGTGCCGAGTGAATAGATTTAAATTGTTGATCACTTAGCTGATCAAGTTGGATTCCATCTTTTTCACAGAGGGCGACGCACTTTCCCGCTGCCTCGTGAGCTTCTGCAAATGGAACATGAGCGCCTACCAGAAAATCTGCAATTTCAGTTGCCAATGAAAAACCTAGAGGAGCCGCCGCTAACATTTTGGCACGATCAAAATTTGTCGTCGCTACCATTCCGGTGACAGCTGGCAGAACCAAAAGTACGGTATCTAGTGAATCAAAGAGCGGTTCCTTATCTTCTTGCAGATCACGGTTGTATGCAAAGGGTAAACCTTTCAACATTGCTAATACTGCAGTTAAGTTTCCGATTAGTCGTCCGGCTTTACCGCGAGCCAGTTCTGCCATATCTGGATTCTTTTTCTGCGGCATTATGGAAGAACCAGTGGAGTAAGCATCTGCAACTTGCGCCCAACCGAATTCGGTCGTCGCCCAGATACACCACTCTTCTCCAATGCGAGATAGATGCACTCCGATCATTGACAAGATAAAAAGTGCCTCGGCAACAAAATCTCGGTCTGATACTGCGTCAATGCTGTTAGCAGATGATGAAGCGAATCCGAGATCACGCGCAGTTGCCGAGGGATCTAAAGCCAATCCTGATCCTGCTAAGGCGCCAGATCCAAGCGGGCTGACGCTGGTGCGTATTAACCAATCTTGGATACGTTCTAAATCGCGTGAAAAAGATTGAACATGTTTAGCAATTTCATGGCCAAAGAGAATCGGTTGCGCATGCTGCATGTGCGTAAATCCGGGAGCTGATGCATCACCGTATTCGCTCGCTTTTGCCAATAGCGCAGCCTGTAATTGCGTGATCGAACTAGCAACTTCCAGCATGTGATCAATCGCGAAAAGTTTTAGATCTGTGGCTACTTGGTCATTTCGGGAACGTCCCGCACGGAGTGAACCACCAGTGGCACCGATTTTTTCTGTTAAACCTCTTTCGAGCGCACTATGTACATCTTCATCGCTATCAATCGCTGAAAACTTTCCTGATTCAACTTCCATGATTAGTTCTCGCAGCGCCTGCTCGATCTCTTTCGCAACGCCTTCTTGCAGTAAACCGTTGGCGCGGATAACTTTCAAATGGGATAACGAAGAACGCAGATCGTAGGGCGCTAAACGCCAATCAAAATGTACGCTGCGCGAGAGCGCAAAAACGGCATCTGTTGGCGCATCAGAAAATCTTCCACCCCAGAGCGCCATTATTTTCCCGCCTTTCCACCACTTGATGATTTGCTTGCTGACTTGTTCGAAGTTCTGCCGAACGAGAGCAATTCTTTCGCTAATTCGGCTCCCCCGTTGGACTTCTTCGATACAACCAGAACCGTGTCGTCCCCTGCGATGGTGCCGATGATGCTTGCGATCCCCGAATTATCTAGAGCACTTGCCAGAAATTGTGCCCCGCCGGGAGGCGTGCGAACGACAGCCAAATTCCCAGATGGTTCTACTGAGAGAATTAGGTCCGATGGAAGTGGCATTGATTTCGAGATTGCACCGTCAGAAGTTGTCCCAATTTGATAGATCAATTCACCTGCAGAATTTCGCGAACGAACTGCGCCGACTTCTTCGAGGTCGCGACTCGCGGTTGCCTGAGTAACTGCAAAGCCAGCCTTCTTCAACAATTTCACAAGATCTGATTGCGAATGTACAACGCCAGCCTTTATCAGCGCTATAGCCTTAGCGCGACGTGCCGAAACTGAAGTTGAGTTAAGAACTTTAGCCACGTATTACCTCCTGCATACATTGTGTAAAGATATTTATGAACTTATCAATCTGAACTTTTGTGACGATCAGTGCTGGTGCAATTCGTATTGTGTTTGCATTCGGTGCGTTAACCAATATTCCGCGATCAGCCAAGAGCCCCGCTAACTCTTTTGCATAGTTGCCATTGAGTCCGATACCGATTAATAAACCACGACCACGTACTTCTGTAACGCCACGAATCACTTCCAATTTTATTTTCAAACGTTTCTCAAAACTTTTAGCCGAAATCATTAATCGATTCTTTTCGATTACGCTGATTGCAGCCAAACCTGCTGCCACTGCTACTGGATTTCCACCGAAGGTAGTTCCATGTTCTCCTGGTGCGAATTGTGGTGTATTACTTCCTAAAGAAATCATCGCACCTAGCGGCAGACCTCCCCCGAGACCCTTGGCAAGAGTTATTACATCCGGGCGAATCTTTTCATCTTCATATCCGAACCAAGTACCCGTTCGTCCCATGCCTGTTTGCACGCAATCAAAGACCAACAAAACTCCGTGCTCATTGCACATGTCGCGCAGTTGCTTGAGATATCCAAGCGGCGGAACTATCACGCCAGCTTCGCCCATGATTGGTTCGACAATAACCATCGCTGTTTTTGAGTTAACCGCCTTGCGCATCTGGGTGATGTCACCAAAGGTCACATGCTTTATATTCTTAATGAGAGGCTTAAATGGATTTCGCTTCTCTGGCTGACCAGTAAGTGAAAGTGCGCCCATAGTTCTGCCGTGGAATGAGTTATTTGTGGCGACTATTCGCGACTTGCCAGTCTTGCGCGAGAGCTTAAGCGCTGCTTCATTGGCTTCGGCGCCAGAATTGCAGAAGAAGACCCGTGCTGTTGGATCTTGCGTCAGAGAAATCAACTTCTGGGCAAGTTCTAACCCAGCCGGATGGCTGTACAAGTTACTGACGTGCCCCAGGGTGGCTATCTGTTTTGAGACTGCTTTCACGATTGCAGGATGCGCGTGGCCAAGCACATTAGTTGCGATGCCACCTAGAAAATCTAAATATCTCTTACCGTTGATATCAGTTACAACCAGACCTTTGCCCGAAGTCAAGGTGATTGAGGGTGCGCCATAATTATTTTGCATAACATCTGACCAGGTAATTGATTGATTTCTCTTGATAGTCATTTCGTCACCAGAGTCCCACCAGCGTTATTTAGAGCAAGTGCAAAGCTCTTTGGGTCAGTTCCATCGATGATACGAACAGCTTGCGCACCGGCGGCGATGGCATCTAGGCAAGCCTGTACTTTCGGCGCCATACCTTCTGCAAAGCCATTTTTTATTTCGGAGAGTTCAATGGCGCTAATTTCTTCAATCAGTGAGCTTTTATCTGGCCAGTTGCGATAAATTCCTGCGACATCAGTCATGATTATTAGAACTGATGCATCTAGCGCTCCTGCAATTGCCGCAGCGGCGATATCTGCATTTACATTGAGCCCTCCGCGGAAATCCTCATCAATTGCTATTGGTGAAATGACTGGAACTTGGCCACCTTTGAGTGCGTTACGGATCGCTTGTGGGTTTACCGCTGTAATAACGCCCACCAGACCTAAATCTGCGGGAGTGCCATCAACTAACTTACGTAACGGCTCTGCAATTAAAGATTCGCTAGTACGGCCAGATATCGCAACAGCATTTACTCCGATTTTTAAGAGCGAATTAGCAATCGCTGGGCCAACTTCGTGCGCTAGCACTTGCTCGACTATCTCGAAAATTTCGGGCGTTGTAACTCTAAAGCCCCCAATAAATTCAGATTCAATAGCGGCTGCATCAAGTGCGGCGTTGATTTGCGGACCTCCCCCATGAACAATCACTAGTTTAATTCCATTATGAACGGCCTCAGAAATCGCAGCAGCGAAACCACCGTGTGTATCAGTCATAGCGTGCCCGCCAAACTTAACGACGATCATGTTGCGTACGCAGAATTCTCATGAACGTAGTCATGGGATAGATCATTTGTCATAACCGTTGCGTGAGATGTTCCCAAATTTAAGTTGATATCGATGGTAACTAAGCGATCATCAAAGCGAACACTGAATCTATCTGCAAATGGCGCGCTGGCTTTGGCAACTTGAACCCCATTTAGCGCCACATCAATATTTACAGGATCCATAGTTGCCCGTGCGGTGCCAACGGCAGCAAGGACGCGTCCCCAATTAGGGTCTGCCCCGAATATTGCACACTTCAAAAGATTATTTCTGGCACATGCTCGTGCGACTTCGACGGCATCTGCTTCAGTCATCGCCCCAGTAACGTTGATTGCAACTGTCTTGGTTGATCCTTCAGCATCGGCGATTAATTGTTGAGTTAATGAACTGCAAATTTTCATGAGTGATTCTTCGAAATCTAAGGCGCTTAAGGCTACTCGACTGGCACCAGAACCCATCAGTAGTACCGTGTCATTTGTTGAAGTGCAGCCATCAGAGTCGATTCGATTGTATGTACGATCTGTGACCCGTTGGAAAATATCTTGGGCGTTATCGGGCAAAATCGCATCTGTCATAACGACGGATAACATCGTTGCCAGCGCCGGGGCTAGCATGCCAGCGCCTTTCGCAATTCCGGCAAAACTTACGCCATTGATTGCGAAATTGGCGATCTTAGGAACAGAGTCTGTTGTCATAATCGCTCGCGCCACATCTTCCAAGGAATCTGTCTGCAGCTGCGATGAAAGAGCAGAAATGCCATCAAAGATCTTCTGTATGGGAAGTAGTTCACCAATTAACCCAGTTGAACAAACAACAACTTCGCCTGATGAGATATTTAAAGTTGATCCGACAAATTCCGCGGTTCGATGCGTATCCGCAAACCCCTGCGGACCTGTGCATGCATTTGCGCCTCCAGAATTTAGAACAGCTGCGCGTACAATTTTCTCTTTAGTAACTTGCCTGCTCCAGATCACTGGTGCGGCAACTACTTGATTTGTTGTGTAAACAGCTGCTGCGTCAAAGAGTGGACCATTATTGACAATCAAAGTTAGATCCAACCCACCTGAACTCTTGAGTCCAGCGGAGATAGCCGCAGCGCTAAAGCCCGCTGGTAGTTTCATACGCCTAACCCCAATTGCATTAGACCAAGAGTTTCATCAAAACCACAAATTAAATTAGCGTTCTGAATAGCTTGGCCGGCCGCGCCCTTTACTAAATTATCAATAGCCACGCTAATGATTAGCCTGTTTGTGTGGCCATCGACTGCGATCTGCATGGCAACCATGTTGCTGCCAGTCACCGCAGAAGTTTTCGGCATATTCCCCTTCGGGAACAACGTAACAAAGGGTTCACTTAAATAGGCCTCTTCATAAACTTTGCGAACTTCTTCCTCTTTAACACCAGCTTTTAATTTCATGGTGATAGTTGCCAAAATACCTCGGGGCATTGGCGCTAGAACGGGTGTAAATGAGATGAGCGCTTTAGAGCCAGTGGCACGCTGCAAGGACTCCTCAATTTCGGGAGTATGTTGGTGGACTCCGCCAAATTTATAGGCGGTGAGTGAACCCATAACTTCACTTGCGATTAAGTTAATTTTTGCAGAACGACCAGCACCAGTTGTTCCGGAAGCTGCAACAACAACCACATCTGATAGATCAGCGATTGCAGCCGCAGGTGCGGTTCCTAGCGCGATTGCAGTCGCGTAACAACCAGGATTTGCTACCCGTGATGACGTCTTAATTTGCTCGCGCGCACCAGGTAATTCAGGTGCACCGTATGTCCAAGTTCCAGCGTGGTCCCCGCCGTAATACTGTGCCCACTTAGCGGCGCTTTCCAAACGGAAATCAGCACCCAAATCAACGATCTTTACCGCTGCCCTTAATTGCGCAACAACTTTCGCACTTTCACCGTGGGGCAGAGCCAAAAAGACAAGTTCGCAACAATCAAAATCGCTAGCTTTAAACTCACTAAACTTTCTCGTCGCATAATTTGATAGGTGCGGATGCACCGAAGTGATCAGTTCACCAGCGTTCGTATGTGCACTGACACAGCAGACTTCGAACTTCGGGTGCCCCGCGAGCAAACGCAGTAACTCTCCACCAGCGTAGCCGCTGCCACCAATGACTCCGATTTTCATAGCGTGATAATAGCATAATTATGCAGATATATGCATAATTATACAGTCGAGATCTTTCAGGCTGTGCGCAGGACTGCTCCAGTGGCCTTTTCGGCAGATATGACCGCTGCGCTGCGCATCTCTGAGACTTCGGCGCCAGTTAAGGTGCGATCTTCGGCTCGGAAGGTCAACGTGAAGGCCAAGGAAATTTTGCCATCGCCTAACTTGTCATAGCGATCAAAGAGCGAGATTGATTCCAAAAGTTCGCCCGCACCGGCACGCAGCGCCGTTTCCACATCTTGTGCGCTAACGCTGCTGTCAATAATCAAGGCAACATCTTGAACCGCAGCCGGCATTGTGCCAACCCGAATTGGCTTTACTAGATCCGAATCAGGCAAAGCGCTCAGTCCCACTGCAAAGGCAGCGCTGCGTTCTGGCAATCCATACTTAGCCAAAATGCGGGGGTGGACTTCTCCGGCATGGGCCACTGCCCGACCATCAACGATTAACTCAGCACACCGCCCCGGATGCCACGGCGCGAAATCTGACCGCTTGACCGAATATTTAAGATTGCACAGATCAAGGATTTCTTCGGCAAAGGCGATTGCATCCTGCCAAGTGTAAGAACGTGCCTTGCCTTGCCAATCCTCATTTTCTGCCTTTCCAACTAAGAGACCTGCAACATGGAAAGCTTGTGGAGGAACACTTTGGTAAATCTCCTTGATTATTTTGGCATCGGGCCGCTTGAGTAGCCCCGGTGAAACTGCTGGAATTAATTTCTGTGCGCTTCTAAAGATTGAACCCATCTCAAAGATTGCAAAATCCTTCGCCCCACGACTTATATTTCGAGCCGCAACCTCAATTAATCCGGGAACGAGATGAACTCGCATAAGTGGGTTTTCTTCCGACATTGGGTTAGCAATTCGATACGTTGCCGCACGTTCGCCAACAAAACCCATTTGATCAATGGTCTCTTGATTTGTGAATGGGAAACTTTGAACTTCTGCTAATCCACGGCTAGCCAACATATTCGCAATCGCGCGACGCCGTTTCTGAGTTGGCGTAAGGCTGGCGTGCTTAGGTCTTGGCGGAAGAATTGATGGAATCTTCTCGTAACCGATCATGCGAGCTACTTCTTCTGCTAAGTCAGATTGAGTTAATAGGTCAGCGCGCCACGTTGGCGGATCTACCTGGAATGTTTTATCGTCTACATCGCAGCCAATTATTCGAAGATTTCGCGCGATTTCCGGCCATGCAATATCAAATCCGAGCAGTCTTGGAATATAGGTCGGATCTAGATCTATAACGGGTGAAAACCTTGGTTCACCATCAACCACCGTTGCCACATGCTTGGCGCTGCTATGCGCGGTTATCAGTTGAACGAAACGTGCCGAGGCAAATTCGGCCAGTGATGGGTCAACGCTTCGCTCAAGTCTGCGTGATGCTTCCGACGAAAGTTTATGGCGGCGTGAATTCCTTGCCACACAAACGGGATCAAAGCGCACCGCCTCTAGTGCAATATCAGTTGTTGTATCGGTTATCTCTGAAGATAAGCCACCCATAGTTCCGGCTAGCGCCAGCGGTTGCTTATCATCACAAACCATCAAATCATCAGGATCCAAATTTCGTTCTTGTCCATCTAAGGTGATGAATTTCTGTGCTTTCCCGGCACGCTTAATGGTTAGTCCACCTGAAATTTTTGATTTATCAAAGGCATGAAGTGGCTGACCGAGTTCGAGCATCACGTAGTTCGTTATATCAACGACTAGGGAAATAGAGCGCATTCCCATCTTCTCTATTCGCCGGCGCATCCAAATCGGAACTTTCGCAGCAGGATCAAAATTCGAGATAGTTCGTAAGTAAAAGACAGAGGCGGTCTCTTTATCTGCAATCTTTGCTACTACCCCTTTACCGGTCTCGGTGAACTGCAATCCACGAAGTGCATCAACTGGATCCGTAAATTTCAAAGATAGGGAACCAGCTATCTCACGCGCGATTCCTCTTATACTTAAGGCATATCCTCGATCTGGGTTTACTGCGATATCGAAAATTACATCGTTGATTTCTAGCGCTGCGATCGCATCACTGCCAATTTCTACATCGCCTTCGGCGAAAACCATGATGCCTGAATGATCCTCGCCGATACCAAGTTCGCGGGAAGAACAAATCATTCCGTTTGACGTTTTACCGTAGGTATCTCGGGCAGCAATATGAAAATCCCCAGGCAAAACAGCGCCCGGAAGCGCTGCAACAATGATGTCGCCGACTTCAAAGTTAGTGGCTCCACAAATAACGTAGCGGGTTTCTATCTCTCCGCAGTCGAGCCCAACGTAACGAATAGGCTTTTTAAACTCTGTAATCTCTTCGATTGTTAAAACTTTGCCGAATTTCAGTGGGCCAGTTAATCCAGCGCCTTCTTGGATGATTTCCTCAACTTCGAAACCAACGCGAATTAACGCATCGCTAATCTGATCTGCAGAGATTGAATTAGGAATTTCCACAAATTCTTTGAGCCATGACAATGGAGCGCGCATTTATAAACCAACCCCAAATTGACGAGTAAAACGCAGATCGCCTTCCACAATGTCATGCATATCTGTGATGTTATGGCGCACCATCAACGTGCGCTCTAGACCCATGCCAAATGCGAATCCACTGTAAACATCTGTATCTATTCCGCAAGTGGTGAGAACTTTTGGATTGACCATGCCACAGCCGCCCCATTCGATCCAACGACCATTGAAGAAGATATCAACTTCGGCACTTGGCTCAGTGAATGGAAAAAAAGATGGTCGAAGTCGAGTCGTTACATCTGGCCCGAACATCGCTTGTGCAAAATTATCCAGTGTTCCCTTTAAGTGGGCCATGGTTATGCCTTTATCAACGACTAACCCTTCAACTTGATGGAAAACTGGGCTATGGGTTGCATCTAATTCATCTGCCCTAAATGTGCGCCCCGGACAGATCATGTAGATGGGAGGTTCATGTTCTAACATCGAGCGAATCTGAACCGGCGAAGTTTGGGTTCGCAGGACCATTCCGGATTCAACTGGTTCTATGTAGAAAGTATCTTGCATCGTCCGAGCCGGGTGATCTGGAGGAATATTTAAGGCATCAAAATTAAGCCATCCAGATTCAAGTTCTGGACCTTCTTCAACCGCGTAACCCTGTTCGATGAAGAAATCGCTAATCTCATTTTTAATTATTGTAATTGGATGCAGGCCACCACGATGAGAACGTTTTACGGGCAAGGTGATATCTACAACTTCTTCCAGCAAAACCTTGGCATCTCTTTCGCCTTCTAATTTATCTGTAGCCTTTTGCAACGCTGCTGCGATAGCCGCTTTACCCTCACCAATAACTTTTCCAGAAGATGCTTTTTCATCTGCTGCCAGCGAGCCTAAAGAGCGGCTGGCCAAAGAGATCGGGGCCTTATCGCCCAAGTGGGCAAGCCGGGCAGTTTTTAGCGATTCAAGATCGGTAGCCTGTGAAAAAGCTTTTTCGGCGTCTTTTATCCACGTTTGAACATCTGCCGAATTCATGTGGGAATTCTAACCTGTGATCTTTCCGAGATGCGGGATATTTGGTTATAGGGCGGCTAGATAAAACATAACAATGGATGCCGCCGCAGAAAGATTGAGACTTTCAGCGCTACCTTTCATCGGGATATATACCTGAACAACTTCTCCATCTAAAAGAGTATCTATTCCGCGGGCTTCATTGCCGAAAATCGCAATGCAATCACCCAATTCTTTGAGATCAGTTAGTGATGTACTGCCCTTTGCAGATAGCGCTATTTTGTTCAGCTGCGGAAATTGCGCAGAAATAGTTGCAAGTGTGATGCCCGAATAGAGCGGTACATGCCAGAGTGATCCTGCTGTGGCGCGTACTACTTTAGGAGAATACATATCAACGCTACCCGGCGAAGTTATTACCGCATCTATACCCATCGCATCAGCGCTGCGCAGAATTGTTCCAGCATTGCCGGGATCTTGGATTTCATGAAGATAAATTAACTTGGTTTTCCCATTGAGCTTTAGATCTGAGAAATCGCTGCTTCCAATTTCGCATACGCTGAGAATTCCTTGGGGTGTAATTGTTGACGACATCGCTGCCATTACCGGCTCGCTGACCAATATCGTTTCGATGCCCGAAGTATCTAATCCGGCGCTTTCAATGCGTGATAGACCGCTTTCGGTTAAGTAGATATTTTTTACCTTAGGCCCCGATGTTACGGCCAAGGCTTCACGAGCACATTGCAACCCCTCGGCGATAAATTCACCGTGCTCGCCACGTTCTTTATTGCCACGGGATGAGATAAGAGCCTTCACCCGCGCGATATGCGGCGAGTGAAGGCTCTCGATCATCTAAGTGTTCAGCAGTTAGCTAGATATTAATTAAGCGCTAACGAGGTTCTTGCGAGCAACATCGACAAGTGTCTTAAATGTTGCTGGATCATTGGTTGCGATATCTGATAGAACACGACGATCGACCTCAACACCAGCAGCCTTAAGGCCCTGAATGAAGCGGTTGTATGTCATATCGTTTTCACGCGCTGCGGCGTTGATACGTTGAATCCAAAGTTGACGGAAGTCACCTTTCTTATCTTTACGGTCATTGAAGGCATAGACCATAGAGTGCGTAACTTGCTCCTTCGCCTTTGTGAAAAGACGGGAACGTTGTCCGCGATATCCGCTGGCGCGTTCTAGGGTTGTGCGACGTTTCTTAGCAGCATGAACTCCACGTTTTACTCTCATTTAATTCACACTCCTTACTTAAGACCAAGCATGCGCTTGGCTGTCATGGTTACGGTTGGCTTTGCTGACTGTTCTGTACTCAAACGACGAGTAACGCGAGATGACTTGCGCTCCAAAAGGTGGCGCTTGCCGGCACGCTCATGCATGATCTTTCCTGTTCCCGTAACGCGAAAAGTCTTCTTCGCGCCACTGTGGGTCTTCATCTTTGGCATTTATCTTCTCCTGTACTTCCTCGTTTGGTAAAAATTACTTTTCTACAACTGCCTGTAGTGCAGCTGCCTCTTGTGCAGCTTTCTCTTTAGCAGCTCGTGCTGCTTTCTGCTCTGCTACCGCCTCAGTTTTCTTCTTCGTCGGACCGAGCACCATTGTCATGTTTCGTCCCTCTTGCTTAGGGGCGAACTCAACGAAGGCAACCTCTTGAACATCATCTGCTAGACGCTGTAAAAGTTTAAAACCAAGTTCGGGGCGAGTTTGTTCGCGTCCGCGGAACTTCATCGTGATCTTTACCTTGTCGCCACCCTTTAAGAATTTCACGATTGCGTTACGTTTTGTTTCGTAATCGTGATTTTCGATCTTTGGTGTCAATCGCACTTCCTTCACCACAATGTGGGTCTGGTTCTGACGCGCTTCACGGGCTTTTTGAGCAACTTCGTACTTGTATTTACCGAAGTCCATAATTTTGCATACTGGTGGATTTGCATCCGGTGCGATCTCTACGAGATCTAAACCGACTTCATCTGCCATCTGTAGCGCCGTGTCTATATCTACGACTCCAACTTGGTCTCCGGTGTGTCCGATAAGACGAATTTGAGGTGTGCGGATACGGTCATTAATGCGAGGTTCAGTTGTGATTTGTTCTCCTTAGTTGGTTTGCTACCGTTTTTGACTTAGGTAGTTCCGGCTTTTACCGCAATAATCGCGCACCGCTAAGGAAAGAAAAACGCGCCCGCGGGCCGTTTACTTTCGACAAACCAGCCAGCTCCCAATTTACTTTCGTATTTACTAGGGCCGAGAAGGTGGGAGCGGTGAGCTCCTCTTGCAGTAGCGCTAGATCTGCCACTGGTCTGGGGGTTACTTTACCTTTACGCACCCATGGCATGCAAACCGCCGTCTACGTGGATGATCTCAGCGGTAGTTTTCGGGAACCAATCGGAAAGTAGGGCGACCACCGCCTGGGCAGCGGGTACAGGATTAGTTACATCCCATTCCAGAGGGGATCTCTCATTCCAAACCTTTTCGAATTCATCAAATCCGGGAATTGATTTCGCCGCCATGGTGCGGATCGGTCCTGCAGCAACCAGATTTACTCGAATATTTTCTGCGCCCAAATCTCGTGCTAGATATCTAGAAGTTGATTCCAGCGCTGCCTTAGCAACGCCCATCCAGTCGTACTTTGGCCAAGCAACCGTTGCATCAAAATCTAAACCGACCACCGAGCCACCACCGTTAAAGAGTGAACGCGTAGCCATAGTTAAAGACTTCAATGAATAAGCAGATACATGCACTGCGGTGGCGACATCTTCCCAAGCGGTATTTAAAAAGTTACCTCCAAGGGCTGCCTCTGGTGCGAATCCGATCGAGTGAACGACGCCATCAAGATGAGGAACATGCTCTTTCACGCGGTCGGCAAGAGCGTCCAGATGCTCTTGGTTTGTAACATCGAGTTCAATAACCGGAGCGGGGTTTGGTAGGCGACCTGAAATGCGCGTGGTCAAACTCATTACTCGTCCATAAGATGAAAGAAGCACTGTCGCACCTTCCTCCTGTGCGATCTTGGCGATGTGGAATGCAATTGAACTATCGGTGAGAACGCCAGTTACCAAAATATTTTTGCCTTGTAAAATTCCCATTATTAATGCCCCATTCCTAATCCACCATCAACTGGAATTAGTGCTCCAGTTATATAACTTGCCTCTTTGGAGGCGACAAATCTCACCACGTCAGCGATCTCATCTGCAGTACAGAATCTTCCAAGTGGAACTGACTTGGCAATTTCCTCACGGCGCTTTTCATCTAACGTCGCAGTCATATCGGTTTCGACAAAGCCAGGAGCAATAACATTGGCGGTAATTCCTCGCGAACCGAGCTCGCGCGCGAAGGAGCGCGCCATTCCGAGTAGGCCTGATTTGCTGGCGGCATAATTTACTTGACCAGCAGCGCCTACTCCCCCAACAACTGAACCGATGAAAATTAGTCGGCCGCGTTTTAACTTAAGTAACCCTTTAGTCGCGCAACGTGCCACACGAAATGCGCCGGTCAGATTAGAGTTAATTACATCCTCAAAATCACCGTCGCTCATCCGCAATACCAATCCATCTTTGGTAATTCCAGCATTAGCTACGACAACTTCCGGTGTCCCCCATTTCTCTTCAATCTCAGCGAATGCCGCTTCTACACTTTCTGTGGAAGTTACATCCATCTTCACCGCAAGGAAATCCGATGGTGCATCACCAGATCGGTAAGTAACTACAACGCGATGGCCGGCCTTTGCGAGAGAGTGCGCAATCGCTAATCCAATTCCGCGATTTCCACCAGTAACGAGGGCGAGTGAAGAATTCTCTTCTGACATATAGCCAAACTTACCCTGCTACTTATGCGTAACCAGCATTTCCACCTCGCGCCCTGCCTTTGCGCCCCTTAGTCTTATCTCATGGCTAGCATCTTTAGTAAGAAGCAGAGAAAAAAGGATGCGGCACCCGTTTATGACATCACCGCCGCTCCCGCATCGCTGACTCGTGATCAAGCCGGTCGGCAACGTCGTTACTTCATTTCAATGATGATTCGTACTGCTTGCTTCTTGTTAACTGTGATTTTGCCAAGCCCTTATCGCTGGTTTGCTTTACTTGGAGCGGTGACCTTGCCGTATATCGCTGTAGTAGTCGCCAACGCTGGACGTGAGAGCTTCGCACCGAGTGATGCTCTGGTGCGCGATAAATCAAAGTCTCTGGAATAACTCAACAAAATTTCCTTATCGCTAGACTTAACCGTGGCCGATCAAGTAAAAAGTAGAGAGCCGCTAGCGCTATTCAAGTCGCTCATCGCACTACTTTTAATCGCTGGTTGTCTGTGGGCCAGTCAGTGGCAATATCAAAGAGGAATCGATCGTCATCAGCGCAATAGCGCAATAGAAGCAGCGCTCTTGCAACCAATAGTGATCTTGGAAGAGATTACAGATAACGCTGCAGCTTTTGAATGGCGAACCATTGAAACGACTGGAGAGTTCGATGGCGGAAATCAAATACTTCTAAAAAATCGATACTTCGAAGGTGTTTACGGTTATGAAGTTTTAACGCGCTTTCAATTAACTGATGGTCGCAATTTATGGGTAGATCGTGGATGGGTAAAGGCGGGTAAGGATGCCAAGACCGCACCCGTTATATCTCCGATTCCCAGCGGTGAGATCTCCATTAAGGCGCGATTGCGTTTAGACCGATCACTTCCACGTGGTGCCTTCTTTGCCTTACCAGCAACCGGCGGCGGCATGATTTCAAAGTTAAATGCCCAGTCAGGTTTAAAGAGTGAGGGTTTCTATCTTGATTTAATTGGTGGAGCCGATCCTCTGCTCAAACCAAAAGTAGCCGCGCAAGTACCTGAGTTAAGTGACGGTCCACATTTAGCGTATGCGCTGCAATGGATTTTCTTCGCTGGCCTTATTGGTTATGGCAGGATACTAATTAGACGCGGTCAAATCCTGACGAGCAAAGAGCTCTGAATACAGCCCCCCTGCTTGTACTAATTCTTCATGCTTGCCGCGTTCACGAATCAAACCGTTTTCTAGAACGAGGATCTGATCTGCGTTCATAACCGTACTAAGACGGTGAGCGATAACAATGCTGGTTCGACCACTAAGTGCTTGCGCTAACGCCGTCTGCACTAACTCTTCATTCTCAGAATCTAAGTGCGCAGTTGCCTCATCTAAAATCACGATACTTGGAGATTTCAAAAGTAGTCGCGCAATTGCTAACCGTTGCTTCTCACCTCCCGATAACCGATGGCCGCGTTCTCCCACCATAGTTTCCAAACCATTTGGAAGGGAAGTAACCAAATCCCAAATCTGCGCTGACTGACAGGCCTTTTTCATTTCATCGAAAGTTGCATCGCCCTTGGCATAAAGCAGATTTGCCGTGATCGTGTCATGGAATAAGTGCGAATCTTGCATAACAACGCCGATGCTGCTGCGCAGCGAATCTACGCTGAGTTCACGTATATCGATTCCATCGATCTTTATCGCCCCTGATGAAACATCATATAAGCGAGGTAGTAAAGCGCTAATTGTTGTCTTGCCAGCACCCGATGGTCCAACCAGTGCGGTGACAGTTCCTGCAGCCGCAATAAAACTTATTCCCTTTAATATCTCTTCACTTTCTTTAAGCTCAGGAAGGGATGCGGACTCTAGGGAAGCTAAGGAAATCTGTTGCGCGTTCGGATACGTGAATCTGACTTCTTCAAAGGAGATCACTGGGGTTCGAGAAGCCATTGTTATCGCGCTCGCTGACTCTTTAACCATCGGTTCTAAATCTAGGACTTCAAATACACGTTCAAAAGATACAAGTGCGCCCATGACATCAACGCGAACGGTGGCTAAAGAAACTAGTGGGCCATAAAGTCGGGCCAAAAGAGTTGTGATTGCAATCAAACTACCGACAGTAATTGATCCATCTATAGCCAGCTGCCCACCAATTCCATAAGCGATGGCAGTTGCTAGCGCCGCAATACTGATTAGAGCAATGAAGAAGAAGGTATTAAGCATCGCCATTGAAATACCGATATCAGCGACTTTGCGCGCCCTCTTCTTGAAGAGGACAGATTCGTTCTCAATATTTCCATAAAGCTTGACCAATAAAGCCCCAGATACATTAAAACGCTCTGTCATAGTGGAGGACATCTCGGCATTTGTCTCAAATGAATCCCGCGTGTAACCCTGTAACCGTCCACCAATCCATTTCGTTGGGGCGAGGAAGATTGGCAAAAGTAGAAGCGATGCCACAGTTATCTGCCAACTAAGTGCCAACATAGTTCCAACCACAAGAATCAAGGTCAATACGTTGCTGATGATCCCCGAAAAAGTAGAAGTGAAAGCACGCTGTGCCCCGATTACATCCGAATTGATTCGAGAGATTAGTGCGCCTGTTTGTGTGCGAGTGAAGAAGGCAATTGATTGCTCTTGAACATGTCGAAAAACTTGTGAGCGCAAATCATAGATAAGACCTTCACCGATCTTGGCTGATATCCATCGCACAACGATGTTTACTGCCGCAGTCAAAAGCGCTAAGACGGCAACGGCGATAGCCATAGTCGTAACTACCGCACGATCTTTGGGTATAACGCCATTATCGATTAACTCGCGAAGCAACAGCGGTGTTGCGATAGTTAGAAATGCATCCGCTATCAAGCAAAACAGAAATAATACAAAGGTAGATTTATACGGTATTGCGTAAGCGAAGATTCGCTTGAGAGTGCCGGGCTTTAACTTTGCACTCTTTACAGATTGATCTGAACTTAAAGTTCGTAGCGCCATCCAGCCAGCATGCATGGACACTTTAAGCTCCGATCAAAAAGAAATTTAGACTGTAAAGCCCAACGCGCGAAGTTGTTCGCGACCGTCATCAGAGATCTTATCTGGACCCCAAGGCGGCATCCATACCCAATTTATTTTCACATCTGAAGTCAAGGGAGCTAGCGCTTGGCGCGTCTGATCTTCGATCACATCTTGCAGCGGACAAGCCGCTGAAGTTAAGGTCATATTCAGTACAGCAATATTGTTCTCATCGACCATGACATCATAAATCAAGCCTAAGTCGACAACATTGATCCCAAGTTCTGGATCAACTACATCCTTCATCGCCTCTGTTACATCATCTACTGCTGCAACCATTTCGCACCTCTCTCCATCGCTTATCCTAGTTCAGATTTTGCTTGCGCCTGGACGCTGGCATCTTTAAATGCCATCCATCCCAGTAGTGCACATTTTATGCGTGCTGGATATTTGGATACTCCAGCAAGTGCAATGGCATCTTCGAGTACAGACTCATCTCCCTTGATTGCCCCTTTGCTCTGCATCAATGCTACGAAGTTGTCGTAGATCGCGTAAGCCTCAGTAATTGATTTCCCAACTAATAGATCGGTCAGAATCGAAACACTGGCCTGAGAGATTGAACAGCCAACCCCATCCCAAGTGATGCTGGTTACGATCTCATTTTTTATAACTAAATTAAGATCTATCTCGTCGCCACATGATGGGTTCACATGATGAACCTGGGCATCGAAAGTCGTTGCCAATTTCTTATTCTGAGGTCTCTTGTAATGATCCAGGATCACTTCTTGATAAAGGTTATCTAGCTCCATTATGCAAAGTATTTCTGTGCACCTAAAGTCGCGGCCACTAAAGCATCAATATCTGACTCATCGTTATAAAGATAAAGTGAAGCGCGAGTCGTTGCTGGTACACCCATTTTGCGGGTTAGCGGCCAAGCGCAGTGATGCCCAGTACGAACTGCAATACCGGCGCTATCTAAAAACTGTCCTAGGTCGTGTGGGTGGATCTGACCTAAAGTGAAGGAAATTGCGCTACCTCTAGAGTTTGTATCAGTAGGACCAACAATTCGAAGTTGATCTATCTCTTGTAATTTATCCAGTGTGTATTTAGTTAAAGCAATCTCATGCTGGTGGATGTTTTCCATACCTATATCACTCAAATAATTAAGTGCAGCCTCTAGGCCAACAATCTGTGCCATGTTTGGTACGCCAGCTTCAAATTTACGGGGCGCAGGTGCCCATGTGGCATCTGTCATCGTTACAGTTTCAATCATTGAACCACCGAATAAAAATGGTGGAAGATGATTTAACAAGTTTGCGCGACCCCAAAGGACACCGATGCCGGTTGGTCCGACCGTTTTATGGCCAGAGAAAACTAAGAAATCAACGTCTAGCGCTTTTACATTCACCGGCATGTGAGGCACGGATTGGCAGGCATCTAGGATGAAAATCGCACCGACAGCGTGTGTGCGTTTTGCGATCTCAGACAATGGGATGATTGTTCCCAAAACATTTGACTGATGAGTTAGAGCAACTATTTTCGTGCGCTCAGTGATCACGCCTTCAATATTTGATAAATCTAAACGTCCCGTTTCATTAACCTCAAACCACTTCATCACCGTACCAGTGCGCTTTGCCAACTGCTGCCATGGAATCAGATTTGCGTGATGTTCCATCTCGGAAACGACAATTTCATCGCCCGGCTTTAAGTGAAAAAGATTTCCCATTGGAGCGTTGCCGATCGAATAGGCCAAGAGATTTAGCGCTTCGGTAGAGCTCTTAGTGAAAACTATTTCATCAGTTTCTCCACCTAAGAAGTTGGCTACAACTTCTCGCGCACTCTCGATCGCCCCTGTTGCCTCTTCTGCTAACTGATGAGCACCGCGGTGCGCAGCTGCGTTGTGGTTTCGGTAGAAATCAGATTCAGCATCGATTACAGAGTTCGGTTTCTGACTTGTAGCACCACTATCTAAATAGACCAATTTTTTGCCATCACGAATTGTCCGATCAAAGATCGGAAAATCTTTACGGATGACGCTCGGGTCTAAAGTCATGAGGTTTACGCGCTTACGTACTCCGCATATCCATTAGCTTCCAACTTATCTGCTAACTCAGGGCCGCCTTCTTCAACGATTTTGCCGTTGGCAAATACGTGGACGAAATCAGGCTGGATATAACGCAAGATGCGTGTGTAGTGAGTGATTAATACAACGCCGATATTATTTGTTTCCTTAGCGCGATTAACTCCTTCAGAGACGATACGTAGCGCATCAACATCTAACCCTGAATCAGTCTCATCAAGAATTGCGATTTTTGGCTTTAACAATTCCAATTGCATGATTTCGTGGCGCTTCTTCTCGCCGCCAGAGAAACCTTCATTAACATTGCGTTGGGCAAATGATGGGTCCATGTTAAGCGCTTCCATAGCGTCCTTAACTTCGCCAACCCAGGTGCGTAACTTTGGCGCTTCTCCACGCAGAGCAGTTACTGCTGTCCGCAAAAAATTAGATACAGATACGCCAGGGACTTCAACTGGGTATTGCATCGCAAGAAATAGCCCAGCCTTAGCGCGTTCATCAACTGTCATCTCTAGAACATCTACGCCGTCAAGAGTTACTGTCCCGCCAGTGATGTTGTACTTGGGATGACCAGCAATTGAGTATGCCAGGGTTGATTTACCTGAACCGTTTGGCCCCATTATTGCGTGGGTTTCACCTGACTTAATTGTTAGATCGACACCTTTCAAAATCTCTACAGCACCGTTTTCGGTATCAACTGAAACCTTCAGGCCACGAATTTCTAATGTACTCATAAACTTACCTCGCTACGCATCTACCGTGACGGAGTCTCCGTCAACGATTACTGAATAAACTTTTAGTGGAGCAACTGCAGGAGGCGTGAGCGCCTCCCCCGTACGTAAATCAAATTCGGCACCGTGCAGCCAACATTCGATCTTAAAATCGGTAACTTCACCTTCTGCTAATGACGCTTCAGAGTGCGAGCAAGTGTCATCAATGGCAAAAACTTGATCTTGCACACGGGTGACGCAGATAGAAAGTCCATTCTTCTCTATCTTGATTGGCTTGCCAGGTGTGAGCGAAGCGAATGAAACATCACTCATTTACGCACCTGCCTTAGCTAGTTCGTTATCTATCCGATCCATTAATCTGACTTGAATTTCTTCATGACCAATTTCAGAGATAATTTCGTTGAAGAAGCCGCGAACAACCAGACGGCGAGCATCAGATAAATTAATTCCACGTGACATTAAGTAGAAGAGTTGTTCATCATCAAATCGTCCGGTTGTGCTGGCATGTCCTGCTCCAACAATCTCACCAGTTTCGATTTCAAGATTAGGAACGGAATCGGCGCGCGCACCATCAGATAAGAGAAGATTGCGATTTAGCTCATAGGTATCGGTACCTTCGGCTGCTGCGCGAATAAATACATCACCGATCCAGACAGTATGTGCCTGGTCTCCGGCCAATGCGCCTTTGTAATTAACGCGTGATTTAGCGTTAGGTACTTTGTGATCCACAAACATACGATGTTCGAAGAACTGACCCGATGTTGCAAAGTAGACGCCGAATAGTTCACATGATGCGCCCGGTCCAGCAAATTCAACGGTAGGCAACAAACGAACTAACGAACCACCAATGGTTACGACAATCGATTTGAAGTTTGCATCGCGGTCAACAATTGCATGTTGGCGCCCTGCGTGTACCGTACTTGCGCCCCATTCCTGAAGTGAAACTAAGGTGAGGTTGGCACCTGGTCCGACGTAGATTTCTACATCTTCGGCCAAGTGCGTATCACCTGTATTTTCAACAATGATCGTCGCGCGAGCATGGCTTTCAACGTTGATCTGAACTCTGGCAAATTCTGCGCTCTGCACATCTCCAGGGGCACGTTTGAAGATAATTGGTTCTGCAACTTCCGTGTTTGCGCTAATTGTTAATACGGCAACATCCCTTGCTGCCTCACGGATGCGTCCGACTATCGCGTCATCGCTTTCAGATAAAGCTGGTGCATCGGAAGAAGATTTCAATTCAAATGAAACCCCGGTCGCTTTAGCACCAGCAAGGGTAAGGGAATGTCTATCGGCAACTATTGCGCTGCCATCGTGCATTCCACCCAAACGTTTAAGCGGTGTGAAGCGCCAAGCTTCTTCGCGCCCGGTAGGCGTTAGATAATTGGTGGTAAGGGTTGTCATTAACCAACAGCGCCTTCCATTTGCAATTCGATCAAACGGTTCAATTCAAGTGCGTACTCCATAGGAAGTTCACGAGCAATTGGTTCGATGAATCCGCGAACGATCATAGCCATCGCTTCATCTTCAGTTAGACCGCGAGACATTAAGTAGAAGAGCTGGTCATCGCTAATTTTCGAGACAGTAGCCTCGTGGCCCATTGACACATCATCTTCGCGAATATCCACATACGGATATGTATCGGAACGCGAAATTGTGTCAACTAGAAGTGCATCACATTTAACTGTGCTCTTAGAGTGGTGTGCGCCTTCCTGTACTTGTACAAGTCCACGGTAGGAAGTACGTCCACCACCACGGGCAACTGACTTTGAAATCACAGTTGAAGATGTATAGGGAGCAGCATGAACCATCTTTGCACCAGAATCTTGATGTTGTCCGGGACCCGCAAAGGCCAGAGATAAAGTCTCACCCTTTGCATGTGGGCCCATCAACATGACCGCTGGATACTTCATGGTTACTTTGGAGCCAATGTTGCCATCGACCCATTCCATGGTTGCACCTTCGGCGCATGTTGCGCGCTTGGTAACCAAGTTATAAACATTGTTAGACCAATTTTGAATTGTTGTGTAACGCACGCGTGCGCCCTTTTTCACAATTATTTCAACAACTGCAGAGTGCAGAGAATCAGATTTGTAAATAGGAGCAGTACAACCTTCAACATAGTGAATATATGAATCTTCGTCAGCAATGATTAAGGTGCGTTCGAACTGGCCCATATTCTCGGTGTTGATGCGGAAATATGCCTGCAATGGAATATCTACATGTACGCCCTTAGGCACATAAATAAATGATCCGCCTGACCACGCCGCTGTATTTAGCGCAGCGAACTTGTTATCTCCCACCGGGATAACCGATGCGAAATACTCTTTAAAGAGCTCTGGATGTTGCTTAAGTCCACTATCTGTATCAAGGAAGATAACGCCTTGCTTTGCTAGATCTTCACGAATTGAGTGATAGACAACTTCAGATTCGTATTGCGCAGCAACACCAGATACCAGGCGTTGCTTTTCAGCCTCAGGGATACCAAGGCGGTCATAAGTATTTTTAATTTCCTCTGGCAGATCATCCCAAGTTGCAGCCTGCTTCTCGGTGGAACGCACAAAGTATTTGATGGTGTCGAAGAAGATTCCGGATAAATCTGAACCCCATGATGGCATCGGCTTCTTCTCAAATAAGGAGAGACCTTTCAGGCGCATATCTAACATCCACTGCGGTTCATCTTTCTTAGATGAAATATCGCGTACGACTTCGTCGTTGATACCTCGTCTAGAATTAGCGCCTGCGTCAT
This sequence comes from Actinomycetota bacterium, assembly GCA_009698815.1. Taxonomy (GTDB): domain Bacteria; phylum Actinomycetota; class Actinomycetes; order Nanopelagicales; family Nanopelagicaceae; genus Planktophila. The sequence continues at coordinate 133,703 of WLPJ01000001.1, read as the reverse complement.
TGCCGTCAGACCATCCGTATTCGTAGTTTCCGAGTCCGTCTAGTTCTGGGTGTGCAGTTGTCATTATCGCGCCTTTCCGGCTGTTAGTGGTTGCTTAACTTCTTTACTACTTAATTTTGCATTTAAATTTGGGATATAAGTTGTGCAGACTCCATCGCCATGAGCAATCGTTGCTAGACGTTGTACGTGGGTGCCTAATAATTTAGAGAATGCTTCAGTTTCGGTTTCGCATAGCTGCGGGAATTCTGCGGCAACGTGAGCAATAGGACAATGATGTTGACAAAGTTCTACACCGTTACCGCGCGGGCCAACAGAGGCGGCATAACCTTGTTCGCTTAAAAAAGTAGCCAATGACTCTAATTTGTTTGCACTTTTTGCAAGCACGCTAGCGGCTTTACGTTCGATATCATCAGCGCGAGATTGTGCGAAGGCGGTTACGAGATGCTCCCCCGATTGGGCTGAAATAAATTTCAACGCAGCCACCGCTAAGTCATCGTACGAATGTTCAAACTTTTCTCGTCCCGAATCAGTCATAAGAAAGACTTTCGAAGGACGACCGCGCCCGCGTGTTGAAGAAATTCGTGGTTCGCGCGCTTCCAAAATTGAATCTGCAACCAAGATATCTAAATGTCGGCGAATCCCAGCAGAAGTAAGCCCAAGACGCTCGCTCAGCGCGGCAGCAGTTGACGGTCCATTTTCCAGAATTGATCGCGCGACAGCGTCGCGAGTACGCGGATCATCGCTGGATTTAAGGACTGCCCCTGAACCTATTTTCACAACACTATTGTGTCCTAATTCCCCCGCGCTCGCCACTTGGACGCGGCGCGCTAGGACATAGGGTTATGTCATGGCATTTAGACGGGGTATCTACGGTCTACTTCTCTTCCTGCAGGCTGGCCTGATATTAACCGGCGGTGCGGTTCGACTAACTGGTTCAGGCTTGGGTTGTCCGACTTGGCCAGAATGCACCCCGGGTTCATACACCCCAGTCCCCAATCAAGCCGAAGGCGCACTTCATGCGTGGATTGAATTTGGCAATCGCTTGCTCACCTTTGGTCTTGTCGCAGTCTCACTCATTGTTTTAGCGCACGTCTTAATTACTAAACGCCGCGACTTGCGCTTGCTAGCAGCTGGACAACTTCTTGGAATTTTAGGTCAAGGAGTTCTGGGTGGAATAACTGTATTAACCGATTTGCATCCATTGCCGGTTGCTGGCCATCTCTTGCTTTCCATTATTTTAGTAGCAGCAGCAACCTCACTTTATGATCGTCGCGAAGCACCTGTTGAGAAAATTAGACAAACTGACAAATTAATATCTTTACTTTCGAAATCACATATAGCTCTATCTTTTATAGTTATCGTTATTGGAACGCTTGTAACCGGAAGCGGTCCACATGCCGGTGATGCGCAGGCGCGACGTTTTGGATTTGATATTCGCACGGTAGCCATTCTTCACGCTGATGCTGTGATCGCACTCTTTGGTTTAACTCTTGCGCTAGCAGTAGCCCTTCGCACCAATAAAGTTATACTTAACAAGATTTACATTTTCACCTTAATAGCACTAGCCCAAGGAGCGATTGGATATATTCAATACTTCACTGGTATTCCAGAAATATTAGTCGCTGCGCATTTGTTGGGCGCAACGCTAGTATGGATCGCAGCGTGGCGCATCCGATTGATGTTCATCACTTCATCTACAAATCATCGTAAACTTAAAGCAGGAGGGCATCCATAATGAGCGCGCTAGAAAATTGGTCTGAAATAGATGATCGTGCAGTTGCATATGCAAGAGCGCTCGCCATGGATGCAGTGCAGAACGCTGGTCATGGCCATCCCGGAACAGCCATGTCACTTGCACCTGTTGCCTACAACCTTTTTCAGCGCCATCTAGTTCACGACCCAGCTGATCCAAAGTGGCTCGGTCGCGACCGCTTCGTATTATCTTGCGGACATTCATCGCTAACGCTTTACACGCAATTGTTCTTTAGTGGATACGGTCTCGAACTCGAAGATTTAAAGGCCTTTCGTACCTGGAACTCTTTAACTCCAGGTCACCCCGAATACGGACATACCGCAGGCGTTGAAATGACAACTGGTCCACTCGGTGCAGGTATTGCAACTGCAGTTGGAATGGCTATGGCTGCGCGTTATGAGCGTGGTCTATTAGATCCGGGCGCTCCCCCACAAAGTTCAATATTTGATCATGCCATCTGGGTCATCTGTTCTGATGGTGATTTGCAAGAAGGCGTGAGTGCGGAAGCATCATCACTTGCCGGCACACAACAACTTGGCAATTTAAAGATGATTTACGATGCCAATCGAATCTCCATTGAAGGCGATACTCACATGGCTTTCACTGAAGATGTATCCGCGCGATATCGCGCATATGGCTGGAATGTAATCGATGTCGCTGCAGCAAAGGATGGCAGCGTAGATCTAAAAGCGTTGGATGCGGCCATGGTTTCGGCAAAGGCTGAGAACAGTAAGCCAACCTTAATTCGTATGAATTCAGTAATTGCCTGGCCCGCACCAAATGCACGAAATACCGCCGAATCTCATGGCTCAGCCCTGGGCGCGGAAGAAATAGCTGAAACCAAGAAGTTACTTGGATTAGATCCAACTGAGCACTTTGCAATGCCAACAGATATTTTGCAGCATGTGCGAGCAGTTAAAGATCGCGGTGCGGCAGCACACAAGGCGTGGGATGAAAAGTTTCAAGCCTGGAAGAAAAGCAGCGCAGATCGTGCAGAACTCTTGCAGCGTCTAATAAAAGCGGAGTTGCCAACTGATTGGGATACGCAACTTCCAGAATATGCAGCAGGCAAAGATGTGGCAACGCGTAAAGCTTCCGGTGAGGTAATTACCGCTCTTGCAAAAGCACTTCCCGAGTTCTGGGGCGGCTCAGCAGATCTAGCGGGCAGCAATAACACAACCATCAATAGCGCTGGTTCATTCTTGCCCGCATCAAGTGAGATGGCTGGAGCAAATCCCTACGGGCGAATGATTCACTTTGGAATTCGTGAACATGCGATGGGATCTATTCTTAACGGCATAGCACTGCATGGTTTGTCGCGATCATTTGGCGGAACCTTCGCAGTCTTTAGCGATTACATGCGTCCTTCAGTTCGCTTGGCCGCGATTATGAACCTTCCAAGCATTTTCATCTGGAGCCACGATTCAATTGGTTTAGGTGAAGATGGTCCGACGCATCAACCAGTTGAACATCTAGCGGCACTGCGCGCTATCCCTAACTTTGCTGTTGTGCGTCCGGGCGATGCCAATGAAGTTCGCGAGGCGTGGAAATCAATCTTGCGCCGCAGAAAACCTGCCGGGCTTTTACTTTCTCGTCAGAATTTGCCAGTTGTCGATCGAACAACTCATGGCTCTGCAGACCTGGTAGATAAGGGTGCCTATATTCTAAAAGAGGCAGATGGCCTAGCCGATGTTGTATTAATCGCCACTGGTTCTGAAGTTTGCATTGCCTTATCAGTTCAAGAAGCACTGGCTGCTAAATCAATTCGTGCCCGCGTCGTGAGTGCACCTTGTCTGGAATGGTTTGCTGAGCAAACTCCTGCTTACCGAGAAAGCGTCCTTCCTAAAGGCGTTCGCTTAAAAGTCAGTATCGAAGCTGGAATTGCCCAGGGCTGGCGTGAATACATCGGTGATTCGGGAATTGCTATCTCACTTGAACACTATGGCGCATCCGCATCAGCGTCAAAACTCTTTGCTGAATTTGGATTTGGTGCAGATGTGATCGCTGCCAAAATCGAAGCAGCCCTGCACTAATGATCAAAGTCAGTGGCCCATCCCTATCTAAGGTAGATCGCGACGATGCTAGATACGAATTACTAGCGAAGACAAACGCGCGAATTGCAGTTAAAGATGCAACGACTTGGGGGGCATCTGCTGCGGCAGAAGCCGCTGCTCGTTTGAATTGGGTTGACTTGGATGAAACTTCACGACACCTATTGCCGATACTCGATGCAGTAGCAGCGAAATTTCACGATCGCACAGAGTTGGTTCTATGCGGAATGGGTGGGTCTTCACTTGCCCCGGAAGTTATTGCCAAGACATTTGCTAAGAAGATTTTCATACTAGATTCGACAGATCCTGATTATCTAGCACATGCAATCACTGGTTCACCCGCCAATCTTTTAGTACTAGTTAGTTCAAAGTCTGGATCAACAATTGAAACTGCATCACAACGCGCATTCTTTGAAGATCATCTAATCAGCGCCGGTCTAAATCCAGTTGATCACATGCTCTTCGTTACCGATCCTGGTTCTCCCCTAGATCTACAAACGCGCGCCGCTGGTTTCACGGTGATTAACGCTGACCCAAAGGTCGGCGGACGTTTTAGCGCACTAACCGCTTTTGGTTTGACCCCCGCAACCTTGATGGGGGTGGATGCATCTGTATTACTTGATCAAGCAGCCGATGCGCGAAAGCAAATCGTTTCTGATCCGCAATTTATTTTGGATGTGGCATTTCTTCTACTTACCCAAGCAGATCAATTCCTCGGTTTCACTGATGCGCAATCTAAGTACCCTGGTTTATCTGATTGGATCGAGCAGTTGATAGCCGAATCAACTGGCAAAGAAGAACGCGGCCGCTTGCCAATCGCAACCGAAGGTTTTAGCCAAGCGCAAAGCGGCGGAGCGTTCTCTGTCTCATTTGCACCAGGTGCGCAGTTGGTTGTTGAAGCAGAAATTGGCGAACATTTTCTCTTTTGGGAGTGGGTTACCGCGCTTATTGGCGCAGTTCTAGAAATTGATCCATTCAATCAACCAAATGTCACTGAAGCGAAAGAGGCAACCTCAATGATCTTGCGCGAATGGTCGAATAAGCTTCCTGAATTAATAGCGCCATCGATTGATGACTATGTAGAAATATTCGGCGATGGAAATACCCTGGTAGCGACCTTAAAGAATTTAATTGCCACAACTGATGCGCAGGGCTATATCGCGATCATGGCTTACTTAGATCGCCGCGATGATGCGGCTATTGCAAAACTTCGCGCAATCTTGTCTGATAAATCGGGGCGTCCGGTTAGCTTCGGATGGGGGCCACGTTTCCTGCACTCCACCGGACAATTCCATAAAGGTGGACAACAGAACGGTTCCTTCTTGCAGCTCACCGGAGAATGTAAAAACAATTTCGCAATACCTGGCCGTGACTTTGATTTTAAAACTTTACTCATGGCGCAAGCACTAGGTGATGCGCGAGCCCTTGCCACAAGAAAATACCCGCTGCTTCGACTGCATCTATCTAATCGAATTGCGGGTATTGACCAAATACTTAACGCAGCGCAAGCGCTTTAATTAATCGTCATCTCCACGGAATTTACGCAGCGCATCTTCTAGAATCTTTGCACCTTCAGTATCAGTGCGACGCTCTTTTACGTAAGCAAGATGAGTCTTATAAGGAATATTTACAACAGCCTTAGGTGGATTGTTGCGATCGCGACCGGCAGGTAGTCCGCACTTAGGGCAATCCCACTCAGCTGGAATGATCACGGTCTCTTCAACTGCAAAAGATGGTCTAACTTCGTGGCCATTGCCGCACCAATAGGAAACTGTGGCGCGTTCGATCTGATCTCCACGCTCGGCCTCGCCCATTGGGCCGGCCCCGACACGGCTTCCACGAATTGCACTTGCCATTTATTAACCCTTCAAAACAAGACTGAGTGCGACAACGCCGCCGAACCAGATTCCACCAACAACAATGGTGATGCGATCAAGATTTTTCTCTACAACTGATGAACCGCCGTAATTAGATGAGATGCCGCCACCGAAAAGATCAGATAAACCTGAACCTTTACCTTTGTGAAGTAGTACGAGCAAGACCATCACAATGCTAGTGATAATTAACAAGATAGAGAGCGCTAAAGCCACGATGTAAAACTCCTCAAGTTGTGGATGGAGATAGGTGGTAAGGATACTAGATCGGAACTGCGGCCTAGCCGTTTTCTGCCGCGTAGAACTTGGCGATCTTGGCTAATTCTTCAGGATCTAGGCTCGCTCCCCCGATAAGGGCGCCATCAACATCAGTTTGCTTCATGATTTCAACCACATTAGAAGATTTTACAGAGCCGCCGTACAAGATGCGCATACCAGCGGCTATCTCGGCTGAACCAATTGATTGAACTTCTTCGCGAATTGCCGCGCATACTTCTTGCGCATCTTCAGGCGTTGCAGTTTTTCCAGTTCCGATCGCCCAAACGGGTTCGTAGGCAATAACAATTTTCTTGAGTTCAGGCTTAGACAAACCTTCTAGACCAGCACGTACTTGGCGAATCACATGTGAAACATGAGCACCAGATTCGCGGATTGGTAACTCTTCTCCAACACAGAAAATTGGGATTAACTCATTTGCTAGCGCTGCCTTAATTTTGCGGTTTACCAAAGCATCATCTTCTTTATGTATCGCACGGCGTTCAGAGTGGCCGATTACTACAAAGGTACAGCCCAACTTTGCCAACATGTGGCCAGAGATATCTCCCGTAAATGCACCACTTGTCTCTGGTGAAAGATCCTGTGCGCCGTATTGCAGACGTTGCCGATCGCCATCGACTAGCGTTTGAATAGAACGGATATCTGTAAACGGAGGAATGATCGCAACGTCTACCGCGTCAAAATCCTTATCACTGAGGGAATAGACCAATTTTTGCGCCACTGCAATTGCCTCAAGGTGATTGAGGTTCATCTTCCAGTTACCTGCCATTAGCGGTTTACGCATGATCTGCTCCTTTTAATTGCTACTGATTAATTTTAAAGATCGAGGGCGGTTAGGCCGGGAAGCTCTTTGCCTTCTAAATATTCCAGTGATGCTCCACCGCCAGTTGAGATGTAACCGAATTGGCTATCGCTAAATCCTAGCGCCCGAACAGCAGCCGCTGAATCTCCGCCACCGACTACTGAAATACCTGTGACTTCTGTAAGTGCTTGCGCCACAACTTTTGTGCCATTGGAAAATGCTGCGAATTCAAAAACGCCCATTGGGCCGTTCCAGAAAACTGTCTTGCAACTCTTAATTGCTTCTGCAAATGCAGCTGCAGACTCTGGGCCAATATCCAAGCCCATCTGATCTGCGGGCATCGCATCTGATGCAACTAACGTTGCCGGGGCATCTGCGGCGAATTTGGGAGCAATGACAATATCTGTTGGCAATACCAGTTTTACTCCAGAATCAGCTGCCTGTTTGATCAAACCTTTAACGGTTTCAATTAGATCTCTTTCAACAAGTGATGTACCAATTTCTTTGCCTTGGGCAGCGAGGAAGGTAAAGACCATTCCGCCGCCGATCGCCATAACATCGACTTTGCCCAATAGATTTGAGATGACGCCTATCTTGTCCGAAACTTTAGCTCCACCAAGAACAACTCCATATGGACGTTCTGGGTTCTGCGTTAATTTCTTTAGAACTTCTACTTCAGCAGCAACCAACGTTCCGGCCACATGTGGAAGAAGTTTGGGAAGGTCAAATACTGATGCGTGCTTACGGTGCACCGCGCCAAAACCGTCACCCACATAAAGATCTGCTAACTGGGCTAACTCTTTGGCCAGAGATGATCGCTCAGATTCTTCCTTAGAAGTTTCCGCGGCAGAGAATCGGATATTTTCGAGCAGCAATATTTGACCAGGTTGCAACGCCTTTGCCTTCGCGCTCACATCGGCGCCAGTTACTGCACCTGCAAAAATTACTTCTGTTCCGAGAAGTTCTGACAAACGCAGTGCAACTGGGGCGAGTGAGAGCTCTGGTTTAGCTTCACCTTTTGGTCGGCCCAGGTGTGCGGCAATAACAATGCTGGCTCCATTTGCAAGGAGAGTTTTGATAGTCGGCAGCGAGGCGCGGATGCGTCCGTCATCTGTGATTGCACCATCTTTCAATGGCACATTTAAATCACAGCGAAGAAATACTCGCTTGCCGGCTACATCAAAATTTTGCAGCGCACTTGTTGCAGAGTTAGACATTTAGATTAGAGAGACTTTCCGACAAGGCCGACTAAGTCGACTAGGCGGTTTGAGTATCCCCATTCGTTGTCATACCAACCGACGACCTTTACCTGGTTTCCGATCACCTTGGTGAGACCAGAGTCAAAGATGCAAGATGAAGGATCGGTGACGATATCTGAAGAGACGATTGGATCTTCTGTGTAAGAAAGGTAGCCCTTTAGCGCGCCATTTGCTGCGGCCTTCATCGCTGCGTTGATTTCGGCAGCGGTGGCTTCCTTAGCAAGTTCGACGGTTAGATCTGTTGCAGAACCTGTTGGAACTGGAACGCGCATTGCATATCCATCAAGCTTGCCCTTTAACTCTGGCATTACTAATGAGATCGCCTTTGCAGCCCCTGTTGAAGTTGGGATCATATTTGTTGCTGCGGCACGAGAGCGGCGTAGATCCTTATGTGGGAAATCAAGAATGACCTGGTCATTTGTATAGGCATGAATAGTTGTCATTAGACCCTTAACAATGCCCCAGTTATCTTGCAAAACCTTCGCCATTGGAGCAAGGCAGTTAGTGGTACACGATGCGTTGGAGATAATGTGGTGATTCGCTGGGTCGTACTTCTCGTGGTTAACACCCATAACAATTGTGATGTCTTCATCAGATGCTGGCGCAGAAATAATTACCTTCTTTGCGCCCGCTGTGATGTGCTTCTTGGCATCGGCTGCCTTTGTAAAGTGGCCAGTTGATTCAATGACGATATCTGCATTTATAGATGCCCAAGGCAAGTTTGCCGGATCGCGATCTGCGAAAACTTTCATAGTCTTTCCACCAACAGTAAGAGTGTCTTCTGTATAGGTAACTTCTAGGCCAAGGCGACCCAATATTGAGTCATACTTTAGAAGGTGCGCCAAAGTAGCGTTATCGGTCAGATCGTTGATGCCTACGATATTGATATTTGGGTTGGTAAGTGATGCGCGGAAGAAGTTACGTCCGATACGTCCAAAACCATTGATTCCAACATTAACCACGTGAAAACCTCGCTTAAGAATTGTAAGGACCCTGCGCTTTAAATATTGGCTCAAGCCGCTTTTGCGCGTTTAGGGTATGGGGCTTTAAAAGTGCCACATCATTGGGGTCGTGGCTAACCTTACCAGCCGGCGCTGGTTACTTATGCGTAAATCTAAGTGAACAGCTCAATTCAGTAAGTCTGGCGAGAGGCCTGCTTCAGTATCTGGGATTCCAAGTTCGCCGGCGCGCTTATCAGCCATCGCAAGGAGTCGACGAATACGCCCTGCAATTGCATCTTTAGTCATTGGAGGCGATGCCAAGGAACCTAACTCTTCTAGGCTCGCTTGCCCATGGCTGATACGTAGTTCGCCAGCTTCTTTTAAATGATCTGGAATCTGTGGTCCCAATATTTCCATCGCGCGTTGTACGCGAGCGGCGGCAGCAACTGCGGCGCGCGCTGAACGACGTAAATTTGCATCATCAAAATTTGCTAAACGATTTGCTGTCGCACGGACTTCGCGTCGCATACGTCTTTCTTCCCAAGCCAAAACGCATTCATGCGCGCCTAAGCGAGTTAATAAAACTCCGATTGCATCACCGTCGCGAATGACCACACGATCGACGCCACGAACTTCGCGCGCTTTAGCGGTGATTCCTAAACGTCGCGCCGCACCAACTAGCGCAAGCGCTGCTTCGGGTCCGGGACAAGTTATTTCAAGTGAAGAAGAGCGACCTGGCTCCGTTAAAGATCCATGGGCAACGAAGGCGCCCCGCCAAGCGGCTTCAGCATCGCAAATATTCGCGGCCACTACTTGTGGAGGCAGTCCACGAACTGGTCGACCATTGCTGTCAATTAAACCTGTCTGTCGCGCCAGGGCGTCGCCCGCTTCAATAACTCGCACAACATAGCGACTTCCTTTGCGCAATCCACTTGATGAGAGAACCGCAAGATCGCTATCGTGGCCATAAATATCTGCAATATCTTTTTTCAATCGGCGCGCGCTCTGTGAAGTATCTAATTCAACTTCGATTACAACTTTTCCAGCCGCAATATGCAGGCCGCCAGCAAAGCGAAGCAGGGATGAAACCTCGGCTTTACGGCAGCAGGGCTTGGTTACTGATAGTCGGCTTAGCTCATCTTTTACCGCCGCTGTCATTGCCATGGGGTTATCCAACCAGCATTTCTCTGGCCATGTGTGTCAAAAGTGAGGTCAATTTTCGCCAATCGTGGCGAATTAGCGCACCATTATCGCGTAAATCGGTGAATACTCGCGGATTGCGTCCACTCATTCACGACCTACATCACGATGTGTGGCATGTGCTGAAATCTCTATCACTGATCTATTTTCGGAGAGTTGTCGAGCAATCTCTTGTGCGATTGCAACGCTACGGTGCTTACCGCCGGTGCAGCCAATCGCAATAGTTACATATTTCTTTCCCTCACGTAAATAACCCGGCATCATCTGGCGAATAACTGATACGTAACTATCAACAAACTCAGTGACACCTTCGCTAGCCAATACTTTTGACGAGACTTCCTTAGTCAACCCAGTTAGCGGACGAAGTTCGGGTATCCAGTGTGGGTTTGGGATGAATCGACAATCCAATACGAGGTCGGCATCTACTGGGATGCCATATTTATAACCGAAGGAGAGAACATTGATTCGGATTGCATCCAACATTCCGGCAGAGAAAATCTCACCGACCCGTTTCTCGAGCTGATGAACATTTAAGTTTGAGGTGTCGATAACCACATCTGCCTGTGATCGTAGTTCTTCAAGTTTGGCACGTTCCCGCTCAATACCATCGACAATTCGATCCTTACCTTGTAAGGGGTGTGGTCTTCGAGTTGATTCAAATCTTTGGACTAGCGATTGATCGGTCGCATCAAGAAAAAAGAGTCGAAATGCCACATCTTTACTCTTCAGAGTCTGCAATGAATTATTTAAGGCATCAAAGAATTTGCCGCCTCGAACGTCGACAACTACCGCCAAAGATGCAATTTCTGATCCACTGGTCTGGACGGCGAGTTCTGGCAGTAAAGCTGGTGGCAGGTTATCGACTACATACCAACCTAAATCTTCTAGGGCATGTGCCACAGTTGAGCGCCCCGCACCTGACATACCGGTGACAATTAATAACTCTTTAGCGGCCATGGCTATATTCTGCCTGCACTGTCAAGGATCTGCGAGCACTTCATAGAATTTCACCTGTTTGCATATCCACTGCGCCCACGCTTGGTTCGCGCTGCAAATGGGTGAAGATAATTTCGGCGATCTTCTCACCGATGCCTGGAGTCATGGCCAGATCAGCCAAAGTCGCTTTGCGAAGAGCTGCAACAGAACCAAATCTTCCTAATAACGCCGCTCTGCGCGCCTGGCCCATCTGCGGTATCTCATCTAAAACTGATTCGAGCATAACTTTTGAACGGCGGGATCGATGGAAAGTAATTGCAAATCGGTGCGCTTCATCACGAATTCTTTGCAACAAGTACATACCTTCGCTGGTGCGCGGCAGGATTAGCGGATCACTTTCTCCTGGTCGCCAGACTTCCTCCAAGCGCTTAGCCAAACCGCACAAAGCGATATCAGTGATACCTAATTCATTTAACGCGCGTTGTGCTGCTGCGACTTGAGGTGAACCACCATCAACGACGATAAGTTGTGGTGGATAGGAAAACTTACTTAGTTTGCCACCTATAGCAGCAACATCGCTCTCGTCAACGGCGCGATCATTGAGTAGTCGTTTCATGCGGCGAGTGATTACTTGGTGCATGGCGCGCGTATCATCGTTTGCCTCAGTCGTATCGATTATAAATCGACGATATTCGCTCTTTTTGGCTAGTCCATCTTCGAAGACCACCATAGATGCGACAACTGAGGTACCAGAAATATTTGAAATATCGAAGCATTCGATACGAAGTGGGGTGCGCTTTAGCCCCAGTTGTTCTTCGATCTCAAGCAACGCTTTGCCACTTACTGCGGCATCAGTTGCCCGCTTACTAAGGAATTGGATAAGTGCGTAATGCGCATTGCGGTCTACTGTCTGCAGCAGTTCTACTTTCTCACCGCGTTGTGGCACCTTAATCGAAACTCGGGCGCCTCTGAGTTGAGTAAGCCACGCTTCAAGTGCTCCCTGATCTGCGGGTTCACGATTTAAAAAGACCTCATTAGGGATATCGCCAGGGGCTGCGTCGTTGTAAATCGAAAAGAAGAGTGAAGCAACTCGGTCATCGCCTTCTAAGGCGCGCTCTTGATCAACTATCCAGGAACGCGAACCTTTGATCGAGCCGCGACGAACCATAAAAATAGAACCAGCCGCATGCAAGCCTTCTTCGTGGATTGATATGAAATCTCCATCTAAATCATCCGAGAGGTTGCCCTGGGTCGATCTCTGTGCTTTTTCAAATGATTCGATTTGATCACGGATTCGCGCTGCTCTTTCATATTCTTCGCGATCAGATGCTGCATCCATTTCAGCACGTAACTTAGGCAAAATATCTTCCATGCCTGCTTCCATGAAGGCATCTAACTTAACTGCGATCTCGCGATGCGCTTCGGGTGTCACCCAACCAACGCAAGGGGCTGCGCACTTGCCGATATCCCCAAGCAAGCATTGCCGCTTAGTGCGTTTGGCTCGCTGAAAATTTCCTTCACTACATGAGCGAACTGGAAAGACTTTTAACAAAACTTCATAGGTATTACGCAGCGCCCAAGCGCTTGTATATGGCCCAAAGTATTTAAGACCGGGCCGCTTCTCTTTGCGAGTTATAAATATTCGTGGAAATTCATCTTGCATCGAAATAGCTAAATATGGGTAGGACTTATCGTCTTTAAACTGCACGTTATAGGTTGGTTGATATTGCTTGATCCAGGAGAATTCCAGCGCCAGCGCTTCGAGCTCTGTACCAACAATGGTCCAATCGACTCGCACCGCCTCATTAACCATGCGCTGGGTTTTACGAGCCAGATTTGATCCAAAGTAAGTAGTCAGTCGATTCTTTAAATTCTTTGCCTTACCAACGTAAATAACTTTATCTTTTTCGTTATAGAAACGATAAACGCCCGGCAGTTCAGGTATCTCCTTTGGGCGATAACTCGCTGGATCGGCCATTTACTTTGCAGCAGCTTTTTTCTTAACTGGGGCACGATTGCTAGCCAGGATTTCGGCTAGGAAATGTCCAGTGTAACTGGACTTTACCTTCGCGACATCTTCGGGAGTTCCTTCGGCAACAACGTAACCACCGCGGAAACCGCCTTCTGGTCCCATATCAATAACCCAGTCAGATGATTTGATTACATCAAGGTTATGCTCGATCACGACCACAGTATTACCCGAATCGACCAAGCGACTTAAGACACCGAGCAACTTGCTGACATCTTCAAAGTGCAGACCCGTGGTTGGTTCATCCAATACATAGATTGTGCGACCAGTGGAGCGGCGTTGCAGTTCGGTCGCTAATTTCACACGCTGGGCTTCTCCCCCTGAAAGAGTTGGAGCAGATTGACCTAAGCGGACATATCCAAGGCCGACATCGCATAGCGTCTTTAAATATCGAGCAATAGTCGGTACAGATTCGAAGAAGGTGTGTGCAATCTCGATTGGCATATTCAAAACTTCGGCAATTGTCTTGCCTTTGTAGTGAACCTCTAAAGTTTCACGGTTGTAACGTGCACCATGGCAGACTTCACAAGGAACATAAACATCCGGCAAGAAGTTCATCTCGATAGTAATTGTTCCGTCGCCAGAACAATTCTCGCAGCGCCCGCCCTTTACGTTAAATGAGAATCGACCCTGTTGGTATCCCCGCACCTTTGCTTCAGTTGTCTCGGCAAATAGCGCGCGAACCTTATCGAATACCCCTGTATAGGTAGCTGGGTTGGAGCGCGGCGTACGACCGATTGGAGATTGATCTACGTGAACGACTTTATCCAATTGATCAACGCCTGTAACGGTGCGGTGACGTCCGGGGACAAGGCGTGCACCGTTTAACTTATTTGCAAGAGTTGTGTAAAGAATGTCATTAATCAAGGTTGATTTACCAGAGCCGCTAACCCCGGTCACCGATACAAATACACCAAGTGGGATATCAACTTCAACATCTTTTAGATTATTCTCTTTCGCACCCTTTATAACCAATTTACGTTTTGGATCAATTGGGCGACGACTTTCAGGAATCGCAATTGATTTCCTGCCCGACAAGTAAGCGCCAGTAATTGACTCTTTGGAATCAATCAAATCTTGATATGAACCCGAAACTACAATCTTGCCACCATGTTCGCCCGCACCAGGACCAATATCTACAATCCAATCAGCGGTACGTATCGTCTCTTCATCGTGTTCGACAACGATCAAAGTATTTCCAAGATCGCGCAGACGCGTCAGCGTTTCGATCAAACGTCTGTTATCACGTTGATGAAGGCCAATACTCGGCTCATCCAACACATAGAGGACTCCAACTAAGCCTGAGCCGATCTGTGTTGCTAGCCGAATTCGTTGCGCTTCGCCACCAGATAGCGTTGCCGCAGGACGGGCGAGTGATAAGTAATCCAAACCGACATCGAGCAAAAATCCCAAGCGAGCGTTGACTTCCTTCATCACGCGTTCAGCGATCTGCGCCTCGCGCGCGTTCAGAGAGATCGATTTTAGAAAATCTGCACATTCTGAAATTGAGAGCTCGCATATTTCAGAGATGTTCTTATCCCCCACTGTGACAGCCAAAACTTCTGGCTTCAGGCGCGCACCGCTGCAGACATTGCAAGGGATTTGGCGCATGTAAGACTCGTACTTTTCACGAGAGTAATCACTTTCAGTCTCATCATGCTTGCGATGAATGAAAGGGATAACTCCTTCAAATCCTGATGAGTAGTTTCGGACGCGGCCATAGCGGTTCTTGTACTTAACATGAACTTCGTATTCAAAGCCATTGAGGATCGCTTCCTTCGCCTTTACAGAGAGCTTCTTCCAAGGGTTATCGAGTGAAAATTTTACTTCTTCCGCTAACGCCTCAAGCAAGCGCATGAAATATTCAGAGGTGTGCCCACTCGACCACGGAGCGATTGCCCCCTCGTTAATGGAGATTGAGTCATCTGGAATTACCAATTCCTCATCAACTTCTAACTTCGTGCCGATTCCTGAACATTCAGGACATGCACCGAAGGGTGAGTTAAATGAGAACGAACGCGGTTCTAACTCTTCAAAAGATAAGTTGCAGTCATGGCAGGCTAAATGTTCGCTGTAGGTTCGCTCTTTCTCTGTCCCTTTTGCATCTACAAAATCTAAAAGTACGATGCCGCTGGCTAGGCGTAGCGCAGTTTCAATTGAATCGGTCAATCGCGACTTTGATTCTGCCTTCGCGGTCAAGCGATCGACGACAACTTCGATGGTGTGCTTCTCTTGCTTCTTAAGTTTTGGTGGTTCAGAAAGTGAAATAGTCTCGCCATCCACACGAGCTCGTGAATATCCTTGAGTTACTAATTCAGCAAATAGATCTACGAACTCACCTTTTCGTTCTCGAATTACTGGAGCCAATACCTGGAATTTTGTAGCAGCCGGCATAGTGAGAATCTGGTCAACGATTTGCTGTGGACTCTGTCTTGAGACCGCTTTACTACATTTAGGACAGTGGGGACGTCCCGCACGCGCAAAAAGTAGTCGCAGATAGTCATAAACCTCGGTGATTGTTCCAACGGTGGAACGCGGGTTACGGTTTGTAGATTTCTGATCGATAGAAACTGCCGGCGACAAACCTTCGATGAAATCCACATCTGGCTTATCCATCTGGCCTAAGAATTGGCGAGCATAGGCAGAAAGTGATTCAACGTAACGACGTTGACCTTCGGCAAAAATCGTATCGAAGGCAAGTGATGATTTTCCTGATCCGGAGAGACCAGTAAAAACAATCAGCGCTTCGCGAGGGAGTTCGATTGAAACATCGCGCAGGTTATGCTCCCGCGCACCACGCACGATTAACTTATCGATACTCAATTAAATTCCCGCCTCATCCATTCCGCGTAACTCTTTCTTTAACTCTCTGATCTCATCACGCAAGCGAGCCGCTAGTTCAAATTGTAGATTGGCCGCTGAAGAACGCATCTGCTCAGTCAGGGAGCCTATCAAGGCAAGTAACTCTTGGCGCGGTAGCGAAAGAAGTGACTTACTGTGGAAACCAAGGTCAGGAACAGTGGCTTTACCACCCTTCTTCAACTTTGCACTGGCGAGCAAATCATCAGTGTCATCACTTTCTCGAGCGATGGTGTCGGTGATGTCGGCAATTTTCTTGCGAAGTGGCTGCGGATCTACGCCACGTTCTAAGTTGTAGGCAACTTGCTTGGCACGTCGTCGGTTAGTTTCATCAATTGCTTGAGCCATCGACTTTGTAATGTTATCTGCATACATATGAACTTCACCAGACACATTTCGGGCAGCGCGACCAATTGTTTGAATTAGCGATGTGGCTGAACGCAAGAAACCTTCTTTATCTGCGTCCAAGATTGCAACTAGCGAAACTTCCGGAAGATCTAGCCCTTCGCGGAGTAAGTTGATGCCAATTAAGACATCGTATTCGCCGGTGCGTAGCTCTCTGAGTAGTTCAACGCGACGCAGCGTGTCCACCTCTGAGTGAAGATAGCGAACGCGCACACCACGTTCTTGTAAGTAATCAGTCAAATCTTCAGACATCTTCTTTGTCAGAGTCGTGACGAGAACACGCTCATTGCGCGCAGCACGGATATTAATCTCATTTAGAAGATCATCAATCTGACCCTTGATCGGTTTAATTACTATCCCGGGATCAACTAAACCTGTTGGTCGAATAACCTGTTCAACCACATCTCCATCGACCTTAGCCATCTCATATTTTCCAGGAGTTGCAGAGAGGAATACTTTCTGGCCAACACGTTCTAGGAATTCTGGCCATTTCAAAGGTCGATTATCCATCGCACTTGGCAGACGGAATCCATGTTCGACCAATGTTCGTTTTCGAGATGCATCGCCTTCAAACATCGCACCAATCTGCGGCACGGTTACATGGCTTTCATCTATTACTAGTAAGAAATCTTCTGGGAAATAATCAAGCAGGCAGTTTGGTGGCGACCCTGGTCCACGACCATCAAGATGTCTGGAGTAGTTCTCGATTCCAGAACAGAATCCCAATTGCTCCATCATCTCTAGATCAAAAGTCGTACGCATCTTCAAGCGCTGCGCTTCTAACAGTTTGCCTTGTTTTTCAAAGAGATTTAATTGAATCTGCAGTTCATCTTGAATGTCGCTCATCGCACGCTTGATGGTCTCAGGGCCTGCGGCGTAGTGAGTGGCTGGGAAAATATAAATTTCAGTCTCATCGCGCAAGATCTCACCCGTCAGCGGATGCAGGGTCATGATTTTCTCAATCTCATCGCCAAACATCTCAATGCGAATAGCCAACTCTTCATACATTGGAATGATTTCAATGGTGTCACCGCGGACACGGAATGTGCCCCGCTCAAAGGCCATATCGTTTCTTTGATACTGAACATCTACGAATCGCCGCAGTAATTTGTTGCGCTCGATCTCATCGCCAACTTTTAGCTGAATCATGCGATCTATATATTCCTGAGGAGTTCCGAGACCATAAATACAGGAAACGGTTGCAACCACAATTACATCACGACGAGTTAGAAGCGAGTTTGTTGCTGAGTGGCGCAACCGCTCCACTTCATCGTTGACGCTGGAATCTTTCTCAATAAATGTATCGGTCTGTGGAACATATGCCTCTGGCTGGTAATAGTCATAATATGAAACAAAATACTCGACCGCGTTATTCGGCATCAATTCACGAAATTCGTTGGCTAATTGGGCAGCTAGCGTCTTATTCGGAGCTAAGACCAAAGTTGGACGTTGCAACCGTTCCACCAGCCAAGCCGTCGTTGCCGACTTTCCGGTACCAGTTGCTCCCAATAGAACGACATCTTGTTCGCCCGCATTTATTCTTTTTACAATTTCTTCGATCGCTTGCGGCTGATCTCCCGCAGGAACGTAGTCACTGATGACCTGAAAGGGTTCAACTTTGCGTTGCAGGTCAGAGATCGGGCGCATTTTCCTAGCCTACTTTGCTTGGCCTAGTAAGTCCTCCCAAAGGTTTTCTACGCTACGCAACAGCGCATCCTCGTCTCCATCATTGGTGATCACGTGATCGGCTTGCGCTTCACGTTCTTCGCGGCTGGCTTGCGCTGCGATACGGCGCTCAATTTCAGAGATGAACATTCCCCTTTTGCGCAAACGTTCTTTACGGATTTCTAGATCAGCTTCTACGGTAATAACGAGATCAAAGTTAGCAGCTGCCTTACTTTCGACTAAGAGTGGGATTTCATAAATAAGGGTCTCATCTGGCGCAAGATCTGCGACAACATCGTTAAATAGCTCACGTACTCGTGGATGGATTATTGCTTCCAGATCCGCCCTTGCTGATGGATCCGCAAAAACAATCTCTGCCAGAGCTTTGCGGTCAATATCTCCATCACGCAATATTGATTCTCCAAAGCGAAGTAAGACTTCATCGAATCCTTCGCTACCGCGCTCGATTGCTACTCGGGATAATTGATCAGCATCGACGACGCGTGCTCCTAGTTCAGAGAAATATTGTGCAACCAGAGATTTTCCAGCACCAATGCCGCCGGTCAGAGCAATGATTCGCATAGCACCAACTCTACCGCCGCCCAGATATTTCCAGCATAAGAAAAGGGCCCATCCGAAGATGAGCCCTTTTCTTTTTTACTAATTATTCAGCAGCGACTTCTAGAGCCTCTGCTGTTTCGGCTACATCTGGAGCAGCAGCATCGGCAGCTTTCGCCTCGGCCTTCTGCTTCTTATGTGCAAGGAAGCGAGTTTGCGCTTCCTGATATTGACGTTCCCATTCTTCGCGTTGTGAATCAAAGCCTGGCTTCCATTCCTGAGTATCAGGATCGAAACCTTCTGGGTAGATGAAGTTGCCTGCAGCATCGTAACGCGCAGCCATTCCGTATTGAGTGGGATCGAATGCTTCGATCTCTACTTCATGTCCTTCATTGGCTTGCTTTAGAGAAAGTGAGATACGACGACGTTCTAGGTCGATATCAATGATCTTTACAAATAGTTCATCATCAACGGCTACAACTTGCTCAGGAATTTCAACGTGGCGTTCGGCCAACTCTGAAATGTGAACTAAGCCTTCGATGCCTTCGTGTACACGAATAAATGCACCGAATGGGACCAACTTGGTTACAACACCTGGAACTACTTGGTTGATGGTGTGTGTGCGAGCAAATGCTTGCCATGGATCTTCTTGGGTTGCCTTAAGTGAAAGTGAAACACGCTCACGCTCGAAATCAACTTCGAGAACTTCTACGGTTACTTCATCGCCAACTTCAACAACTTCACCTGGGTGATCAATATGCTTCCAAGAAAGCTCTGAGACGTGTACCAAACCATCCACGCCACCTAGGTCAACGAAAGCACCGAAGTTAACGATTGATGAAATCACACCAGTGCGTACTTGACCCTTTTGGAGCTGGTTCAAGAATGTTGTGCGTGATTCAGATTGTGTCTGCTCAAGGAAGGCACGACGTGAAAGAACAACGTTGTTGCGGTTCTTATCGAGTTCGATAATGCGAGCTTCAACTTCCTTGCCGATGTAAGGAGTTAGATCGCGGACGCGACGCATTTCAACAAGTGATGCTGGCAAGAAGCCACGAAGACCGATATCAACGATAAGGCCACCCTTAACAACTTCAATAACTGTTCCGACGACAACCTCGTCACGTTCTTTCTTGCCTTCGATATCTCCCCAGGCGCGTTCGTATTGTGCGCGCTTCTTAGAGAGAATTGTGCGACCTTCTTTATCTTCCTTTTGCAGTACGAGCGCTTCAATGCGATCGCCTACCTTAACAATGTCATTTGGATCTGCATCGTGTCGGATTGAGAGTTCGCGGGAAGGGATTACGCCTTCAGTTTTGTACCCGATATCAAGAAGTACTTCTTCGCGATCTACTTGCACGACAGTGCCTTCGACTAAGTCGCCGTCATTGAAATTTCTGATTGTTCCTTCGATTGCCGCAAGAAAATCTGCAGCCGATCCGATGTCGTTAACTGCTACGACGGGTGATGATGTGCTCAAGTTGCTCCGTAGGGATAGAAAGTAATAGGGCACCAGAACCATTCTGGTGAACGGGCGTAAGCGTACGGTTCTGGCGCTAAATAGGGCAAATCGGCCAACTGATCATGCGTAAACTAACGGCAAATGAAGCGTTACAGAGAACTATTTGCGATTCCAAATGTGTGGGTCCTTGTTTTGGCATCTTTCCCTGCCCGAGTTTCATACGGAATGGTTGCCTTGGCGATCTTCTTTAAAACTGAGCAAACAACTGGATCTGTTGCGGTCGCAGGATTAGCGATCGGAATCAACTCTCTGGCAGGTGCGGCCACTGCAGGTTTGCGTGGTTCTCTGATGGATCGGTTCGGACAGAAATGGCCTCTGCGCATATTTGTCCCCGGCTATACATCAATGATGTTGATCTTAAATACGATGCAGGATAAGAACGCAATATTAGTAGCAGCTTTTATCATGGGAATAACCGCTCCCCCAATTAACTTATCTGTTAGACCACTTTGGAAAATGGTTGTGCCAGAAGATTGCTTGCGAACAGCGTACGCAGTAGATACATCAGTGATGAGCACTGCAGGTGTTATTGGTCCGATTGTTGCTACTTCACTCGCCCTTTCATCGCATCCAGGAAGCGCCCTTAACGTTGCTGCAGCCTTAATGGCAATTGGTGGTGGCGCACTTGCCTTGACGCACATCTCTCGAGATTGGGTACCTGAGAAGAAAGATCCAAACCACATTTCGCTCTGGCGGCATAAGGCAATTCAATTACTCATGATTGAAGGATGTTTCATCGGTTTTGGTTGGGGTGTATTTGATGTGGCAGTTCCTGCCTTTGCAACCTTGGAAGATGTCCCGCATCGCACGGCATGGATCCTGACCGCCATGGGGATCGGAAATATTATCGGTGGTTTACTCGGTGGCTTAGTTTCGGGAAGAGTATCTGCATTAAAAGCCATGCGGATCACCTATCTAACTTGGACTTTTATTTCGATACCAATTGTCTTTACTTATCCAGGTTGGTCGATGGTAATTGCTGGCGCCGTTTTAGGTTTAGTTGGCGGAACCATCCAAGTCTTTTACTGGGAAGTTATGGAAGCAGTGCGACCTAAAGGTTCTGCCGTGGCAATGATGGGTTGGATTTGGACGGTTGAGGGAACGTTAATGTCGATTGGCGCCGCCGCCGGTGGCTGGATTGCTGAAACCTATTCACCAAGATTTGCACTCTCGATTACAACATTTACGATTATTTCTGGTTTTATCATTCTGACTTTGGGACGAAAGCGTTTGGCTGCGGCAGATCGCATACCGACAGTCGAAGAAGATCTGGCGGCAATGTCTAACAACTCCCCAACCACGAAGTAGCCCCCTGCTAAATAAAGTTAATGCGCAGCTTCATTCCAACTCACACCAATACCAACGCTGACATCTAACGGCGCTTTTAGTGGGTAAGCCGCACCCATCTCGCGACGTACAAGTTCTGTGAGTTGATCTTCTTCGCCTGCAACAACTTCCAAGATAAGTTCATCATGAACTTGTAACAACAGGCGAGATTCAAATGATTCAGCAATTAACGCGCGCTGCACATTTAGCATCGCTTGCTTAATGATGTCAGCCGCCGATCCTTGGATGGGTGCATTTAGCGCCATACGCTCAGCAATCTCGCGCCGCTGGCGGTTATCGTGAAGTAAGTCAGGCAAGTAGCGACGTCGGCCCATTACGGTTTCGGTGTAGCCAACTTTTCGGGCTTCTTCAACAACGACCTTTAAATAATCGCGAATTCCACCAAAACGTTGAAAATATCTATCCATTAAATCTTGCGCCGCCGGCGGCGATAAATCCAGTTGCAACGCTAAACCATAAGAACTTAGCCCATATGCCAGCCCATAAGACATCGCTTTGATTTGACGTCGCATTTCGGAATCGACTTCATTTGATTTAACGCCAAAAACAAGACCAGCAACAGTGGCATGCAAATCTTCGCCAGTTTCGAAAGCTGCTAATAATCCAGTATCGCTAGATAAGTGCGCCATGATTCGCATTTCAATCTGGCTGTAATCGGCAGTAAGCAATCCAACATAACCATTGCCAGCGATAAAGTTATTTCGGATACTGCGTCCCTCTTCAGTGCGTACTGGAATATTTTGTAGGTTAGGTCCAACTGAAGATAAGCGTCCCGTCGCAGCGACTGTCTGCGCAAAGTGAGTGTGGATGCGGCCATCAAGTGCGATTTCGGCGATTAAGCCCTCAACCGTTGTACCAAGTTTCTTTGTCTCGCGAATACGCAGAAGAGATTCGAGTAATGGGTGTTTGGTCTTTTCAAATAACCAATTAAGGGCTTCGGCATCGGTTGTAAAACCAGTCTTAATCTTCTTGGTTTTGGGCAGATTCAACTCATCGAAGAGAACCACTTGAAGTTGCTTAGGTGAGGCGACATTGAACTCGTGGCCCGCGGCTAGATGCGCCGCCTTTGTCTCGCGCGCCACTTCTCCTTCAAAATAGGTAGCTAACTTTTCCAGACCTTTGCGGTCAACTGCTATCCCCCGGTGTTCCATTACCGCCAAAATTTGAGCGATCGGAAGCTCCAGATCTGTAAATAGTTTTAGAACACCACGGTCGGACATTTCAGTCTCTAAAGATTTACGGAGTTTAAATAATGAGGCAGCGCTTGTTAATAAAGCTTGATCAGGGTTGGCTAGATCAATTTTTGCGCCATCCCCCCAGCGCTCAAAAAGATCACTAAGTTCTTGAGCTCGAACTCCAGGATTAACTAGGTATGCAGCCAGTGCGGTGTCGAATACGATCCCATCTAATAAGTTATGACGAGCCAGTTCTTTCGCATCATGCATGATTTTCTTAATGGAAAGATCTTGTGCCCATGCACCCATCGCGGATGAATGGATTAAATGGACATCACTGGGAGAGAATGCCACTGCATAGCGATGCAGCTTTGCATCCTGCATCTCGTAAGCTATTGCGATCTCACCCGTGTGAGTCGCGATCCTGGATTCGATTTCGCTAGAAGTTAAAGTCCCACCGGCAATCTCTGGTGAGAAGAGCGTGAACTCCTCAACTTCAATTTTCTTAGAAGTAACTGACGCTGCGCTCAAAATTGGTTTTAAGCGATCCTTCAAAGTTCGAAACTCTAGTTGCTCAAAGAGTTTAGTTAGATCAGATTCAATAACACCTGACCATGCCAGATTAGCTAAGTCAAGATCTACGGGGGCATCGTGAACCAACTGAGTCAACTCGCGATTACGTATTACGTTATCGATATTATCTCTAAGCGACTGACCTACTTTGCCGCCAACTTGATCAACGTTTGAGAGTAATTCCTTTAACGATCCATAATCAACAACCCACTTTGCGGCAGTCTTTTCGCCCACACCAGGGATAGAAGGCAAATTATCGCTGGGGTCGCCACGCAGCGCTGCAAAATCTGGATACTGATCTGGACTCATCCCGTACTTTTCCTGTACGGCAGCCGGTGTCATGCGTGCCATTTCTGAGACGCCCCGCTTTGGATACAGAACTGTGGTTTTATCCGTAACCAACTGAAAACTATCGCGATCGCCCGTGCAGATTAAGACTTCCATGTCATCTTTCTCAGCTCGCTTGGTAATGGTTGCAATCAAGTCATCGGCTTCATATCCATCAATTGCAAATTGTTTAATCCCAAATCCAGTGACTAAATCGTTCAGAAATGACATCTGCGAACGGAATTCATCAGGTGTTTTGGCACGATTAGCTTTGTACTCTGGGAAAATATCGGTGCGAAAAGTCTTTCGCGAGACATCAAATGCCACAGCAACATGCGTCGGTTTTTCCTCTTTTAATAGTGAGATCAGCATCGTGGCAAAGCCATAAATAGCATTGGTGTGTTGACCTTGTGCGGTGGTGAAATTTTCGGCCGGGAGTGCAAAGAAGGCGCGATATGCCATTGAATGGCCATCAATTAGAAGTAAACGGCCTTTGCTCATGGCTGCATCCTATGGAACAAGTTACTATTTCTAACTATGACGCAACCAGAAAATACTCCCAACTTCCTTGAATTAATCCGCGAACGTGGCAGTGGTGCACTTGATAAAAAGATGGGTATCGAAATCTTAGAGGCCTCCCCTGAACGCTTAGTCGGGCGAATGCCAGTTGAAGGAAACACCCAGCCGATTGGTTTGTTACACGGTGGCGCAAATGTTGTCTTAGCTGAATCCCTTGGATCTGTCGGAACCCAACTTCATGCTGGGCCTAATCGCCGCATTGTTGGCGTTGATATAAATGCTACGCACCACAAATCGGCTACATCCGGATTTGTAACTGGCATTGCGACCGCCGTTTCTCTTGGAAGAACTCTATGCGTCTATGAAATCGTGATCAGCAATGAGCAAGGTCAACGTACTTGTACTGCACGTATAACCTGCATGATCCTCGCTGATAAATAAGATTTAGCTAGTGAGCGCCAGTACCGAGGTATGCCTCGCGTACTGCAGGATCGTTAAGAAGATCTGAAGCCTTAGCTTCCTTAACAACATTTCCAGTTTCAAGAATATATGCACGGTGTGCGCGTTGCAGCGCTTGCTGTGCATTCTGCTCAACTAGAAGAATTGTTACACCGGTCTTGTTGATCTCGGTAATGATGCGGAAAATATTGGCGATCATCTGCGGAGCAAGTCCCATTGATGGCTCATCCAGCAATAAAACCTTAGGGCGTGCCATAAGCGCGCGACCAATTGCCAGCATCTGCTGTTCTCCACCTGAAAGAGTTCCACCTGCTTGAGACGTGCGCTCCTTCAAACGTGGGAAGAGTGTGTAAATCTTTTCCAGATCTTCAGACATCTCACTCTTGCGATCATGCCGGTGAAACTTGCCCATTTCGAGGTTTTCCAAAACTGTCATACCCGGGAAAATTCCGCGACCTTCAGGAGCTTGTGAAAGCCCAAGATCGACGCGCTTATGTGCTGGCACGCTAGTGATATCTTGCCCGTTAAAGATGATCTGTCCGCTAGATGCCGGACGCAGACCAGAGATGGTCTTAAGCATCGTTGTTTTACCGGCACCATTTGCACCGATGAGCGTGACGATTTCACCTTCATTTACAACAATTGAGACGCCCTTAATCGCTTCAATCTTGCCGTAGTGAACATGTAGATCTTTAACTTCAAGATGCATCTGCAGGTACTCCTAAGTAAGCCTCGATAACTCGAGGGTCGTTTTGTACTTCAGCTGGTTTGGCATCAGCGATCTTTTGGCCAAAGTCAAGAACAATAACTCGATCTGAGATTCCCATAATGAGCGACATGTCATGCTCGATAAGCAGAATGGTGTATCCAGCATCGCGAACCTTCTTGATCGTTGCCGCTAAATCCACTTTCTCTTGTGGATTAAAACCAGCGGCTGGCTCATCAAGTAGTAATAACTTTGGTGATGTTCCCATTGCGCGGGCGATCTCTAAACGGCGCTGCACACCGTATGGCAAGTTCTTTGCTAGGCGATCTGAGTATTCGTCAATGCCAATGAATTGCAGAATCTCGAAAGCTTTGGCACGATTTTCTCGTTCCTCACGACGTGAACGAGGTGTGCCAAATAGCGCACCAACAAGTCCACTCTTCTTATGAACATCAGTTGCGGTGATGACATTCTCTAAAGTTGTCATATCTCCAAACAAGCGAATGTTCTGGAAAGTACGTGCAATACCAAGGCCGGTAATCTTGTAGCGTTTGCGACCTGCCAAGTTACGGCCATCAAATGTTATTGATCCCGATGTTGCCTGATAAACACCAGTGATTACGTTAAAGACTGTTGTCTTGCCCGCACCGTTTGGTCCAATGAGTGCAAGGATTTCGCCCTCTTTAATTTCGAGGTTAACTTCGTCCAGTGCGGTGACGCCACCAAATTTCATAGTTAGATTTTCGAGCTTAAGTAGTGTCTTAGACATTACGCATCAGCCCCTTTCTTTACGATTGCTTTTTCGCGCTTCTTACGTGGTAAGAGTCCATCTGGGCGGAAGTTCATAACCACGATTAGAACCAGACCAAAGACAAGTAATCGCGCATCAGAAATAAAACGAATTCGATCCGGCAGGTAGCCCAGGACGACACCGCCCACAATTACGCCCCAGATGTTTCCGATTCCACCAAAGACCACGCAGGCCAAAATCAGAATTGAGACGTTTAGCGTGAACATTTCTGGCGCGATGAAAAGGTTCTTTGACCCGTAGAGAACACCAGCAGCGCCACCGACCGCAGCGCCGAGTGTGAATGACCACATCTTGTATTTAAATGTTGGAACTCCCATGAGTTCTGCTGCATCTTCATCCTGGCGAATCGCTTCCCATGCTCGTCCCGGGCGGCGAACAGATAAACGGCGAATCATCCAGATAGTTAGCAGAATCATTACTAGGACGATCCAATAGAAACCTTTTTGATCATCAAGTCTAAATTTGATTGGTCCTAAATCTGGAGGCATAGGAATTCCTGAAATTCCATTTGGGCCATTTGTCCAAGATACGTTTAGCGCAACAATTCGAATGATTTCACCAAAGCCCAAGGTAACAATTGCTAAGTAGTCACCGCGCAGACGAAGCGTTGGAATGCCTAGTAGAACCCCGGCCAACATTGCCAGGCCAATACCAATCGGCATGATCTCCCAAGTATTTAGGCTGGTGTGCATTCCAAGGAAACCCATTGTGTAAGCACCGATTGCAAAGAATGCAACGTACCCAAGATCGAGCATTCCAGATTTTCCAACAACAATGTTTAAACCAAGTGACATCAGTACGAAAATTGCTACTGGATAAACAAGTACTGCGTCATAGGCTGCGATAGGAGTTGCTAGAAAAGAACCGCCTGCGAAGGGCATTAGTGATGCTAGAACAATTGCAGAGATAGCAATTGCCACGCGCTGTGGGCGATTTGCGCGCTCCCAAATACCTGCTCCGAAGTCGCGAAGGTTAAAGTTTTTCATAAAGTTCACCTTATGCCCTTGTCTGAGTGACAGCTTCTCCGAATAAGCCCGATGGCTTAAAGAGAAGTACGAGAACGAGAATTATGAATATTGTTACTGATTTCCACTGGGTTCCAAGAATTGATGCTGCGTATACCTCGGCTAACCCAAGGGCTATTCCCCCGAAGAAAGCGCCACGGATATTGCCGATTCCACCAAGTACTGCGGCGGTAAAGGCGGCCAGACCCATTGTGAAGCCAATATTAAATTTGGTGTACTCATAAACTGTTACGTAGAAGAACGCTGCTGCACCAGTTGCAAGACCACCAACAAGGAATGTCACGGTAATTACCCGGTTTAAATTAATTCCCATCAATTTGGCGGCGTCTTCATTCATCGATACCGCGCGGATTGCTTTACCCATGCGAGAGAGTTTTACGAAACGTTCTAGAATAATAAAAATTGCGCCAGCGGCGAGAATAGTAATTAAGGTATCCAGACGAATCTGCGCTCCCCAAATTTCAGTCAAAATAATTTTTTCAAGAATTCGTGGTGAACCGACGGGGCGGGAGGCGGTTAGCAGGCGCATAACTTCAGAGAGCACTATTGACATTCCGATTGCAGAAATCAGAGTTGCCAAACGGTTTGTGCCACGAGCGCGCAACCGACGATAGGCGACGAATTCGACAAGTACAGCGACTAAACCAGCAAAGGCCATGGCAGCAAAGAGTTGCACAACCAGAACCAAGACTAGTTTCGGCCCAGTTACAGGATCAGAAGTTTGTGTATATTTAAAGAGGTCACGGCTGGCAACAATTGCGCCGAATGTGCCCCACATAAAAATTTCAGAGTTGGCAAAGTTGATCATGCGAAGCACTCCATAAACCATGGTGTAGCCAAGTGCGATCAAGACATAGATAAATCCAAGTGAGATACCAGAAAACGTCAGTTGCCAGAACTGATCGATAAATACATCAAACATCTTGCCCCTTTATAAAGATTGTGGCTGCTAGGCGGCCTATTTGTTGCTCAATTCCACTAATCAAGAAGGTGGAATCTACTTTAATTTTGGATGAATTAAAAGCCAACGGGCGCCGTAATTCTCGCGAATTAAGACGCCCGTTGGGGTCATGCAATTACTTCAGAGTTAGGCTACGGGACCCTTATTAACAAGCTTTCCGCCTGTTACTAGGAAGCCAGCAAAGCCACCTTCTGAGATATCGCCATGTTGGTTGAACTTGATAGTCGCTCCAGCAATACCCTTGAAGTTATAGGCCTTTACCCACTTATTCATCGCTGCGCGAGTTGTCTTTCCATTCTTGATACCTGAAAGGAAGATGTTCGCTGCATCGATTGATTCAACTGCGTAAACGCCTGATGAAACACCAATCTTGGCCTTGAAATCAGCCTCAATCGTTGCATCAACGTCAGCAAGACCGGCAACACCTGTTAGAAGGGCGCCTTCTCCTGACTTACCAGCAAGCTTTGCAAACTCCTGGTTGAAGACTCCGTCGCCACCAGCAAATACTGCTGTTGATCCTGAGTCACGAAGCTGCTTTATGAAAATTGCAGCTGCGCTGTAGTAACCGGTGTAGATAACAACGTTTGCACCAGATGTCTTGATCTTAGCAATTGTTGGGCTGTAATCAGTTGTTGTGTTAATTACTGAATCTCCAGTACCAACGAGGGAAGCTGTTGAAATCTTCTTGATTGCAGCTTCTACATATCCACGTAGTGGAACAGCGTATGAAGACTGATCATCGAAAACGAAGACCTTGGCTGATGCAATGCCCTTTGTTGCAAACTTCGCAAGTGCTGGACCCTGCTTGTCATCAGTTGCTACGACGCGGTGGAAAATTGGGCGACCGTAATCTGACTTAACAGTTGGACTCTTTGGATCTGTTAGAGATACGCGAGTTGCTGATGGTGAGATAACTGTGAGGTTACCTGCCTTGTAGTAAGGCAATGATGCAATTGTTGCACCTGAGTATGCAGGGCCAACAAGACCGATGATCTTCTTGTTTGCGCCAACACCTGGAGCAACTTTTGATGCAACAGCTGGATCTCCTTCATCATCTACTGAGACGAGGTTGATCTTGATACCTGGGTTAGCAGCTTCCCAAACTTTGATTGCATACTTAACGCCATTTTGCTCATCGGTACCTGTTGATGCTTCTCCACCGGAAAGTGGACCTTGGTATGCGAGTGTATAAGTCTTTGTCGCAGCTGATGCAGATGTTGCAGCGAATGCGCCTAGTGATAGGGCAAGTGCGGCGACAATGGCAGCAGAAGCTTTGATCTTCTTGTTCATGTATTGCCTTCCTGTTTTTTCTTGCATGTGTCCCGGGACAGGGAGGCTGAAAGTTTAAAGCCAGACCCGCGATCTATCAAGTAGAAGTTGAGCCTACAAATATAAAGGTTTGATTACGTTATTGCGGTCAGATTTGGCCTATCGGCCAGGAACGGCATCTGGGGAGATAACCGCTTGGGCGACCTGTTTCATGGTTAGGCGGCGATCCATGGCAGCCCTTTGAATCCACGAGAAAGCCTCAGGTTCTGCCAGATTTAGCGCCTGCATTAAAATTCCTTTAGCGCGATCAATAATTTTGCGAGTTTCAAGTCGTTCATGCAAGTCAGCAACTTCATCGGCCAGGGTTCGCATCTGCAAATGCCTGCTGATTGCAATTTCGATAGCCGGAACTAAATCACCAATTGAAAATGGCTTTACAACATAGGCCATCACACCGGCATCACGGGCTCGTTCCACAAGTTCGCGCTGTGAAAAAGCGGTCAACATAAGTACTGGTGCAATGGCAATAATTTTTTCAGCAGCCGAAATTCCATCAAGGATCGGCATCTTTACATCAAGAATTGCTAAATCTGGTTTATGTAATTGGGCGAGTTCAATTGCCTGTGCGCCATCTGATGCTTCTGCGACGACTTCGTAGCCTGCCTCAATTAACATTTCAACTAAATCCATACGGATCAGCGCTTCATCCTCGGCAACCAAAATTCGGATCGCAGGTTTTATATTGGCGCTATTGGTACTCATGTGCCTCGAGTCGGATTCGAACCGACACTATGCAGTGTTTGAGACTGCCCTCTCTACCGTTGGAGTACCGAGGCGTTGTTACTTATTAACTTTCAGAGCAAATCTTAACGGTAAGCAGGAGCTGCGCCACCCACGGCATCGCCTACGCGGTGAACGCGCATCGCATTAGTTGATCCCGGAATTCCAGGAGGAGATCCGGCGACGATCACAACGAGTTCGCCTTCAGTGCACCGCTTAGTACTTAATAACAATGTATCGGCTTGCATAACCATTTCATCGGTGTGTTTAACCACCGGCGTTAACTCAGGCTCTACTCCCCAGTCAAGGGCCATTCGGTTATAGGTTCCAATCTCTGGGGTAAATGCCAAAATAGGAATTGGTGAGCGCAAACGTGCAGTGCGTCGCGCCGAGTCACCAGATTGTGTAAAAGTCACAAGGTACTTTGCGCCAACAATTGCACCAACCTCAGCTGCCGCCTTAGTGATCGCGCCACCTTTTGTCTTTGGCGTTGATTTCATTGGGCGAATCATGTCCATGCCGCCTTGTTCGGTATGCGAAATAATGCGCGCCATAGTTTGCACCGCTTCAATTGCAAATTCACCGACAGATGTTTCACCTGAAAGCATCAAAGCATCAGCACCATCGAGCACCGCATTGGCGCAATCTGTTGCTTCGGCGCGAGTCGGACGGGAATTTGTAATCATGGAATCCAACATTTGCGTCGCCACAATTACCGGCTTGGCAGCCTCGCGCGCTAACTCGATGCAATGCTTTTGTACCAAAGGCACTTCTTCAATAGGAAGTTCCACACCCAGATCACCTCTTGCAACCATGATGCCATCGAAGGCGTTTACGATTCCCTGCAAATTTTCCACGGCTTGCGGCTTTTCGATTTTTGCGATGACTGGAATGCGAATCCCAACTTCGTCCATGATGCGGTGTACATCGACAATGTCATCAGCGCTACGTACAAATGATAAGGCGATGAAATCAGCGCCGGCCTTTAGCCCCCAGCGCAGATCATCCATATCTTTTTCAGATAGCGCAGGGACTGAAACGGCAACGCCCGGCAGATTGATTCCCTTGTTATTGCTTACTGCGCCAGGTTCGATCACCTTTGTAACAACATCGTTGCCTTTTACTTCAACAACTTCGACAGTTACTTTTCCATCATCGATCAGGATGCGATCTCCTGGTTTGCAATCCCCCGGTAGGCCTTTGTAGGTAGTACCAACACGGTCCTTTGTGCCTTCTACTTCATCGGTTGTGATTGTGAAAATATCCCCACGAACCAAATCATGTGGACCTGCTTTAAATCTCGCTAAGCGAATCTTGGGACCTTGTAAATCAACCAAGATCGCGATCGGTACGCCGGCCTCTTTGGCAGCTTCGCGTACGCGATCCATTCGCGCTTGATGCTCTGGATGTCCGCCGTGAGAAAGATTTAGCCGCGCCATATTCATGCCGGCTGCGATTAACTCCCGAACTTTTTCTGGAGAATCAACTGCTGGACCCATTGTGCAAACAATCTTCGCGCGACGCATGTGGCTACCTTATCTAATCGTCATTATTACCGGATAGTTCGTCGAACTTTTCTCGTGAATTTAAATGAAATAAATCGGTTTAAACCACCAAAGAGCGATCAGTTGGCTCAATTGGCGCAGGAAGTTGCGTTTGACCTTCCAGATGTATATCGACTCCCGCTGCAGCGCTACGACCTTCGGCGATCGCCCAGACAATTAGAGATTGTCCGCGGCCAGCATCTCCTGCCACAAAGACTCCCTCACTGGTGCTTTGATAATTTGCATCTCGTTTAATATTTCCGCGATCATCTAACTCAACTTCAAGTTGTTCAAGGAGTACAGATTTTTCAGGACCAGTGAATCCCATCGCTAAGAAAACAAAATCTGCAGGCAGCTCTTTTTCGGTTCCTGGAACCGGTGCAAACTTTCCATTAGTAAACTCTGTCTCAACTATTTTCAGCGCTTTGAGGTTGCCATTGCCATCGCCGATGAACTCTTCAGTGCTAACCGCGAAGATGCGGTTATCAAGTTCTTCGTGTGCAGATGAGACACGGTAAATCATTGGATAAGTTGGCCAAGGTTGTCCGCTTGGTCGCTCTTCTGTGGGACGCGGCATAATCTCAAGTTGTGTAACACTTGCAGCACCTTGTCGGATAGAAGTACCTAAACAATCGGCACCAGTATCTCCCCCACCAAGAATCACCACGTGCTTGCCCGCAACATTTATATCTGGATTGGTAACTTCTCCGAGAGCTTGCTTATTTCCCCAAGGCAAGAATTCCATCGCTTGATAAACGCCTTTATTTTCGCGGCCCTTAATTTGCAAGTCGCGCCATTGCGTAGCACCGATTGCTAGGACTATCGCATTGTATTTTCTACGTAGATCAGCTCCAGTTAACTCAACTCCCACATTTACTCCTGGGCGGAAACGAGTGCCTTCTTTCTCCATTTGGTTTAGACGGCGATCAAGAACGCTCTTCTCCATTTTAAACTCTGGAATTCCATAGCGCAGAAGTCCACCAATTTTATCTGCGCGCTCGTACACGACAACTGTATGTCCGGCGCGAGTCAGCTGTTGTGCGGCTGCTAAACCTGCAGGACCAGAACCAATGACTGCAACGGTCTTGCCAGTCAGGCGATCTGGCGGCAACGGTTTTACATTTCCGGCGCTAAAGGCTTCTTCAATGGTGCGTAGTTCTATTTGCTTAATTGTTACTGCGTCCGCGTTAATGGCTACCACGCAGGCAGTTTCGCAAGGTGCTGGACAGAGGCGACCAGTAAATTCTGGGAAGTTATTTGTGGCGTGAAGTCGATCCATCGCTTCTTCCTTATCGCCGCGCCACATTAAATCGTTCCATTCCGGAATTAGATTTCCGAGCGGGCAACCTTCGTGACAGAAAGGAATTCCGCAATCCATGCAACGCCCTGCTTGTTTCTGCAGATGCTCCAGGCCTTGCGGTTCATAGACTTCCTTCCAATCTTGAATGCGGACATCGATTGGTCGACGCTTTGGCAATTCACGTGGAGTTGTCATAAATCCCTTTGGATCAGCCATTTGCTGCAACCTCCATCACATATTGATCAACTGGTAAGCCATCTTTATTTGCTCGCTCAATTGCCTTTAGTACTCGCGCATAATCACGCGGCATCACTAGCGAGAACCGGTTTAGCGATGCAGGCCAATCCTTTAATAATTGTGATGCAACTTCTGAACCAGTTTCGGCATGGAATGCAGAAACATAACTCTTAAGCGCCTCTTTCTGATCTTCTGGAATGGCCAAAATATCCACCATCTCGGAGTTCACAAGTGCTGGAATCAAATCGAGAACGAATGCGCGACCACCGGACATGCCAGCTGCAAAGTTGCGACCAGTGCGGCCAAGAACAACAACTGCGCCACCTGTCATGTATTCACAACCATGATCGCCGATTCCCTCAACAACAGCGGTGGCTCCTGAGTTTCGAACGCAGAATCGCTCACCCACTAGCCCGCGAATAAATATTTCACCGGAAGTTGCTCCGTAGCCAATTACATTTCCAGCAATTACGTTTTCATTGGATGCAAAAACGGCGCGCTCATCAGGGCGCAGGACTACTCGCCCGCCAGAAATTCCCTTGCCAACATAGTCATTGCTATCTCCATAAAGACGGATAGCGACACCACGTGGCAGGAACGCGCCAAGTGATTGTCCAGCAGAGCCATGAAGTGTCACATCAATAGTTCCAGCCGGCAGGCCATCTGCCCCATAACGACGAGTGACTTCTGCTCCCAACATTGTTCCGACTGTTCGGTTCACGTTACGAACCGGAAGATCAATACGAACTGGCTCACCATTTTCTAAAGCGGCCGAAGCAAGTGAGATCAATTGATTATCGAGGGCAGCGGCAAGCCCATGATCTTGAAAAGTTGTGCGATATAAAGGTGAATCAACATCTGGGCGGACCAATAGCGGAGCCAGATCCAACCCACTTGCCTTCCAGTGGTTTACCGCATCACGAGTATCAAGAAATTCAACGCGACCGATAGCCTCTTGCAATGTGCGCATACCGAGCTGCGCCAAAATCTCGCGGACTTCCTCGGCGATATATTCAAAGAAAGTTTCTACAAACTCTGGCTTACCGGTAAATTTCTTACGCAACTCTGGATTTTGCGTGGCAACACCGACTGGGCAAGTATCTAAATGACAGACGCGCATCATTACGCATCCTGAGACAACTAGTGGCGCAGTTGCAAAACCATATTCCTCGGCGCCAAGGAGCGCTGCAATAACAACATCGCGGCCAGTCTTTAATTGGCCATCTGCTTGAACAACGATGCGATCGCGCAAGCCGTTTAGCAATAGCGTCTGTTGTGTTTCGGCCAGGCCGAGTTCCCAAGGCGCACCAGCATGCTTGAGCGAAGTAAGTGGTGAAGCGCCGGTTCCACCATCGTGACCAGATATGAGGACAACATCGGCGTGTGCTTTAGATACGCCTGCCGCAACTGTTCCGACGCCGACTTCAGCAACTAACTTCACATGGATGCGCGCATTCTTATTGGCATTTTTTAAATCATGAATTAGCTGTGCTAAATCTTCGATGGAATAAATATCATGATGTGGAGGAGGTGAAATTAGCCCCACACCTGGAGTTGAGTAGCGAACTTTTGCAATCCAGGGATAAACCTTGTTGCCAGGTAATTGGCCACCTTCGCCAGGTTTCGCCCCTTGCGCAATCTTTATTTGAATATCATCGGCATTTACCAAGTAATCACTTGTCACACCAAATCGACCGCTCGCGACCTGCTTAATTGCACTTCGCTTGGAATCGCCATTCTCCATTGCTATATATCGCTCTGGATCTTCTCCACCCTCACCAGTGTTGGACTTAGCGCCCAACCGGTTCATGGCGATAGCTAAAGTTTCATGGGCTTCTTGCGAAATTGAACCGTATGACATCGCACCTGTTGAAAAACGTTTCATGATCTCAGAGATTGGCTCTACCTCATCGATTGATATCGCAGGACGTTCTGCATCTTTAAATGCAAAGAGCCCACGTAAGGTCATTAAAGATTTACTTTGTTGGTCAACTTTGCTGGTGTAGCGCTTAAAGATGTCATAGCGCTTTGAACGAGTGGAATGCTGCAAAGCAAAAACTGTCTCAGGATTAAATAAATGTGGTTCGCCATCGCGGCGCCACTGATATTCGCCACCAATTGGTAGGCGCTTACTTCCTGGAATTTCTCCGCCCGGTGGATAAGCGATGTGGTGTCGGGCGATAGTTTCCTCGGCGATTAAGTCCAAACTTATTCCACCTAAGCGAGATGTAGTTCCCACAAAATATTCGTCAACAACTTCTTGCGCTAATCCGATGGCTTCAAAAACTTGCGCGCCGGTGTAAGAAGCGATTGTTGAAATACCCATCTTCGACATGACTTTGAGAACACCCTTACCAAGGCTCTTGATCAAATTGTGAACTGCCTTTTCCGGTGTTATTCCGGTTATAACTCCTTGAAGTACCAAATCTTCAGCCGATTCCATGGCTAGGTATGGATTTACCGCAGCTGCGCCATAACCAATTAGAAGAGCGACATGGTGAACTTCTCGAACATCTCCGGCCTCAACGACTAGTCCAACCTTGGTGCGAGTTTTTTCACGGATCAAATGATGATGAACGGCGGCGGTGAGTAGGAGTGATGGGATGGGAGCATCCTCAGCATCTCCATTGCGATCAGAGAGAACGATTATGTGAGCACCCGCTGCGATTGCGCCAGATACTTCGCGTTTAATTTCCTCCAAACGAGTCTGCAAAGTATTTCCATCACCCGAAACCGGAAAGAGTCCGCGCACAACATAGGCTTCTAACTCTGGGTACTCATCATCAGCATTTACGTGAATGATCTTTGATAACTCATCATTATCAATAACTGGGAATGCTAAAGATATTTGACGGCAGGATTCTGGACCCGGGTCTAATAAATTGTGTTCTGGTCCAATAGAGCCGCCCAGACTTGTCACTAATTCTTCACGAATAGCATCAAGAGGCGGATTAGTAACTTGTGCGAAAAGTTGTGAGAAGTAATCAAATAACAAACGTGGTTTCTCAGATAGCGCTGCTATTGGAGAATCAGTTCCCATAGAGCCCAACGCTTCCATACCGTTTTTCGCCATCGGCGTTAATAAAATACGTAACTCTTCTTCGGTGTATCCGAAGGCACGTTGGCGACGCACAACCGATGAGTGTGGATAGACAATATGTTCTCTGGAAGGAAGATCACTTAGCATTATCATTCCCGCTTCAAGCCACTGCCCATAAGGAGCGCTATCTGCTAAGGAATCTTTAATCTCATCATCTTCAATGATTCGACCAGCTTCAATATCTACTAAGAACATCTTGCCTGGTTGCAGGCGACCCTTGCGAACGATCTTTTCTGCAGGAAAATCTAATACGCCAACTTCAGATGCAAGTACAACTAGCCCATCATCGGTAACCCAAAAACGCGACGGACGAAGTCCATTGCGATCAAGTACGGCGCCGACTTGATGACCATCGGTAAATGTGACACAGGCTGGTCCATCCCAAGGCTCCATTAGAGATGCGTGGAAGGCATAAAAATCACGTCGCTTCTGCGACATAGTTGTGTGATTCTCCCAAGCTTCCGGAATCATCATCAAAACTGAATGTGGAAGTGAGCGTCCACCAAGATAGAGAAGTTCTAGAACTTCATCAAAGGATGCTGAATCACTACCCGACATTTCCACGATTGGAAATAACCGATTCAAGTCACCTGGAATTAGTTCACTGGCTAACAAAGATTCGCGCGCGCGCATCCAGTTGCGGTTACCTTTTACAGTGTTAATTTCACCATTGTGGGCAATAAATCGGTAAGGGTGGGCCAGCGGCCATGATGGAAATGTATTGGTAGAAAAACGTGAATGCACAAGCGCTAAAGGCGACACGACACGTTCGTCACTTAGGTCAGGGAAGAATTCTTCAAGCTGACCGGTGGTAAGCATTCCCTTGTAGACAATTGTTTGAGATGAGAGGGAAGAGAAGTAAAGCTCAAGTGCGTGCTCGGCACGCTTTCGCAAGCAAAAAGTTAAACGGTCTAACTCAATTCCACTTTCTTTATTCTTACCCGCCAGAAAGAGTTGTTCAAACTTTGGCATTACAGATAACGCAGTCTGACCAAGTGAAGTTGAATCAATTGGAAGCTCGCGCCAACCTAATACGACAAGACCTTCTTGCGCTGCAATCTTGGAGATTTCATCACGAACTTCGGCGCCTTGGGCGATGAATGCAATACCTGTTGCATACGAGCCTTCTGCGGGAAGATCAAACCCGACAACCGCGCGATAAAAAGTATCTGGGACCCGAATTAAAATTCCCGCTCCGTCACCACTGTCTGGTTCGGCACCAGATGCGCCACGGTGTTCCATGTTGCGTAAAGCAGTTAGCGCTTTAGCAACAATGTCGTGGGTTGCAATTTTCTTAAGCGTGGCAACCATTGCAACACCGCATGCATCATGCTCATTTGCTGGGTCGTAAAGACCAACACGTGCTGGATAATTAGATGCAAGGACCATCTGATTCACACTCCTGTTGTCCACACTTGAAATTTAGTGAGGGACAACTTTGGCCCTAAAGATCAACGATCCGCAGATCGTCGTAAGGCAAAAGGGTAGCAATAGATAGACCAATTGGGCATACCGAAAGCGTGGTTTTAAGCGGATGTGAGTTAGATACCGCTCACATGCAGAATCTGGCCGATGCCCGCGGTGATTGCCATTCCGATGCAACCGCCCAGGATTACGCGCAGGGTTGGGGCCAGAATCTTTGATCCAGCGGTTTTAGCGCTAATAATTCCAGTAAAGAACAAACCAATTACCGTAAACCCAACGATGCTAAGTGCCACCTGGCCAGTCGTTGGGGCAAATGCACCAGCAAATGGAATTAAGCCACCTGATGTAAATGCGGCAGCAGATGCAACCGCGGCCTGCACGGGACGCGCTTTGGTATGTGCAAATTGTCCAAGCTCATCGCGTAAATGCGCTTCTAGCGGATCACGTTCATGCATGGCAGTTGCAACTTGCAGCGCCAGGTCAGAATTTAGCCCACGACTAATATAAATCTGTTGTAGTTCGAGCAACTCTGCTTCTGGATCAACCTTTAGATGCTCAATCTCAAGAAGCCGATCTGACTCTTCAATATCATTCTGAGAACGCACTGAAACATATTCGCCAACTGCCATAGACATTGCTCCAGCAACAATTCCGGCAGCACCTGCTGTCACAAGAAACGCTTGCGAATCGGCGCCGCCAATTTTCGCTGCAGTAATACCAATCATTAAGGATGCGGTCGAAACTAAACCATCATTTGCACCTAGTACGGCAGCACGCAACCATCCCGCTCTGTGACTGCGGTGATGCAGATTGCGTTGGTATACATCTTCTAGTGCCATGTGCTGAGCCTACCTGATATCGATTATTTTTCTTCGGTAATAAGTATTGGTGGCTTGCGCTGTAGCCGATAAAAAAGGAATAAACCTAGGAATATGATGGCAATACTGGTCCATTGGTTAAGCCGCAGACCACCAATATCTTGAGCAGCATCTATTCGTAAACCTTCGATAAAGAAGCGGCCGAGCGAATATCCCGCGATATAAATTGCAAATGTTGCACCGCTTGCCCATCGTTTTCCAAGGATGATCAGAACAATCGCTAAGACTGAGCTCCAGATCGCTTCATATAGAAATGTCGGATGAAATGTTTCGACAAGTCCATACCCACGCGGCCGATATTTATATGGAATTTCCAGCCCCCACCAAGTATCAAGTGGTCGGCCAAATAGTTCTGCATTAAACCAATTGCCGAAACGACCGATGGCTTGCGCAAATAGAATTCCCGGAGCTAGCGCATCTAGAAAAACTGCAAAACTTGGCAACTCCATTTCTTTGCGCAATCTGCGATATGAAATCAGCGCACCAAGTACACCAAGTGCGATAGCGCCCCAAATACCGAGACCGCCATTCCAAATCTTCAAGATTGCGAGCAGATCACCGTTCGATCCAAAGTATTGATCTGGCGTGGTTATTACGTGATAGAGACGCCCACCAATAATTCCAGCTGGCACCGCAATTACTGCAACTTCCGAGACCACTCCCTTTAGTTGCAGTCCTTGCTTGGCACCTGCAGAAATTAGCCGCTTATCCCCCAGCCAAATGGCCAGGGCGATACCCGCAATTATGCAGAGTGCATAAAAATGAAATATAAGTGGGCCGATAGCAACCTGCGACAGAGTCGGAGTCGGTATCGACTTAATCATGGCTACGCTTTTTCGATGGCGAGCATGAATTCAGCCAAACTTGCGTAGGCTCTTTCACGATCAATTTCTTTTCCATTGATGAATATTGTTGGAGTTGAGTTGATGTTGCGTTTTGCACCTTCGTCGGCCACGTTCTTTACCCAACCCATATATTTATTGCTAGAAACACATTTGTCATATTCAGGACTAGAGATGCCAAGACCGAGACCAAGAGTTGAGAAATAAGAAGATGTCCATGCACCTGAGTTTTCACTTGGCTGGTTAGCAAATAGAGTTTTATGAAGTTGCAAGAACTTTCCTTCATCGGCTGAGCATGCGGCGGCATTAGCGGCGATCTGTGATTCCCCGCCCAGGAATGAGAGCGTGTGGAAAGCAATTTTTGCTTTCTTGGTCGTAATAAGTTCTTCAATGTATTCACCAGCAATGCTTTCGAAACGAGCACACGCTGGGCACTGTAAATCCTCATAAATTTCGATAAAAGGCGCACCAGTTAACTCTTTATTAAAGACAATTCCATATCCATCTTCGGCCGAGACGCTAGCAGGAATCGCCGCGCTGGTATCTGTCTGCTTGGAAAGTAAAGTTGGAACAAGCATGATCAAGACGACACCGACGACAACTGCAATCACTAAATTGCGAGTGAAGTTATCTTTTCCGCCTGCTGGATTCTTTGCCTTTGACATTGCTACTCCACATCTCCTTTTATCTCTGAAATTTCTCTTGGTTTCTTATCTACAGAAAACTTAGTGAAAGGGTAACGAACCAAATACGCTGCGAGAAATACTAGGCCCAGATCCCTGAGAATTTCCTGAAGGTATCGTGTGTCTTCTGCCGCCACAGCCCCGCCCCCGCCAAAGCAGCCACAATCAATATTCAAACCTCGTGCCCAAGCCTGGCCAATGGCAATGATAAAGATAAACATTGTGATCCCGCCAAGGGCGGCGGTCACGCGAGTCAGCGCGCCCAAGATTAAGAGCGCCCCCAGCGCAATCTCTACAGGTGGCAGAACCAGACCTAATAGATTGGCGATTGAAATTGGCAACATCTCATACGAGCGGACTGCCATTTGCGAAATATCAGCTTTATCTATCTTTAAGTAGCCTGCTGCAAAGAGCACTCCCCCAAGTGTCAAACGCGCAATTAAGCCAAGCCAAGGTTGCAGCGCTAAATGTTTATCCTTCATCGCCCCTCACGTACTCCCTTTGATAATTCGCGCGCCAATTCTGTCACGGCGGCTAAACCAGATTCCTCATCTGGAGCATCCTGCAAAGCTTTAATGAACGCTGATCCAACAATTACGCCATCTGCGTATGCAGCAACCCCTTTAGCTTGTTCACGAGTAGATACTCCCAGACCAACGGCTACGGGTAAAGATGTGGTTTTACGAACGCGTGCAACTAAATCTGCAGCCCCCGTTGAAACCGAAGTTCGCGCACCGGTTACGCCCATGACACTTGCTACATATACAAAGCCACTGCACTTAGCTGTCACTTGGGCTAATCGAGCATCACTTGTGCTTGGTGCAACTACATAAATCGGATTGATCGCAGAGTTATCAGTTGCACTTATCCATCCCTGAGATTCTTCAATAGTTAAATCGGGGGTGATTACGCCCGATCCCCCATTTGCTGCAATCGCGGCAGAGAATTCATTTACTCCATACCTTTCAATTGGATTCCAGTAAGTCATCACAACTGCTGGTACCTGTGCACTCGCTGTAGCTAAAGCCTGAAAAACTTCTGCCGCACCAGTTCCATTTTCTAAAGAAGTCACAGCCGCTGCTTGGATTGTCGGACCATCCATCACTGGATCGCTATATGGGAAACCGATTTCGATTGCATCGACACCACCGGCGATAAATGCCGCGATAACTCTTTGGCAACCGGCTTGAGACGGAAATCCCGCAGGGATATAAGCGATCAACGCTGCGCGATTTTCGGCCCGTACTTTTGTAAATAGATTATCTAAAGCAGTCATTAATTCAGTGGAATTCCAAAGTAATCCGCTGCCGTGTTTACATCTTTATCACCGCGACCAGAGAGATTGATAACGATAATCGCATCCTTGCCAAGTTCGTTGCCAACTTGTAGCGCACCCGCTAAAGCATGCGCGGTTTCAATCGCCGGAATTATGCCTTCGGTTTTACACAACAGCGCAAATGCATGCATCGCCTGCTCATCAGTTATCGCGCGATACTCGGCGCGACCAATGTCATGTAAGTATGCATGCTCTGGACCTACACCTGGGTAATCAAGTCCAGCAGAAATCGAATGCGACTCGACAGTTTGGCCATTTGCATCTTGAAGAACATAAGAACGAGTTCCGTGTAGCACGCCAGGTGTTCCGCCGGTAATAGTTGCGGCATGGCGGCCAGTTTCGACTCCGTCGCCGCCTGCTTCCAAACCGATTAGACGAACAGATGGATCGGAAATAAAACGATGGAAAATTCCGATGGCATTTGAACCGCCACCTACACAAGCCATAACCACATCTGGAAGTCGACCAGTTAAGGCAAGCACTTGTTCGCGTGTTTCTTCACCGATGATTTTATGAAAATCTCTAACCATGGTTGGGAATGGATGTGGTCCGGCTACCGTGCCCAATAAATAATGTGTCGTTTCAACATTTGTTACCCAGTCGCGCATTGCCTCGTTTATCGCATCTTTAAGGGTGCGTGAACCAGAAGTTACTGGAACGACGTCTGCGCCAAGTAACTTCATGCGGGCAACATTTAACGCTTGCCGCTTGGTATCTTCTTCGCCCATATAGACAACGCATTCAAGTCCCATCAACGCCGCAGCTGTTGCTGATGCAACTCCGTGTTGGCCAGCACCGGTTTCAGCGATAATGCGCTTTTTTCCCATACGTTTAGTCAGCAGCGCTTGGCCAAGAACATTATTTATCTTGTGGCTACCCGTGTGATTTAAATCTTCACGCTTCAGAATTATGCGCGCACCACCGGCATGCTCTGCAAATCGTTTTGCTTCAGTAATAATGCTGGGCCGACCTGAATATGTGCGGTGAAGTTCGGCAAGCTCTGCAACAAACGTTGGATCAAGTTGCGAACTGCGATGCGCTTCTTCAAGTTCTTCGAGAGCGCCAATCAGCGCTTCTGGTACGAAGCGACCACCATATGGACCGAAGTGGCCCAATATTTGCGAAACATCAATCTGCGGCTCAGTACTCATTCTTAAAGCCTACCCTTGACCCAATAAGGTGCGCATTGCCAATTTGGGGTCGCCAGATGTGACAAGGGCTTCACCTACCAAGATCGCGTTGGCGCCAGCGTTCTGGGCAAATTCCACATCTGCACGTGAGGCGATACCAGATTCGGCCACGCGAACAAGTGACGAAGGAATCCGCGGAATCAAGTCAGCGAATGCTTCCTGACTAACTTCCAAAGTCTTTAAATTCCGCGAATTGACCCCAACTATTTGCGGTGAAATTTCTAGGGCGCGTTCTAGTTCATCGGCTGTGTGAACTTCAATTAATGAAGCCATACCAAGTTCGGTTGCAACATCATAGAAATCTCTGAGCTGACTTTTGGAAAGCGCAGCCACAATCAGCAGAACCGCATCGGCGCCATAAGCTCGCGCTTCAAAAAATTGGTACTCATCGACCATAAAATCTTTGCGCAAAATAGGAATGGTGACGCGCGCCCGAACTGCAGCTAAGTCAGCGAGTGAGCCTTTAAACCTGCGCTCTTCAGTCAGAACGCTAATTACACTTGCGCCTGCTTTTTGATATGCCTCAGCAAGAGATGCCGGATCGGCGATAGTTGATAGTTCGCCTTTGCTTGGTGATGAGCGTTTTACTTCGGCGATAACTTTCATTTGCTCACCAAGCAGCGCACTATGTGCATCAAGTGCCTCTGGTGCTTGCGACATTTGCTCGTGAATCTGGCTAAGTGGTTTACGTCGTCTTGCAAGATCTTCGCGAACGCCTTCGATGATCGAATCAAGGACG
This sequence comes from Actinomycetota bacterium, assembly GCA_009698815.1. Lineage (GTDB taxonomy): Bacteria > Actinomycetota > Actinomycetes > Nanopelagicales > Nanopelagicaceae > Planktophila. The sequence goes on along the minus strand of WLPJ01000001.1, from coordinate 90,347 downwards.
CTCACTTTTCACCTGCCTCTTGTGTTGGATCAATGCCGCTATCAAGTGCGCTCCAGGGTGTGTGCGATTTTGGCTTTCGTTCATAGCGCGTGGAAAGTTTAAATCGTTTAGAAATTAGAAAAACTAAAGCCATTACGGCGATAATCGAGAAGAGCACTGGCGCTAAGTCTGACATTTATTTCTGCTGCAATCGATTGGCTGCGCTGATCGCGCCCAGCACCGCTGCCGCTTTACTTAAACATTCTTGATTCTCGGATTCAGGATCAGAGTCGGCAACGACACCGGCTCCAGCCTGCACATAGGCCATCCCATCGTGAATCAGCGCGGTGCGAATCGCAATACAGGTATCGATGTTGCCCGTGAAATCTAAATAACCGATTGCCCCGCCATATAGTCCACGTCGAGTTGGCTCCAACTTTTCAATAATTTCCATGGCGCGTGGCTTTGGTGCACCCGATAACGTGCCAGCTGGAAAGACTGCGAATAAAGCATCCACTGGCGATTTATCAGCAGCAAGTTCGCCAATTACCGTCGAAACGATATGCATAACATGTGAATATCTTTCAATGTGCATAAAATCAATTACTTCTACAGTTCCTGGGGCACAGATTCGACCAAGATCGTTGCGACCCAAATCAACTAACATCAAATGTTCTGCGCGCTCCTTAGGATCTGCCAAAAGCTCTTCACCTAAACGATGGTCTTCTTCGGCCGAGGCGGAACGTTTACGTGTACCAGCAATTGGATGCACCATCACTTCTTTGCCAGTTACTTTAACTAGCGCCTCAGGACTAGAGCCAACAACTTCGATGCCATCGGTAAATCGGAATAAATACATATATGGGCTGGGATTATGAAGTCGTAACATACGGTAGACCTCAAGAGCATCGGCGTTGCATTCCATCGCAAATCGTTGTGACAAAACGATTTGAAAAGCCTCGCCTGCAACAATCTCTTCTTTCGCCTGCAAAATCTTAGAAATATATTCTTCTCCAGTGATATTGCGAGAGAACTCTGGCTGCTCTTTGCTGGGTAATTCATCTATGTAACCAGGAAGTGATCCCTGTAGATCAGATTGCATACGATCTAAACGAGATTGCGCATCAAAGAATGCCTGATCTACTCGTTCGCCGCTGCCATCCCAATTGATGGCATTGGCAATCAGCGTGATCGTTCCTTCAGCATGATCCATAACCGCTAGATCGCTAGTTAACATAAAAGCTAGTTCAGGCAGATCGATATCTTTTTCACTCACCGTAGGTAATTTTTCTAGCCGACGTACAGAGTCGTATCCCATATAACCAACGAGTCCACCGGTAAGTGGTGGCAGACCATCTATTTTTGGCGAACGCAGATGCGCAGCAGATAAGCGAAGTGCATCAAGTGGGTCTATTCCAACTGGAGCACCAGCAGGAGTTGTTCCGACCCAAATTGCTTTGCCTTCTTTTTCACTCAAAGTTGCTTGGCTATTGGCTCCAATAAATGAGTAACGTGACCACGCTCCCCCATGTTCGGCTGATTCAAGTAAGAAGGTAGATGGTGCGTTCTTGGCAAGTTTGCGATAAACACCTAGCGGTGTCTCACTATCAGCCAGGAGTTTGCGGTAAACCGGAATAACGTTAAAGCTCTTGGCGTACTCACGGAATTCTTCGATATTCATTTCTTCTCGCCAGTTTCAGCAGAAAGAGAAATCGGGTTGTGGAAACAGGAAATCTCCCCTGTGTGGCATGCGGCTCCAACTTGTTCCACTTGCAGAAGCAAGGCATCACCATCGCAATCTAAAGAAATGGATATGACTTTTTGAGTGTGGCCAGAAGTTGCACCTTTCTCCCAGAGTTCATTTCGACTGCGGCTCCAATAAGTGGCATGTCCAGTATCTATTGTTATGGCAAGTGAATCCGCGTTCATATAGGCGAGCATTAATACTTCACCCGATTTGTAATCCTGGGCAATCGTTGGAATCAAGTCTGCAGAATTCTTCAGGCGCGCAGCAACATCATCTGGAAGGTGCACGCTCATGGTTACATTCTGCCTTAGACGGTGACGTTGGTGCGAATGGAATATCCCTGACCGCTCAAGTACTTCTTGACATCGCTTATTCGATGGACTCCGAAGTGAAAAACACTTGCCGCAAGCAGAGCATCAGCTCCGGCATCTAAGGCTGCCGCAAAATCTTCTAGCGAACCTGCTCCGCCGCTAGCAATTAACGGGACCTTTGAAATGGCACGAACTGCCGTAATCATTCCAATGTCATAGCCCGCGCGAGTGCCATCAGCATCCATCGAGTTAAGCAAAATTTCACCTGCCCCGAGTGCGCATGCCTTTTCCACCCAAGCTAGTGCATCAAGTCCTGCGCTCTGGCGGCCACCGTGAGTTGTAACTTCAAAACCAGATTCGGTTCGTGCTCTGCGCGCATCAATAGATATGACTAATACTTGCGAGCCAAATCGATCAGCAATTTCTGCAATTAACTCTGGACGCGCTATCGCCGAAGTATTTATTGAAACCTTATCCGCACCTGCTCGTAACAATCGATTGACATCTTCAACAGTGCGGATGCCACCGCCGACAGTTAATGGAATAAAAACTTGCTCCGCCGTTTTGCGAACTACATCCAAGGTGGTTTCACGATCTGAACTGCTGGCAGAAATATCTAGAAAGGTAAGCTCATCGGCACCTTCTGCGTTATAGAGCGAAGCCATTTCAACGGGATCGCCAGCGTCCACAAGGTCTGTGAAGTTGACCCCCTTTACGACTCGGCCATCAGTGACATCCAAGCAAGGAATGATGCGGATGGATAGCGCCATTAAATTGCGCCCTTAGTTAAAGCCAGTGCCTCTTCTAGTGTGAATGCTCCGGCGTAAAGTGCTTTACCGACTATCGCACCTTCGACGCCAATTTCATGTAAGGCGGCAAGTGCTGCGATATCGGCAAGAGATGAAATTCCTCCACTTGCTACAACTGGTTGCTTAGTAACTGCACAAACTTCCTTAAGAAGTTCTAGGTTTGGACCTTGCAGAGTCCCATCTTTTGTTACATCCGTAACGACATAGCGAGCACATCCATCACGTTCTAACCTGGCAAGTGTTTCAAATAAATCGCCACCTTCTTTTGTCCATCCGCGCGCAGCCAAAACATGACCTCTCACATCAAGGCCAACTGCGATGCGATCACCATGTTCGGCGATAATGCGCGCAGTCCACTGAGGATTTTCAAGAGCGGCAGTTCCTAAATTTACGCGACGACATCCAGTTGCCAAGGCACGCTTTAACGATTCGTCATCTCGGATTCCGCCAGAGAGCTCAACTTTTATATCCAATCGGCCTACAACTTCGGCGAGCAGCGCGCTGTTATCACCACGACCAAAGGCGGCATCTAAGTCGACCAGGTGTAACCATTCGGCGCCCGCACTTTGAAATTCTAAGGCGACTTCTAGGGGCTCGCCGTAAATGCTTTCGCGAGCGAGTTCGCCTTGGACCAGCCGAACCGCTTTTCCATCTTTGACATCAACAGCAGGAAGTAGTTCCAAGTAATTTGAATTATTCATAGCATTGCCACCCAGTTCTTTATCAGAGCTAAGCCAGCATCTCCTGATTTTTCAGGATGAAATTGCGTTGCGCAAATAGCGCCATCTTCAACTGCGCTTAGAAATTTTTCACCATGCGTGGTCCACGCTTGTGCAATACCAACCGGAGCCTTAGCGGCATATGAATGAACGAAGTAGAAAGATTGATCTGTAAGGCCGCTAAATAAATTTGAATTTCCGGTGACCGAAACTGTGTTCCAACCCATATGTGGCAATATCGGAGCCTTCATCTTTGAAACACTTTCTTGCCAGACACCAACACCCTTATGTAGTTCGCCATTGGTATGTTCATCGCCATCTCGAAAGAAGATTTGCATTCCAACGCAGATTCCGAGTGTTGGTCTTTGCCCCGCAACCCGAGCGCGAACTATCTCATCGCCGCCTACGTTAATTAAGCCACGCATACACGCAGCAAATGCACCAACACCTGGAACAACTAATCCAGCAGCATTTAGTGCAACATCTCTATCAGAAGTTACGACTACTTCAACACCGCTGCGTTCGAAAGCGCGTTGGGCGGATCGTAAATTACCTGATCCGTAGTCAAGAATTGCAATCACTATTACAGCGAACCTTTGGTTGAAGGAACTCCTGCGATTCCACCGTCTAGTGAGACTGCATCACGAAGTGCGCGAGCGACCGCTTTAAATTGCGCTTCAAATACGTGGTGCGCGTTGCGTCCCTCAAGTACGCGAATATGTAGAGCAATGCGTGCCTCAGCAACAATAGATTCCCAAATATGTTTGCCGAGTGTTGTATCAAAGGTGCCAATTAGCTCAACAATTTCTGGTTGGCGATGTACTAAATATGGACGCCCCGAAAGATCAACCGCTGCCTGAACCAAAACTTCATCAAGTGGAACCATGGCATCACCAAAGCGACGGATACCAACTTTATCGCCAAGTGCTTCACGCAAAGCTTGACCAAATGCAAGAGAGGTATCTTCCACTGTGTGATGTGAATCGACATCAACATCACCAGTTGTTTTGACGGTTAGATTAAATCCAGAGTGCTTACCGAGTTGCGAGAGCATATGGTCAAAGAATGGAACGCCTGTATCTACAGAAATTACGCCTTCACCATCTAGGTTTAACTCCACAATTACATGCGATTCTTTGGTCTTGCGTTCTACGCGAGCTGTTCTCATTGGCCGTCTCCGTTCAGAATTTCCTGCAGGGCTTGAATAAATTTTTGATTTTCGGCCTCATTGCCAATGGTCATGCGTAAGTGAGCTAATAATCCCACATCTCTGATCAGAACTCCGCGATCTAGCATTTGCCGCCATAACTGCGCGGGCTCCATAGGAAATCCCGAGAAAAGAATGAAATTCGCTTGGCTCGGAATAACTTGTAGGCCTAACTCTTCAAGGGCAGCCACCACTGATTTGCGCGAATCGATCAAGGTTGAAACATTTCCAAGGAGCTCGCTTTGATACTGCAGCGCGACCTCGGCCGCTGCTTGAGTCAGCGAACTCAAGTGATACGGAAGTCGCACTAAGAACATCGCTGAAACCAGTTCCTTATTTGCAACCAAATAGCCCAAACGTGCACCCGCGAAAGCGAAGGCTTTGCTCATGGTTCGGATAACCACCAAATTTGAATACTTGGCAAGTAGCGTCACAGCAGATGATTGATCTGAGAATTCGGCATATGCCTCATCAACAATAAGCAGGCCGTTGATTTTCCCTGTTGCGATCAGTAACTCTTCAATCTCAGCCAGAGTAACTGTCGTGCCGGTCGGATTATTTGGCGTAGTAATAAAAGTCAGACCTGGTTTAACTTTTGCAATATCTGAGATTGCCTTTGCTAAGTCCAATGAGAAATCAGCGCGACGACCACCATCGTTCCATTTAGTGCCGATTACTTTTGCAATTAGTGGGTGCATTGAATAAGACGGCGTAAATCCCAGAGCAGGACGTTCTCCGAAGGCCATAAAGAGAGATTGAATAATTTCATTACTGCCATTGGCCGCCCAAATTTCTTCCGCGCCAAACGAAGTGTCGGATAAGGAATTAATAAATTTTGCAAGAGCACCCCGCAAAGTGACGGCATCGCGATCTGGGTATCTATTTAGATTTGTAGCAACGCTGTATACGCGATCGGCAATTGCTTGGGCAAGAGCTGGTGACGGTGGATAAGGGCTCTCGTTTGTATTCAGCGTGGCCTGTGCCGGAACTTGCGGCGCGCCGTAAGGAGAAAGTGGTTTTAGATCATCGCGCAGGGGCATCCAGAGCGGCCAGTTTTGATCGCTCATAAATTTTCCAATCGCGCAGTCATCGCCTCACCGTGTGCCGGTAGGTCCTCAGAATTAGCGAGAGTGATTACTGTTGCAGCAATATCTACAAAAGCGTTCTTGGAATACTCGATGTAGTGCAGACCGCGCAAGAATGTTTGAACGGATAAACCACTGCTGTGGCAAGCACATCCGCCCGTAGGCAATACGTGATTTGATCCAGCCGAGTAATCTCCGAGTGAAACAGGCGAGAATCTGCCGATAAATACTGCGCCAGCATTGCGGATTTGCAGAGCATCAAGGGAGGCGTTCTTAGTTTGAATCTCTAAGTGCTCAGCTGCATAAGCATTTACTACATCTAACCCCTGTGCAATTGAATCAACTAAAACAATCGCAGATTGAATACCGCCAAGTGCTTCACGGATGCGATCGGCATGTTTAGTTTTCGCAACACGTGTGAGTAATTCCTCGGCAACGCCATTGGCTAGGCTTAATGAATCAGTTACTAATACGGCTGCCGCGATTACATCGTGTTCGGCTTGGCTAATCAGATCTGCTGCGACATCAGAGGCGATAGCGCTTTCATCGGCCAGAATTGCGATTTCAGTTGGTCCGGCCTCTGAATCAATTCCGATGACACCGCGTAGTGCACGCTTAGCTGCAGCAACATAGATATTGCCTGGTCCAGTTACGAGATCGCACTTTTCCGATAAACCTTCCATGCCATAGGCAAAGAGTGCTATCGCCTGCGCTCCCCCAACTGCATAAACCTCAGTGATACCAAGGAGTGCACAAGCCGCCAAGATTGTGGGATGTGGAAGACCACCGAACTCCTTTTGCGGTGGAGATGCGATGGCAATGCTGGAAACTTTTGCAATTTGTGCTGGAATAACATTCATTAAAACGCTACTTGGATAAACGGCGCGTCCACCAGGAACATATAGTCCAACTCGATCAACTGGGATCCAACGTTCGGTTACTAAGCCACCGTCTACAACACGAGTAGTTTTCTCTGTCCGAACCTGATCGGTATGAACTTTTCGAATTCTGGTAATTGATACTTCGAGGGCTTGGCGAACCTGCGGATCTAACTCGGCCAGAGCTTTATCAAGGGCACCTTGTGAGACTTTGATTGAATCCGGAGTGACGCCATCAAATTCTTGCGCTAATTTAATTAGTTCAGATTCATCACCGTTTTTGACACGTTCCAATATTGGTTCAATAACCAGCATTGCCGCAGCAATATCTAAAGTCGCCCGAGGAATGGCGCGCTGATAGCCAGCCTTGGTAAGAGATTTACCGCGCAGATCAAGCGTACGAATCATGGACCAAGTCTAATGGCTGGTCCGTAGTACAAGTACGGCGATTAAATTCGGATCAAGCAGTCTGGTCCGAGAATTGATTTGAGATCGGCGCTCAGACTTGGGGATGCAGTGACTAACGCATCGATCTTCATAGTCGTCAGAGTCCCTTGATCATCTATTTGCATATGAACTTCGCGCTTTCCAGGGTGAGAGCGCAAGATTTCTTTCATGCGATCGACAATAGGCGGAGTGCATTGTGAAACCGGCAGCGAGATGAGCAGCGGACCAACCGGACCAGTTGAAATATCGAGAGATTTCATTTCTAGTGCGGTAAATCTCACTACTTCATCGCGACGTTCGAAACGTCCGCGCACGGTTACGACTCGATCTTCAATTAGCGTCATCGCATATTGATTGTAAGTATTTGAAAAGAAAAGAACTTCTATTGCGCCTTCAAGATCTTCTAGGCTAACGATCGCCCAAGATGATCCCTGACGAGAAACTTTTCTTTGCACGCCGGTAATTAAGCCCCCAAGTGTGACCATGCCATCTGGAGTGCTGTCATCGGCTAAAAGTGCACTGATGGACATGTCAGTGTTGGAACGCAAAATATGTTCCACGCCTAACAATGGATGATCAGATACGTAAAGCCCCAGCATTTCGCGTTCAAAAACTAATAGCGTCGCCTTGTCCCATTCGAAAGCTGGAATCTCAATATCAAGGCCAGCAACTTGGGTCATCGATTCTCCACCGAAGAGATCAAATTGTCCGATCGCCTCAGCGCGTTTAGTTTCAATAACCGAATCAATTGCCTCAAGGTGAATTGTCATTAAGCCTTTGCGAGAATGCTGCAAGGAATCAAATGCTCCACCTTTAATGAGTGATTCAATCGTTTTCTTATTGCAAACCTGCGCATCGACTTTGGCTAGGAAATCTCCAAAAGATGTGAATGCGCCCTTAGTTGCGCGTGCACTCTTAATTGACGCCACAACACCTTCGCCGACGTTGCGTATTGCAGCAAGCCCAAAGCGAATATCTTTACCGCGCGCGGTGTATTCGGCATTTGATTCATTTACATCAGGCGGCAAAACTTTAATTCCCATCCGGCGACACTCCGATAAATAGAGGGCAGATTTATCTTTATCATCACGCACACTTGTCAGCAACGCCGCCATATATTCGGTTGGGTAGTTTGCTTTTAAGTAACCAGTCCAGAATGAAACAACGCCGTATCCAGCGCTGTGGGCACGGTTGAATGCGTAATCCGAGAATGGGATCAAAACATCCCACAAACGTGTAATGGCGCCAGTTGAGAAACCATTTGCTTTCATGCCAGCTTCGAATGGCACATATTCTTTATCTAGAATTTCTTTATTCTTCTTACCCATCGCCTTACGTAATAAATCGGCGCGGCCAAGTGAGAATCCTGCAACCTTTTGGGCAATCGCCATTACCTGTTCTTGATAAACAATAAGACCGTAGGTATCTCCCAAAATCTCTTGTAGCGGTTCAAAGAGTTCTGGGTGAATTGGTTCTACCGGCTTGCGTCCATTCTTACGATCGGCATAGTTATTGTGGGCATTTTCTCCCATTGGTCCGGGGCGATAAAGGGCGATAACCGCGGAAATATCTGCAAATGAATCGGGCGCCATGCTGCGCAGTAGCGCGCGCATTGGTCCACCATCGAGTTGGAACACACCAAGTGTGTCACCGCGCGATAAGAGTTCAAAAGTCTTTTGATCATGAAGTGGTAAATCTTCCAGCACTACATCGATACCTTGATTTTCTGTAATGTTTAAGAGCGCATCATCTAGTACCGAAAGATTTCGCAGGCCTAGGAAGTCCATCTTCAATAAACCAGTAGATTCGCAAGCACCCATATCGAATTGGGTGATGATCGCACCGTCAGCCTCGCGGCGATGGATTGGAATTACATCCAGCAGTGGCTCCCGCGAGAGAATTACACCTGCAGCGTGAACTCCCCACTGACGCTTCAAACCTTCTAAACCTCGCGCTAGATCAACAACTTTCTTAGAATCTGGATCACTTTGATAGAGATCGCGGAATTCACCCGCTTCACCATGACGTGGATCAGTCGTATCAAAGACGCCAGATAGAGAAATGTCTTTACCCATCACCGATGGCGGAAGAGCCTTAGTTAACTTCTCACCAATTACATATGGGTATCCAAGAACGCGGGTGGCATCCTTAATGGATTGTTTTGATTTAATTGTTCCGTAGGTAATTATCTGCGCAACACGATCTGCGCCATATTTTTCAGTTGCATAGCGAATCATTTCTCCGCGACGTCTTTCATCAAAGTCCAGATCAATATCCGGCATTGAGATACGTTCTGGATTTAAGAAGCGTTCGAAAAGTAATCCATGTTCGATGGGATCCAAGCCAGTTATGCCAAGTGAGTAAGCAACTAAAGATCCTGCAGCCGATCCACGACCTGGGCCAACTCGAATTCCAACTTTCTTGGCATAGCTAACTAAGTCTGCAACTACGAGGAAGTAGCCAGGAAATCCCATCTTCTCCATAACGCCAAGTTCATAGTTAAGACGATCTACATGAGGCTGAGTGACTCTGTCACCAAAACGATTTTGCAATCCACGTTCGGATTCTTTACGTAACCAACTATCTTCGGTCTCCCCCGTTGGAACAGTAAAGGCTGGCATTAAATTTTCACCCTCGCGCAATTTGACGTTACAACGCTCAGCAATAAGCAAGGTGTTATCGCACGCTTCTGGGATATCTCTGAAGAGTTCGCGCATTTGAGCGGGAGTTTTTAAATAGAACTCATCATTATCGAATTTAAATCGCTTTGGATCGGCCAGAGTTGAACCGGATTGAACGCAGAGCAGCGCCTCGTGTGCCGGGGCATCTTCATGTCGCGTGTAGTGCAGATCATTTGTGGCAAGCAGCGGCAGTTTTAATTCACGGCCTAGCTTTAGTAAATCTGCTTTTACTCGCGTTTCAACCTCAATTCCGTGATCCATTAACTCTAGAAAGAAATTATTTGCTCCAAAAATATCTCGGTAGTCACTTGCCGCACGCATCGCTTCTTTGTAATTGCCCATACGCAAGCGAGTCTGAATTTCGCCACCCGGACATCCCGTAGTTGCAATTAGCCCATCGGCATACTTCGATAACAGTTCACGATCCATGCGTGGTTTGTAGTAATAACCTTCAAGGGATGCCAGCGAGGAAAGGCGAAATAGGTTTGCTAAGCCGTGGTTGTTCTCAGCCAAGATCGTCATATGTGTATATGCGCCGCCGCCGGAGACATCATCATCTCCGCCATCTGCCCATTGCACACGTTTTTTATCGTGGCGCGACTCAGGTGCGACATAGGCTTCGATTCCGATGATTGGTTTTACCCCGGCCTTGGTGGCTTGCTTATAAAAATCAAAAGCGCCAAAAACATTTCCGTGATCTGTCATTGCAATCGCTGGCATTTCCAGGCGCGCAACTTCTTCGACTAAATCGCCAACGCGAGCGGCGCCATCGAGCATTGAGTATTCGGTGTGAACGTGCAGGTGTACGAAAGAGTCGCGCTTATTCGCAGTAGTTGTTGGGTTAACGGTCGTCACAGTTGCACAAGGTTAGTGGTTAAGGCAGAACGGCTTCGGATAGCAACGCCAGACAAGCCTGAAGGTCAGGTGCATAGGCAGCCTTTAAAAGTAGCGGTTGCTTGCTAACAGGATGGTCAAAGCGCAGTTCGAGGGCGTGCAACCAAGGTCGCGACATCCCCAAAGATTTACCGAGCACTGGATCTGCGCCATAAGTCGTGTCACCAACTAATGGGTGGTTTAGTGCAGAGAAGTGAACGCGAATTTGATGAGTACGCCCAGTTTCTAATTCAACTTTTACGAGCGAGACCGAGCGGTAGAACTCGATTACTTCATAATGCGTAATGCTTTCTTTCCCTGTTGCAACAACTGCAAAGCGATGATCTTCTTTAGGGTGGCGATCAATCGGTGCATCAATTGTTCCGGTGACTGGATCCATATGTCCTTGCACTAGTGCGTGATAAGTTTTTTCGACTTCGTGGTTACGGAAGGCATCTTTTAACTTTGTATAGGCACGGTCAGTCTTGGCAACGATCATCAAGCCGCTAGTACCAACATCTAGGCGGTGAACGATGCCCGCTCTCTCAGCCGGACCTGATGTAGAGATTGTGTATCCGGCAGCAGTAAGTGCGCCAACAACTGTTGGACCCATCCAACCCGGGCTGGGGTGCGCGGCGCATCCGACCGGCTTATCAATTACGACAATATCTTCATCATCGTAGACAACTGTTAAACCGGCCAGTGGAGTTAAAGGAATGGGATCTTGATTTAACGGTTCCGGCATTAGGACATCAATAATTTGTCCATCTGTAACGCGTTCAGATTTCGTCATGGCGCGACCACCAGTAGTGATGTCACCATCTTCAAGCAACCGAACAATTGCGGTGCGAGATAGTCCAAGAACGCGAGTCAAGGCGCTATCGATGCGTTCGCCGGCAACACCTTCAGGGACACTTAAAGTGCGCGTTTCGCGTGACATTTAAGCCCCCATCGGTGAAATATTGCGGATCGAAAGAACTATTGCGATACCTGCTGCAACCACAATAGCGCTATCTGCCAAGTTAAATACTGGCCAATGCGTCAGCTCAATCCAATCGATTACACGTCCTGTGAAATACCCGGGGGTGCGAAAGATGCGATCAGTGAGATTGCCGAGGACTCCACCAAGGGCTAGTCCTAGAACTACCGACCAGCCACCAGATGTGATGCGCGGTGCATAGTAGGCAATTGCTCCCACGACCAATATTGCGAAAATAGTAAAGACAATCGTGGCACCTTGTGCCAGGCTAAATGCGGCGCCCGAATTTCGGATGAGAGTTAGTTGCAGAAAATTACCGATTATTTTGGTGGGGTTACTCGCACTTAGATTGTTAATTGCCCAAACTTTTGTAGCAAAATCAAAGAGCCAAACGGCCCAAGCAATCGTGTAGAGCCTTTTCCAGAGTTTAGAACTGGGGCGCACCTTAGCGCCGCTCTTCCTTCTGCTTGCAGATCATGCAGAGAGTTGCGCGAGGAAAGACTTGAAGTCGCGCTTTACCAATTGCGTAGCCGCATTCTTCACAATTTCCATAAGTCTTATTATCGATTCGATCAAGAGCGCGCTCGGTCTGCAAGACCATATCTCGCGCATTAATTACTAGTGACATTTCGTGTTCGCGTTCGAATGTCTTCGTGCCAGAATCTGCTTGATCATCTCCGGCACCTTCACCAGATTCGGTGATTAACTCATTCATTTCGGCTTCTACGTGCGCGAGTTCTACGCGCAGACGCGCTAACTCCTTGGAAATTTCAGTGCGGACAGATTTTAATTCTGCGCCAGACCATGGCGCCTCACCATCGCTGGCAGTAACTGGAGTCGGCGCTGCCTTAATTGGCTTAAGGGGCGCTACTTTCTTGCCACTCTTTACTGGGCGTGGAGGTGGGGGCATTACTAGTCGACGTTCTTCGATCACAGGTGTAGAAACTGGTGCAACAACGGTTGCAACGCTTACGGTCTGCGATTTCTCATCAACTGTAAGAGTGGTCTTGCCAACTTTGGAAGGGAACGGGCGACCTGGAGCTTTCTTGGCTGGAGCTTTTTTGGCAGCAGATTTCTTGGCTGGCGCTTTCTTTGCTGGCACTTTTTTCGCAACAGATTTCTTTGCTGGCGCTTTTTTCGCTGGAGCTTTCTTAGCCACCTTTTTTGCAGGGGCTTTCTTAGCTACCTTCTTGGCAGAGGCTTTCTTTTTTGCTGGCACGCCGCGCACCTTATGCTCTTTTTGGCGCACCACCAACTTTGCCACTCAGGGAGGGCGTGAATTCTTACCTTTTAATTGAAGTGGCCCATATTAATTAGGGTGATCATGCAAATCAGGGTGAGGGATTAGACTCTCCCTCTAATGACTATGCGCCCAATTTCTGCTCAAATCGACCTTCCTGCGATGGAACGTTCGATTTTGGATTTCTGGCGCACACATTCAATCTTCGAGGCAAGTACTGCGGCGCGCGTTGGCGGCCAGCCTTGGACCTTCTATGAAGGCCCACCAACTGCTAACGGTATGCCGGGCACCCACCACATTGAAGCGCGCGTCTTTAAAGATGTCTTTCCGCGTTATCAAACAATGAAGGGCAAATATGTAACCCGCAAAGCAGGTTGGGATTGCCACGGTTTGCCAGTTGAAATTGCTGTTGAAAAAGAGTTGGGATTTTCTGGAAAAGGCGACATTGAAAAATATGGAATTGCTGCCTTTAATGAGATGTGCCGCGAATCTGTAACTCGCCACGTCGGTGCCTTCGCAACGATGACCAACCGCATGGGTTTCTGGGTTGATTTTGATCAGGCCTATTGGACTATGGCTCCAGAATATGTAGAAAGTGTTTGGTGGAGCCTTAAAGAGATTTGGAAGAAAGGTCTCTTGGTTCAAGATCATCGCGTTGCTCCATATTGCCCCCGTTGCGGAACCGGGCTTTCGGATCATGAGCTTGCGCAAGGATATGAAACAGTTACAGATCCTTCCGTTTATGTGCGCTTTCCGATCACATCTGGTGAACTTGCAGACCTAGGCGCAGCGCTTTTGGTTTGGACGACTACTCCTTGGACGCTAGTTTCAAATACTGCAATCGCGGTACATCCCGATGTCGATTATGTTGTAGCTGAAGTAATCGTTGAAGAGAACCGAGAAGTACTGGTCGTTGCAGAACCTCTTCTGTCAGCCTTAACTGGCGAAATTAGAGTACTTAAGAGGATTAAAGGTAAGGATCTAGAACACACCAAATATCAGCGCCCCCTTGATTTAGTTGATATCCCAGACTCACATTTTGTAGTTCTTGCAACATATGTAACTACAGAAGATGGAACAGGGTTGGTCCACCAATCCCCCGCCTTTGGCGCCGATGACTTAGCGGTCTGTCGTGGTTATGGATTGCCGGTGGTAAATCCAATCGCACCTGATGGAACATTCTTAAGCGATGTGCCACTAGTTGGTGGAATTTTCTTTAAAGATGCTGACAAAATTTTAGTAAAAGAACTTAAATCGCGTGGTGTTTTATATAAGCACCAACCCTTTGAGCATCCTTATCCGCATTGCTGGCGCTGCCATACTGCCTTGATTTATTACGCACAACCTTCTTGGTATATCCGTACTACATCAATTAAAGATGCGTTGATTCGCGAGAATAATGCGACCAACTGGCATCCTGAAACAATTAAGACTGGTCGTTATGGCGACTGGCTAAATAACAATATTGACTGGGCGCTATCGCGAAATCGCTATTGGGGTACTCCTCTCCCAATTTGGCGTTGTGAAGAAAAGCATGAAATCTGCGTTGATTCACTTGCAGAGCTAGGCGCACTTGCTGGGCAAGAACTATCTAACTTAGATCCGCACCGTCCCTTTGTAGATGACATCAACTTCCCTTGCGCTACTTGTGGCAAAACAATGACGCGCGTTCCTGAAGTTATTGATTGTTGGTATGACTCTGGTGCGATGCCATTTGCGCAATGGGGTTATCCGCATAAGCCTGGCTCAGTTGAAAAATTTGAAGCTGCTTACCCTGCTGATTTTATCTGCGAAGCAATTGATCAAACGCGTGGCTGGTTCTATACCTTGATGGCTATCGGCACTTTGGTCTTCGATAAAGGCTCTTACAAGGACGTGCTCTGCCTGGGCCATATCTTAGATAAAGATGGTCGCAAGATGAGCAAGCATGTAGGAAACGTACTTGAGCCAATTGCGCTGATGGATCAACATGGCGCCGATGCTGTGCGCTGGTACATGTTGGCGGCAGGCTCTCCATGGTCAGCACGTCGCGTGGGCCACGATGCGATCAGCGATGTTGTTCGAAAGACTTTGCTTACTTACTGGAACACCATCTCTTTCCATACTCTCTATGCGCAGTCATCAAACTTTGAAATTTCCCAGATCCCAGCGGTTAAAGATCGCTCCATGATGGATCGTTGGATCTTGAGCGAACTCAATTCGTTAATCCAAGAAGTTGATGTGGCTTATGAAGAATTTGATTCGCAAGTTGCCGGAAAAGCGCTGGCACGTTTCATCGATGATCTCTCTAATTGGTATGTGCGTCGCTCGCGTCGTCGCTTCTGGGATGGCGATGTGGCCGCCCTTGGCACCTTGCACGAATGTCTAGTGACGCTAACTCAGCTACTGGCACCAATGGTTCCTTTTATCACCGAACATGTTTGGCAAGAGTTGGTAAAGATGGCCGATCCAAAGGCTGCAGATTCAGTTCACCTAACTAATTTTCCAGTAGCCGATGCTTCACTAATTAATCTGGAGTTAAATGCGCAGGTTGCAATGACTCGCCGGGTCGTGGAACTTGGTCGCGCCGCGCGCGCCGAATCTGCGATCAAGATTCGCCAGCCACTGCAACGTGCACTGATTTCGGCAAATGGTTGGTCTAAGTTGCCGAAGGATATGAAGGATCAGATTTCAGATGAGCTAAATGTGATTGACCTTGCCGATATTGCCGATGCCGATGGAGATTTAGTAAATATCTCAATCAAGGCTAATTTCAAATCACTCGGCGCCAAGTACGGCAAGGAAGTTCAAGATATTGCCAAAGCAATTTCAGCTACCGATGCGACAGCCCTGGTTAAGACGCTTCGTGCAAGTGGTGCGACCAAGGTTGCAACGTGGGATATCGAATTAGATGATCTGGTGATCACTGAAGTTCCTAAGAGTGGCTGGATGGTGGCAAGCCATGAGGGTGAATCCGTTGCCCTTGATTTAGCACTTTCACCAGCCTTGATAGATGCCGGAAATGTTCGTGAAGTAATCCGCTTTATTCAAGAACGTCGCAAGAGCGATGGCTTTGAAATCTCTGATCGAATTAAGGTGCGTTGGAATACTGATCCGGCAATCGTTTTGGCAATTTCATCGGCTGCTAGCCATATCAGCGATGAAGTTTTAGCTTTGGAATTTACTCACGACCCAAGCATTCCTGCAGAAGATAACGATCTTGCGATTAGTGCAATCCTAGAAAAGGCTTAACGCTTAAAACAGAACTACGATGAGGCTCTTAGCTAAGCCAATAGCAATTAGAAGAACGATAAAAGATAAGTCAAGTGAGACTCCACCTAAACGAAGTGGCGGAACAAATCTGCCTACAAATTTCATAGGTGGATCAGTGACTGTATAAATGAATTCGAAAACAGCGATCAAAAATGAGTTTGGACGCCAGTTGCGCGCAAAGATGCGGACATAATCGATGATCAAGCGAATAAAGAGCGCGTACTTAAAGAGATCAAGAAGTGTTAGGAGCAGGTTTGTAATCATAGTTATCTAACGACCTACTTACTAAATCAGCTCTGGTTAAAGAAGCTGGCTTGCGCAGCAGCGGTCTTATCTTCACTGCTGACATTTACGTTGGCAGGAGATAATAGAAATACTTTATGGCTTACACGCTCGATGCGTCCGTGAAGACCAAAGACCAAACCGCTAGCGAAGTCGACTAAACGCTTGCGCTCTGACTCTTCCATGTCATCAAGGTTGATGATTACAGGATTACCTTCGCGATAGTGCTCGCCCATTTTGCGCGCTTCGCTGTAAGAGCGAGGTTGCAAAGTGATGATGTGATAATTGACTTCTGGTTGTGTTGATTGTGCAACTGCAACTGTTGAGCCAACGACTGTTACCCCTGCGCGATCACGTGACATACGTGATACATCGCGAGCAGGACGATCGGTTGCACGTACAGGAGTTCCTTCAACTTGGGCTTGCTCATCGGTATCTACTAGACCGAGGTAGCCCATCATTTTATTAAGTGCTGACATAGGTAAAGTTTAGGGGTGATAAGCGCGCGAACCAAGGATTTCACTACCTACGCGCAGATGTGTCGCACCGTGCGCAATTGCCACTTCAAAGTCAGAACTCATTCCGGCAGATAATCCAACGGCATCTGGGAAGCTCATTTTAAAGGCGCTATGCACTTTTGCTATTTCACTAAAGGCGCGATCAAATGCATATTCAACTGGTGGCACACACATCAGACCTGCTAAATCAAGATTGGGGTCGACAGCAACTTGATCGGCTAACTGCCCTAACTGATCTGCGTGAACTCCCCCACGATCTGGTGCGCCATCGAGTGAGAACTGTAAGAAGATTGAAATTTTACGATTTTTTTCTGAGCAGATTCGAGACAATTTTGTGATGTGGTCAACAGAATTTATTGAGTGAATATATGAGGCCCAGCTCGCAATATCTTTTAATTTTCGTCCCTGGACTTGGCCCTGAAAATGCCAAGTTGCAGCGATGGCTTCAGACTTTTCCGAACCTTCATCGCTGCGATTTTCACCGAAGTTGCTGACTCCCAGGTCAGCCAAAATTTGGACATCACTTGCTGGATATGTCTTGGTCACCGCTATCAAAGTTAAATCGCTGCGCTTGCGGTCTGCACTTGCTGCAGCTTTTGTTACGCGATCTTCCACATTTGCTAAAGCGGCTGCGATCTCTTGCGCCCGCGAATTCATAGACTGACCAACCCAACCTGTCGTCCCGTAAGGCCATCTCGGCGATATGAGAAGTGATCAGCACTTTCGACGGTGCAGATTTGCAGATCGCTAATTTCGGAAATACCGTCTGCCGCAAGTGAGGCTGCAAGCGCCTTCGGTAGGTCTAACGCTGGCGTACCCGCCGAAGTCTGCGCAGTTGCCAGCGGATGAAGCGCCACAACTTCATCATGTACATCTTGTGAGACTTCATAACAACGACCACAGATAGCGGGTCCTAATACCGCGCGAATTTTTCTCGCCCCCATCTCACGCATTAATTCAACTGTTTTAATAGCAACGCCATTTACTAGACCACGCCGACCAACATGCACTGCCGCGACCGCCTCCGATGAGGTAAGAAGTAATGGAATGCAATCAGCCACCATTACCGCAAGAGTGACTCCCGCAATTCCGGTAACTAGCGCATCTGCCGTCGGAGCTTCATCTGTAACGCTTTCGATAATCACAATTCGGCTGCCATGGACCTGATTCATAAATTGCACCGGCCCAAATTTACTAGCAAGGAGCGCGCGGTTTGCCTGCACATCCTCAGAATCATCACTTACATGGTCGCCCAAATTAAAGGAAGTGAACGCGCCTTGGCTGACACCACCTGATCGATCTGTAAAAGTTGCCAACATAGTTTGTTCGTAAGTTAGTTGTTCACTCGCAAATGGAGTGCGCCACTTTTACTTCATAAAGTCAGGAACGTCGATCTCATCTTCAGCGACGAGGTCTTCAAAGGTAACACGCTTGCGAGGTGAGGAACCATCTAGCTCTAGCGCCACTGAAATCGGATCGTTAGAAGGAATTGGATCTGCAATTCCGGTCAGCGTTGATTTATCGATTATTGGAACATGAACTTTCTTAGGTTCTCCACCGTCGAAACCAGCTGCGATAACTGTTACGCGAACTTCATCACCGAGGGCGTCGTCGATAGTTGTTCCGAAGATAATGCGGGCATCTGGATGAGCTGCTGATTGGACAAGCTCGCACGCTTCGTTAATTTCAAAGAGTCCAAGATCAGAACCACCAGCAACTGAAAGTAGAACACCCATGGCTCCATCAATTGATGCTTCAAGCAGCGGACTAGAGATTGCAAGTTCAGCGGCGCGGGTGGCGCGATTTTCTCCACGCGCAGATCCGATACCCATCAACGCAGATCCAGCATCTGTCATTACAGTTTTAACATCTGCAAAGTCGAGATTGATTAAGCCAGGTTGGGTAATAATTTCGGTAATACCTTGAACGCCAGATAGTAGAACTTGATCTGCGCTCTTGAATGCATCTACTGCTGTGATGCTGCGATCTGAAATTGCTAATAACCGATCATTAGGAATAACTATCAGAGTATCAACTTCAGCACGTAAGAGTTCGATTCCTTCATCTGCCTGTGCTGATCGAATTTTCCCTTCGAATGAGAATGGCCGAGTTACGACGCCAATAGTTAAAGCGCCGAGATCGCGCGCAATCTTTGCAACGATTGGTGCGCCACCTGTTCCGGTACCACCACCTTCACCAGCGGTAATGAAAACCATATCTGCACCACGTAAAATTTCTTCAATATCTTCTGTGTGATCAATTGCAGCTTGACGTCCCTTTTCAGGAGCAGCACCGGCACCAAGACCTTTCGTTGACGTGCGACCAATATCTAATTTCACATCGGCATCACTCATCAACAAATGTTGTGCATCAGTATTTATTGCAATGAACTCAACGCCTTTTAATCCGACATCAATCATGCGATTGATTGCGTTAACTCCACCGCCACCAATTCCAACAACTTTGATAACGGCTAAATAATTCTGTGGTGCAGCCACAAGTTCCTCCTTTAGAACTGTAAACCTCTACTTGAGAATTACATTTCTACTCTCTTTAATGAGGGCAACGTATGGCGTTACGAGCGCGAAAGCAAAGACCGACTCATACTATTTATTTTATTTGTTAATGAAATTTCTATCTGCAATTCACTCAAATTCACTTCACGATTGGTGCATGTGGTGCGGTTACATCAATCATTCGAATCGATTTATTTTCAGGTTGATCGAGCAGCGCCTTGATTACTTTTATTTTCAAATCTGTATCTAATCCGTCGCCCCAAATTATTCGCATATCTCGCCCTGAAAATACGCCGTAAATTAAGAGGTTACTTGGTCGAGCCGCGCTGAGCCGATCTATGTTGGCGCTAAATTCTGTAGGTAATTCAGTGAAGACTTTTATCGCAGCTAAGCCGCTGGCCACAGAAGTCGCAGAGACTTTCGGAAGCCCATCTGGCAGATCTGCTGGCAGAGTAAATGTTTTTCCAGAAGCATCAAGTGCCACTTGAGGTTGGCCAGGTTCGGTGTAAAGCGCTACTGGTGTGCGAGAGGTTATGGATATTGCAACTTTTCCATTTAGCCAATTGCGTGAGACTTGTGATGATTGGATCCAGTTATTTGCAGTCAATCTGGCAGAGATAGCACGTGGATCTACTCGCGCCAACTTCTCGCCGATCTGTAAATCAAGTGAGCGGGTAATTATCTCTTTAGATTGCTCAGTGGGAGCACCGGTGATTGCGATACTACGCACTGTTAAAAGGTTCGAC
Organism: Actinomycetota bacterium; assembly: GCA_009698815.1. Classification (GTDB taxonomy): domain Bacteria; phylum Actinomycetota; class Actinomycetes; order Nanopelagicales; family Nanopelagicaceae; genus Planktophila. The sequence continues at coordinate 70,078 of WLPJ01000001.1, read as the reverse complement.
CATCCCAGAATATAGGATCCCCCACCAAAAATTAAGATCGCCAAAGCGCTAGCAATCAGAGTTCGTGGTGACTTAACTTTCATAGATTACTCCGCTAATTAAAACGGCGGGCCAGTCCGTCACTAATAATTGGAGCGAGTGAATTAACATCGCCGGCACCGAGTGTGATGATTACATCACCGGGTTTGGCGTTATCTATTACCCAGTCAGATGCTTCCAGAAAATTAGGAATAAAACGTCCATGCTCCATCTGCACCGCAATAGTCTCGGAAGTAACTCCTGTAATTGGCGCTTCACTTGCCGCATATATCTCTAGTAGTACAACTTCATCCGCAATTGATAAGGCTCGGGCAAACTCATTCATAAATGCTTGGGTACGTGAATATCGATGTGGCTGGAAAACAACTAGAACCCGACCATCTCCGGCGTAACGTTTAGCTGCAGTTAGAGTTACATCAATCTCGGTTGGGTGGTGTCCATAATCATCGATAACGCGGATTCCATGGACCGTTGCCTTTAATTCAAAACGACGGCCCGTGCCATGAAAACTTGCTAAGCCATTTAGCGCTTCCGCGGCAGGAGCTCCTAGAGCTAACGCCATAGCTAGCGCTGCGCCAGCATTTAATACATTGTGTAGCCCGGGTACCTGAAGTGACATTGTGCCGATGGTTCGACCGTTCCAAATAACGCGCGAGGTTGAGCCCATCGGCAATAAGTTAACTGAGTCGATAAATAAGTCTGAGCCCTCTGTCGTACCGTAAGAAATCGTCTTTATTTCAGTGACTGTTGTGGCTAACCGCGAAGAACCGGCATCGTCGGCGCAGTAGACAAGAAATCCATTCCGTGAAATTGAATCAGCAAATTCAGAAAAGGCTTTGGTTACATCGGCAGCTGTTGCAAAGAAATCAACGTGATCGTGCTCAACATTTGTAACTATTGCTGCATTTGGGTGGTATTCGATAAATGATCCATCAGATTCATCTGCTTCAGCTATAAATAAATCACCTGTTCCGCGGTGCGCATTCGAGCCCGAAGAAGTCAGCGTGCCGCCGATTGCAAAGGAAGGATCCAGTCCGCAGGCTTGCAATGCAACGGTGAGCATCGATGAGGTGGTCGTCTTTCCATGTGTACCTGCAACTGCAACGCTGCGCGAATCCGACATCAAAGTCGCCAGCGCCTGTGCGCGAGTGAGGATTGGCAAATTCAATTCCCGGGCGCGAATTAACTCGACATTCGTTGCGCTTATTGCAGTTGAGAACACGACAAAATCTGCACCATCTACTTGTTCGCCCCTATGCGCGGCATGCACCTCTGCGCCAAGGGCTTGCAGAGCACTTAACACAGTTGAATCTTTAGCATCTGAACCAGTAACTGTTATTCCGTGAGACAAGGCAATGCGGGCTAGACCGCTCATCCCTGCTCCACCAATGCCTACAAAGTGCAGGCGCTTACCGATCCAATTGTTAAGGGCTCTGTCTTTATTGGGCATTAGCGCACCTGACTTTTCAAGGCGTATTGCATGTAATCAACAATTTTTTCAGTTGCTAACGAATCAGTATCTGATCCAGCATCTCTAGATGAGGCAGCAAGAGTTAATAGACGGTTAATATTTGATTTAAGCCAAGCAGAAGTGAATTTGTCCTGCTGGAGAACTTCGGCTCTGCCTTGCGACACCAATGAGTTGGCATTAAAACTCTGTTCTCCGTTACCAATTGGCAGCGGGATAAATAAAGCGTATTTCCCAAGAGCATTTACTTCTGAACATGAAATTGCGCCGCTGCGACTAATAATTAAATCAGCTGCTAAATACGCCGTCGCCATATCTTCAATATATGCCGTCGATTTGTAGCGCTCCTGCATTGGAGGCAGAGCATTTAACTTGCCAACCGCATGCAGCAGTTGAGAACCGTTGGCGAGCAGTGATGGCAGGGACTGCGCAATTACTTGATTTAGCGCAACTGAACCTTGAGAACCAAAGAAGGCAAGTACTAAAGGATCGGTTGATGAAAAACCTAGAGCGCTCTTGGCCCTGGCGCGCGCGCCTGTCCAGTCACCTGCACTATTTACGAGGGCAGTGGCAACATCTGCGCGCAAGGGAATCCCGGTCACTAAGGCGTTTTGCAGCGCACCTGATTGAACAGGCTGGGAGATCGCAGAATATGGGCTAAGGCGGGCACCTAAACGATTTGCAAAACCTGGTCTGGCATTTGCTTCATGCACTACAAAAGAAATGCCAAGTGATTTGGCGGCCAGGTAAGCCGGCGCTGAGACATATCCCCCGAAGCCAATCAAGAGATCGGCGCCATTTAAAAGCTTACGCGCTGCAAGAAAGGAGTTGGATAGAGTAAATGGAACCTTGAGTAGTTTGGGAGATAATTTTCTAGGAATTACCACCTTAGGGATGTGGCTTAATTTAAATCCCGCTGCTGGTACTAATTGATTCTCTAAACCGCTCGCCGTTCCAATAAATTGCAGTTCATCACCCGGATGGTTTTGCCGCCAGAGCCGCGCCACTGCGAGTGCAGGTTCTATATGGCCTGCAGTTCCGCCGCCCGCAAAGACTATTTTCATGATGTGCGTAATCTACGCCGTTCAATAGCCTTTTGTAGTTCAACTTTCACTTCCGGATCACGTAGCGCGCTTCCAAATACATATCCCAAACCAAGATAGAGCGAAATTAACGCTGAACCGCCATATGAGACAAAGGGCAGAGTCACTCCAACTACAGGCAGAACGCTAGTGGCAGATCCAACGTTGAGAATAGTTTGAATTGCTATCCAACATCCAATGCCTGAACCCACATAACGTGACATTGGATCTTTGCAACGCAGTGCTATCTTGAAGATTGAATAAATTATTGCAGCCAATAAGAAGAGAACTACCAGCGTTCCAAGCAAACCTAACTCTTCACCAATAACAGCGAAGATAAAATCGGTATGCGCTTCTGCTAAGTTGCCCCATTTTTGTCGGCTGCCACCTAACCCAACTCCGAATATTCCACCCGTTGCTAAGCCCAATAAACTATGGGCTGGTTGCCAACCAGCATTCTTATAATCCTCGGCCGCAAATGGATCTAGAACAACGAGAACACGGTCAAGGCGATAACTAGCAGTTGCAATTAGGCCAGCAAAAGCGACTGCGCCGATGGCGATCAAGGATCCGAAGACGCGGAGTTCAATACCTGAAACAAATAGCATTCCACCAAGAATCGCTGCGATTACACAGGTTGTTCCCAAGTCATTACCGAGCATTACCAACACCATAACAAGTGCGAAACCAGGACCAATGAGCGCAAAGACATTTACCCGCGATTTACCGGTGCGCTCTTCGTTGGACAACATATATCCAGCCCAAAGAATTAGTAAGAACTTAGCCAATTCACTTGGTTGTACATCAACGAAAGGCAGAGCAATCCAGTTGGTATTTCCATTTACGGTTTTGCCAACACCTGGAATTTGCAAAATCAAGAGAATTATTGCCGATAACAAGAGCCCAAACCTAGCTAACAAACGCCACTGTGCCAATGAGCGTTGTGATAGAAATATGGCAACTGGTATTGAGATTACAAAAAATGCGAACTGACGCGAGACGATAGCAACGGCGCTTCCCCGGGTATCAAGGGCGTGAATCGAAGAAGCCGAAAAGACCATTACCAGTCCAATTATTGATAGTGAAAGAGCGCTGATCGCAAGAATGTAAAAGTTATTGACGGGCTTTGCTAGAAATCTTTCTCCTGCTTTACTCACGAGTTCTCCTTAATTACGGCTGCCGCAAAACGATCGCCCCGATCGGCATAGGAAATAAATTGATCCATTGATGCACATGCCGGGGCTAGCAATACTGTGTCTCCCGCACTTGCCCGCGATTTTGCCGCCGAAACAACGGCCTCCATTAATGAATTATTGGCTCCACCTTTTACATAAGCAGAATCAGTTTCAATATAAACAATTTCAACCCCGGGCACTTGACGACGAAGTTCAGCCGCAATTAATTCGCGATCAGTTCCGATCAATATCGCCGCTTTGATTCTGGATTTGCAACGCTCTACCAACTGATCCATCTGTGCGCCCTTCGCTAAGCCACCAGCGATCCAGATCGCAGAGAGAGTACCTAATAGCGAAGCCGCCGCTGCGTGAGGATTAGTTGCCTTGGAATCATCAATCCAAGTGATTTCATTTTTTACGAGAATCGTTTCGATGCGATGACGTCCTGGCTTGAAATTGCGGATCGCTCGTTGAATTGATTGATGGTCAACGCCGATAGTGCGAGCTAACCCAGCTGCGGCCAGAGCATTTGAGACGCTGTGTGGCACCGTGGGAAAGACATCTACTACGTCTGCCAATATAAACGCCTCGTGCGGATCGGCTACGAAAGCCCGATCAACGAGCAGCTCTTCAACCACTCCTAATTCTCCCGCTTCAGGAGTACCTAACGAGTAGAAAACTTTGCGCCCTTGCCAACCAGCGGTTCTGGTTAAGACTTCAGGGTCACCAGCGTTAAATACTCCAGTGCTTGCGCGATCTAGAATCGACATCTTCGCTGCGGCATAACTCTCAAAATCTCCGTGCCAGTCGACATGATCAGCTGCAATATTTAATATCGCAGCTGCAACAAAGGTTGCTTCACGTAGCCAGTGCAATTGAAAAGATGAAAGTTCTAAAACTAAGACATCATAATTTTCGGAACTTTCTACAGATTCGAGAACTGTTGTCCCAACGTTTCCACAAGCAACTGCAGATATTCCTCCTTCGCGCAGCATTGCAGCAGTCATTTCAACGGTAGTTGTCTTTCCATTTGTCCCTGTCAAAGCAATCCATCTTTGATTTGGCGCCAGATACGCTCGTAAAGACCACGCCAGATCGATCTCATTCATGATCTTTATACCGGCCGAGATCGCATTGCTTATCAGCGGGTGATCCGGTCTCCATCCTGGCGAAACTATTACCGCATCAAAGTTCTTAACATCATATGAATTCGAAGGAGCGACATCGAAACCATCTACAGCGCTGATTTGATCATCAGCGATCGAAATCCGCGCCCCGCGTTTAGAAATTGACCTGGCGACAACAAGTCCAGTAACGCCTGCACCCAGGATAAGAATCCGCTGGCCTGAGAATTTAATTGGCATCGCCCATCCTGCTTAACTATTTACCCACTGGGCGTAGAAAAGTCCAAGTCCAGCTGCAACACAAAGCCCTGCAATTATCCAGAAGCGCAGAACGATTGTTACTTCTCCCCAACCTATGAGTTCAAAATGATGTTGGAGCGGGGCCATCTTAAAGATGCGCTTGCCGCCAGTTAATTTGAAGTAGGCAACCTGCAAGATTACAGATGCACTGATAATTACGAAGAGTCCACCAAGTGGAATCAACAAAAGTTCAATCCGTAAGGATGTTGCAATGCCAGCAAGTGCCCCGCCTAAGGCAAGAGAACCGGTATCGCCCATAAAAATCTTGGCAGGAGATGCATTCCACCATAAAAATCCAGCACAAGAACCCGCAAGGGCAGCTGATAACACTGCTAAATCAAGTGGATCTCTTACTAAGTAACAATTTGCTCCAGGTGCCACCGCACAGCTTTGACCAAATTGCCAAACACCAATCAAAATAAAGGCGATAAATGTCATTACCGCAGCACCTGTTGCTAAACCATCCAAGCCATCTGTCAGATTTACACCGTTGCTAGTTGCGGTGACCATCAGCACTACCCAAATTATGACTAGAAAAGTTCCGAGAACAATTGAAGTATCGCGAACAGTTGAGAGATTTTGCGAAATTGGAGTAAGTCCATCGCGATCTGGAAAATTTATGCCGGCATAACCAAAGGCTGCGGCACAGATAACCTGTCCAAAAATTTTCTGTTTAGCGTTAAGGCCGAGCGATTTCTGCCGTGAGACCTTTAACCAATCATCCAAGAATCCAACAAATCCGAGTGATGCCATAAGAGCTAGGACTAACAGGGCTGACGTACTAATTACATTTCGAGTCAACAAGTGAGCAGTGAAATAACCTAGCGCCGCCGCGAAGATGATAATAATTCCGCCCATGGTTGGCGTTCCACGTTTAGTGTGATGCGATGAAGGTCCGTCATCTCTAATGATTTGACCATAACCCCGGCGAGCCAAAAATCGAATTAGAGCCGGAGTACCAAAAAGTGAAAAGAAGAGGGCGATAGATCCAGCAATTAGAATTTCTCTCATCTTAATTCACTCTCCCCTTCGTCAACGTTTATAAGCATCTTCTCAAGTTGATCAGTTATACCTTGCGCAATCTCTTCAAAAGTTTCAGCGCGAGATGCCTTCACTAAAATCACATCTCCCGGCCTCATCTGTGTTACCAGTGCTAGCGCTTCAGACTTACCTTCCAAGAGATGAACATCCATTGCGCAATCAGTGCCGATCTCATCTGCGTATTCTGGGGCTGCGACGCAGACCAGGTGATCAATTCCTAACTCTGAGGCAAGGGTGCCAATACCCGCATGTCGATCTCGTGATGACGCGCCGAGTTCGTGCATCTTTCCCAGAAAGGCCCACGATTGGCCGCCGCGTTCTTGCGCAAAAAGAACTAGCGTTCTTAGCGCAGCTTCGGCAGATTCTGGACTCGAGTTGTAGGAATCATTTATTAAAACCACCCCGGTTATCTCAGAAATTTCCATACGCCACTTGCTGTGAAGTTCTGCCGTGGAAAGGGCTCCTGCGATTAAATCAATTGACGCACCTAATGTGGTCGCAACTGCAGCGGCGGCAAGAGCGTTAGCCACTTGATGGATACCAACGATGCGAAGTCCAACTGCTGCGCGGCCGGCCGAAGTTACCAAGTCAAAATGTGGGCGACCTTCGCGAATTTCAATATCTGTGGCGCGCACATTGGCAGAAGTGCTTTCACCGAAAGTAATTATCTTTCCATCGTGAAGAGATTGCATTTTTTGAGTAAACGGGTCGTACTGACCAAGGATCGCAACTGCTGAGTTATCAAGTGAAGAAATCAGCTCTGATTTCGCCGTAGCAACTGCTTCGGCAGATCCAAATTCGCCAATATGGGCAGTACCGACACGTAAGACGACTCCGATATTTGGCTTAGCCATCTGGGAGAGTGCGGCGATGTCACCTAGATGGCGCGCGCCCATTTCCAATATACAAAACTTGGTGCTTGCATCGCATTGTAAGAGAGTAATCGGTGTTCCGAGTTCGTTATTAAAATTGCCTTGCGGAGCCACCGTACTTCCAACAGATTCCAAGATATGTTGCAATAAATCTTTGGTGGTTGTCTTGCCTTGTGAACCCGTGATTGCAATTACTGTCATACCTGGCAGGGCTCCACGCACATGCGCAGCTAACTTATTTAGGGCGGCCAAAACATCTTTTACAACTATGCAACGCTTTGCCGAAGGCACTGTCACAAGGGCTAGCACCGCACCATGTGCAAAGGCTGCATCTATATAAGTATGGCCATCTGCCTTCTCACCCTTTAGGGCAAGAAAGATCGAACCCGGGGTTGCGCTACTTGAATCAAAAACTGGTGGTGCGATGACGGATACATCATCGCCGATTAATTCTCCACCGACGATCTTTGCGATTTCAGATGCTTGTAAGGTAATCATCGCTTAGCCTCGATCGCTTTTGCCATGATAATCCGATCATCAAAATCTAGAGTTTTGCCATTTATTTCCTGACCAAGCTCATGACCTTTGCCAAGAACTGCAACAGTATCGCCGGCACCAGCAAGAGATATTGCATAGGCAATAGCTTCGGCGCGATCACTAATCATCCGCGATGGTTGAGCAATATCTATCCCAGCAGTCATCGCTTGCAAAATGGCATCTGGATTTTCGGTTCTTGGATTATCGCTGGTGAAAATTGCAATATCTGCGTTCGTATTAAGTGCTTGGCCCATGAGCGGACGTTTCATGGGATCGCGGTCTCCCCCACAGCCCAAAACTGCAATGACTTTACCTGTCGTAAATTCACGAATCGAAGCCAGCGCATTTGATACGGCATCAGGAGTATGCGCATAATCAACTAGAGCAGTGAAGTCTTGACCTATGGCAATTTCTTCAAGTCGGCCGGCTGCGCCAAAAATATTTGGAACTATTGTTGCGATATCAATTGGGTCAACACCTAGCTCAATAGCGATAGCGATAGCCATCAGCAAATTATCAAAGTTATACCCACCTCGTAACGAAGTCGAAGTTTCTATTAAAATTCCGCCAGCACCACGAATCTTTATCTGCACACGCTTAGATTGGTTATCAATTTCGATAAAGTGCCATGTCGCCTTTGGATTGGAGCGTGAAATTGCAATAACTGGAAGCTCGGTTGAAGTTGCCAGCCTTGCGCCATATGCATCGTCAATATTGATGCAAGCCAAGTCTGCATATGAGAAATTAAAGAGAGATGCTTTGGCTAAGAAGTAACTCTCCATATCACCATGAAAATCTAAATGATCTTGCGTTAAGTTGGTAAATGCTGCAATTACAAAGTGGGCGCCTTCCAAGCGATGCATTGTCATGGCGTGGCTTGATGCCTCAATAACTAGATGGCGCATATGGCGCTCTTTCATAACGGCTGCAAGCGCCTGCAGATCAGTCGCCTCCGGCGTCGTTCGCTTGCTGGCAAGGACTTCACTGCCGATGCGAGTTTCAACCGTTCCGATTAAGCCACAATCTCGGTGAGCAGCTTCAAATATTTGATACAAAAGGGTTGAGACCGTTGTTTTGCCATTAGTTCCGGTAATGGCTACAGCGCTGAGATCGCGCATTGGTTCACCATAGAAAAGCGCCGCTATGCGTCCTGCAACTAAGCGAGGATTCGCAACTATTAGGACTGGAATTTCCTTTATTAATTTTGCGCCAGCGGCATCCGTTACAACAGCAACTGCTCCCTGCTTAACAGCGTTGGGAGCAAATTCGGCGCCATTACGCTTAGCGCCAGGTAGGGCAATAAAAAGATCTCCTGGTTGTACATCTGAATCGATATGCGTTATTCCAGTAATTAGAACTTTAGCGAGTTCAGCTTCGCTAGTTGAAGATGTCGCACTAATAGACTGAGATATTTTCGAAAGCGCTAGTGAAAAATCGGCAAATGGGCGCATTAGCGTTGCCTTGCTCTCACTTGAGAAGTTTTTACAACACTGTCTTCACGCTTCTTGGCACTTAATTCTTTTTGAGTTAGGGCAACCGGCATCACCTTAGTTCCGGTTGGCGCTACGTGCTCTGATTGCAGAACAAAAGTCATAACCTTCTTAAACACTGGGCCAGCAAGTGAGCCGCCATAGTGAGCGCCCTTAGGATCTTGAATAGTTACGCTGATTACATACTTTGGTGCATCCGCTGGCGCAAATCCGATAAATGATGCGGTGTAGCCGCTGTATTTACGCAGTTCTGAATTAAATCGCATCGCAGTTCCGGTCTTACCCGCTACTCGATAACCTGGGACCGCAGCACTTGGCGCAGTCCCTTGTCCTGAGACCACAGATTCCATCATGATGCGAAGTTGTTGCGCAGTTGTGGCGCTAATAACGCGCTCGTTGGTGCGGGCCGATGAAGCAGTAAATTTTCCTGAAGCATCACTGGTGCCAGCAATTACCGTTGGAGAAACACGAACTCCATCGTTAGCAATTGTTGCAAAAATACTTGTTGCCTGCATGGCAGTGAGTGAATAGCCCTGACCGAAAGCCACAGTCGGAGCAGTTGTTCCTGACCAATTACTTACCGGACGTAAAATTCCAGCAGATTCACCGGGTAGCCCAGAACCAGTTGATTTACCGATCCCAAACTTGGATAAGTAGTCGTGCAAGGTGTCATTTGAAAGCATCTCGCCAATCTGGATTGTTCCGGTATTTGATGAGACCGCCAAAATTCCTGAAGTAGTTAACTTCTGTACTGGATGGCGTTCGTGATCGTGGAAAGTATCTCCACCACGTTTAATTGAATATGGAACAGTCAAAACAGTCTCTGGAGTTATTTTCTTCTCTTCCAGTGCAGCCGCAAGAGTCATCACCTTTCCGGTTGATCCCGGTTCATAGACATCTTGCACAGAAGGGTTGCGCATTAGAGATTCTGAAACAGTTTTTGTATTGTTGGGATCAAAAGTTGGTGCAGTTGCGTGAGCTAAAATATGCCCTGTCTTGGGATCCATAACAATTACAGTGCCGCTTACGGCGCGCGCTTTGCTTACCGCTTCCTGAATAGCATTTGCTGCTACCCATTGCACATCACGATCAATAGTTAGTCGAACAGTGGTTCCCTTTTTAGCTGCTATCAGCTCGTTCTGCGATCCTGGAATCTCCGCCCCAAGACCACGCGCAAATGAATAGCGACCGTCTGTTCCGGTGATTGTCGAATTCATGCTCGATTCGATGCCGGCAGCACCTATTCCGTCTTGGCGAACGAAACCGACAAGTGAAGAAACCAGTGAACCTGAAGGATATTCTCGTATGTAGTTACGTTCGGCAAAGAAGCCAACGATACGTTTATCAAAGTGCTCTTTAGCAAGTGCAGCGTTATAACTTTCGATTGCTGCAGTCAGATTTCGCCAGACTGCTGGTTTAGCACTCTTAGCAACCATTGAATATTTCTTTGTACCCGAAATAGCACTTTGTATCTGCGCAACTGTCATTTCCAAATATGGCGCGGCAAAATTCGCGGTCTGCGCTGCATCGGTTACTTGCGTCTGATCTACAACGATATTTATCGCTGAGACGCTGCGTGCAAATGCCACACCATTTATATCCGTAATCTCGCCACGCGCTGCCGGGATAGCTCGCGTGGATTCCATCTCATTGACCGCTTTGCTGCGGTATTCACCGGCTTGTACTGCCTGAATTTGAATTAAGCGAGCGGCAAATAAAAGAAAGAAAACCAAGATAAAGATTATGAGTAAACGAATACGTGAGGCCGCTAAATTTAAATTACCCACGAGTGAGATCTCCATTGGCTAGCGCTTGTGCTTGCGCATCTAGGTTTAGGAAAACTGGGGATTGTGACGGGCGCATTCCGAGGGCTTCTGCTTGTGCGGCAAGAGCAGCTGGTGATGAAACTGTTTCAATTTGGCGGTTTATCGCCTCACGTTGATCTGCAACAACTTTTGCTTCCGCCTTTAACTCAGAAAGTGTAAAGGCATCTTGGGCTAGTAAAATATTTACCGCAAGAAGAATTAGAAATCCAATTCCTGCAACTGCCGATAGAAATGTCGCAAAGAAGCGATGAGTAGCTTGGGCGCCCTCTGAAAGGTTTGGAACTAATCTTAGGAAAACTTCTGCGGATTTAGCTGCCAATTTTTGGCGAGGCACACGAACAGTCTGAGTTGCTGCTGGATTTAGGAGCGCCATTTATGCCGCCACCTTTTCAATTGCGCGAAGTCGCACGGATGCAGATCTTGGGTTATCGGCAAGTTCTTGATCCTTTGGCGTCTCACCTGATTTAGAAACCATCACAAACTTGGCAGCAAATTCCGGAAGATCGACCGGCAGATTGCGTGGAGTCTTTGAGGTGGTGCGATCGACAAAGATCTCTTTAACTATTCGGTCTTCTAAAGATTGAAATGACATTACAACCACGCGACCACCAACAGTTATGAGATCTAGAGCTATTGGTAATGCACGTGTGATTGCGCCGAGTTCGTCGTTTGCTTCAATGCGTAGCGCTTGAAATGTGCGCTTAGCGGGATTTCCACCGGTGCGTCTTGTAGCTGCTGGAATGCTCTCTTTTACCAATGTGGCAAGTTCTTGAGTTGAGTTAAGCGGCGCCTTCGCGCGGGCTTTTACAATATTTTCAACGATTCGTGTAGCAAACTTCTCTTCCCCAAAGGTGCGCAGAATCTTTACCAAAGTACCTGGCGCATAGGTGTTAACAATCTCAGCCGCAGTAATTCCACGACTGCGATCCATACGCATATCAAGTGGGGCATCTTGCGAGTAAGAAAAACCGCGATCTGCTTCATCTAATTGAATTGATGAGACACCTAGATCAAAGAGGATGCCATTGACTTTATCAAAGCCATTTTCCTTAACAACTTCGGAAATTTGATCAAAGACCGCATGTGCGCTTTTGAAGCGAGTGCCAAAATGAGAAAGGCGAGCAGATGCTCTTTCGAGTGCAATCTGATCGCGATCGATACCAATTACCGTGAGTGTTGGAAACTTTTCAAGAAGTGCTTCTGTGTGGCCGCCTAGGCCTAGTGTGCAATCAACAATTACTGGGTTTTCATTTAAAAGCACTGTTGGAGCGAGTAACTCAATGCAACGATCTAACATCACTGATACATGTTGTGCGCTTGCATCGTTCATCACTCCCCCATTTCTTAACTCACTTTTTTAGCTACTCTGCATCTCTCATCTCTGGTCACCGCCGGCCGACGGATCTAACGAAAGTGACACCGGGGAAGGGGTGTCACTGTCGGCTTTAGGTCGGCGGTGGCCACAAATGAGAGCGCTATTAAGTTGTTTTATTACTTTTAAAACTAGAAGAGCCCAGGAAAGATCTCCTCTGAAACTTCAGCAAATCCTTTTTCACGATCTGCTAGATATGAATTCCATGAAGCGTTATCCCAAATTTCAACGCGAGTGTTTGCACCAATGACTACGCAATCTTTTTCAAGTCCGGCATATGTTCGAAGTCCGGCAGGAATAGTTACGCGACCTTGACGATCAGGAATTTCATCGTGTGCGCCTGCAAACATCACACGCATGTAATCGCGCGCATTCTTTGATGTAACAGGTGCTTGGCGCAGTGTTTCGGTGATGGTTGCAAATTCAGAAGATGGGAAAACGTATAAGCAACGCTCTTGTCCCTTTGTGATTACAAGGCCAGCAGATAGCTCTTCGCGAAATTTTGCGGGAAGTATTAATCGGCCCTTTTCATCAAGGCGTGGCTCGTGGGTGCCGAGAAACATTTTCTTAGCCCCCTTCCCCGAGGACTCTTAAGCGGGAAATCCCACTTAATCCCCCACTTTACTCCACTTTCCTCCTTTTTCAACCACCCTTCGCCACTTATCTCCCACCGCCTCCCGGTACCTCCCCCATTTGGGGATTAAAAAAGCCCCCACCGGTATCGGCAAGGGCTGGGGAGTTTTGCGTTAGAAATTAGCCGTTATTACGCTGGTCCCATCGATCTTCTAGGCCCTTTGTCAAGCCTTGGCCAAATGAGCGGCGAGCGCGCTTTGGGGATTTGCCAGCCTTAGAACCGACGCCAGCAAAGTGATTTACGAGAAGAATTACTCCAACCAGGGCCACGATGAAGCCACCCACACCAACCAGAGTCAGCTGAGCGATTAGGCCAGCAAAGAGAATTGAGAATCCGCCAAGGACAAATGCGATGGCAATCCCAATGGATGCACCTATGCGCGTGCGAGAGCCATTTAGCGTCGAGACCAGACGTGGGTCATCGACAGATAGCGCCTCTTCCATCTCGGCTAGTAGGCGTTGTTCGCGCTCAGATAGTGCCATAGCCCCACAATAGAACAACTTTTGGTTCACGGCTAGTCGGCGTCATCTTCTGATTCCTCGAGTCTGATTAATCGCCCGGGACGTACGCTGGCCCGCCCAAAACGCGCCTTTGCCCGATCGATTCCGCTCTGCGCATCGCGCCAACCTTTCTCGCGCGCACCTAAGACAAGTTGTTCCGGTGAATCCTCTTGCAAATTCTCAAGTGATACCCCGACAAGTCGCAACCGCGCACGTTCGATCTTTAGCGCCAAATAAAGGGATTTAACGACCTCATAAATTTCGTGGGTGCTATCTATGGGAAGTGCCAAAGTCTTTGAGCGATTGATAGTTGAGAAATCTGCAAAGCGCACCTTTATTGAAATTGTCTTTGCAAACAACCCTTTCTCGCGAAGCCGAGCAGTTGATTTTTCAGTCATGCGCAAGAACTCTTGCAGTATCTCAATCGGATTATCTAGATCAATTGAAAAAGTTTCCGCAGCGGAGATGCTCTTATCGGGTTCTTCAGGTGTTACATCACGATAGTCACGCCCCCAGGCAAGTTCATAAAGTGAAGCACCAGCAGCATCACCTAAGGCACGAATCAAAGTTGCGCGCGGGGTATTGGCAATATCAGCAACGGTATGAAGACCCAGCTTTTCTAGTTGTTCAGCCGTCTTTGGTCCAACTCCCCAGATCGCGCCAACTGGCAGTGGATGCAGGAAAGTTAAAATGCGATCTGTTGTTATCTCCAGCATTCCATTTGGTTTGCAGTGTTGGGAAGCCAGTTTGGCGATAAATTTAGAGGGTGCGATACCGACCGAACAGGTGATGCCTTCTTCTTTTTCTACACGTGCCCGAATTGCAGTAGCGATCTCGCGACCGGTGCCCAATAGTTTGCGCGCACCCGTGACATCTAGAAAAGCTTCATCCAGTGAAATCGGTTCTACCAGCGGCGTATATGAATTAAATATTTGCATAACGCGTTCTGATATTTCTGAATAGCGGTGATGATCGGGTGCGACAAATATTGCTTGCGGAGCCATGCGTTGGGCGCGACCGACCGGCATCGCAGCGCGAATTCCGAATTTACGCGCCGCATAATTTGCAGATAAGACAACCCCGCGCGCACCGGCTCCAACAACAACTGCCTTGCCGCGAAGTTCGGGGTGATCGAGTTCAGCAACGGATGCGTAAAAAGCATCCATATCTACATGCAAAATCGTAGGCTCGGTGGGCTCGTTCATTTCGCCGCTGTCTCTAGTAATTTGCGTGACCACTTTTCATAAGCCTGGCGTAGATCCCAAGCACCGCTGGCGTTGATAGAGATTCCGCGATCTCCGGTTCTGCGCGTTTTGCCACGGACTAACAATATGGATGAACCATAGAGAGTGGAAGCAAATCCCTCTTGGGCACCAGAAAAGAATGTCGAATCGGTGCAGCCGTATCCATCATCGAGAGTTAGAAAGATGACACGTCGCCCAGAACGAGCTGGCGGCGTCTGCATCGCAACTTTTATACCCGCAACCAGTACTTCACTTTGAGATCGCAGCGAAAGTAGATCCGATGATTTAACTGCGCCGATTGCATTTAAAAATGGGGCATAAAATTCGAGCATGTGGTGGGTGATATCCATACCTAAACGTTCGACTTCGTTACGCACTTTTTCAGCAGCCCCCATTGGTGGCAAGCCGCTTGCTGCAAGGTCAGGGGGCGCGAATCCAAAGACCATCTGCGAACCAGCAACTGTTGCAACAGGTGAGCGAGTTAAATCAGATAAGTGCAATAACAAATCACGGTGATTGATTGTGCCGCTATTTAAAGAGTGCACGCGATCTAGTGCACCTGTAAGAATTAAGGTTTCTATAACTGGATGTGAGGCCCCGGATCTACGGTAAAAATCTGATAGATCGATATAGGGGCGCCCGGCAATAATCGAAGTAACTTCCTTATCGCTGATGCCCGAAACAGATGTCAACGCGATTCGAACATGGTCACCGCCTTTCTCATCTCTTTCTACTGTATATTGCTCCCCCGAATAATTAATATCAAGGGGTGCTAAACCAACACCGAGTTGGCGCGCTTCATCGATCATCAAACGCTTGGGATACATTCCGGGATCATGGGTCAGTACTCCTGCAATAAATGCTGCAGGATGATGCGTCTTTAAATATGCAGATTGATAAGTAGGCAGCGCAAAAGCTGCGGCGTGTGCTTTGCAGAAACCAAAGGATGCAAAGGCGCGCAGCACATCCCAAATTTCGGTAACAATCTTTAACTCATAACCACGCGCGGTTGCGGCAGGAAAGAACCAGTCGCAGACTTCTTGTTGGCCATCGATACTGCCTAAAGCGCGCCGTTTTTCATCGGCGGCAGCCAGTGAGATGCCAGTCATCGTGGCGATAATCGAGATCACTTGTTCGTGAAAGACGACCACGCCTTCGGTTTCGGCCAAGATCGAATATAGATCAGGGTGAATTATCTGCGCTGGGTTCCAGCCATGGCGGGCGTTAAGAAATGGGCGAATCATGTCGGACTTAACTGGGCCAGGACGAAAGAGTGAGATATCAATAATTAAATCGGTAAATGTTTTAGGGGCTAACTTGCCAACTAGTTCGCGTTGCCCAGGGCTTTCAACTTGGAAGATACCCAAGGTGTGCGTTGATTGAATTAAATTATAAGTTAGCTCATCATCAAGGGGTACTGCATCTATATCTAGATCAATTTCTTCCACACGTCTTATCTCATGCACCGCATGCGCAATTGTGGATTGCATGCGCACACCCAAGATATCGAGTTTCAGTAAACCAATTTCTTCTACGCCATCTTTATCAAATTCCACCATTGGATAACCACTGGCGTTAAGTTGCACCGGCGCACGATCTAAAAGTCCGCCATCAGATAGAACAACCGCGCAGGGATGCATCGCAAGATGGCGCGGCAGACCATCAAGGCGTTGTGCCAGCGAGATCGCCATCGCGGTAAGGGGCGCCGATAAATTAAGTGAGCGAAGCTCAGGAAGTGATTTAAGGGTGGCCTCAATATTGCGGGCGCGGATATGTGGCAGTGATTTAGCGATCAGATCTATCTCGATTGCAGGCAAGCCCATAGCAGCCCCAACATCGCGAATTGCATTTCGCGCGCGGTAAGTGTCGACCATTGAAACTGTGGCACATCGCGAGATCGCCTGCGGTGAACGCCAATCAGTATCGCCATAACGCTTAAAGACCAGATCATAAATTTCTAATCGGCGCGCAGATTCAACATCAATATCAATATCGGGAAGCGCTCTGCGCAACGGTGAACAGAAACGTTCCATCAATAAACCATGTTGCATCGGGTCAACCCCTGAGATGCCAAGTAGATGACAGATCAGCGAACCTGCACCACTGCCGCGAGCTGCCACCCGAATATTTTTTTCGCGCGCCATATCGGTGATATCTGCAACCGTTAAAAAATAAGGTTCATAACCAAGGGTTGCAACCGTTGCTAACTCATCATCTAAACGTGTCCGAGCTTTAGCGATTGTGGCAGAGTCGTTATAGCGCCAATTAATCCCTGATTCAGAGCGCGTGCGCAGCAGAGCGCGCATTGAGTTGGCGGAATCGGCGCCGACTATGTGTGCTTCAGGTAAGTGAATGCCGCCTAAACCAAGATCGCGTTGTGGCGATAAGAGCGCGCGTTCGGCCCATTTGCGTGTTGTCTGCAGAAGTTCACGTGGTGTGCGCTCACCGCCAGCACGCGCAATTTCTGCAGCAAGTGAAATCATTTCATCATTTGACTTTAAATACCCTTGCGCATTGCGACGTTCTAGGTGGCGTTGGTGCAACGGAACTAATTGGCGCGCGCAATCAAGGATGTCGGCAACCGGTCCATCGGCGGCATCGCGCATACGCACCGCATTAGTTATTACTGCATCGATATCGTGATCGCGGGCAAAGATAAGTGAGCGCCCAGCATGCGCTGTTGAGAAAGGCCCATTGCCCGCAACCAGATGTGAAACGCAATCAATAGCGTGGTCACCAAAGAGCGGCCTAGTTTTATTAAATATCTCAAGTGCTATATCGCTGCGGTGCAGGGCGAGCGCCTGGCTAACTGGTGATTCGGGGCCATGCAATAAGTGAAGTTGAGTTGAGTATTGGCTAAAGCGTTGCAGCAGATCTAAAGTCAGAATCGGTGTGCGATCGGTAGCGTTCATATTTAGGCCACTTAGTAAACGCACTAAAGCGCGCCATCCCCCATCACCGTGTGCCAAGACGGTAACTCTTGGTAGATCTTTAGTGTGCACACTTTTAATATTTGGATCTGCCAGTAAATCAATTGCCAGATTAACGCCGATAATTGGTGCGATACCAAATTCCAGACATGCGCTAGCAAAACGGATTGCACCAGATAAACCATCGCGGTCTGTCAGAGCCAGCGCCGGTGATTCAAATTGGGCAGCCCGTTCTACAAGATCACGTGGTTGGGTTGTTCCGTATTTAAGTGAGAAAGCACTTGATGTGCGCAGATGTATAAAACTCATACCTGTTTAACGATCCAAGAACCTGTGATCTCATCGCGTTCGAGTTCAAAAGTCTTGAGCGCACCGATTGGCGCAGCTTCAACTGTCCACAAAGCGCGTGCGCCATCATCAGGGCGATAAATGCCATCGCTTACGCGGTTCCACCAACCACCTGCTTCACACCAACGCGATAGAACAGCGTGGATGCGAAAGCGTTTTCCACGAAAGGTAAATTCGATAGGTGTTGCTGCTCCATCGGAAGTGACTTCATGAGCTGGTGTTACCTCTGGGACTGACATTTTTACGGGCCTTTTGCCTTCCTGTGGATATTCGAACAAGTGTTCGAAAACTAGCCCAAGGCCCTGACATTGGCAAGACACGCCCCCTGCCACGCTCAAGATAGTTGAAAGTTCAACTATCTCCCCTACACTTGCCTGAGTCAGAACGCAAACCGATCAAAATAGAAAACTAACAAGGAGATCCATGGACGCAGTACTCGTAATCGGCCGAATTCTTTTCGCGCTTATCTTCATCACATCAGGGATCGCTCACTTTGCCAAACTGGAAATGATGACTGGCTATGCCAAGTACAAGAAGTTGCCTGCTGCAAAGATCGGCGTAATCGTAAGCGGCCTTTTCTTCCTGCTTGGTGGAATCTACGTAGCACTTGGCTTCTGGGTTGACCTCGGCGCGCTAATGCTCGCAATCACGTTGGTGCTTGCCGCAGTTATCTTCCATAACTTTTGGAAAGAGACAGATGCAACTACCAAGCAGAACGAAATGATCGCTTTCAATAAGGATCTCGCTCTCGCTGGCGCTTCCCTAATCATCTTCGCACTTATATACAGCGGTGCAATTTCAGCAGATGCTTTCGGCCCACACGTTGGAAATATCTCTTTCTTCACCAAGTAAACAAGACCTTACCGAAACGGCTCCCAGAGATGGGGGCCGTTTCGCATTTCGGTGGGAGTATTAAGAAATGGAGACCGCACTTGCGCTAATTGCTGGTGGATTTATCGGCGCCGTACTTGGCTTTGTTGGTGCAGGTGGTGCGATGCTCTCGGTTCCGATTTTGATGTACGGATTTGGCTTTGACCCAAAACCAGCAACTACTGCTGCCCTTGCTGTTGTATTACTAGCAGCGCTTTCCGGGGTAATTCCCAAAGCAAGAAAGAAGCAAGTTCTCTATCGCGATGCCTTTGTGATTTGGGGTATCGGATCAATTACCAACTTAGGTTTTTCTTCGATCGTTGATCAAATACCGGATTCAGTTATTACAACTGGTTTTGCCGGCGTCTTGCTCTTGGCGGGTTCATCAATGCTGCGTCCACCAAAGCTCGATGAACATAAACGAATGCCGCTTCCAGTGTTAATTCTTATGTCTTTGTTCATCGGAACAATAACTGGACTCTTCGGAATCGGTGGTGGATTTCTCGCAATCCCAGTTCTGGTTCTCTACTTTGGAACTCCGCAAATTGTGGCAGCCGGAACTTCGCTCTTAATTATCGCTGCTAACTCGCTGACTGCCTTTATCGGACATCGCTCGCAATGGGGCGACGTGCAATGGCATATCCCGATTTTGATGGGAGCATCCGCAATTGTCATTGCCCAAGTTGCATCACAACTCGCTCACAAGACCTCACCAGTTGTACTTCGTAAAGCATTTGCCTACCTGCTCTTTGCGATCTCCATCTTTACCTTAATTCAAACTTATCTTTAAGGCGTAACTTTCTTTATTCCGCGCGATAGATAACCCGTAAGAATTAACATCGCAACCGGATAGATCATGCCGATTGAAAGATTTGTGTATTGCGCAATAATTCCCGTAACAGTTGGACCAAAGAAGAAGCCTGCTATTCCGATCACGCCAACGCGCGAGATCGCAACTGCCGGTGCAATCCCAGGAGTCTTACTCGCCGCCAGAATAAATGCCGGAAACATTGGACCGATACCAAGACCTGCAGCAATAAAGCCGATGTTCACAATTACTAAGGCCGGGATTGGGTAGGTATCTGACATCGGAATTGCAATCAACATTGCGATCCCCCAGATAGCTCCACCTAAGTAACCACCTAATTGCACCAAACGCGCTGGCCCAAAATGATCTAGCGCACGATCACCAAGGAAACGACTAACGATCATGGCCAGGGCAAAGGATGCAAAGGCAGATGCGTAAACACCTTTCTCGTATCCCATTTCATCGCGCAGTAAGATCGCGCCCCAATCACTTGCCGCACCCTCACCAACCAAACTAGAGAGCAAGCCAACGCCTAGCAACCAGAGCGGCATCACGCCTTTTCCAAATAGCGGAATCTTCGCCTCGTGCTCTTCATCGCCTTTATGGCCATCAATCGTTCGTGGCAGCAAGTAATAAGCAGCTATCAAATAAGCAATAAGAGCTACTACGGCGATTGCAATCAAATTATCGCGCGGTGAAACATGGCGAGTAATGAGGCCACCAACTACAGTGGTTAAGAATGCACCAGTGCTCCACATCGCATGAAATGAAGACATATGGCGCCTACCTAAAATCTTTTCAACCACAGTTCCTTGATAGTTGTAACACATATCAATCAGCGCATAACCAAAACCCATTGTGTAAAGCGTAAGAAATAAAGTCAGAGCGTTTGTTGCCAAACCCATACCAGCCAGCCCGGCAGGCATAATAAAGACGCCCACAAAAATTGTTCGTTGAGATCCATACGTATGCATAAAGCGACCAGATAATTGCGCACCCGTGATGGATCCAAAGGTGCTGCCCAATAAAACAAATCCGAAGGCGCCATTTGATAATCCGATGGCATCTTTAATTTCCGGGATACGAGGTACCCAACCCATTGAAACCGAGCCGAGCAATAAGAAGCAGACCCATAAAGAATTACGCGCTAATTTGGCACGATGAACTTGATCAAGTGCTCCGATAGACATTTGCCAAGGGTATCCTGCATCCATGGATGGCATCTTAGAAAAGGCAGCGGTAAAGCGTTTTATTCAAGCTGCCATTGATCTCGGAGTAAATGGCCAAGTCACCGTTCTATCTGATACCGCCCGCACTGCAGTCGATGCTGCCAACGGCCTTGGAATTGAAGTTGGACAAATTGCCTCTTCCCTTATCTTTAAATTGCCATCCGGTAATCCACTTTTAGTTATTACTAGCGGACGACACCGAGTAGATACCGAACTTGTTGCAAAGAATTTAGGAATCGCTGAACTCGGCCGCGCGGACGCGAACTATGTGAAAGATGTCTCTGGTTACTCAGTTGGGGGCGTAGCTCCACTTGGTTGGATAACTCCCCCAGAACAAATTCTTATCGATCAAGCGCTCAACGATTACGAAATTGTTTGGGCAGCATCAGGCCACCCGCACGCTGTTTATCCAACTTCTTTTGCCGAGTTAATAACTTGCACTGGTGCAACACCGATGGTTATTGGCGATTAGCTAAGTAGTTCGGAAAGCAACTGTTCTACCCGCAACTTAATGTCATCACGAATAACTCGTACCGATTCAATCCCCTGCCCTGCTGGATCATCTAGTACCCAATCTTCATAACGCTTACCGGGATAGAACGGACATGCATCGCCGCAACCCATAGTGATGACAGCATCCGATGCTTGCACGGCCTCTGGTGTCAAAATCTTTGGTGTGTTATTTGCAATATCGATTCCGAGTTCGGCCATTGCTTCAACGGCAATTGGGTTGATGGAGCCTTTAGGAGCAGAGCCAGCAGAGAGAACTTCTACACGACCCTGTCCAAGTTCGCGCATAAAGCCAGCTGCCATTTGAGAACGGCCAGCGTTGTGAACACAGACGAAAAGCACTGATGGTTTGCTCACTTTTTTCCCTTGCTTTTAACGCTAAGTGCTTGGCTGATTAGAAGTCCTAGTACCGCACCGATTAATTGGGCAGCTATAAATGGTGCAATCGATTCTGGTGCAATTCCAGCAAATGTATCTGACCAACCTCTTGCAAAGGTAACGGCAGGGTTAGCAAAAGATGTTGATGATGTGAAGAAATAGGCCGCGCCAATCCAACAGGCAACAAGTGTTGGGATCTTCTTATCGCGCTTTTGATCCAGGGCGGCAAAAATTATGAAGATTAGGCCAGCGGTTGCAATGATCTCGCTGAGGAAGAGATGGCTTCCGCTACGAACCTTTGTTGATGCGGTAAATACCGGCAAGTCAAAGACCAGGTTTGCGAGCCCTGCACCAATAACTGCGCCAATAAATTGGGCAAGGATAAATTGGGCGGTCTCAGCTATTTTCATCTCGCGCTTATAGGCAAGTACCAAAGTTACGAGCGGGTTGAAATGTGCACCGCTGATATCAGCCAATAAAGTAATTAGCGCATACAAGATGGCAGCGGTGCTAAGTGAGTTAATCAGTAACTGAACACCCGTATCATCTGAGAGGTTTGTTGCCATTTTTCCCGAACCAATAACGGTCATTACTAAAACAGCGGTGCCTAAGACTTCGGATCCAACCATGCGTAACTTCATGGCGACATCATTGCCCATCTTTGGCCATGAAAAAGTGCGCGCCACGGGGTAAAATTCAGATCGAAATGAACCTTTCATTAACAGTGCATGAAGCAGCACTCAAATCTGCGCCTCATATTGTCCTGGTGCATGGGATGGGCTCGGCGGCAACCGCTTGGAAACCTTTGACTCCCTTACTTCAAGAACGCTTTAACGTAATCACAGTTGATCTACCGGGTCATGGCCAAACTCCAATGATCACCGGCCAATCAATGGATCCAATTTCGATCGGTGAGTTGGTCGTTCGTGAAGTTAAAGAACAATTGGGAGTTACCGAATTCGATGTGATTGGAAATTCTTGGGGCGGATGGATCGCTCTGGAAATGGCAGCATCTTTTCCTGATTCAGTGCGCAGCGTGACCGCCTTGGCACCTGCAGGATTTTGGCTTGCAACATATGTGCAACGTAGGCCAGGTGCCTCACAATTTCGATTATTGACCAGTAGATCTGCAGCTCTTGCTCCATCGTTTTTAAAATACGAACGTTCTCGTAAATTGGGATTTGGTGATGTCAGCCCTCGTTGGCGCGATTTTTCATATGAGCTTTGCCTTGATGCAACGCTAGCAATGGCAAATTCTGAAGGTTACTTTCCGGCTTGGGATGGCATGTTGCATAAGCGCTTTGATTCGCAGATCGATTCTAAAATTCCCGTAAAAATAATCTTTGGTGATTCTGATAAAACTTTGCCTGCCACGACCTGTCAAGAGCGAACCATGGCGCCACAACATTCGAAGTGGATAATTTTTGAAGAATGTGGGCATGCCCCAATGTGGGATAACACTGAAAAAGTTGCTTGGCATGTATTGGAAATAGCCGGAGTCTCTCGGTGAGTACAACTGCGGTTACCGTTGTTTATTTTTGGAAGATAAAAAATCGCGATATTGGATTTGCTCTACTGCGCATGGCACTTGATCGTGGTGGATTGCGCAGAATGAAAGGTGTCACTTTCGCAAAAATGCTCGGTACAGGCAAAGGAGAAACATTTACTCCACGCGATGCCGATGCCAATCGTTGGGGTTGTGTGGTTGTTCTCGATGAAAGGCAATTAGACGCTCTCGATAACTCAAAGTTAATTAAACGTTGGCGGGCTAAATCAATTGAAGAAGTTCGATTCTTGCTTGATCCAATTTCATCACACGGTTTATGGGCAAAAAAGAATCCCTTTGCATACTCATCTACTCAAAC
This sequence comes from Actinomycetota bacterium, assembly GCA_009698815.1. Taxonomy (GTDB): domain Bacteria; phylum Actinomycetota; class Actinomycetes; order Nanopelagicales; family Nanopelagicaceae; genus Planktophila. The sequence continues at coordinate 46,436 of WLPJ01000001.1, read as the reverse complement.
TGATGGACAAGTAGTTGCAATAACGCGGGCACGAATTAAGTGGCTTCAGAATTTTAGATTCTGGCGAGCAGTTCCTCCGGTTACGCAAAGCCTGCACGCCTCCGATGGTCTAATCAGAACCATTGGCATAGGTGAAGCACCTATCGGATTGCAAGGAACTTTCTCGCATTGGAACTCTGGCGCTGATCTAAGAAATTTTGCTTACAAGGGCGCCGCGCACCAAAGTGCAATTGCCGCTACCGAACGCCATGGCTGGTATGCCGAAGAACTCTTTGCCCGCTTTGCAGTTCGCGATATTCGAGGCTTGATTACTAAGTAATACTTAAGTAGGGCAGACTTAGCCCATGTCGATTCGTCATTACTCACCGCGTCGCAATCGCCGCCGCGGAATTTCGTCTCGCGCACAATTAGCACTAAATCTCACTTTGGGCATCGCAATATTGCTACAAGTTAGTTACCCGCTTCTAGGTGGTGAAGCTTTGCGTGTGGTAACAATTTCTACGGTTTATTGGGGCGCGGGTGCGATGGCACTTCACGCTTTGTTAGCCTTCGGGGCGCGTTATGCATTTACATATCTGGGCATCGCTCTTTCATTTGGCTTTCTTATTGAGTTAATGGGTTTGAAAACTAGCTGGCCCTTTGGAACTTATGAATATGACCCATCCCTAGGCCCACAACTCTTTGATGTTCCACTCGTTGTTCCATTTGCTTGGGCGATGATCGCGCATCCAATTCTTTGCGCAGCACGTCGCGTTGCAGGCAATTGGGTATTTCTCTATGGTGGATTTGGACTTATGGCTTATGACTTATTCCTTGATCCACAGATGGTTACAGCAGGACGTTGGACATGGGAAGTAACTGGTTCACATGTACCTTTCACTCCAGAAGTTCCGTTATCTAACGCTTTCGGTTGGTTGTTATCTGGCATGGCGCTGATTGCGATTCTGCATTTGGTGCTCCCCCGCGATCGTCGCAAAGTTAGTGCGGGCTTTGCGGCAATCGACATCTTTTTAATTTGGACTTGGTTTGCCGGTGTTATCTCTAACCTCTTCTTCTTTGATCGTCCAGGAATCGCCTTTATCTTCGGTCTAACATTTGGAGCGGTGCTGGCTCCATTTATATTCTCGCGTTGGCTCGGCCGACCTTAGTAATTAGATGTATTTCGCTCTCTTTCTCTTCACAATAGTCTTGCTCTGGATAGCCGTTGCGAACTTCTTGACTATCCGGCGCCCCCAGAACCTTTCACAAGTCGATTGCAGCGTGACGGTGTTAATTCCGGTTCGTAATGAGGCTGAAAATATTTTTGAGTTAATTGATTGCTTGACCAAACAGAGCGACCTTAGTTCGCTGGAAATCGTCTTTATTGATGATTCCTCAACGGATAGCACCAAAAAATTACTTAAAACTGCTATATCCGAGGGTGCCCCAATCAAAATTGTGAACGCACCAGAATTGCCAGGTGGTTGGTTGGGCAAACCTTGGGCGCTGCAGCAAGGTTATTTAATTGCAAGCGGTGAAATTATCGTGACCCTAGATGCCGATGTCAGGTTGGTACCAACCGCAATTTCTCAAGGCATTGCGATGATGGGTGAGCGAGACTTTATATCTCCTTATCCGCGCCAGATTGCAAAAACATTTGCCGAACGCTTAGTGCAACCTCTTCTGCAATGGTCTTGGATGACAACCGTGCCCTTGCGACTGGCCGAGCGGTCAAACCGAACTTCACTTGCGGTAGCAAATGGCCAATTCTTTCTGGTAAAAAAGAGCTCACTAGTTGCAATCGGTGGCTTTACGTCGATTGCCGCCGAAGTTCTAGACGATATGAAATTGGCACGCGCACTAATTGCAGCAGGTGCGCACGGTGGAGTTGCAGATGGTTCAACTTTGGCGCAAACACGAATGTATAAAAACTTTAGCGAGATAAAGGCTGGATACGGAAAATCTTTGTGGAGCGCATTCTCCACACCCTTAGGATCAGGCGCCGCCATCGCGTTCATATTTGTTACTGGCCTAGCGCCAGTCTTGATTTGGTTTAGTGGAAACCCAATTGGTTTATTTACCTATGAAGTAATTGTCATCACACGCATAATCAGTGCCAAGCGATCTGGTGGAAAAATGATTGATTCGTTCTTGCATCCGATCTCTTCTGCAATATTAATTTATTTAATTATTTATAGCTGGCGCGCCCGCGGTAAAGTGCAATGGAAGGGGCGCACCCTATGAGCCAAATAAAAAAGCAGGTTGCCGTAATTGGCGCCGGCATGGGTGGAATGTGCACCGCAGCTCGTCTGGCCAAGGCTGGCTATGACGTGACTGTATTTGAATCATCTGATCGTCATGGTGGAAAGTGCCGCACCGAGTGGATCGGAAATTACGCTTTTGATACTGGACCATCTTTATTAACTCTTCCAGCCGTGTACCGCGACTTCTTCCAACGTACCGGTGATGTGATGGGGCGCGTACTGGAACTCGACAGCGTTAACCCATCATTTGATTACCGCTTTAGCGATGGCACTTCAGTGAAGTTTGCCAACCTATCCCGCAAAGAAACATTGGCCGCAATTGAGACTTCTATGGGCAGCGAATCAGCCCTGGAATGGGATCAAGTCATGCGCCAAGCCGAATCCATGTGGGATGTCTCGCGTGAACCATTTATAGAATCCGAACTTAAATCAATTGCCTCACTTTTAAAGCGTCCTACTTTGCTGCGCGATCTACGAGTAATTGCGCCATGGAAGTCTCTGCGCCAGATCAAATTAAAAGATGGTCGACTACGCAATATTCTGGATCGCTATGCAACTTACAGTGGATCTGATCCTCGTGTTGCACCTGCAGTTCTGTCATCAATTGCCTTTGTTGAAGAAGCATTTGGCGCTTGGCATATCAAAGGCGGAGTAGGAAAATTATCAGATGCTATTTATCAACGTTGTATTGACCGTGGTGTGAAATTTGAATTTAACGTTGAGGTGTCCCAGATAAATCATGATGGCAGCCGCGTAAATGGAATTACTTTGGTCGATGGCCGCTCATTGGACTTTGCAACAGTTGTAGCAAACGCAGATGCATCACTGGTGTATACCAAATTAATCACTGGCAAGGTTAAGAAATTGCGCAAACAGCGCGCTGACTTAGCCAAAGCTGATCCCTCACTTGCTGGCTTCTCGTTATTGCTTGGGTTGCGCCCGAGCGAGACGGACTCTGGGTTGTCCCATCACAATATTTTCTTTCCCAAAAATTATGACGCAGAATTCATAGATATTTTCGATCGCAAAAAGCCGGTAGAAGATCCTGCGATTTATATCTGCGCACCACGCGATGAAACAATGGTTAAACGCGCCGGGCATGAAGCCTGGTTTATCTTGATTAACGCACCTCGCCACGATGTATCGGGCGCCGATGGCTTTGATTGGAACGATAAAGATTTTAACCATCGTTATGCCATGCAGATTATTGATTCACTAGAAGCGCGTGGCATTTCAATTCGTGATCGGCTAGATCTTTTGGAAATCCGCACGCCTGCAGATTTAGAACGATCGGTGATGGCGCCAGGCGGTGCGATCTATGGAACTTCTAGCAATGGCGCACGTTCGGCATTTATGCGCGCTAAGAATCGCTCACCATTGCAGGGTTTGTATTGCGTTGGTGGCTCTGCCCATCCTGGTGGTGGGTTGCCGCTGGTTGGGCTAAGCGCTGAAATCGTTGCGGAGGCGATTGTGGGCAAAGCGCGCCACTAGATAAAAACTCCACAGCTGTAAAACAAACAACACGGTCATCACTGCAACAACTAAATTTAAGTCAACGGCATAAGCAACAAGTGCGACGAAAATAAAACTAGCTCGCACCGGACGTTCTGCAGGAGTTACTACTCCGACATCATCGATACCTAAGCCACCCAGTCGTGCTCGTGCATATTCTTGAGTTGAAGCGATTACGTAGGTAACCAAAACCAACCAGGCCGGTGCACCAATCCGGTATGCCACATAGAACCAGAGCGCTTCGCTGATGCGATCAGCAACTGAATCCAGAATCGCGCCAAATGAACTGCTGCGATTTTGATAAATAGCAACGCTACCGTCGATGCCATCGGCGTAAAGAGAGAGAACTAGCAGGGGAATAGTCCAGAGTGATAGCGGATTTACCGCCATTGCGATAGCAAATACCAAGCCAAGAAGTGTAAGGAAATTTGGACTAATTCTTAGGGCGGATACGACTTTGGCTGATGCATAAGAAATAGCGAGCCAGGTTTTTACAACGCCTTTAATTTCGGCGCCACCATGAAGGGCGCTCCAAGCAGCGTTGAACTCAGACTTGTTCATGACCTTTTCTTATCTTTAATCTGCGCAAATATTTCTTGTGTAGCAGTGGATGTATTCATTGTGTAGAAGTGCAACCCTGGAACACCTGCTTCTAATAAATCTTCGCAGAGCTTGGTGGCAAGCTCGACGCCTAATTTGCGAACATCATCTGGCTTATCCTTTAGGGCATCAAAAGCCGATGCGATGCTGACAGGAATCGGTGTTCCACCTAATTCTGACATACGATTTAGTTGGCTAACATTTGTTACAGGCAAAATTCCGGCGATGATCGGTAACTGAGATCCGCGTTTAGCTAAATTATCAGTGAGTGCTTGCCACTTATCTACTTCAAAGAAAAATTGCGTCGTTGCAAAAGTTGCACCAGCGGCTTCCTTGCGCAGAAGCGTTTGAATATCTTTATCAAAATCACCGTTAGATGCCGGATGGCCATCAGGGAAAGCTGCAACGCCAATGGTAAAGCCACCAAATTCTGCGGCAAGAGAGACTAATTCATCGGCATGATTTAAACCGCCTGAAGTAGGTGTCCATGGCGCACGCGGGCCACCAGTTGGATCACCGCGCAGCGCCAAAATATTATGAATTCCTGCTGCTTTGTAACGTTCCAAAATTTCAATTAACTCATTGCGAGTGGAACCTACGCAAGTTAAGTGTGCAACAACTGGCAACTTTGTATGTTCGGTAATCTCGGATGTGATGCGAATTGTGCGATCGCGCGTCGATCCACCTGCACCATAAGTAACAGAGATGAAATCGGGGGCGATCGGTTCGAGCGCACTAATTGCGCTCCAGAGACGTTCCTCCCCCTCTTGATCCTTCGGTGGGAAGAATTCAAAGGAGTATGTGACGCTCTCGCCAATGTTAGTCATACGCATCTCCATGCGGTCAGGGTACCGTTGCGCCGTGGTTAATGATGCGCGTGGCACGCTCCTTCAAGTACGTGAGCAGGTTCATAGCGAACTGACCTCGTATTTAACCTTGCAGCGCGAATACCTAAGTGGCATCGGCTCCGAATTAATTCCAGTTTGTGATGCTCTCGAATCTTTCTTGCTCGAAGGTGGCAAGCGCCTGCGACCGCTATTTGCATATGCAGGGTTCACCGCGACCGGCAAGGTTCCAACACCAGCAGATATTCGCGCTTTCACAAGTTTGGAATTATTACAAGCATGTGCGTTAATTCATGATGACTTAATGGATCGCTCCGATACTCGCCGCGGCAAACCAGCGATTCATCGCCACTTCGAAAATTTGCACCAATCTGAGACTATGAGTGGATTGGCAGATCAATTTGGTGAATCAGCCGCAGTCTTGCTCGGAGATCTAGCGCTAGTTTGGTCTGATCATTTACTTCACACATCAGGTGTTTCTGATGCTGCACTGCTATCGGTGCTCTCAGTCCACGATGAAATGCGTATCGAATTAATGGCGGGACAATATTTAGATGTTCGCGAAGCCGGCGAAAAGACTCCTAGTGTTGATCGCTCACTTCGCATCGCGCGTTATAAATCTGGTAAATATACAATCGAGCGACCGCTTCATCTAGGCGCATCACTTGCCATTACTAATCACAAAGAAAGATCCCAGTTAATAAATGTATTAAGCGCCTACGGTCTGCCGCTCGGTGAAGCTTTTCAACTGCGCGATGACATCCTGGGCATATTCGGTGATACATCGGTGACAGGTAAGCCAGCCGGTGATGATATTCGTGAAGGCAAGCGAACCGTGCTGATGGCAATGACTCTAGAGCGCGCAGACCAAAAGACTTCGACCAAGATAACCGCAGCACTTGGTCGCGCAGATCTAACCTCTGATGAGATCGAAGATATTCGCGGACTAATCACAGCAACTGGCGCTGTTAAAGATGTCGAAGATCTCATCGAGGGGTTGCTTTCCAACGCGCTAACTGCGGCAAACTCTGCTGAAATTAACCCTTCAGCCCGTGAGTTACTGATTGAACTCGCAACAACTGCAACCCGTAGGAGCCACTAAATGCCAGCCAGAGTAAAAGGACCAACCGATCATGTTGTCGTCGTCGGTGCAGGTCTTGCTGGGCTAAGTGCCGCACTTCGTTTAGCAGGTGCGGGGCGCAAAGTAACTGTCATCGAACGTGAATCCGTTCCGGGCGGACGCAATGGTCTGCTCGAAAAAGATGGCTTCTCATTTGATACTGGACCTTCAGTTTTGACTATGCCTTCGCTAATTCAAGATGCCTTTAGTTGCGTCGGTGAAGATATGAAAGATTGGCTAGAACTTTCACCACTTAAACCTTTATATCGCGCTTTTTATCACGATGGTTCACAGATTGATGTGCACGCCAATACCGCCGAGATGGAAGAAGAGATCCGTCGCACGGTGAGTGCAGAAGAAGCGCTGGGTTATCGCAGATATGTTGAATTTGTTACCAAGTTATACAAGTACGAGATGAATGACTTCATTGATCGCAATATTGATTCTCCGCTTAACTTGCTAACCCCAAACCTGGCACGTTTGATCGCTCTAGGCGGATTTAGAAGACTCTCACCGAAAGTAAATCAATTCTTAAAAGATCCGCGCTTGCAAAAAGTTTATTCATTCCAAGCGATGTATGCCGGAGTTAGTCCACAACAAGCCTTGGCAATATACGCGGTCATCGCTTACATGGATTCAGTAAACGGAGTCTTCTTCCCGAAGGGTGGAATGCACGCGGTTCCTCGCGCACTGGCCGCAGCAGCGCAAAAGCATGGCGTTACATTTAAATACAGCACTTCAGTTACTCGCTTGGAAGTTGAAAACGGCCGCGCCAAGGCAGTCATAACCGATACCGGTGAACGCATCGAATGCGATGTTGTCGTAATGAACCCAGATCTGCCAGTGGTTTGGCGCGATTTATTGGGCAAGACGCCACTTTCGGTAAAACGCCTGAAGTACTCCCCATCTTGTGCCACTTTATTGGTCGGCTCGTCCAAGAAATATGACCACGTTGCCCACCACAACATCCACTTTGGAAAATCTTGGGATGGCATCTTTGATGAGTTAATCAAGGAAAAAACTTTGATGTCAGACCCATCTGTGCTTGTAACAATTCCAACTAAAGATGATCCAGCACTCGCACCGGCAGGCAAAGAGATTTATTACATTCTCTATCCAACGCCGAATTTAAGTGCCGATATTGATTGGAAGACGCAGGCGCGCCCATATCGCGATCACATGATTAAGACTCTGGAAGATCGCGGGTATACCGGCCTGAGTGACTCCATTGAAACTGAAGTCATGACCACGCCCCTTGATTGGCAGGACCGAGGCATGGAACAGGGTGCACCATTTGCTAGTGCGCATACTTTCTTCCAGACCGGACCCTTTCGCCCAAAAAATATTGCAGCAGGTTTTGAGAATGTGGTCTTTGCCGGATCTGGAACCCAACCTGGCGTTGGCGTTCCGATGGTTTTGATTTCTGGTCGACTAGCCGCTGAGCGAATCGTAGGTCCGGTTAAGTAAGTGAACGAGTTAAATGCGGCTGGGATCTTTGATGCCTCACTTCGCGCTTCATATGAAGAATGTAAAAGGCTAAATTCGCTGCACGGTAAGACTTATTACCTAGCAACACTTCTCTTACCAGCAAAGAAACGTCCATTCGTTCATGCCCTGTATGGTTTTGCACGTTATGCCGATGAAATTGTTGATGATTTATCTTCGAACCTATCCCCCGATGAGAAGGCGAAGGTCTTGCGCGAATGGAGTGCAGAAGTTCTGGCTGGACTTAAATCAGGAGCTACCAGCGACGCCGTTGGAAAAGCACTAATAGATACCGTGCAGCGCTTTGATATTCCGCACCAGCACTTTGTGGATTTCCTCCATTCGATGGAGATGGATTTAACTATCACTGAATACAAAACTTTCGATGACTTATACGAATACGTTTATGGCTCGGCAGCTGTTATTGGCCTAGAAATGGTGCCGATTCTGGGCGGGGACACCGTGAATTCTTTATCTGCTGCCAAAGACCTGGGCGTTGCCTTTCAACTAGCCAATTTCATTCGCGATGTTGCAGAGGATTTAGATCGTGGACGTATTTATCTGCCGATAGATGAGTTAGCCGAATCTGGCGTGACACCTGAGATGTTGCGCGCACGAATTCTTACCCCACAAATCATCAGCGCCCTAAAGTTTCAGATTGCTCGTGTACGTAAATTACAGAAAGCTGCTGAACCCGGGATTGCACTCCTTGATAAGACCAGTCAGCCTTGTATTCGTGCAGCAAGTGAGTTGTACTGTGGAATCGTTGATGAAGTAGAAAGAATTGGTTACGACATATTTAATAAGCGAGCCAAGACTTCTACGGCTCGCCGCGCACGTGTGGCCGGGCGCGCTTACATAGACGCAGTTTTGGCCCGTATCGGCTAAAGTTTGCAATGCGGGAGCCGCTCACACGGCTGAGAGGATCTGAAATTCAGATCGACCGCTTGACCCATCCGGTAATGCGGATGCGGAAAGGTTTATCAATGACATCTATTTACAACTTTCTCTCTGGAACTTTAGTATCCATCCTCGGTTACGATCTTTCATATCTAGAATTTATCGCAGTGGTCGCTTCCTTTATTGGTGTGGCACTTGGCATAACTGGTAAGCGAATAACTTGGCCATGGTGGGCGCTGAGTTCAGTTCTATACGGAATACTTTTTATTCAATGGGAGCTCTACGCCAGCGCCGCCTTGCAAATAGTCTTTATCGTGGCCGCAATTTTGGGATGGTTTGGTTGGGAGCCAACGGGTGCACGACCAGGAGCACTTAAAAATAAGTACCGGATCTTTATATTTGCCGCAATCATCCTGGCAACTCTGGCGCTAGCACCAGTCTTAAAATCAATGGGCGCCGCATCCACTTACGCTGATGCTATTTTATTCTTTGGAAGTTTAAGCGCTCAGATTCTGATGGTCTATGAAAAGTATGAAACTTGGGTTCTGTGGTTAATTGTCGATGCTGGTTATGTCGCACTCTACGCTTCGCAAGATCTGCCTTTCACCTCTCTGCTCTATGCTGCATTTACCGCTTTAGCAGCTATGGGATGGAGTAAATGGTATGCAGCTCATCGCAGCTCTCTTAGATCTCTGTAGCCAAAAAAACCATCCCGTCATAGCAATTGATGGTCCAGCTGGCGCGGGTAAGACAACGCTGGCTCATGAAATTTTCTTGGCTCTCTCACCGAAAATGTCGGTGAACGTTGTGCATATGGATGACTTGTATGATGGCTGGGAGAACGCCTTAACCGATGATTTGACTCAGTTCTTGCAATATTTATCAGCCCAACATCAAAGCCAAGAGCCTGCAAAGTTATCTCGTTACAACTGGGCCACATCTTCATTTGATCCACCTGAAGTAATTGCACCCGCAGATCTACTAATTCTGGAAGGTGTAGGAAGTGGCGATAAATCGTTGCAAGATCAATTTGCAGCCCTGATCTGGATAGATATTGACCCTGAAATCGGAGTGCAGCGGGTAATACACCGCGATGGCCCAGGGGTGAGAATTCAAATGCAAAAGTGGCTTGGCACACAGCAACAATATTTCTCACAACACTCAACGCGCGAAAAGGCTGATTTCATTTTAACTACATAAAATTACAGATATGTCTGACCTAACTGGCGAGCTAATTGATGGGCGATATCAGCTCATCCGCCACATGGCATCCGGCGGCATGGCAACCATTTACGAAGGCCTTGATACCCGCCTAGATCGAAAAGTTGCGGTAAAAATTATGCATCCGCACCTTGCGCAAGATGAACAGTTCGTTGAGAGATTTATCCGTGAAGCCAAAGCATCGGCTGCGCTTTCGCATCCAAATATTGTTTCAGTACAAGATCAAGGTTGGAATCAAAACGGCACACCAGCAGTTTTTCTTGTAATGGAATTAGTGGAAGGACACACCCTTCGCGAATACTTAAATGAACAAGGCGCTTTATCTGTTGCCAGCGGAATTCAATTCTTGTTACCAGTTTTAAGCGCGTTATCTGCTGCTCATAAATTAGGAATTGTGCACCGAGATATCAAGCCTGACAATATTTTGATCTCCAAAGAAGGGCGAATCAAAATTGCTGACTTTGGCTTAGCCAAAGGTCCTTTACTCGGTACAACAGTGACGGCCGAATCCAGCATAGTTTTGGGTAGCGTTTCATACCTATCCCCCGAACAAGTCCAACGCGGTATCGCAGATGCGCGAAGTGATGTCTACTCCGCCGCAATTACCGCCTTTGAAATCTTTACTGGTGAAAAACCATATGCTGGCGAAGAGCCAATCCAGATTGCATACATGCATGTAAATGAGCGGGTACCTCTGATGAGTACCAAGCGATCGGGAATACCGCCAGAGCTTGATCAGTTAATTTACCGCGCTTCAAATTCTGATCCAGATGCGCGCCCCCGTGATGGCAGTGAATTTCATCAATCACTTACCCTGATTGCACAAGCGCTAGATCCCAATCAGAAACAACTAAGCCTGGAACTAGATATACCAATTGCTCCGATGCGTCCTGCATCAAAGAAAGTTAACCGGCGCGAGAGAGCGCGAATTGAAAAGGAAAAGACTGTGGCGATAAGCAAGCGTGAAAATACTGATGCGAATTCTAAGGCGGAAGGCAAAGAGAACACTGCGCAGATCCGCAAGCGCAAAAAGATAAGTAAGCGGGTTCGCCGCAATCGCTATATCGCCGTAGGTTTGGCGATCACACTTGGCATCTTTGGTTGGTATGCATTGGTTGGGCCAGGATCCAAAGTCGTTGTCCCATCAATAGTTGGTGCCACGCAAGAAGAAGCGTTGAGCGCCCTTTCGCCGTTGGGATTAACGCTAGTGATCTCAGAAAAACGTTTTGATGAAGAAATCTCAGATGGGCAGATTATTGAATCTGATCCGGCAGGTGGCGACAAAGTCGATGCCGGCGGGCAAGTCAAAGCGATTATCTCTAAAGGTGCCGAACGTTATTTGATTCCATCACTTGTTGGACTTACGCCCGAGGCAGCAGTTAATTTGCTGGCGAAATCACCCATCAAAGTTGGAGATTTAACTGAAGTATTTAACGATCAAACCCCTAAAGGATTTGTTATTTCATCATCCCCTGCCGCGGGTAAAAAAGTAAAACGCGATGCAGTTGTTGATTTATTAATTAGCAAAGGCATCGAAACAATTGATGTGACGTCGTACGTCGGTAAATCTGCCGACCAAGCGCTAAATGAACTTACCGAAGGTGGATTTGATGTTGAGACGATTGATCAATTTAGTGAGAGCGTTCTAGCAGGCACGGTAATTTCACAAGTTCCATCTGGTGGTGCACCACTTGCTAAGGGCACCAAGATTATTTTGACCGTTTCTAAGGGATCAGAGTATGTATTTATTCCAAATGTCTTCTCGCTAACCGAAGCCAAGGCTCGCGCAGCTCTTGCTGATCTTGAGTTAAAAGTTGTAGTCAAGAAAATTGGCGTTAAGAAGGTCAAGGCGGTAACAAATATCTCGCCCAAGGTCGGCACAAAGGTTAAACGTGGCAGCGCGGTGACGATCACAGTAGGGTAAGCGAATGCCAAAAACATCACCGCGCATCGGCGCACATACGCCGACAAGCGGCGGTATGGCAAAACGTTCTATCGCCTACGCCGAGACTATTGGCGCTGAAGCGATTCAAGTATTCACATCCAATCCACGCGGTTGGGCGATGCCTGAGACCAACCACGATGCCGATGCCATCTTTCGCGAGAAGGCGTTGGCACTTGATCTAGAAGTTTATGTGCACGCACCTTTTCTAATTAACTTAGGTTCACCAACCGAAGCCACATATCTAAATTCCTTGGCATCAACTGAATATTCGCTAAAGCGCGGCAAGGAAATCGGAGCGCTCGGCGTTGTCGTACATACCGGTTCTGCCGTTAATGAAGACTTCATTGCAAAAGCTTGGAAGCAGATAAATAAAGGGATGATGCCAATTCTTAACGCTTTAACCGATGATGCGCCTATGTTGTTACTTGAACCAACTGCCGGCCAAGGTCAATCACTTGTTAAGCGCTTGGAAGATTTGGAATATTACCTAAAGGCTCTCGAATACCACCCTAAAGTTGGCATCTGCCTTGATACCTGCCACGTATTTGCTGCAGGCCATGACATCGCTAAAAAAGGTGGCATGAAGGAAACTCTTGATTTGCTTGTGGAAGTTGCTGGCGCTGAACGTATCCAATTAATCCATGCCAATGATTCAATGGATGTCTGTGGCGCGCTAAAGGATCGTCATCAAAATATCGGCGATGGTTTTATCGGAGTAGATCCATTTAAGGAACTTCTTAAGCATCCAGCCGTTGCCAACGCACCGCTGATTCTGGAAACCCCGGGTATGGAACCAGAACACGGCAAAGAAGTTGCACTATTAAAGAAGTTGCGCGGATGAGCGCACGTCACCAGATGCAGCTGCGCTTGGCTCCATGGGCGCTATTGGCGGTTTCTGCGGCTTGGGGCGCATCTTTCGTTTTGATGAAACCCGCCATTGAACGACAATCAGTAAATAGTTTCCTCGCAACGCGTTTCTTCATTGCAGTGCTTGCCATGGTCGTACTTCGACCTAGCGTTCTTAAGAAATTAAATCGCGATCTAGTCCTTAAGGGATCGCTGGCCGGACTCTTCTTAGGCTCTGGCTATATTTTTCAAACTTTAGGGCTGGCACGTACTGGCGCGGCTATCACTGGATTTGTAACTGGTCTCTACGTTGTTTTAACACCGCTAATTGCCGCACTTTTCTTGAAAGAGAGAATTACTAAATTTACCTGGGCTTGCGTCGCACTTGCCACCGTTGGCTTAGCCTTACTTTCGCTGCGCGGTTGGTCAGTCGGAGTTGGTGAAGCGCTAGTGTTCTTTAGCGCGATCGCTTTTGCTGCTCACATTGTTGCGTTAAGTAAATGGAGTTTTGGGTTAGATGCCTACGCTCTAACTATTGTTCAATTGGCAATCTGTGGGCTCATTACCGGTGCGATCGCACTTAGCCAAGGATATGAAACACCGCCTGATGCTGGAGTCTGGGGCGTAGTTATATTTACAGCGATTATCTGCACAGCTGTCGCGTTTATCGTGCAGACCTGGTCGCAGGCACATATGACCTCAACCAAAGTAGCAGTTATCTTGACTATGGAAGTTGTCTTTGCCGCACTCTTCGCCGTTGTCTTCGGTGGAGAATCACTGACTTTGCAGGTATCTCTCGGTGGAATTATGGTCGTATTGGCGATGTATTTGATAGTAATGAAAGAAGCGTGAGAGGCTTACACAATGACTTCTCCAATTGATTTACGTTCTGACACGGTCACGCGTCCATCACAAGCGATGCGCGAGGCGATGGCATCTGCCCCAGTTGGAGATGATGTTTATAGTGATGACCCAACAGTTAACTCACTTGAAGAGCGCGTGGCCGCAATGTTTGGCAAAGAAGCCGGAGTCTTTACACCTACTGGCTCTCTAGCCAATCAATTGGCAATTCGTATGCTGGTTGCTCCAGGTGAAGAATTAATTGCCGAAACTAATTCACATATCGTCCGCGCCGAATTGGGTGCTGCCGCAGTATTTAGTGGAATTACAACTCGTACTTGGCCAGCCAAGAATGGTCTGCTAATTGCTAAGGATGCGCTAGATATCGCTCGTCCAAACTCTGGGCCATATTTAGTCTCAACTACTGCAATCGCAGTTGAAAATACCCATAACTTTGGTGGCGGAACTATTCAGCCACTTGATGAAATTAAAGCCCTTCGTAAAGGCGCCGATGAATTAGGCCTTGCGCTGCATTTAGATGGCGCTCGAATCTGGAATGCCCACGTTGCAAGTGGTGTTAGCTTAAATGAGTACGGAAAATACTTTGAAACCATCAGCGTTTGTTTATCTAAAGGCTTGGGCGCGCCCATCGGTTCGGTAATGCTCAGTACAAAAGATCGCGTCACAAAAGCACGCATCTGGCGTAAGCGTTATGGTGCCGGAATGCGCCAAGTTGGTTTGCTCGCTGGCGCAGCTCATTACGCTCTTGATCATAATATTTCGCGGCTATCGGAGGATCATCGCCGCGCTAAAGAGATCGCCATCGCTATTGCATTAGTTAATGCTTCACTTATCGATCCAAATACTGTTGAAACAAATATTGTCGGCCTTGATTTAAGTGCTTTGCCCATAACGGCTGCCGAACTAGCCGCTCGCACAAAAGATGCGGGACTTTGGATTAGCGCACTTGGTCCTAAATATGCGCGCCTAGTAACTCACTTGGATTTTGATGACGCGCAATGCGCACAAGCCATTGAAATATTAAAGCGCGCCCTCGTGGCGTAATAGCCACTCTTTCTTATTTAAACCGTAAGCATAATTACCGAGCGCTCCCCCAGTTTTAACTATGCGGTGGCAAGGCACAACTAGAACAATTGCGTTCTTTGCGCAAGCACTTCCTGCTGCACGCACTGCCGCAGGTGAACCTGCGCGATCTGCTAAATCGGCGTAAGAAAGAGTTTTGCCTGCCTTTACTTTGCGCATCGCCTTCCATGCTGACTGTGAAAAGACCGCGCCATCTTGACGAACTTGAATGCCGTTTAGCGCCTCTAAATCACCATCAAAGTAATCTGAAATTAAATCTGTAATTATGGGAATCATTTTTACGGCCTTGGCATCTCGTGCTGTACCTAACTCGGAAATAGTAGAAAAATTTGCGGCAATTAGTATTTGCTCATCAGCTAGGAGATTTAGCGTGCCAACCGGAGTCTTTAGGGAAGAAAGGAGAAGTGGCACGATGCTAAATTAGCGATCGCGCAACATTTCAGCAACTAAAAAGGCAAGTTCTAGCGATTGCGAATGATTTAGACGGGGATCGCAAGCACTTTCATAGCGTGTTGCTAGATCAGTCTCTGATATTTGCTCTCCGCCACCCAAACATTCAGTAACATCATCTCCCGTTAGCTCGATATGAATTCCGCCTGGATGAGTACCAAGGCCTTTATGAACTTCAAAGAAACCTTTCACTTCATCCATAACATCATCAAAGCGACGAGTCTTATAGCCAGTTGCGGCCTCAAAAGTATTGCCGTGCATTGGATCGCAGACCCAAAGTACTTGGGCACCTGATTTGGTTACACCATCGACAAGTGCGGGCAGGGCTTCACGAATTTTGCCAGCGCCCATGCGAGTAATGAAAGTTAAACGACCTGGTTCACGATCAGGATCAAGGCGATCAATTAAGGCGAGTGCGTCATCAACAGTTGATTTTGGTCCAAGTTTTACACCAATTGGATTGCGAACCTTAGAAGCGAAATCGACATGGGCACCATCTAATTGACGGGTACGCTCACCGATCCATAAGAAGTGCGCTGAAACATCGTAAGGCAACTGGGTACGTGAATCGATACGAGTCAGTGCTTTTTCATATTCCATAATCAACGCTTCGTGGCTCGAATAGAAATCAACTGACTTAAATGAATCAGGATTTACGCCAGCTGATTTCATAAAATCTAGCGCGCGACCAATTTCGCGAGCCATTTGTTCGTAGCGATCTCCAACTGATGAATCGCGGATAAAGCCCTTGTTCCACTCGTGGACTTGGCGAAGATCTGCAAAACCACCTTGAGTGAATGCGCGCACCAAGTTAAGCGTTGCCGCTGATGTGTTGTAAACGCGCACCATTCTTTGTGGGTCTGGCGTGCGAGATGCTTCGTTGAATTCCAGGTCATTAACCGCATCACCGCGGTAAGCCGGAAGTGTGACATCTCCGCGAGTTTCAAAATCATTTGAGCGGGGCTTAGCAAATTGGCCAGCCATGCGGCCAACTTTTACAACCGGCAAACTTGAGTGGTACTGCAGAACTGCGGCCATCTGCAAAATTGTCTTAATGCGATTGCGAATTGAATCAGCAGTTGCTGCTGCAAATGTTTCGGCGCAATCTCCACCTTGTAACCAAAATGCCCGACCCGCTGCTGCTTCGGCAACTTTCGCCTTTAAATCATCACACTCACCAGCAAAGACAAGTGGCGGAAATGATTTTAGATCTGCGACTGCTTTCTTTACGCTTTCACCGTCTACACCTCCCGGCCATTGCGGTTGTTGCGCCGCAACTAGCCCAGGGGTGAAGAGGTTCTCTAGCGAAGTAGTCATGAGGGTAAGGGTAGTTTGTTCGGATAGATTCTCGGGTGAAAATTATCCGAAGAAGATCTCCGACTCCTTGTAACGCTCGATTGGGACAGTCTTTAACTTCTCAGTGGCGCTAGCCAATGGCACGCGAACAATATCTGTACCGTGAAGTGCAACCATCTTGCCCCAGTCGCCTTCAGATGCCGCAGTAATTGCCTGCAAGCCAAAGCGAGTAGCAAGTACACGGTCGAAGGCAGTTGGTGTTCCGCCACGTTGGATGTGGCCAAGTACTGAAGTGCGAGCTTCTTTGCCAGTCTTTTCTTCAATCTGCTTGGCAAGCCATTCGCCGATTCCAGAGAGTTTTACGTGACCGAATGAATCGAGTTCTGAATCTTTAGTGATCATGTCACCATCTTGTGGAATCGCACCTTCAGCGATAACGATAATTGGTGCGTAGCTGCTCTTGAAGCGTGATTCCACCCATTCGCAGACTTTGTCTACTGAGAATTTAACTTCTGGAATCAAAATACATGCTGCCCCGCCTGCGATTCCTGCGTGAAGTGCGATCCAACCAGCGTGGCGGCCCATTACTTCAACGATAAGTGCACGGTGATGTGACTCGGCAGTTGTATGCAAGCGATCAATCGCTTCAACTGCGATGTTTACGGAAGTATCAAAACCGAATGTGTAATCGGTGTTATTGAGATCGTTATCGATTGTCTTTGGAACACCGATAACTTTTACGCCAAGAGCGTCAAGTTTGGTAGCAACGCCAAGAGTATCTTCGCCGCCAATTGCAATTAGCGCATCGATTCCTTGATCAGCCAGGTTCTGCTTGATGCGTTCTACGCCATTTTCGATCTTAAAAGGATTGGTACGAGATGAACCAAGGATGGTTCCACCGCGTGGCAAGATGCCGCGAGTAGTCTCGAGGTTGAGCTCCATTGTGTAATTTTCTAGCGGGCCTTTCCAGCCATCGCGGAAGCCAACGAATTCGTGGCCATATTCCTTCACACCTTTACGAACAACCGCGCGGATAACCGCGTTAAGACCAGGGCAATCTCCGCCACCTGTAAGGACGCCAATACGCATGAAAACTCCAGTTCAAAAGTTATGAAATCTAAGATCTTGGATGGAACTAAAAGATCATAAAAAGTGGTCAACGTTGACAGACACAGTCTAGCCTTGCCCCATGGCTAATTTAAAACTCGTCGCGGGCGTGGATTCATCAACTCAATCTTGCAAGGTCGTAATTCGAGACGCCGCTACCGGCCAGTTAGTACGTGAAGGCCGTGCCACCCACCCCGATGGCACAGAAGTTGCGCCTTCGCACTGGGTTAGCGCTTTAGACACCGCAATTGCTGCCGCTGGTGGATTGGATGACGTTTCCGCAATCTCAATTGGCGGACAACAACATGGAATGGTGGCACTGGATTCGCAAGGTGCGGTAATTCGCGATGCGTTGCTTTGGAATGACACTCGTTCGGCCGATGCTGCAGCTGCGTTAAATAAAGAAGTCGGTGGCGCCGCCGAAATTGCTAAACAAGTTGGTTCGGTATTGGTTGCATCATTTACCGCAACAAAATTGCGTTGGTTGGCCGATAGCGAGAAGGCGAACGCCGATAAAGTTGCAGGAGTTGCCTTGCCCCATGATTGGCTTTCTTGGCAATTACAACACGTTAAAGGTCAGGCGCTAGATTTTGGAAAGTTATTTTCAGACCGCAGTGAAGCATCCGGAACTGGCTACTTTGATCCAACTTCATCGCAATACCGCCGCGATATTTTGGCACTGGCGCTTCGCACAGATCGCGAAATTAATCTGCCAAAGATAATTAGTCCAGCAGAATTTGGTGGAACAACTCCAAGTGGAATACCTATTGCACCGGGTGCAGGCGACAATGCAGCGGCCGCACTTGGTATCCAAGCCCAACCAGGCGATGTTGTTGTCTCGCTCGGAACAAGTGGCACCGCATTTGCAGTCTCTGATACACCAACGCATGACGCTTCTGGCGCCGTTGCTGGATTTGCAGATGCCACCGGCCGCTACTTGCCGCTGGTCTGCACGTTAAATGCTGCGCGAATACTTGATGCCGCAACTCGCATCCTTGGAAAAACACATGATGAAGTTGGATTACTCGCACTTAGCGCGAAAGCTGGTGCCAATGGGCTCTCACTCTTGCCCTACTTTGAGGGAGAGCGCACACCTAATCGCCCAACTGCAACGGGCGTTTTTAGTGGAATGAATTTGAATAACTCTAATCCTGCAGATATCGCGCGTGCCATGGTCGAAGGAATGCTCTGCGGTTTAGTGGACGCGGTAGATGCACTAGAAAAATTAGGAGTGAATGTAAAGCGCATTATTTTAATTGGTGGCGCAGCTAAGAATCCCGCTGTTTCACAGATTGCTGCCGCACTTTTCGGTCGCGAAGTATTAGTACCACCTGCCGGTGAATACGTTGCAAATGGCGCAGCTCGACAAGCGGCATGGGCGTTATTGGGTGGAGATGCTGCTCCAATTTGGGATCTCGGAAAAATTGAAAAAGTAAGTGCCGCTGCAACTCCAGATGTGGTTGTTCGCTATCGCACCTTGCGCGACCAAACCGAAGGATGGCAGTAGGATTTGCTAAATGTCGCGCCGAAATCTGATTCTCTTTATTTTGGCGGGTTTTCTTTGGGGTATTCCTTACTTATTTATTCGGGTAGCCGTTGATCCTGAAAATGGTTTCTCCCCCGCAATAGTTGTCTTTCTGCGCGTTTTCATCGGAGCCCTGATTTTGATTCCGATAGCCCTCTATGACAAGTCATTCTTTATCGCTATTAAGGGCTGGAAATACATCGCGGTCTATGCCCTCTTTGAAATGGTAATTCCGTGGATATTAATTGGAACTGCAGAACAGTCAATCTCATCTGGTTTGGCTGGATTGCTGGTTGCATCGGTACCGATCTTTTCTACTCTGATTACATCTTGGCATGGTGATAAATCGGTATGGCAACCAAAACGATTATTCGGTATTGCAGTTGGCTTCTTGGGAGTTTTCTTACTTGTTGGAATCGAAAGTTTTACGGGTTCATCAGATCCAATTGCGATTTTGATGGTGCTGGGCGCCTCACTGGGTTACGCCTTCGCTGTTATTTACATAACTCGCAAAATGCCTGGGGTATCTGGCGTAGCGATAAATGGAATTGCTATGGCAATGACGGCCGTTTTTTATTCTCCAGCGCTATTTCTTCTTTGGCCAGATCGCCCGATTTCAACGAACGCAATTTACTGCGTGATCGCACTTGGCGTATTTTCAACCGGTATCGCCTTCGCTATCTTCTTCACCGTCATGGCAGAGATCGGACCTGCTCGCGCGTCTCTGGTTACTTATATGAATACCGCATTCGCCGTTGTCTTAGGCGTTTTAATATTGAGCGAACCGCTGACGATGGGAATCATCGTAGGACTGCCTTTGGTATTAATCGGCTCATTCTTAGCAAGCCGCAAAACTAGTGTTTAGTTCTCGCCAAATCCCAAACGCTGCAATAACTTTGGATCGCGCTGCCATTCTTTAGAAACTTTAACGTGCAGACCCAGGAAGATTCTTGCTCCAAGTTCGCGTTCGATATCTGCTCGGGCACGCATGCCAATATCTTTTAGACGCTCGCCTTTATGTCCCAGAATAATTCCAGTTTGTGAGTCACGTTCTACGTGGATCGTGGCATGGATATCAAAGAATGGGCGGGAACCAGTTTTTTCGCGCTCGGCCATTTCATCAATTGTGACCATGATCGAATGTGGCAGCTCTTCACGCGCATCACGCATCGCAGCCTCACGAATTAATTCACAGATCAACTGTTCTTGGTTTTGATCGCTTTTCATATCTTCTGGATAAAAAGCAGGACCAGTAGGTAGCATTTTGCCAATTAGTTGCGTCAACAAATCAATCTGGGAATGAATGGCAGCAGATATTGGCACGATCTCATCCCAAGTAAAACCTTTCGCTAAGTCGTTGATGCCGACTAAGCGCAGAGCCAGTTTCTCTTTGGAAATTAAATCTGTTTTAGTGACTAGCGCAAATTTCTTAGCGCGCGGATGCTTGGCAATTTCTTGCGCTAAGAAGACATCTCCCGCTCCGGAGGTTTCATCAGCCGGCAGACACATCATCACAATATCGACCGAGTCCATACTTTCGCCAACAACTGCGTTTAGTCGATGGCCGAGCAAAGTCTTTGGCTTGTGAATGCCCGGAGTATCAACAAGCACAGCTTGAAAAGTTGGTTGATTTACGATGCCGCGAATGGCGTGACGCGTGGTGTTGGGGTGCGGAGATGTAATGGAAATCTTGCTTCCAACAAGTGCGTTGATGAGAGTTGATTTTCCAGTGTTTGGGCGCCCGACAATTGCGACAAAGCCCGAACGGAATTCACTCATGGCCTTATTCTCTCACTTGTTGCAGGCATTACCTAAAGCGCGCTGATTAACTCGATCGCATCAGAAACGGAAGTCACAATCTCAGCAGCACGTTCACCGATTAAGCGATGACATCCTTCAGAAGTCGGCGCGTTAATTGGTCCAGGAATTGCCATTACTGGTCGCAATAGTTCAGCGGCATCACGCGCGGTTCGCAGAGATCCAGAACGAAAGGCTGCTTCTACTACCAAGGTTGCCTGAGATAACGCGGCGATAATGCGATTGCGATTTAGGAATCGAACTGGAATTGCATGCGCTCCTGGCAAAACTTCCGAGACAAGTGCTCCATTTTCTGCGATTTCAGCGAAGAGTCTTACATTGCCGGCCGGATAAGCCACATCAATACCCGTTGCCAGAACTGCCACAGTTTGGCCCTCGGCAATTAGCGCGCCTTTATGAGCAGCTGAATCAATTCCGTATGCTCCGCCGCTGATGATGTTCCATTCGCGATCAACGAAGCCCGCAGCAAAATCTCCTGCAATCCGCATGCCATATGAAGTTGGATTACGAGTTCCGACAATAGCCAAGCTTCGTTGCGACAAAGCAGCAACGTCACCTTTAACCACCAATCCAATTGGGATAGCAGCAAGGTCATTTAGGGATGTTGGCCACTCATCGGATGAAGGCGTCAAGAAGATTGCCTTTGAGAGTGAGATTCGTGTCTTGATATCTTTGAGATCAGCCGATTGAGCCTTTGCAATTACCTTTGCGTACTTGTTTATGTCATATCCCTCAGAAATCAGGCGAGCGTATACATCTACTGCTCCCTTTTCTTTGATTTCTCTAGACCAGAAAGCCTGCCCTCCTTCAATTGCAGAGAATAAAACTAATCGGGCATCATCTTCGGAAAATACGCTCATGATGCGCAGATTAGGTTTCAGCGCCGACAGTTAAAGCCTTATTTGAAAGGGGTGTGTGTAATTATTGAAGAAGTGCTGCGATATTTGCAAAAGAGCGGCGATGTTCTATGCACGGCCCATGCTCTTGTAAGGATTCGGTATGTAATTTGGTGATATAGCCCTTGTGTTTTGCAAAGCCATAATTTGGAAATTGAGTATCAAGTTCGCGCATAATTCGATCACGCGTAACTTTTGCAATAATTGAAGCAGCGCTAATACAGGTGACGACTTGATCGCCTTTCCAGACTGCCACATTTGGGATGGCAAGACCTTCGATTGCATAGCCATCAGTTAGTACATAACTTGGAACCACAGATAAGCCCTGCACCGCACGTCGCATGCCATCAAGATTTGCCGCATGCACGCCTCGTTGATCAACTTCTTTTGCAGGAACAATAATCACCCTGACGGCTAAGGCAAGATCGGTTACTAAATCAAATAGCTTTTCTCGCTCGGCTTCTGAGACATCTTTAGAATCGCGCACCATAGATAATTCGGGAGCAAATGGATCACTAAGAACAACTGATGCGATTACTAGCGGACCTGCACATGCTCCACGTCCGGCTTCATCCACTCCTGCAAGCGGTGATATTCCCGCATCAAGTAGAAGGGACTCAATAACTTTCATTGAATTACACAGCCCAATTACTTAAGCGATGAATACGAACTAACAAAGCCAAGATTCTTAATCGGCCAAATTATACCTACGACTTTTCCAGTGACTTTCGATGTTGGAACCATTCCTTTATTTATATCTTCTTGATGGAAGCGAGAATCGGCGCTGGCCGCACGGTGATCGCCCATAACCCAAATTTTGCCTGCAGGAACAGTGACATTAAAATTTGTATCACTGGCTGAGTTTCCAGAGAAGATATATGGCTCTTTAATTTCCACACCATTGATCATCAATTTTTTATTCTTTGAGCAACATTCGACTTTGTCGCCGGCGATACCAATAACGCGCTTTACCAAGTATTGCTTAGTTGGATTTGGCAGCACGCCGACAGCGACGAAGGCCTCTTTCGCTTTAGCCAAATATCTATTCTCATCTATTGCATACGGTTCAGGCAGCCAATTATCTGGATCGCGGAAGACAACTACATCGCCACGCCCAATTGCTTTGCCGATGAATGGCACTTTATTTACAGCAACTCGATCGTTGATCTGAAGCGTGTTCTCCATAGACCCAGATGGAATATAAAAGAACTGCACCAAGAATGTCTTGATAACAAGTGAGACTGCGAGCGCAACTATTACAAGGATAGGTAACTCGCGTAAAAGCGAGCCCTTACGTGGCATCTTTAAGTGAGTTACTTATTCAGCAGGCTTGTCTTCAGCTGCAGCTTCAGACACAACGTCTGTAGTCGCAGCCTCGGCTGGAACCTCTGCCACTGCTTCAACAACTGCTTCAGACACAACTTCTTCGATGACATCAGCAACCGGTGTTGAAAGAATTCCATCGCCGTAACCTTCGACGCCATCGCGCTTTTCGCGAATCTTGGCAGCCTTACCGCGTAGGTCGCGCAGGTAGTAAAGCTTGGCGCGACGTACATCGCCCTTCTTTACAAGTTCGATCTTTTCAATAACTGGTGTGTGTACTGGGAAAGTACGTTCTACTCCGACGCCGTATGAAACTTTGCGGATTGTGAAAGTTTCGCGAACGCCATCGCCCTGACGGCGAATAACGATTCCTTGGAAGACCTGGATACGGCTCTTGCTACCTTCAATAACGCGAACGTGGATTTTTAGTTCATCTCCGGCGCGAAATTGTGGGATGTCGTGGCGAAGTGACTTCGCATCAACTGCATCAAGAATATTCATCGTATGGTCCTCATCTATTCAAAGCTTATTTAAGCCGATTGCAGCGTGGCATTAACTGCCGCGCAGACTGCGTATCTTGCCACAGAAGGGGCTCGGTACGTAAATCGGCTATTTTCCCCGTTCGGTTCTAAGCCCCTTCTTCACCTACTTTCGCACCTACTGAAGGTATTCTCGCCTTCATGAGTGAGCTACGCCTAACCGGTAAGACCCCAGATGGGGTGCACCTAGCTCTCAGCGATCAGAACGGCGCCGAATTCTCTCTTCGAATTAGCGACACTCTACGCGCCACCGTAAATCAACCGCGCCTTACCGCTGTTCCAGTCGGCGATGAAAATCAAGTGATGAGCGTTAAAGATATGCAGCGTCGTCTGCGCGCTGGCGAAACTATGGATTCAATCGCACGCGATGGAAATATCTCAGTAGAAAAAATAGAACGTTTTGCTGGCCCTATTTTGCAAGAGCGAATTTTTATAATTGACCAAGTGCACGGACTCTCCCCTCGCCGCGAAGGTAAAGATGGCGGACGTGATAATTTAACTTTTATTGAATTAGTAACTTCAAAATTAGCACCGCGTGGAGTTGATATTGATGCGCTCAATTGGAATACCTGGCGCCTAGAAGATGGCACATGGACAATCGAACTTCATTATCCAAACCGTGACGGTTCAGGCGTTGCACAATTTAGTTATGACGGACAACGCCGCAGCATTTCTGCACTCGATGAGAACGCGGCATGGATGATGGGTGAAGAAGCACCAGCCCGACGAATTGAACCTGGACTTATTTACTCGCAACAAACTCATCCTTCACGAGCTAGCGTTCCAACTGAGGCACGTGAACCGATCCGAATCGACAGCGCGCCAATACGCAGCATTGCATCATCACTCGATGATCTTCCCGATAACGATCCAACTGATGAAGAATTTGAAGCACAAATAACTCGCGAGACACCGCGCTTAGTCTCTATTCGCGAGACACCAGCACCTGCAGATAAGGCTGATGGAATTACCGCGCGCGCCAAGGTTCCATCATGGGATGAAATTATGTTTGGACAGAAGCCAACTGAAGAAAGTAAACCTGAAAACTAATTAACGACTGCAGTTAAAAGCGGTACATAGCTTTCTAGATCAGTGTCTCCCCCATGATGTCCCACCATGGCGCTTTCCTGATTTTCTCGTTCGGCTTCAATTAAAATTAAATCACCTTGTGCGATTACGACTAAGTCACCAATGCGATCGGATGCATCGGCGCTAACTTCGCTACCAAAGAGTCCGGAAATCTTTGCTTCTTCGCGGGTGTGGACAATCGCTTTTGCTCCCAAGAATTCACGCCAACGCTGCGCGCTCTCGGCAATAGCAGCTTCACTTGCCCCATCGCTTAAATACAAATGTCGAGCACGTGGCTCGCCAGCGATAGTCGCAATATCGGTTGCTAAATCATTATCTTGTCCGATAACAATTTTCTCTCCGACATTGATCATTCCGTGATCAGCAGTTAACCAAAGCCTGGTTTGACGTGGCAGTTGTTGTAACAATTTGGCGACTAGCTGATCAATGGCAGTAAGAGCAGCTAACCATTTATCAGAGCCAACGCCATCACTGTGTCCAGCGACATCTAATTCATTCACATAGAGATAAACGAAGGCCGGCGTACTTTTTAGCGCTTGCACTGTCTCTATAACTAAATCTGCATAAGTATTTGCGCCTTTGTATTGTGCGCCACGAAAGACCGCGCGCGTAAATCCAGAATCTTCATAACGCTTTGCCGCAACATGAGTCACATTTATATTTTGGGCAGCCGCGCGTTCAAAGAGCGTTGGGACCGGTTGCCAAATAACTGGATCAACCCTTTCATCCCATCTAAGCGAATTTAATATCCGTCCCCCGCTTCGCGGGACTTGAACTGTGTATCCCAGCATTCCGTGTTCGCCGGGATTTACACCGGTTGTAAGCGTTGCCAGACTTGTTGCAGTTGTTGATGGAAATGAAGTTTTAACAGCGCCATGTCTAATTAAGGAAGTTATCGTCGGAATGTAGGTTGCATATTTAGCGACCGCATCGGCGCCCAGCCCATCGATTAAGAAAAGTAGCTCACGCCCAGCAGGGCTTGGTCCGCATTGAATTTGATCAATTAAGTCGACTAACCCCAGACTGGCAAAGAGCGATGGAGTAATTTGCGACAGATGCACGGGGGTATCTTCTCATGGGTAAGGTTGGGGTTATGAACCACCGTATGCCATTTGCGCCATCGCCAGAAGTTGCTGCTGCACTCGCAGAAGGTCGCCCGATCGTTGCACTTGAATCTACGATCATCAGCCATGGTTTACCTCGGCCACAAAATCTTGAAGTAGCTCGTGAAGTTGAAGATATTGTCCGCGATCACGGAGCTGTGCCCGCAACAATTGCGGTGCTCGACGGCGTTGTTCATGTCGGTTTAACTGATGATCAACTTAAGGAAATCGCCAATCGTGACGATATTGCTAAGGCATCTAGTCGTGACCTAGCAATTATTTCTGCAACTGGAAAGTCTGCAGCAACAACTGTTGCGGCAACTGCTCACTTAGCAGCGCTAGCTGGAATTCGTGTCTTTGCAACAGGTGGCCTAGGCGGAGTACATCGCGATGCCAACGAAACTTTCGATGAATCAGCAGATCTGACCGCATTGTCACAACTCGATATAACTGTTGTATGCGCCGGAGTAAAATCTATTTTAGATGTCGCTGCGACTTTAGAGCGTTTAGAGACTTTGGCGATCGGCGTAGTCGGATATAAAACAACTTCCTTCCCAGGTTTCTACTTAACGGATTCTGGTTTTACTATCGAGCACAGTGTGCAAAACGCTGCTGATATTGCCAAAATAATTCGGGCGCGTGAAGCACTGCGTACTAATAAGAGTGCGCTGATTGTGGCAAATCCAGTCAAACACGAGATGGATCGCAAGCGCCATGATGCTATTCTCAAAAGTGGGTTAGCAGCTGCTCGCAAGGCCGGAATTATTGGTAAGGCAGTTACTCCATTCTTGCTGGAGCATTTCCACACCACCAGCCAAGGCGAATCACTTTCGGTCAATATAGAAATCATCAAATCCAACTCGGCACTTGCCGCTGATATTGCAGTTGCGAAGCAACACCAATAAACAAAAGGAAAATTGATGTCAATACAAGTTCTTTGCATCGGTGATGTAATGCTCGATGTCATAGTCCGCATAGATGTTGCGCCAGAGAAAATTAACTACGGCAGCGACACTGCAAGTCGTATCAGCACGGGCAGCGGTGGCGCTGCAGGCAATGTGGCTGCTTGGCTCACCCGCACTGATGCGCGCAGCACAATCGTTTGCCACGTAGGAGATGATCCTGCGGGAGCCGCAATAGTGGCCGACTTCGGCGCGTTGGGGGTTGAACACGGAGAATTAGTTATTCCGGGTCAAGCATCAGGAGTGGTTATCGTCTTAGTTGATTCATCAGGTGAGCGAACCATGTTTCCCGAAAAGGGCGCAAACTCGAGTTTAACTATCTCTGATTTACCAGAGCTATCGAAATTTCAAGCAGTCTACATTTCTGGATACGCACTTTTAAATCCTTTAGCTCGCCCAAGTGTTTTGGCAATGATTGAAAAAATCAAGGCAGATAACATCACTATTTATTTTGATCCCGCATCGGTTGGCACGATGAAAGATGTATCTGATTCCGAAATGCATCAATGGTTCTCACTCATGAGCGTTCTTCTCTTAAATGAAGAAGAGTCCATATATCTAACGGGATCGGTAGATATGGAGCGAGCCTTAGATTATTTGTTGGATTACTCTGAAGTCGTCGTGATCAAACGCGGATCAATGGGGGCTATTGCCAAGACGCGCGGCTTTGATTCAATTAGCGTCCCCGCAGTTCCTGCATCTGTGGTGGATACAACTGGGGCGGGCGATAGTTTTGCAGCAGGATTTATTGCAACATATGCCGAAAGTCACGACTTAACTGCTGCTCTGATAGCAGGAACGCAATTAGCGGCCGGATGTGTTGCAATCGTTGGCGGCAGACCGCGTGTAGGTACCGCGATTTAGCCCATTAACTTGGCAGAATGCGCGCATGGCAACAAAGAAGAGCGCGACATCGACCAAGGCGAAGAAGCCAGTTGGACCAAAACCTGGTGAATACCCTGGCAAGATTGTTGATATCGATGTTTCATCTGAAATGTCTGAATCTTTTCTTGAGTATGCATATTCAGTAATTTATTCTCGTGCACTTCCAGATGCGCGAGATGGTTTAAAGCCTGTTCATCGCCGCATCTTGCATCAGATGGCTGATATGGGTCTTCGTCCAGAACGTGGCCATGTAAAGAGCGCACGTGTTGTCGGTGAAGTCATGGGTAAGTTGCACCCACACGGTGACTCTGCAATTTACGACGCACTTGTTCGTATGGCTCAATCATTTTCAATGCAAGTGCCACTAATTGATGGCCACGGAAACTTTGGTTCACTAGATTCAGGACCGGCTGCGATGCGTTACACCGAAGCGCGTCTGGCACAGGCCGCAATGGCGATGGTGGCCGAGGCCGATGAAGACACCGTTGATTTTGGTCCAAACTATGACGGCCAATTACTTGAGCCCCTTGTATTGCCTGCGGCCTATCCAAACTTGTTAGTAAACGGTGGATCCGGAATTGCAGTCGGTATGGCTACCAATATGGCGCCCCATAACTTAGGCGAAGTTATCGCCGCTACTAAGTTTTTAATTGATAATCCCAAGGCAACGCTAAATCAATTGATGAAGCATATTCCTGGACCAGATTTCCCAACTGGCGGTGAACTAGTTGGAGCCGAAGGTGTGCGCGATGCGTATGCAACTGGCAAGGGTTCCTTCAAGGTGCGCGCTAGCGTAGAAATTAGCAAAGTGACTTCTCGCAAAATGGGTATCACTATCAAAGAGTTGCCATTTAATATCGGTCCCGAAAAAGTTGTCGAACGTATTGCTGATTTAGCAAAAGCAAAGAAGATTCAAGGCATCTCTGACATTATCGATTTAACAGATGGCCAGACCGGCACCAACGTGGTTATCGAGCTCAAGAATGGCTTTGAGCCAGAAGCAGTTCTAGAACAGCTGTACAAGCTAACTCCAATGGAGGATGCTTTTGCGATTAACGCTGTTGCCCTGGTCAAGGGTCGCCCACAAACTCTTGGCTTAAAGGAACTCTTGCAGGTATTTATTGATCACCGTATCGAAGTTGTACGTCGCCGCTCGCAATACCGTAAAGCAAAGGCCGAAGGTCGCCTTTCTATGGTCGATGGTTTGCTTAAGGCGATCATCGATATCGATAAGGTAATTAAAATTATCCGCGGCAGCGATGATGCAGCAGCTGCCAAAGAGAAGTTGATTAAAGACTTTAAGTTAAATGATGAGCAGGCGACTTATATTTTGGATATGCCGCTGCGTCGCCTGACCAAGATGAGCAAACTCGAACTCGAGAGTGAGCAGAAAGAGTTGAAGACAACTATCTCTGCCCTGGTTGCCCTTTTAAAATCAGATGAAACCATAAAGGCACAGGTAGCAACTGAGCTAACGGCAGTTGGAAAAGCATTCGCAACCCCTCGTCGTACCAAGATCCTGCAGTAATTAACTAATTACTTAGGTCGCAGTACTGCAGTTCCCTTTTCATGGCTGAGAAATTCCAACTCATATCCAGGTAGCGCCTGTAAAAACATCTCGGCTAGCGCTCTTTCCCCATCACGCCCTGCATCATCAATAACAATTACCGCCTTTGGCGATAATTTTGAAAGACATTGCTCAAGCACGGGATGGCGTGCTTTGTCATCCTTGGAACCTGGCGGACCGTCAATAAATAGCAGATCAATCTGATCAACATCTGACAGCGCCGAGATCTCATACCAATCACTGCCGGCTGTGTTTGGGCTCAAAGGAGCGACCCGTAGATCCACATTGGTGATCTGATGATCTTCTAATAGCAATCTCGTTTTGCTCGCAAACTCTGGAAGATGATCAATACTGAAAATCTTTGCGCCAGGTGAAGTCTTTGCTAAAACTAGAGTGGAGATACCTGAACCTAAATCTAGAACTACCTTTGGCTTAATTTTCTGTGAAAAATTAACCAAGGTTAGTAACACATCAGGAGATGCCGCCCAACTTCTTAAGCCAGGAATGGCAGCCTTGAAATCCATTAGATTTATCAGTTGCGCAAAATATTCAGATTGTCGGTAATGCTGCCAATTCTCTTCGCGGGTTTTCTTAGCTATTACTCGAGGATCTCTTTCAGGTTTAGAGAGATTTCTGAGTTTTTCACTAATTCTTCTAAGTAAGCGAATCTGGTAAATAACTAGCAATCCCAAGGCCAGAAGTGCCAGAGATAGAAACCATTCGAACATTTGAGAAGTCTAAGGTCATTGTTTGGGGTAGGTAAATACTGTGGGAGAATTCGTCAAATGATCTCAACAAGTGCTCTCGAACTACGTGCCGGTGCGCGCCTTCTGGTCTCGGGAGTCAACGTTCGCATCAATCACGGAGATCGCATCGGATTTGTTGGCCGCAATGGCGCAGGAAAATCCACCCTCGCCAAAGTTTTAGCAGGGGAAACTCTTCCAGCAGGTGGCGCCGTACAACGCACCGGCAAGATCGGATACCTCCCCCAGGATCCACGCACTGGTGAAGAGCAGGGAACTGTTATTGAAAGAATTTTATCGGCGCGAGATTTAGATCAAATCGCATCGCGCATGACTCAAGTCGAAGAAGAGATGGCAACAACTGAAGGTGCCGCACTTGAAAAGGCGATGGAGCGTTACACCCGCGTCGACGCTGAATTCCAAGCAGCCGGTGGTTATGCCGCTACAGCAGAGGCCGAAGCAATTGCTACCTCACTTGGTGTTTCCGAAGCGGTATTTGGAAATCAACTAGAGACGCTATCTGGTGGCCAACGCCGTCGTATCGAACTCGCTCGTATTCTATTTTCGGGCGCTGAAACACTTTTACTGGATGAGCCAACGAACCACTTAGATGCAGATTCTATTATTTGGCTGCGCAACTATTTGAGCACTTATTCAGGTGGACTAGTAATCATTTCTCACGATGTAAACCTGATCGAACAGGTTGTAAATAAGGTCTTTTATATCGATGGCAACCGTAACGTCATTGATGTCTACAACTTAGGTTGGAAGCAATATCTCTTGCAGCGCGAACAAGATGAACATCGTCGCAAGAAAGAACGCGCTAACGCCGAGAAGAAGGCCGAAATCTTGCAGAAGCAGGGCGAGAAAATGCGCGCTAAAGCATCTAAGGCAACTGCGGCCCAGGGCATGTTACGTCGTGCTGAAAAACTTCGCTCATCACTCGATGATGTTCGTGTTAAAGATAAAGTCGCAAAACTTCGCTTTCCGACCCCAGCACCTTGTGGAAAGACTCCCCTATCTGGTGAAGAACTATCTAAGAACTACGGTTCCCTTGAAATCTTCACCGACGTTTCTTGCGTTATTGATAAAGGCTCTCGCGTTGTCATCTTGGGACTTAACGGCGCTGGCAAAACCACTCTTCTAAAAATTCTGGCTAACCAACTTGAATCAGATACCGGCAAAGTCGAACACGGCCACGGTTTAAAACTTGGTTACTACGCCCAGGAACATGAAATGCTTGATTTTGACCGCACAGTCCTAGAAAACATGATGTCTTCTAAAGATGACTTGCGTGAGCCAGAAGCACGTAACGTACTTGGTTCATTCCTCTTTGTTGGAGACGATGTTCATAAGCCAGTTAAAGTTTTATCTGGTGGTGAGCGAACTCGTTTAGCCCTTGCAACTTTGGTTGTTTCTGCCGCCAATGTATTGCTGCTTGATGAGCCAACAAATAACTTAGACCCAGCATCGCGCGCGGAGATTTTGGGCGCACTCGGTGAGTATCAAGGCGCAGTAATTATGGTTTCCCACGATGAAGGTGCGGTTCAGGCGCTTAAGCCAGAGCGCGTGATCTTGCTGCCTGATGGCGATGAAGATATTTGGAAAGAGGAATACTTCGATCTGGTTGCCATCGATTAATTGAAAGTTACAGGGCATTGGAAATCCGAGGAAAAGTTCTACAATTAGAGCCATTAGCGCTTGAGTCATTCGGGAGTCCAATGAGAAAGAGCATGAGAGCGATTTATGTCCTTTTGCTATCCACCAGCGTTGCGGCATCTACTGTCAATGGGATTCTTCCAGCACAGTCATCAACTTCGGCGCTAGCAAGTACATGGCCGACTGTTCCTTCAATTGGATTTTCATCAAGTGATGACAGCCTGATAGAAACAAAGTCGTATGTAACAGGTTTTTCTTATGCCGAAGGTGCCACCAGTGGAATCTACGCACGCACAGTCCAATGCACATCTGTTGACGACGTTGCATGCGCCAGCTCAGATTCTATCTTTGCGCAACTGATCTTGCCACCATGTTCGGCCACGGCGACTGAAATGTGTATCGAATCATTAGAAGTATCAGATGCAAAGGGTGTACTCAAAAAAGCGGTATTTGGATATGAATTGCAAGGTCCAAAATATCCAGCGAGCACAATTCGCAATTCACCTGCTGGCTCTTCTGCGGGTGTGTGGCGGGCACAAGAATCACCGAATTCATCGGGAGCCGATGAATATGCAGTGGTAGTGAGTACAACTTTTCAAAACTATCAAAATAAGACCTGCACGCAGTTTCTCACAACACCATGTGCTTTCACTCGAGGTTTCAGGGCGAGGATCTATCCGATCAATCAAGCTTCGAACACCGAGCCAAACCAGAATTGTCTTTGGGTAGAAGGTCAAAAATGTGCGAAAAAAGTTGATTTCGCTCCCGGGTCGCGCGCAGCCCTTAGCGTTCGAATAGATAACTCACTTACCGGTTTTCTCTTTGGTCGAATAAAGAATGTGAATCTAGATTTAACTTCACTCTCACCAACTGCGAATCTGCTTCGGGTTGAAGCAGATCCAATTGATGTTCCCAAGATTTATGCCTACGTTGCCAAGAGCGAACTCACTAAATACCCCAAAATCGTGGAGTATTGGAAAACTCGCAGACAGCAGCTCGCAGCCACGGATTTCACTAGTAACGACACCATTGATACTGGACCAGCTCCCGAATGGGCGATGGGAGATTTCCAAGCATTCGAAGAACTTGTTAAATCAGGCCCGCTAGTCACTTCGATCTGGAGAGTTGGCACGCAAGCTGGAAGTGGAACGGGCAGTAAATGCTTCGACGATAAAAGCAAACTTCAAGGTTTAGTTACCACCAACGCACCTACATACTTGCCGAATCCTCCTGTATTTGAAAATGATGAACTCGCATACAAAGTAGCAGGAGCGCATCACTTAGCCGATGGCGTGACCTTGTTCAAGGGTTCCTATGATCTAGTCCTTCGCAGTGAGTTTGCCCGATGCTTATATGGCTTTACTACGGCACCGATTAGAGCAAAAGTTTCAGTTGTTTCCACAGATGGTTCAACGCAAGATATTGCCACCGAATCATTGCGCGAAGATGCCACTCGTCAATGGCTTTATCTGAGCGCAAAGAATTTCACCTTTTCATCTCCAACTATCAAAGTGAAATTAACTCAGGATGCGCCAGCCCCGCAAGCCACTCCTGAAGCAACAAAGAAAACTTCACCTGCGCCAATTGCTAAGAAGACGATTACCTGCATCAAGGGCAAGACAACTAAGAAAGTAACGGCAACTAACCCAGCGTGTCCTAAGGGATATACAAAGAAATAACACCGATGATTAAGAGTAAACGGACGGCAAAGCAGATGCCCAGCTGCGCCTAGAACATCCATTGAGTGCAGGGATGGCTTAAAGCAGATCCTTGGCATAACCTTGACTAAACTTTGAGACCTAAGGCTCTTGATAGGCGGAAATTAATGCGCAGATTAGCGCTTGCTATTTCACTACTTTTCCCCGCTTCACTTTTATTTCCTTCTCATGCTTTTGCAGATGATCCGCATGGACCAAAGGTTATTTACGGTGCGCCCGTGCGTCACACTTTAACTTCTTGTTCGACTAATCCTGGCCAAGCTGTTGCTTGTATACAAAGCGTAACGCTGACAACTAAAAGTGGTGATGCGCCAATTGATGGTGTGATCACAGAT
The DNA here is from genome assembly GCA_009698815.1 of Actinomycetota bacterium. GTDB lineage: Bacteria > Actinomycetota > Actinomycetes > Nanopelagicales > Nanopelagicaceae > Planktophila. The sequence continues at coordinate 12,760 of WLPJ01000001.1, read as the reverse complement.
TTAAAGGTTCCTGGGTCGCATCCGCGAATGGCAGATTCGGAACGTCCAATACCGGCGCCAGATGCAGCGACGGGTGCAACTGAACCAAAAGTAACCCCCGGATTTTACAATGAATGGACATTTCCAAAAGGCAAAGAATCTAATTCAGCGAATAATGTAATTGTTGTGGCGGAGTTTCAGCCATACAAAGCCACATGGTGTTGGGCAGCAGATATTTGCAATGATAGGCGTGAAGAATTTTTATTGGCTATTAACCCATCACGAAATGGGGATTTATTAAAAGATAATCTGGATTACTCTTTCACGGTGACAATGCGCGCTCCAAAATCTTTTGAATTTGGGGAGGTAAGTGGAAGCGCGAAGCAGGTGATAGTGAAGTATGGCAAGGACTTACAGCCAGTCGGTGGCGTTGCAACTCGCGAGATAATCGCGACCTTGTCACCTATTGCTACCGCTAGAGGCGGCACACCTACTCAAATGTCGGAGAAGGCAACTTTTATTACATATGGTGCAAATATTTGGATCTACGGACAAAATAATGGAATTGTCGATGGGCTAGGGCCATGTGGAAAAATTGGTGGAGTGCAGGTCGTATCAAATGCCATGCATTCACTAGATCCAACTTGGGATGCGAGAGAGGAAGCAATCGCTGTACGGCTATCAACGCCCCACTTGTTGCCAGATGGTTCTGTAAATGTTGGTTATTTAGAAATCAGAATGCCACGCGCAGCAGCTTTGTGCATGTGGAAAGTTGACCTGGATGGCAATATTCAGGCAAGTGTTTCCATTTCCTATGAAAATGGTTCGGCTCCAAGTGTTGCAACCGTTTCTGGCAAGCGCATTGGAGATGATTACTTAATTGTTTCTGCTGGTTTCCACTACTCAAGTCCAACGCTTCGGGTAAAACTTGCGCAGAGCAAAGCAACTGAACCGCTCAAAAGTGAGCCAGTTGCTGAACCAATCAAAAGTGCTCCAGTTAAGAAGATAAAGATCACTTGTAAAAAAGGTAAGGTCACCAAGCAAGTAACAGCAGTAAAACCCACCTGTCCATCTGGTTATAAGAAGGTTTAGAGTTAAGCATCAATCCGATCGCGATCAATTTCGGCAGTTGAGATGAATTCCTTACGGGGCGCAACATCATTGCCCATCAAAAGCTCAAACATCGCCTCAGCAGCTGCGGCATCTGAAATTGTTATGCGGCGCAGGGTGCGGGCAGCAGGGTCCATGGTTGTCTCGCGCAACTGATCGGCATCCATTTCACCCAAACCTTTATAGCGCTGGATTGGTTCTTTCCACTTCTTGCCGGACTTCTTTAAATCTGCGGTTAACTTCTTCATCTCATCATCTGAATATGTGTAGATGTATTCGCCTTTTTTGCCGCCGCCACCCATAAGTTCGATGCGGTGTAGCGGAGGAATCGCTGCAAAGACGCGACCATCATCGATCATCGGCTTCATGTAGCGATATAAAAGTGTGAGCAAGAGGCAGCGGATATGCGCGCCATCAACGTCAGCATCTGACATCAAGATGATGCGACCATAACGAGCATCGGCTAATTCAAATGACTTTCCAGAACCAGCGCCGATTACCTGAATAATCGATGCGCATTCTGAGTTATCGAGCATCTGTGACAGCGATGCCTTTTGCACATTAAGAATCTTGCCGCGAATAGGCAAGATTGCTTGGAATTCAGAGTTACGCGCCGCCTTTGTTGTACCAAGGGCCGAGTCACCTTCTACGATCAAAAGTTCGGTACGGGTTACATCTTCGGAGCGGCAATCCGATAACTTGGTTGGAAGGGCAGAAGATTCAAGTGCGTTCTTGCGACGTTGCAGATCTTTATGGGTACGCGCCGAAATACGTGTGCGAGATGCGGCGGCGACCTTCTCCATGATCAAGCGGCCATTGGCCTTATCGATGCGACGCGTGGTGTTAAAGAATTCTTTTAGCTTGTCGGCAACAACGGCAGCGACAATGCGTGTGGCAGCTGCGGTTCCGAGAACTTCCTTGGTTTGTCCTTCAAACTGCGGTTCAGACATACGCACCGTAATGACAGCAGTGAGACCTTCCATGATGTCATCTTTAATAACATCGATCTCGTTCTTCTTAAGAGTTCCGCTACTGCGTAGAGCTTCGTTAAAGGCTTTGGTGATCGCACGTTCGAAACCTTGGATGTGGGTTCCACCCTTTGGAGTAGCAATGATATTTACAAATGAGGGAGTCGTGGCATCAAAACCGTTGCCCCATTTCATCGCGATATCAACTTCCATATCGCGTTCTACTTCAGTTGAAACCATATGACCTTTATCGTCAAGAACCGGAACCGTCTCTTGGTAATGACCAGTGCCGTAAATGCGAATTACTTCACCAACTGGTTCATCAGGTTGTAAAAATTCACAGAACTCGGAGATACCGCCCTTGTGGTAAAAAGTTTGAGTTGTGGCAGCTTTTGTGCGGTTATCGTTAACAATCAGGGTTAGCCCTGGAACTAAGAAAGATGTCTGGCGTGCGCGATCGTAAATCTCTTCGATATTGAGCGAGGCTTCCTTTAAGAAGATCTGGCGATCAGACCACCACTTAATACGCGTACCAGTAACTTTTGCCGAAACTTTGCCAATTGTGCGCAGGCCAGATTGTGGTGTGAACTCTGCCTTCGGTCCATCGCCTTCGAAGATTCCGGCAACGCCGCGCTTAAATGACATCCAATAAATTTTTCCATTGCGATCCACTTCGGCATCAAGTCTTTCGGCAAGTGCGTTTACAACTGATGCGCCAACGCCGTGCAGTCCACCGGATGCGGCATATGAACCACCACCAAATTTTCCACCAGCATGTAATTTTGTAAGTACAACTTCAACGCCAGTAAGTCCGGTCTTTGGTTCCTTATCAACTGGGATTCCGCGACCATCATCGTGGACTTCAACAGATCCATCTGATTCCAAATTAATTTCAATTTTCTTACAGTGCCCAGCGAGTGATTCATCAACTGAGTTATCAATGATTTCCCACAAGCAATGCATCATCCCGCGAGAATCCGTGGAGCCGATGTACATACCTGGGCGTTTGCGAACTGCATCAAGGCCGTCAAGTACTGCTAAATCTTTGGCGGTATAAGAATCTTCAGCGACGGCCATTGAAGTGAGATCTAATTGATCTCCAGCATTGTCTGAACTTTTCTTTGCGGCCACGGAGGCAAAGGCTAACGGCGGTTTGCAAAGTACTTGCGCTAACGCGCCGACTTAGTCTCAAATATTGGTAATTCCCCTAGATATTGTGGATATTCGTGTTTTGTAACACAAAATTGACAAAAAATATAGAGATATCTCCTGCGGGGAATATTAAGACATGGTTTGATGTTCCATACGAAGTACCACTTCCCACCTACATGAACGGAGAGCGCGATGACCGAGCAAGTAATCCTCGAATCCACACCTCTTAATGCTCTAGACCGTTGCGATCGTTGCGGCGCTCAGGCATATGTGCGAGCAACCCTCGTTACTGGTGGAGAACTAATGTTTTGTGCACACCACGGCAAGGAATACGCTGAAAAGCTAAAGACTGTGGCAGTTGCGATCCAAGATGAATCCGAACGTCTGGTTGAATCTAAAAACTAATTACTTTTTAATCTAAGTAATCGCGTAGTGATTGCGAACGAGATGGGTGTCGCAACTTCGACATAGTCTTTGATTCAATCTGGCGAATACGTTCGCGAGTTACCCCGTGAACCTTGCCGATCTCATCAAGTGTCTTTGGTTGTCCATCTGTTAGGCCATAGCGCGCCTTAATTACATCTGCTTCACGATTGGTTAGGCCACCTAGGACCTGCATCAACTGTTCTTGCAAGATTGTAAATGTCACAGATTCTTCTGGCTTTACCGCTTCAGAGTCTTCGATCAAGTCACCGAATTCAGAATCGCCTTCTTCACCTAGTGGTGTGTGAAGTGAGATTGGTTCGCGACCATATTTTTGAACTTCAACAACTTTTTCAGGTGTCATATCAAGTTCTTTAGCGAGCTCTTCTGGTGTCGGTTCGCGGCCTAGGTCTTGCAACATCTGGCGCTGAACACGTGCCAACTTGTTGATTACTTCAACCATGTGAACCGGAATACGAATTGTGCGAGCCTGGTCAGCCATCGCGCGAGTGATCGCCTGACGGATCCACCAAGTTGCATAGGTAGAGAACTTGTAACCCTTTGTGTAGTCGAACTTTTCAACTGCGCGGATCAAGCCAAGGTTTCCCTCTTGAATTAGATCAAGGAATAACATACCGCGACCGGTGTATCGCTTTGCCAGCGAGACAACTAGACGTAGGTTGGCTTCTAACAAGTGGTTCTTAGCGCGCTTGCCATCTTCGACAATCCAGCCAAGTTCACGCTTTAACTTTTTATCCATCTTCTTATCTTCTTTAATCTTTTCTTCTGCAAAGAGACCGGCTTCGATGCGAGTCGCCAGTTCTACTTCGAGTTCTGCGTTAAGCAGGGCAACGCGGCCAATCTGCTTTAGATAATCCTTAACTGGGTCAGCAGTTGCGCCGGCGGTCATAACTGTCTGAGCAGGTGCGTCATCTTCTTCAGATGCCTTAATAGTGAAGGCGTTTTCCTCATTGCCTGATGATTCTTCCGCTAGGTTTACAACACGAGGCTGATTAGATTTATCTTCAGCTTCCGTGTCGATGATATCCGTGGCTTCAGCAATTAAAGTTTCTACATCTTCTAGATCTACTTCTTCAACAACTATTTCATTGCCTTCATCATCTAAAACTATGGCTGCCTTGCCACCTTTAGCAGCAGGCGCCGCAACCGGTGCTGCAGGTGGAGCGATCAGTGCAAGTTGCGCTTTAGACAGGATGCGATTTGGCGCGCCGAGTCCGGCCTTGCGAGCCTTCTCTGTATCAACTGTAAGCGTCTCATCTAGATGACGCGCCTCTTGTGCCAGCGCTAAAAATTCTTTCTTAACTGCCTTGCGGTAATTGTCAATACCGCTAGCGGCAAGTGTTGCAACGATCTCGTTGTGGCGAGCTAGATCGTTCTTTAGATTTACAAGTTGCTGAACTTCCTTGGCAGTTAAATCTTTCTTTAGCGCAATCTTTACGGCTGCAACTTTCTTAACTGGTGCAGCTTTCTTAGCAGGTGCTTTCTTGGCGGCTACCTTTTTCGCTGGAGCCTTCTTCGCTGGAGCCTTCTTCGCTGCAACTTTCTTTGCAACAGATTTCTTTGCAACAGCTTTCTTGGCCGGCTTTGTAGCCTTCACCTTGTTTTTGAGCGCACTAAATACAGCCACAATTGTCCTTTGGTTTTTTCGAACCACTTTCGAAACTTTTGTTTCGAACTGCTCGAAGCGATGTCTATATTATACTCAGCGCTTGGCGGATTGCGACGCCAACTGCCTCAGATTCCAGCAAAAAGCCATCGTGTCCGAAGTCCGATGAAATAGTAATTAGCGCTGCGGCGCCCGGCACTAGCTCGGCAACCTCAACCTGAAGTCGAGGTGGGAAGAGGCGATCGGTATCAATTGAGACCACAACGACGGGAATTTTGATCGATTCGAGGGCTTTAACCACTCCTCCACGTTCGCGGCCGACATCGTGGGAGGCCATCGCAGAAGTTAGCGAAATATATGTATTGGCATCAAAGCGCTTGGCTAATTTATCTGCCTGATGGTCAAGGTACGACTCAACGGCATAGCGCCCGGTCTCATCGCCCTGCATCTGACGGCCAAAGCGCACATCCATTTCAGATTCAGTGCGATAGGTAAGGTGCGCAATTCGCCGGGCAATACCCATTCCCTCAATTGGTCCGACTTCTTGCTCGTAATAATCGCCACCGTTGAAATTAGGATCAGATTTAATTGCGCGAATTTGAACTGAGAATCCCCCGATTTGATCGCCAGTTGCAACCGCTGATGATCCAATCGTGCAGATTGCGCCGACGCGATCGGGATGTTCGATCGCCCATTCCAGCGAGCGCATTCCGCCAAGTGATGGGCCGACCGCTAAGAGATATTTCTTAATTCCGATGGCATCTGAGAATAAAATTTCAGCCTCTGCCATATCGCGCACCGTGACCACGGGAAAACGTGAACCGTAACGTTTGCCATCAGGTGCAATCGATGACGGACCGGTACTTCCCTGACATCCCCCAATTACATTGGGACAGATGATGAAGTATTTATCGGTATCAAATGGCAACCCAGGCCCGACCATATTTGGCCACCACGAAGTCACATCAGACCAACCAGTCATCGCATGGTTAATTAATATCGCATTATCTTTTGCCGCATTTAAGGTGCCCCAAGCTTGGTAGGCAATTGTTATATCCGGAAGCGTCTCGCCATTTTCAAGTAAGAGAAAGCCGATCTTTATAAATTTACGTTCTCCCGGATCTTGGCCTTCCAGCCAGGCCCCAGTGACGCGGGTGCTTACCTCACCTGAATTAAATTCTTTTGACATTCGCTAAATCCTTCACGCACTTGCTCACATCACTTGATGCAAACCTGGTCGTCACCCGGAGCACCCCGCCGCGGTGGAGGGTTGCCGTCTAATCAGCCGGGGCTATCGATTAGAACTCGTGACCTGGGGCCAAGTCTAACCCAAAAATTAAGGCATTAACTTCCGCAAGATGGTAAATCTGACTTAGCCTGTAGGCATGAGGGCCAAGCTTTAAATGTTTATTGGAGTTGATTGGGGCGGCACCAAAATCGAGGTTGTCTGCCTTGAACTTGATGGCAGTGAACTGCTCAGAATTAGACGCGATACACCGCGCGGTGATTACCAAGCATGCCTGCAAATTGTCCGTGAACTAATTGACGAAGCTGAATCTAAAACCGACCGCACCGGTTCAATCGGAATAGGAATACCTGGTTCACTCGAACCCGTGAGTCGTTTGGGCAAAGGTGGCAGCTCTACCTGGATTAACGGCCAGCCTGTTGAAGAAGACCTTAAACAAGTAATTGGTAGACCAATTCGCGTTGTTAATGATGCGGATTGTTTTGCAGCATCTGAAGCAACTGATGGGGCAGGTGCTGGATACTCAGTTGTCTTTGGCGTAATAATCGCTAGCGGCACTGGTGCTGGCGTTGCTATTAATGGACGCGCTCACCATGGACCAAATAACAGTGCAGGTGATTGGGGACATAATCCACTTCCATTTGCTAGCGCCAATGAACTTCCAGGCGATTCCTGTTATTGCGGAAAGAGCGGATGTATCGAAACTTGGCTTTCAGGCTATAGCTTTTCCCGCGATTTCGTGCGACATGGTGGTGAAGATTTAAAACCTTCCGAGATTATGAAGCTAAAACGGTCAGGAGATCAACGAGCGATTGCTAACTATGATCGTTGGATCGATCGAGTCGGACGTGGACTTTCTGTAGTTGTTAACACTCTCGATCCAGATATATTTGTGATGGGTGGCGGAATGAGTAATATCGAAGAGCTATATCAAGATTTACCACAAAAAATTGCGCAGTACACATTCTCCCCGGTATTTGCGACGCCAATTGTTAAATCGATGCATGGAGACTCAAGTGGAGTCCGTGGCGCAGCGTGGCTATGGCGAGAATGAAATTGCGGATTTACTGCCATAGACTCAGAACATGACGCTGACAGATCAGGAAATCCAGCAACGCTTCGATTTTGGTAAGGAATTGATCGTAAAAGCTGGTGAATTAGCGATGTCGTACTTTAACTCGCTGGAAACTTTAGATATCAAGAGTAAAGGTCCGCAAGATTTCGTTAGCGAAGCCGATTACAACACCGAAGTTTTAATTAAAGATGCCATTAATGCGAAATTCCCAGATGATGCCTTCTTTGGAGAAGAGACTGGACCTACAGGGCTGGCTGGTGCAAATGGAATCTGGGTTGTAGATCCAATTGATGGTACGCAACCATTCTTAATGGGAATGTCCAGCTGGTGTGTATCAATTGCATTTATCAGCGGCGAAGAGATGCTAATTGGCTTGGTCTATAGCCCAGCTGGAAATCAATTCTTTGCTGCGCAAAAAGGCCGTGGCGCAACTCTAAACGAAAAGCCGATTCAGGCCCGTGATGCACAGACGTTAAACGATGGAATCGTAAGCGTTGGTTATTCAAATCGAACAACACCAAAAGAGTTAATTCACATGATGTCTGGTCTACTTGAAAATGGTGGCATGTACCATCGCAATGGATCGGGAGCTTTAGGTATTTGTTATGTGGCCAGCGGAGCCTTGATTGGCTATATAGAAAAACATATAAATTCTTGGGATTGCTTAGCAGCGCTATTAATTGTTAAGGAGGCGGGAGGGCGCATAAATGATTTCATCAAAGACAACGGTCTCCATGATGGTGGAAAAGTTATCGCGACTTCTCCCGCTCTCTATGAACAACTAGATAGTTTCATTCCCTAAAAATCCGTTTTCTGTTCCAAAAATTCCAGCACTTACTTTGGGGTGTAATTCTCGGCGCATCGCAGCGAACGATTGTGGTGGCCAGCCAGCAGTAAATACTCGGCGCAACAGAAGTGCCAGCGCATATCCGTTGATATCGGCCAAGGCGCGATCGAGCGCGCGATGTGCCAGCGCTCCATCGCCTGACTCGTAGGCCAGAGCTGCAAAGAGGGAAGCCACAGGTGCAACTTGGCCCACCGGTGCCATGCGCATTAATTGACGCCACATTAGAAAATAGCTGTCGATATCTTCATCGGTGTGACTGCCAAGTGCGAAATCACGGACTTGGATGTCGCAAAGGCGGCCAATAACTCGCGCAGTCAGCTCAAGATCTTCGGATCCGCGACCTGCAGAAAATTCGCCAGCTAAATCAAGAACCGCAGTTGCACCATCTCGCTGCAGAGCATTTAGATCCGTTTTCTTATCTATTTTTGCAAATTTACTAACCCGAGTAATCCACTTGGAATCCTCACTTATAACCAGGGGCAAAATTGAATCGGTAAGCGCCTCAATATTTGCAAATGGCATGGTGCGGCCAGCAATCACATGTTCTAGCGCAATACGCGAAGCGCTAATTTCTGGAAGATCACGACCACCCGAAGGACAGCACAGCGAATCCGTACAAATCATTGAGCGATAGCGCCCACCTTTTATTAAAAGTGATTCATCAATAGCAACGTCAATGCGTTTAAGTGCTTCCGCCAAATCACTTAAGACCGCTTCCCCATCGTTTCGCGTCGCTGGAACGTAGGCCACCAAGAGAGCACCGCTTGAACCTTCACGTTGCAGATGTGATGCCAGTAAATCATAGGCTGATGCCGGCAGATCACTTGGGTAATCAACACGCATCGCCATGCCAACACAATCGTCTTTAATTGACACGACAACAAGTGAATCAACTGGGTGGTAGCCAATCAGAAATGGAATGGCAGAAATTAAATCGTGCGGTGAGGTAAGTGTGGTCATCTTTGCTCAATTCATGAAGCGAGTTGGAGCTGCCACCACGGTGATGGACAGTGCGGTGCTCTTTTTGATCTGACCAGTGATGGCGCGTTCAATTGAGTTATGTGAAAAAGATCCACCCCAAGTTGTAATCAGAATTACTGGGTACGTTCCGGGATTTGAGTAAATATGCGTAATCTTGCCGCTGGGATATGGCCCGCCCGGATCTGTAGTTGTTGCAAAAGATCCATCACCAAATGACCAAGTAAATGAAGGTCGCATTGCCACATCAATTGATTCACCGATTAGATCAACCTTGCTTCGAAATAAAGTCGGCACATCGCTCCAAAAATAGACAGGAACATTTATTAGCGGTTGAAAATTAGGTTGATATGAAATCCCAGCGGTCGGCAGAGATTTGCTGATGCGATCGCTAAGGGAAGTTGCCGCTACCGCTACTGGTGCAATTTTTTTAGGGGCGACTTTCTTCTTTGGTACCGCCATCTTTGGTTTTGAAGTAACTAGTGGCTTAGCAGTTACTTTTGGCTTAACTACAACCTTCGGCTTAGCCTCCACTTTGGCTTTTGGTCTAGCAACATTTTTCGGTTTCACCGCAGCGCTAGCTTTTGGGCCAGATCCCTTGCGGGCTTCAAGGATCAATTGGCCATCTTGGGTATAGACATCCACGCAAGTAATTTCGCAATCAGCTGCTGCGCTTGGGGAAATTGTGGCCGCTATTAGCGCGGTGATTAAAGCAAGGATTTTGAGTTTCATGTGGCGCAAAATAGAACCTGCGCTTACCTCATCTGTAGCTAAAGTCGAAAGTTGTGGATAGTTATGACACTCTAGGTAAGTGATGGTTGCGCGCGATGGAGACGGTTGGATCGAGTGCAGTTGCGGAAGCAAACACTGGGGTCTAAATGGTGCGGCCGGACTTTTGATCTATCGTGATGGTGCAATTTTGTTGCAGCATCGCGCGCCATGGGTGCATAACGGCGATACTTGGGGAATTCCAGGTGGGGCTCGTGATTCACATGAAAGCGTTATCGAAGGTGCGATTCGCGAGGCGGTAGAAGAGACCGGAATTGATCCACAGTATTTAACAACACAAGATACCCATGTCGATGATCACGGTATCTGGAGTTACCAGACGATAATTGCCAAAGCGCACACCCAACTAGAGGCGCACGAACTAAATGATGAATCGCACGAAGTTAAATGGGTTTTATTCGATGATGTTACGCGATTGCCGTTGCATCCCAGCTTTGCAAAATCTTGGCCAGGATTACGTTCCAAGATTGAAAACCTGATCACACCAATCTAAATCACTAACTTCGCTGTGCGCAATGAGTCACGGACATTCAAGCCAACTGATTTCAGTAAGTAGCCCTTCCTCCGGATGCATCAAAGGTAAAGCCTGTTGTGAACGAGCATGCCTTGGATGCCATAAATGCCAACATCTCGGCGGCCTCCTCGGGCTCTCCAACACGTCCCATGGGGATTCTGCCTAACATGTATTTGAGTGTCTCTTCACTTGTATCCGCGTTCATCGGAGTTCTGATCACTGCAGGGGCTAGCGCATTAATCGTGATCCCTTCAGCCGCTACCTCTTTACCAACACCCTTAATAAAGCCAATCATTCCTGCCTTAGATGTGTTGTAGGCGTGCATTCCTGGATTGCCTTCCTTACCGGCAATGGATGCAACATGTGCGATTCGGCCATATTTTCTAGCTTTCAAATAAGGGAGAATCGCTTGAGTTAACCAAATTGTTCCAAATAAATTGATTGTGATGGTTTTTTCAAAGGCTGCCCAATCTACGTCTTCAGCCTTTGTATTTGTTGGACCAACAACGCCGCCAGTATTGATTAGCGCATCAATTTGAACATGGTCAGAAATTACAGAGGTAATTAGCGTCTGGACGCTCGATTGATCGCCCAAGTTAACGACCTTAACCTGATTATCTTTAAGCCCTAACTCTTTTTGGAGTGATGCTAGCCCTGCTTTATCTAAATCAGCAATCACAACTTTGCCGCCACGCGATGTAATTAAATGCACCGCTGCTCGGCCAATTCCACTTGCTGCCCCCACAATCAAAACAACTTGACCACTGAAATTGCTTAGATCACTTGCCATTTTATCCTCCTCCGTTAGTGAGCGCAGCTTTGCGAGAGTCGCAATTCCAGGTTTCATTTACAACTAAATTCTGTAAAAACTATTTGCTGTGGCAGAAGAAATAGCAATCTGCTCTTCCACAGAATATTGTGAAATGATCTCGCGATAGATATTGAATACAGCGTCATAAGAACTAAAGAGGCGATCTAGCGGCCAATTCGAACCAATCATGCAACGTTCGGGTCCAAAAATTGATACGCAATGTTCGATCCAAGGCCGGATACTAGATAATGTAAATTTTGGATCCATCATTCCTACCCCAGATATCTTGCAGAAAATATTTGGTTCATTAGCTAAGGCCTGCATTCCGATTTTCCAATTGGCAAAATATCCATCCGTTGTTGAAGTAGGTATGCCGATATGCTCAATCACAATTTTTAACTGCGGATGTTTTCTAGCCATTGCGGCCGCAAGAGTCATATTCGGCCATTGGCAGTCTAAATCTAGAACTAAATTATTCTCAGCTAGATAACTCAGCGCCAAATTTAATTCTTTATTTATATCGCCACTCGATAAAGCACCTTCCACCGCAAAATCGCGTACACCTCTGAAATTTGCAAATTGTAAGTGTTGGTCAATGACTTTCTGCGCACTCTCAAGCGTCAGGTCAACATGCCCAACTATCGCCGCTGGTAGGCTCGTTCTGGCAAACATCTGCGATAGCCACTTAGTTTCTATTACGGGATCCTTTGAGCCAATTGCGGCTTGAATATGGACGAATTTATCGACTGCAGCAAACCTAGATTCGGCAATTAAATTCTCGGCTTCATAGCGCAAAGATTTGATGCCATCGATATTTCCAAGTCGACCCTCCTCTGCGCCTGGCGCCAACCATGACCAAAGAAGATCTTTATGGGTAAGGTCAAATAGATGCACATGTGTGTCAACTATTTTTAACATGCTGCGTCTATTCCTTTAATGACAGCGTGGCAAGCATGTTGTGATCAAGGGTGTATCCGAGTCCGGGCTTGTCGCTGATCGCGATCTTTCCATCCTTTGCTATTGGATTTCCCTCAAATAAATTCCAGAAGTGTGAATAACCACCCTCTGAAACTGCTGGGAAGTATTCGGTGTATGGCGTATTGACTTGTGAGAAAACCAAGTGGAGGTTGTGAAGGTCATTGCCGTGTGGGACAACAGGTAGGTCTTTAGCTGCAGCCATCGCCCAAATCTTTCGGGCTTCAGTGATTCCACCAACGCGGTTAACATCTGGTTGCAGAATA